>JAZKIN010000040.1:0-379547 GCA_040384885.1 Pseudomonadota bacterium | reverse complement strand
AACAGCAATAACCAACATCGTCCTCGCGCATGCGGGGACCCATAGAACGTTGGCTCTGAGCAACTGTTCTTTGGGTCCCCGCGTGCGCGAGGACGATGTTGGTTTAGGTTTTTACTGAAGGTCTCAAGCTGCGCGATTCCTGCCGCAGCAACTCGAGGGCGACTTTGGCTTGGCTATCTGGCGTACTGCTGGCGCAGTTCCATCTTGTTGATCTTGCCGGTCACCAGCTTCGGCAGCTCGGCCACCACAATCACGCGCTTCGGCTTCTTGTAGCTGGCGATCAGGCTCTTGGTGTGCGAGATGATGTCGTCCTCGCTCGCGACCTGCCCGGCCTTGAGCGTGACGACAGCGCAAACCACCTCGCCCCACTTAACATCGGGCAGCCCGATCACCGCGCACTCCGACACAGCCGCATGCTGCATGATCGCGTTCTCGACCTCGCGCGAATAGATGTTCTCGCCGCCCGAGATGATCATGTCCTTCTTGCGGTCGACCAGCCACAAAAAGCCGTCGGCATCGATCTTTCCCATGTCGCCCGTATGGCACCAGCCGTCGCGCAGGGTCTCGATCGTGGCTGGATGGTTGTTCCAGTAGCCGCGGAACATGGCCGCGCTCCTGGCCACGATCTCGCCGGGCTGCCCGGTCGCGCATTCCTTGCCGTCGTCGTCGACGATTTTTGCATGCAGGTTCGGATACGGGTTGCCCACCGATCCCAGACGCGCGCGTTCGGCCTCGCTGCCATTTGGCAGATGCTGGCCGGGCGAGAGCGAGAACATGCACACCTCGGTCTGCCCGTACAGATTAAGAAAGCCGCAGCCAAACACGTCGATCGCCTTCTTCAGCACGGGCAGCGGCATCGGCGCCGCCGAATACATGATCATGCGTACGCTCGAGGTGTCGGTGCGCCCGAGATCCTCCTGCTCGAGCACCATCTGCACCATGGTCGGCGCCAGCAGCAGAAACGTCAGCCGGTCGCGTTCAATCGCCTTGAGCACGCTGGCCGGCTCGAACTGCCGGTGCAAGAACACCGAGCCGCCGCGGAAGTGCAGCGACAGGCTGATCACTAGGCCGCCGATATGGAACATCGGCATCACGATCAGCCCGCGGTCGGTCTGCTCCATCGATGCCAGAAAATTATCGACCTGCGCCAGTTGGCGGAACTCGCGGTGCCCCCAGATGCAGCCTTTGGGCCTTCCCGTGGTGCCGCTCGTGTAAATCAGGCAGGCGATGTCGTCCTCGCGCGCCCGGATCGGCGGTCCGTCCGGTGCGCCGTCGGCGATGAAGCTGTCGTAGTCGAGCGCCCAGTCGTTGCCAGCGCCGATGCACACATAGGTCTCGACGCTGCGCAGGGCGGGGCGCAGCTGCGCGACCAGGTCCAGGTACTGCGCCTCGAAAATCAGAATCTTGGGCGCGCCGTCGTTGATGATGAACTCCATCTCCGGTCCGGCCAGGCGGAAGTTCACAGTCGACAGGATGAACCCGGACCACTGCGTGGCCGCGATCACTTCACCGTATTCGATGCAGTTCATCGACAGCATGCCGATCCGGTCCTGGCGCCGCGCGCCGGCCGCGTACAAGGCGGAGCCGAGCTGCTTGGCGCGCGCGAGCAAACCGGCGTGGGTGAGCACGCGCTCATCCTGGGTGTAGGCCGGCGTCTGGCCGTACCAGCGGGCGTTGTGTTCGAGGTCGTCGGCGAAGGAGAGGGCTAGGTGCTGGTGCATGGGCGGTTCGCTATCTGGTTGGGGTTAAGCGGCCAGCGCGGGCGCAAGGCCGGCGCTGCGGTCGAGGTGGAAGGCGGCGTCGCCGAAACGGTAGTCGTACACCAGCATCGAGCGGTAATGGTGGCCGACCGCATACTCTTCGGTGGTGCCGATCGCGCCGTGCAGCTGGATGCCCTGTCCGGCCACGAAGCGGCAGGCGCGCGTGACCAGGCTCTTGGCGGCCGAAATGGCGCGCTGGATCTCCCCGGTGTCGCCGCCGTCGATGCTGGCCAGCGCGTGGAACACGATCGAGCGCGCCTGCTCGGTCTCGATGAACATCTCGGCCATCCGGTGCTGCAGCGCCTGGAACTGCGCCAGCGGCTTGCCGTACTGGACCCGCGTTTTTAGGTACTCGCTGGTCATCCGCATCACAGCATCCATCGAGCCGATCGCCGCCGCGCTCATGGCCAGCACGGCCTGGTCGCAGCCATGCGAGAGCGCCCGGTCGACCGCTGTGCCGCGCAGGATCAGCGCATTTTCGGGCACGCGCACCGCTTCGAGCCGGATGTCGGCGGCGCGCGTGCCGTCGATCACCTCATACGAGTTGAAGCTCATGCCCTGCGATTTAGGGTCGACCACGAACAAACCCATCTCGTTGCCGCCGTCGAGGCGGGCGGTCAGCAGGATGCGGTCGGCGCTGGCGCCATGGAACACGCGGTGCTTGATGCCGACGAGTTTCCAGCCCTCGGCCGACTTTACGGCGCAGGTGGCGACCGGGGTGTCGTATTCGCAGCGGCCGTCCTGCTCGACATGGGCCAGCGCCACGATCGCGGCGCCACTGCCGATCTCGCCCAGCAGCGCGGCCGCCAGGTCGGAGCCGCAGGCGTGCGCCAGCAACGCGCCGCACAGCACAGCGCTGTCGATGATTGGCTCGGCCACCAGCGCCGCGCCCAGTTGTTCCATCAGCAGGGCGACGTCGGCCGGACTGCCGCCCATGCCGCCCGATTCCTCGGCTATCGGCAGCGCCAGCCAGCCGAATTCGGCGAAGCGTTCCCAGTGCTGGCGCGAGAAACCGTCGTCGCTGCGCGAGGCGGCGCGCTTGTCCTCGAGGTTGTAGCGCTCGCGCAGGTAGCGGCGGGCACCGTCGACTAGCATCTTTTGTTCGTCAGATAGTGTGAAATTCATGATTAGAGTCCGAACGCCAGCTTGGCGATGATATTTTTCTGAACTTCCTTGGCGCCGCCGAAAATGGTGCAGGCGCGCAGATACAGCAGGTCGGTCGTCACACCCGGGGCGTAGGCCGGCCACAGCGGGTCGGTCGACGGCGCGGCGAAGGCCTCCTCGCGGCGGAACATGCGCAGGCTGCGCTGGCCCAGCGCCTCCACCCCAAGCTCCGTCAGGCGCTGCTGCAGTTCCGAACCGCGCACCTTGAGCACCGACGCGCACGCGCCGATCGAATACTCGCTGGGCGCCTCGAACATCACGCGCAGCACCGACCAGTTGAGCGCATGCACGTCGACCTCCAATTCGGCGAGGCGGCGCGCAAACACCGCGTCCTCGATGATCGGGCGGCCGTTCTTGCGCTCGTGGCGCGCGATGTGGCGGATCCGCGCGAGGTCGCCGAAGGCCTTGTAGATGTCCGCGCTCGAGGTGCGCTCGTTCGAGAGCAAAAACTTGGCCTGGCTCCAGCCTGCGTTCTCCTCGCCGATCAGGTTCGAGCGCGGCACGCGCACGTTGTCGAGGAACACCTCGCAGGTCGAGCCATCGCCATTGATCATCTGGATCTGGCGCACCGTCACGCCGGGCGACTTCATGTCGATCACGAGCATCGAGATGCCCGCCTGCGGCTTGCCGCCGACGGTCGTGCGCACTAAAAAGAAGCCCTGCTCGGAGTACTGCCCTTCGGTGGTCCACAGTTTCTGGCCGTTGACGATGTAGTCGTCGCCGTCCACCACGGCTGTGGTCTTGAGCGCGGCCAGGTCCGATCCGGCGCCCGGTTCCGAAAAGCCCTGCGCCCACATCTCGTCGCCCGACAGGATGCCGGGGATGTAGCGCGCCTTTTGCTCGGGCGTGCCAAAGGTGTACAGCACCGGGCCGAACAGGCGCAGGCCCTGCCAGCGCAATTCAGGAGCGCCGGCCATCCGGCTTTCGTACTCGAAGATGTGGCTTTGCACATGACTCCAGCCGGTGCCGCCATACTCCTTGGGCCAGTGCGGTGCCGACCAGCCGCGCGCGTTCAGGACCCGGTTCCACCAGCGCCGATCCTGCTCGTTGGGCGGATGCATGCCGGTGACGCTGCGGCGCGCCACGTCGGCCGGCAGCGCATCGGCCAGAAAGGTGCGCACCTGGTCGCGGAATTCCAGCTCTTGTTTTGTGTATTGCAGATCCATGCGGGATGTCCTCTGTATTCGTTGGGCCGGCGGCCGGATTTTTGTTGTTTTTTGTCGTTGTCAGCAAGCGAGCTGCTTGAGCGGCGCGGCGCTCGAGCACAGCGCGTTGACGGCGGCGTAGGCGTGGTGCACGGCGTCGCCGATGCGTCCGCCCTGGCGCGCGTCGCCGATCGCCACCACCGGGATGCCGGCCAATCGCAACTGCGCGGCCAGCGCCTGCTCAGGCACCCGGCCCTGCGCGATCAGCACGCCGCAGGCCTGAACCAGCGACTCTTTGCCGTCCTTGTCGCGCAGCGTCACCTGGCCGTCGGCGGCGATTTTGGTGATGCTGCTGTTGTCGACGATGCGGATTTGCGCGTTGGCGGCCAGGCGCTTGCGCAGCACGCTGCGGTACACCATTTCCGCGGCCCGCGCCAGCTGGCGTGCAGGGGAGCGCGACACCAGCACCACCGCGTAGCCGCGCTCGCTCAGGTATTCGGCCGATTCGCAGCCGGTTTCGCCGCCGCCGTACACGATGAACGGGGCGCCGCCCGGCGCGGGCAGGGCGCCGCCGTCACCCATCAGCAATTGGTAGGCGTCGTGCACGATTGGCAGGCCGATGCCGTCGATCGCCATGCCTATCGCGCGTCCGCCCACGGCCATCACCACGATCGCCGGCTGCGCGCCGCCGAAGTGTTCGGCGCCCATGCGCGCGCCGAGGCTGACCTTGACCGCGCTGTTGGCGAGCTTGTGCTCGAGGTAGTCCTGGTACCAGCGCAGCTTGTCCTTGAGCGGCGGCGCGGCCGACGCGATCAGGCCGCCGCCGAGCGTGGCGCGCGATTCGTACAGTTCGGCCGCGAAGCCGGCCTGGTCGAGCATCAACGCCGCCGCCATGCCGCCCGGGCCGCCGCCGATGACCATCGCGCGCGCCCCGCGCAGGGCGCCGGCGTCGGGCAGAGCGTCGAGTTCGTGCCCGGTGCGCGGGTTCTCGGCGCAGCCGATGGCGCCGTGCGGGCCGCTGCTGATGGTCACGCAGTAGTTGCACGAGGTGCAGGGCCGGATCTCGGCGTCCGCGCCCAGGCGCGCCTTGTTGGCCCATTCGGGGTCGGCCAGCAGGGTGCGGCCCAGCGCGATCAGGTCGGCGTCGCCGAGCGCGATGGCGCGTTCGGCGGTGGCCGGCCAGCGGATCTGGCCCACCGCGATCACGGGCACCGAGACGGTCTGGCGGATGCGGCGCGCATACGGGATGCGCCAGCCCTCGGGCATCGACATCGGTTCGACCACCTTGTCGAAGCTGGTCCATCCGGTGCCGATCGATACGTGCAGCGCGTCGGCGCCGTACGCGACCAGCTTCGGCGCGATCCGTTCCATGTCGTCGATCGACAGGCCGAGCGGGCTGAATTCGTCGGCCGAAAAGCGGTAGATCAGCGGACGCTCGCCCAGCGCCTGCTTGACGCGCGCGATCACGCGCCGCGAGAAATTGAGGCGCCGGTCTTCGTCGCCGCCCCAGGCGTCGGTGCGCTGGTTGGTCATCGGCGAGATGAAGGAGGTCAGCAGGTAGCCGTGGGCGCCGTGCAGCTCGAGCGCGTCGTAACCCGCCTCCACCGCCAATTCGGCGGTGCGGCCGAAGCATTCGATCGTGTGCTCGATCTCGGCCTCGGTCATGGCGCGCGCCGACAACTGCGCCGGGTCCCTGCGCGACGGCACGTCGCTCGGCGCCCATGCCATGCCGTCGGCCAGCAGTTCGCGCTTGGCGCCCTGGCCGCCGTGCTGTAGTTGCAGACATGCCACAGCGCCGCCGTCCTTGATGGCGCCGACCAACTGGCGGTGGCCGTCCAGCATGGCGGCCGACTCGAGGCTCAGTTGGCGGTGTTCGGAGCGGCCCGTGGCCGAGTCGACGCAGCAGAACTCGACGATGATCATGCCGGTGCCGCCGGCGGCGCGGGCGCGGTAGAACGCGATCTGGGCCGGGGTGACGGCGCCGTCCGTGGCGCTCAGATTGGTCGACATGGGCGCCATGACTACCCGGTTGGGCAGCGTCAGTTTGCCAATCTGTAGCGGACTGAACAGATTCGGGTAGGGGGTCGTCGTTTGCATTGTTGTTTGCCAGTCCGCGTTGGGTACATTGCTTGACACCTGTGGAAATTAGGATCAAGATCAAAAAATGATGATGTGTCAGTTTTATACAAAACGCCGCGTCCGTCAACATAAAAACAAAAATCATTCAATCAAACCGGAGGAGACAGGAATGCAACAACGAGGAATGCAACAACGATATTTGGGCAAGGTCGTCTTGGTCACCGGCGCCGGCCGCGGCATGGGCAAAGCCATCGCGGACGCCTTCGCGGCGGAGGGCGCCACCGTGGTCATATCGGCGCGCACGCGCAGCTATGGCGAAGCGGCGGTCGCGGCGATCGTCGCGCGCGGCGGCAAGGCCAGCCTGGTCGGCGGCGACATCTCCGAGCGCGCCGCCGTCAAGGCCATGTTCGACGACGCCGTGCGCGAGCACGGCCGGCTCGACGTGGTGGTCCACTGCGCGGCCGACAACGCGCACGCGCGTGTCGTTGACATGGCCGACGACGCCTTCGACTACCTCATCAAGAGCAATGTCAATTCGCTGTTCTGGGTCGCCAAGGACGCCGCGCCGCACCTGTCCAAGGCGCCGGGCAAGGGCCGGCTGATCTACATCTCGTCGGGTTCGGCCAACCGCAGTTTCATCCCCGGGCTGATCCCGTACGCCTCCACCAAGGCCTTCATGAACGCCTTTGCGCGCGGGCTGGCGGTCGAATTCGGTCCGCTCAACATATTGGTCAACGTGGTCGAGCCGGGCATGATCGCGTCCGACCGCATGAAGGACGCGGTCACGGATGCGCAGTCGGCCCACATCTCGGCCGGCTTCGCGGTGCCGCGCGCCGGCGAGCCGGACGAAATCGCGTCCGCCGTGTTGTTCATGGCGTCACCCGAGGCGTCCTATATCACCGGCACCTCGCTGCTGGTCGACGGCGGCGCGAGCATGGCGCCGCTGCCGGGCCTGTCCAACGTCTTGACCAAAGACTGAGGTGCGGCCATGAGCGACTCGCGTCCCCAGCCGGAGGTGCTGACGCAGATGATCGGCGAGCACGTGCTGCTCGTCACCCTGAACCGGCCAACTAAGCGCAATGCGATCAACGTGGCGGCGGCGCGCGCGCTGGCCGCCGCCGTGCGCCTGGTCGAATTCGACGACCACATCCGCGTGGCGGTGCTGACCGGCGCCGGCGCTGAGTGCTTTTGCGCCGGCGCCGACCTCGAAGACATCGCCGCCGGCCGCGGCGGCCAGCTCGCGGTCGACGGCAACGGCCTTGGAGGGCTGGTCCATGCGCGGCGCACCAAGCCGTGGATCGCGGCGGTGCGCGGCATGGCGCTCGGCGGCGGGCTGGAACTGGCGATGGCATGCGACATGCTGGTCGCCGCCGCCGACGCCATGCTGGTGCTGCCCGAAGTGCGGCGCGGCCTGCTGGCCGCCGCCGGCGGCGTGTACCGCGCGCCGTTGGCACTGCCGCGCGCGCTCGCGCTCGAGATGCTGATCACCGGCGCGCCGATGTCCGCCAAACGCGCCCATGCGCACGGCATGGTCAATTACCTCGTGCCGGACGACGAGGTGCTGGCCTGCGCGACGGCCTTGGCCGAAACAATCGCGGCCAATGCGCCGTTGGCCGTGCGCGCCAGCCTCGCTATCGCGCGCGCCGCCCACCATGCGAGCGAGCGCGAACTGCGGGCCCAGATGGAAGCCGCGTGCGACCAGCTCGGCGCCAGCGACGACGCGCGCGAAGGCGTGGCCGCGTTCGTCGAAAAACGTCCACCCCATTGGTCCGGACATTGAACAGAAAAAAGGAGAATCCATGAAACAGCTGATCGTGGTAACCGGCATGGGGGCGATGGGCCTCGCCTGCGCCCGCGCCGTCGGCAGCGGCGTCCAGTTGCTGCTGGCCGATAACGACGAAGCACGCCTGAACGACGCCGCCGCCGCGCTGGCGCGGGAGGGCTACCATGTCCACGCGAGCTTGCTCGACCTGGGCGCGCCGCACGCGGCCGCGGCGCTGGCAAAGCGGGCCGCGTCGCTCGGGCCGCTGCGCGCCCTGGTGCACACCGCCGCCATATCGCAATCGCAGGCGCCCGACGCCGCGCGCATCTACGCGGTCAACCTGGTCGGCACGGCGCGCCTGCTCGATGCCATGGGCCAGATCGCCGAAGCGGGCAGCGTGGGCGTGGTCATCGCCAGCATGGGAGCCCAGTTTGTCGCGGTGGCTCCCGAGGTCGAGCGCGAGCTGGCGCTCGTGCCCAGCGAGGATCTGGCGCGGGCGGTGCAAGCCGTGCCGGGCTGGGACGACAAGAACCTGGCCTACCTCGTGGCCAAGCGCGGCAACCAGCTGCGCGTCGAAGCGGCGTCCTTGCGCTGGGCCGAGCGGGGCGCGCGGCTGGTCTCGGTCAGTCCCGGTGTTATCTCGACGGCGCAGGGCCTGCAGGAGTTGCGCGAGCACCCGGCGGTCGCCAAGATCGTAACGGACTGCCCGGCCGGGCGCATCGGCACGCCGCAGGACATCGCCGCAGCCGTCGCCTGGCTCATGGGCCCGGCCGCCAGCTTCATCACCGGCATCGACCTGCGCGTCGACGGCGGCACAATCGCGCACCAGCGCTGGAATCAATCCATCAAACCAAACGGGAGAAGCATATGAAACGATTCATCGATCAGGTGGCGATCGTCACCGGCGGCGCGTCCGGCATCGGCGAGGCGGTCTGCCGCCGCCTCGTCGGCGAGGGGGCCAAAGTGGTCATCGGCGACCGCAATATGGACTTGGCGCGGGCCCTTGCCGAGCAGTTGGGGCAGAACGCGCTGGCGGTGCAGTTCGACGCCGGCGACGTCGACTCGGTGCGCGCGCTGGTCGAGGGCACGGTCGAGCGTTTCGGCCGCCTCGACGTCTTGCATAACAACGCGGCGATCGGCACGCCCGAGGTGCATGCGCGCGACACCAACGCGATCGACATCGATTTCGACACCTGGGACCTGGTCATGTCGGTCAACCTGCGCGCCTACCTGGCCGCCTGCAAGTTCGCGCTGCCGCACATGATCGCGCGCGGCAAGGGCGCGATCGTCAATTCGGCCTCGGCGGGCGGTTTTTCGGGCGACATGTCGCGCATTGCCTACAACGTGTCCAAGACCGCGATCATCGGCCTGTCGCGCCAGATCGCAACCCAGCACGGCGCCCAGGGTATCCGCTCCAACGCGATCGCGCCCGGGCTGGTGCTCACGCCGGCCGCGCGCGCGGTGGCGTCCGACGTGATCGAAGTCATGGGGCGCCACATCCTGACGCGCGAATTCGGCGAGCCGGCGGACATCGCCAACCTGGTCTGCTTCCTGGCGTCGGACGAGGCACGTTACATCACCGGGCAGACGTACGTCATCGACGGCGGTATGCTGGCGCATAACCCGGCCAATCCCGACCTGATCGATTTTGCCAATGCAAAAATCGCCGCGCAGGCCGGAAATGCTGTGGTATGATGAAAACTGACGTTATGACAGTTATTGGATTTTCACCCACAGAAAGCGCCCGCCGATGACCAGCCCGAGACCTTTGCCGCTACTGAACGACACCAACCGGTTCTTCTGGACCGGCGGCGCCGACGGCAAGCTGCGCATGCAGCGCTGCGGCGACTGCTGCCACTGGATCCATCCGGCCGGCGAAAACTGCCCCAAGTGCATGAGCCGCAACGTGGCCCCGCAAGTCATGTCGGGCCTGGCCACGGTCGAGGCGGTGACGCTCAACCACCAGCCCTGGCTGCCCGGGGTGGCGGTGCCGTACGCGATCGCCATCGTCCACCTCGACGAGCAGCCCGGCCTGAACCTGACGACCAACATCGTCGGCACGCCGCCCGAACAGGTCCATATCGGCCAGCGCGTCGAGGTCAGCTTCGAGCAGGTCGAAGACGTGTTCCTGCCGCTGTTTCGGCCGCTAACAAAATAAAGCACATCATGTCCGACCATACCGACGATTTTGAAATGATCCGCGACCAGGCCAGGCGCTACCTCGACGCCGCGGCCCCGCCCGAGCACCTTAAAAACATGCTCGAACAAGCGGGCGGCTTCGACCAGGCGCTCTGGAGCGGCGCGGTCGGCCTCGGCTGGCCCGCCTGCGCGCTGCCGGAGCGGCACGACGGCCTCGGCCTCGGCTGGCGCGGCCTGTGCGTGCTGGCCGAGGAGCTCGGCCGCAAGAGCGCATCGCTGCCGCTGGTGGCCAGCGCCGCCGTGGCGCAGCTGTTGGCCGGCGAGGGCATGGCGGGGCAGGCCAACCTGCCCGCGCTGGCCAGCGGCGAGCGGCACGCCTGCCTGGCCTTGTGCCAGTCGGGGGCGGCCGGCCTGGCGCTGCGCCCGCGCATGCAATGGGACGGCGCCGCGCTGAACGGCGCCACCGCCATCACGCCGTTCGCGGCCAGCGCCGACCTGGCGCTGGTGCCGGCCACCCGCGGCGCCGACCTGGTGCTGCTGCTGGTCGACCTGCGCCTGTCCGGCATCACGCGCACCATCGAGCCGGCCATCGACAACAGCCGCGCCGCCGCCACCCTGGCATTCGACGGCGCCGCCGCCACCGCGCTCGCCGTCGGCGCGCAGGCCGAGGCGGCGCTGTGGCAGGTCGCCAGCCTGGCGGCACTGGCGACCGCCTTCGAGCAGGTCGGCGGCGCCCAGGCCTGCCTCGACATGGCGCGCGGGTACGCGCTCGAGCGCAAGGCCTTCGGCCAGCAGATCGGCCGCTTCCAGGCCATCAAGTCGAAACTGGCCGACATTTTCATCCGCATCGAACTGGCGCGCGGCTGCGCGCTCGACGCCCTCGCGGCGCTCGAGGCGCACGACCCGGCATGGCCAAGCCTGGCCGCCTCGGCGCGCATGGCGGCCACCGACGCCTACGAGATCGCTGCGCGCGAAACCATCCAGACCCACGGCGCCATTGGCGTGACCTGGGAGGCGATGCCGCACCACCACTACCGGCGCTCGCGCGCGCTGGCGCTCGAAATCGGGGCCGCGGCGTCCTGGCGCGAGCGCCTGCTGTCCACCGCTGCCTTCAGTACCACCGCCCATTGAGGTCGACCCCATGAATCAAGTGCTGCCACAAGACCTGCAAGCCTACCGCGACCAAGCCTCGGCCTGGCTGGCCGAACACGCGCCCAAGTACTCGGGCGCCGCGCGCAAGGGCCTGAACTTCGAGCAGGACCTTGCGCTCGGCCGCGCCTGGCAGGCGCTCAAGGCGGCCAACGGCTATGCGGGCATCACGCTGCCCGTCGCCTACGGCGGCGCCGGCCGCTCCGAGCTCGAAAAAATCGTCTTTTGCGAAGATGAGATGCGCTACGAACTGCCGCTCAATTATTTCAGCGTCAGCCTCGGCAATCCGCTCCCGATCATGCTGCGCTATGCGCCCGAGGTCGAGCGCGTGCGCCTTGGGCCGGCGGCACTGCGCGGCGAACAGATCTGGTGCCAGCTGTTCTCCGAGCCGGCGGCCGGCACCGACCTGGCCGCACTGCGCCTGCGCGCCGAGCCGTGCGAAGGCGGTTGGCGCCTCAACG
Source organism: Pseudomonadota bacterium (assembly GCA_040384885.1). Classification (GTDB taxonomy): domain Bacteria; phylum Pseudomonadota; class Gammaproteobacteria; order Burkholderiales; family Burkholderiaceae_D; genus Telluria_A. Next base: position 367,888 of record JAZKIN010000040.1, on the reverse strand, counting down.
GCCAAAAAGTCTGGACCAGCTGGGCCCAGATCGCCGACTGGGGCGTGGTGATCGCGCGCTCGGACCCCACCGTGCCCAAGCACGCCGGCCTGACCTACTTTTACCTTGACATGAAAACCCCCGGCATCACCGTGCGCCCGATCCGCCGGCTGGTCGACGACCCCGACCTGAACGAAGTGTTTTTCGACGACGTGTTCGTGCCCGACAGCCAGCGCCTGGGCGCGGTGGGGGCGGGCTTCCGGGTCGCGGTCGAAACCCTGATGATCGAACGCTACGCCGTGACGGACGAATCGGGCTACGGCCCGACCCTCGACGCCTTCGTCGAACTGGCCAAACGCAGCATGCTCAACGACCGCCCCGCGATCGAGGACGGCGAGGTGCGCGCCGTGATCGCCCAGGCGTTTTTGGAACGTCAGGGCCTTCGTTCTATCCACCGGCGCGCGCTGGCCGCGATCGCGGCCGGCAAGGAGCCCGGGGCCGAGGGCGCGATGCGCAAGCTGCTGCTGGGCCGCACCCGCCAGCGCCTGGCCGCGCTCGCGCTCGACCTGCTGGGTGCCGACGGCGTGCGGCTCGACGACGGCGCCACCGCGGTGCGCGACTTCGCGCTTGCCTGGCTCGACCCGAGCCTGCGCATCGCCGGCGGCACCGACGAGGTGCTGGTCAACACACTGGCCGAGCGCATCCTGGGCCTGCCGCAAGACTACCGGCCCGACAAGGGCGTGCCGTTCAATCAAAGCTGAACGACCAACCATTAACTGGAGTACCCCATGAATTTTGACATCGACGCTGAGGATGTCGCGTTCCGCGCGGAAGTGCGCGCCTTCCTGCGCGAGGCGCTGCCTGCCGATATGGCCGAACGCGCGCGGCGCGGCTTCCATCCGCTGCGCGAAGACACGCGCGCGTGGACCAAGATCCTCAACCGCAAGGGCTGGGCCGGCGCCAACTGGCCCAAGTCCTGGGGCGGGCCGGGCTGGTCGCCGGTGCGCCAGTTCATCTTCGACGAGGAGGCTTTCATGGCCGGCGCGCCGGCGGTCGACACGGCCGGCTTCAAGATGATCGGCCCGATCATCATGACCTTCGGCAGCGAGGCGATGAAGGCCGAATACGGCCCCCGCATCCTCGACGGCGACGTGTTCTGGGGCCAGGGCTTCTCGGAACCGAACGCCGGCTCCGACCTTGGCTCGCTGTCGACGAGCGCGGTGCGCGACGGCGACGACTACGTTATCAACGGGCGCAAGATCTGGACCTCGTTCGTCGAGACCGCCGACATGATCTTCGTGCTCGTCAAGACCGATCCGCAGGCGCGCCAGCGCGGCATTTCGATGCTGTTGGTCGACAAGCACGCGCCCGGCATCACGATCCGCCCGATCATCGACATCGGCGAGGGCTACAGCCTCAACGAGGTGTTCTTCGACGATGTGCGCACCCCGGCCACGCTGCTGGTGGGCGAGGAGGGCAAGGGCTGGAGCTACGCCAAGCACCTGCTCGACCTCGAGCGCGCGTTCAGTGCCGAATGGCCGCGCAACAAGCGCAACCTGGAGCAGTTGCGCGCGATCGCCGCCCGCACGCCTTGCGGCGAGGGGCGCCTGATCGACAGCCCGGGGTTCGCCGCGCGGCTGGCGCGGCTCGACGTCGACCTGGCAGCGCTCGAATGGCTGACGCTGCGCGCGCTGTACGAAAAACAGGGCGGTAACAAGCTGCCGGTCGGGTCGCTGCTCAAGGTGCGCGGCTCCGAGCTGCTGCAAAAAATCGGCGAGATGCAGGTCGAGGCCCTGGGTGAGCAGGCCGCCTACCTGTACGCCGAACCGCACGACACCCCGCCCGCGCAAATGGGCTGGCCGCCCGGGCCGGCCGACGCGCCCGGCGTGGTGGCCGACTATATGTACCGCCGCGCCACCACCATCTACGGCGGGTCGAACGAAGTCCAGCGCACCATCATCGCCCGCACCTTCCTGGAGCTTTAAACATGGATTTTCAACTGAACCAAGAGCAGCAGATGCTCAAGGATAGCGCGCGCCGCTACCTCGAGGCCCAGTGCGCGTTCGCGCAGCGCGGCAAGGACGGGGCCGCGGCCTGGGGCGCGTTTTCCGAGATGGGGTGGCTCGGCATGGCGCTGCCCGAAGAGGTCGGCGGCCTCGGCGCCGGCGTGGTCGAAAGCGCGCTGCTGATGGAGGAGATCGGCAGGGTGCTGTGCGTCGAGCCGTATTGGGCGGTGGCGATGCTGACCGCGCACACTGTGCTCGCCAGCGGCGACGCCGCCAAGGCCGAGCAACTGCTCGCGCCGATGATCGAAGGCGGCGCGCGCCCGGTGCTGGCGCACACCGAGGCCGCCGCGCGCGGCGAGCTCGCCCATGTCGGCACCGCCGCCGTGGCCGACGGCGCCGGACGCTGGCGCCTGTCGGGCCGAAAAATCGCGGTGGTCGGGGGCGACCTGGCCGACACGCTGATCGTCTCGGCGCGCACGACCGGTGCCGATGGCGACCAGGACGGCATCAGCCTGTTCGTGGTCGATCCGAAGGCGCCGGGCGTGAGCCTGACCCCGGTGCGGCTGATCGACAACCGCTGGGCCGCCGATATCGAACTCGACGCGATGTTGGCGACGGAGCACGTCGGCGCGCTTGGCGGGGCCTATCCGGCGCTGCTAGTGGGCCACGAATACGGATTGCTCGGATTGTGCGCCGAGGCGCTCGGCGTGATGGAGGCGGCGCTGTGGATCACGCGCGACTACCTCAAGGTGCGCCAGCAGTTCGGCGTGGCGCTGTCGACCTTCCAGTCGCTGCAGCACCGCATGAGCGAGATGCTGATCGAGCTCGAGCTATCGCGCGGGATGGTGCACCGGGCGATGGCGGCGATGTCGGGCACGCCTCGTCAGCGCGCGCAGGCGCTGTCGGCGGCCAAGGTGCACATCGGGCGCAGCGGGCACTTCGTGTGCGGCCAGGCGATCCAGCTGCACGGCGGCATCGGCGTGACAGAGGAATACGTGATCGGACATTACTTCAAGCGCATCACCTGCATCGAGCACGCGCTGGGCAATTCGCATTTCCACCTCGAGCGCCTGGCGCAGTTCGAGCGCGCCGACGCTTCGTGACGGCGGCGCGCCGCCGATAAGGTTTCTACACGCTAGCCTTGCTGCGTTTGGCAGCCGGTTTTTTTGCCGGGGCCGCCGGCGCAGCGGCGGTCTTGGCATTTTGCCCGCTGCGCAGAGTAAGGCAGATCAGCCTGGCCAGCGCCGCATTGATGCGCTTTTGGCCGAGCCCGCGCTCCATCACATCGGGCTCGGTAGCGCACAGGCGCTCCATGGCGGCATGGAAGATGGTCGCCTCGGAGTAGGCGTCGGCGCGGCGGCGGGTGTCGCCGGCCGGGTTGATGGTCAGGATGCGCTGTGCGAAGCGCTCGATGAACGGGATGTAGGTGCTCATGCGCAGCTCCTCGAAGCGCGGGTCGCCGCGGTCGGCCTCCATGTTCCGGAAGCGCAGGACCTGGCGGTGTTCGGACCACACCTTTGCGATCGACTGCACCACGTCCATGGCGCGCTGCTCGAGGTTCTCGTCGACCCAGGGCTCGTCGAAGATCGAATGGATCGCCGCCATGGCCTCGCCGGCCACCTCGCTCAGGGCGTACAGGATGTCTTTGGTGTCGTCGAAATACATGTAGAAGCTGGCGGGCGAGGTGCCCGCTTCGGCGGCGATCGCGACGGCGGTCACCTCGACCGGCGAATGGGTCTCGAGCAGGGTGCGCGCCGCGTCCATCAGTTTGGCGCGGCTCTCGAGGCCCTTGCGCCCGAGCGTCTGTCCCTGCTTGTTCAATGTGACAGGGTTCAAGGTGACTGCTTTGTTCATGAAAATTATCCCGAAGTTGTAACGGTAGCTGACTAAAAATTATTTTTAATGTTATAGCGCATGCGGCGCGCCACGGCAAGGGTGCGGACGGTGCAAGGCGCAGATTCAGACAATTTACCGGAGATCGCATGTCCAGTCCCGACAGTATCTGGGCCGCGCTCGGCCATCGGACCTTCCGCCGCCTCTGGCTGGCCAGCGTGGCGCTCAATCTGACGATCTGGATGCAGAGCGTCGGCGCGGCCTGGCTGATGGTCTCGCTCACCACCTCGCCCCTGATGGTGGCGCTGATCCAGACCGCCAGCGCGCTGCCGTCGTTCCTGTTCGCGCTGCCCGCCGGGGTCATGGCCGACCTGCTCGACCGGCGCCGCTACCTCATGTCGGTGCTGGTCTTCATGGTGCTGTGTGCGGCGCTGCTTTGCCTGCTGTCGGCGGGCGGCAACCTGGGCCCGTGGACCTTGCTGCTGCTGACGTTCTGCCTAGGCACCGGCTTCGCGCTGCAGGGGCCGGCCTGGTTCACGGCGCAGGCCGAGAGCGTGCCGCATCCGCTCTTGGCGTCGGCGCTGGCGCTGTCGGCGCTGTCGTACAGTTCGGCGCGCGCGGTCGGGCCGGCCGCCGCCGGCGCGGTGGTCTCGACGGCCGGGGTGTTGGCCGTGTTCGTCCTGAGCGCCTTGTTGCTCGGGGCGGCGCTGCTGGTGGTCGCCTGCTGGAAAAACCCGAAGGCGGTGCATCAACTGCCGCCCGAGAACCTCCTTGCGGGCATCAACAGCGCGCTGCGTTATGTGCGCCATTCGCACATGATGAAGGTCCAGATCGTACGCACGGTGCTGTTCGTGGGCACCGCCAGCGCCCTGTGGGCGCTGCTGCCGCTGCTGGCCGGCAGCGGTGCGGGGGCGTATGGCCTGCTGTTGGGGAGCATGGGCGCCGGCTCGGTGGCGGGCGCATTGCTGCTGCCCAAACTCAAAGACCGGGTCGACATCAACCGCATGATGGCGCTGGCGGTGGTGGTGTACGCGCTGGCCACCCTGGCCGCGGCGTTTTTGCACAGTCTGCCCCTGCTGTGCGTGGCGCTGGCGCTGTCGGGGGTGGCCTGGATCTGCGTCGGCAACACCAATATGCTGGCGCTGCAATCGGCGGTGCCGGGCTGGATCCGGGCGCGCTCGCTGGCGGTCTTCATGCTCAGTTTTCAGGGCGCGATGGCGGCCGGCAGCGCCTTCTGGGGCGCCGTCGCCACCCATGCGGGCGCCAAGCCCACGCTGGCCGCGAGCGCTGCCCTGATGGCCTTGGTGATGTTCGCGATGCACCGCTTGCCGGCGCGACTGGGCGAGTTGCCCGAGGTGACCGCGGCCGGCGACGCGCTCCATGGCGAGCAGGCCTTCGACGACCTGCCAGAGGGCGCGAGCATCGCCGTCCAGATCAGCTACCAGGTGGCGCCGGAGCAGCGCGATGAATTTGTGCGGCTCGCGTATGCGATCGGCAAGGTGCGGCGGCGCGACGGCGCCAGCCTGTGGCGGCTATACCGCGCGCTCGGGTCGGAGGCGGGCTATGTCGAGCGCTTTGTGGTCGATTCCTGGCACCAGTACCTGCGCCAGCGGGGCAGGGCCACGATGGCCGATTTGGCGGCGGAGCGCAAATTGTGGTCGCTCCACAGTGGCAGCGCGCCGCCGCGGATCGAACATTTTGTGTCGGAGGCGCACCCGGCGGGGTAGGCGCCTGGTGCGCCTCAGTTGCTGAAGTCGCGCACCGAGCCCTTGTGGCGCTTGCCCTCGGCCAGCCGCTGCGGCTGGAAGGCGAAGCAGGCGCCGGTCATGCGGCCGGCGAACACCTCGAGGCTCGGATAGACGTCGAAGTCGATGCCGCGCCCGCCAGCGACCATCACGCTGCGCCGCAGCAGCATCACGGCCTCGGCCAGGTCGGCGTCGCCGATGGCGCCCAGATCGAGCTTGCGCAGGTTGGCGCCCTGCAGCTCGCCGCCGGCGACGATGGTCGACCCTTCCAGCGTCCAGCGCAGGCACAGCGCGCCGTCGCGCACCAGGGTGGCGAGCCGGCGCCCGTCGAGCTCGTCGTCGACCCGGGCCAGATAGGCGCGCCGGCCGCCACGCGCGCCCTGCGCCAGCGCCATCAGGGCCAGGTCGTACTGGTGGGTGCACTGCTGGTGGGCGTCGATCGCGGCCGTCCCCTGCTGCGGGCGCGCGGCAAGCGCGCAGCCGACGAGTTCTTGCAAACGGGCGCCGGCCTGCGGACAGGTGGTCCACGGGTGGCGCACGGCCTCGGAGCGCACGCCGGTGGCGGCCTTGCCGTCGTGCGCAAGCTGCAGCGTGAAGTGGTGGAAGTCGTCCTCGAGCGAGGCGTCGACGTGGCCCTCGTGCGCCTCGAGCAGCACGCGCCGCATGAAGGCGCCGCTCATGCGCCGGCCTCCTCGAGCGCCGCGATGGCGCCTCGCAGCTGCGCCGCGTCGAGCGCCGGCGTGAAGCGCGCCGCGCTCGGACTTTGCATCGACTGCTCGGCCAGGGTATCGAATTCGGCCGCGCTGGCGGCGGCGCCGAGCAGATCGGCCAGCCGTGTCGGCAGGCCGATCCGGCGATAGAAGGCGGCCAGCTCGGCCACCATGGCGGGACGCCGCTCGAGCGTCAACTGGACCAGCAGGCCGTACGCGACATGGGCGCCGTGCAGGCTGCCCCGGGCGCGCTCGAGGTAGGGCAGGCCGCGCGCGATCGCGTGCGCCACCGACAGGCCGCCGTTCTCGAAACTGATGGTGCTCAGCAGGACGGTCGCCTCGATCACCGATTCGACCTCGTCGGTAACGCGGCCCTCGCGCACCGCCTCCACCGCCGCCTCGCCGTGCAGGCGGATCAAGTCGTAGCAGGCCTGCGCCGCCATCAGGCCGGTGTGCGAGGCGTGGGCCCCGAACAGGGTCAGGGCGCCGGCCTTGAGGCAGGCCTCGGCCTCGAATTTTTTCGAGATCGCGTCGCCGATGCCGGCCAAAAAGAAGCGCAGCGGCGCCTGTGCCACGACCTCGCTGTCGACCAGCACCAGGTCGGGATTGCGCCGCAGTTGCTGCACTTCGACCATTTGGTGCTGTTCGTTGTAGACGGCGATCGATGCGCTGGCGGGACCGTCGTTGGAGGCGATGGTCGGCACGCAAACGAGGCGCACGCCGAGGGCGCGCGCCACGCCCTTGGCGGCGTCGAGCGCCTTGCCGCCGCCGACGCCGACCACCACGTCGGCGCCGCCGGCGCGCGCGGGCGCCAGCATGGCGTCGATCGCCGCGTGCGTGACTTCGCCCGGAAAGGCGAGCACCCGCAGCGCCACGCCGGCGTCGGCGAAGCTGCGCGCGATGCGCCCGCGCAGAAGGTCGAGCACGGCGGCGTCGGCCACGAGCACGGCGTGGGCCCCCAGTTCGCGCGTGTGCCGGCCCAGCTGGTCGAGCTGGCCGGCGCCTTGGATGTATCGGGAAGTGGCGGCAAAGATGCGCATGGAAGTCCTGGTCGGAAGAGGGAAAGAGGGTGGCTGTTGCTAGAAAACAGACACATCGTCATTTTTATGGATTATGAAATGGGACCGCGAAAGGGGCAAGTTTTATCTCTGAAAACCGGCATGTTTTTTCGCTGCTCCGGCACCGTGGGAAAAAATTTTCGCGTGCGAACTGTTGACGTGTCAGGAAAACTATGGCCTACTACCAAAACTGATGATGTGTCAGGAATCGACGGAAAAGGAAGGAGACGCCCGCGCCGCCGAGGACCAACGCAACACCCATTTCGCATAAACATAAAGAGGGGTTGAGTAGAATGAAAAACGATTTCAAAGCGGGCTTCGCACGCACCAAACTGGCGGCTTCGGTCGCACTGGCCATGTCGGCGCTCGTCGCCGGCGGCGCCAACGCCTCATCGATCCAGACCGGCAATCCGGATATCGAATTACGCTGGGACAATGCGATCCGCTACACCGGCGGCGTGCGCGCCAAGGGCATCAACAAGTCCTTCTACGGCGTGGCAGGCTACGACGAAACCGAAGGCCGTTTCGACAAGGGCGACATGGTCACCAACCGCCTCGACCTGCTGTCCGAACTCGACTTCACCTACGTCGGAAAATTCGGCTTCCGCGTCAGCGGCGCGGCCTGGCACGACGCGGCCTACAACAAGCACTCGCGGCGCAATCCGGCGCTGACCGTCGCCGGCGCCTACCGCAACGACACCTACAACGACTACACCCAGCGCTACATCCGCAGTTCCGGCGAGATCCTCGACGCGTTCGTGTTCGCCAATGTGTCGGTCGGCAGCGTGTCGGTCAGCGCCAAGGCCGGCCAGCACAATGTGTACTGGGGCGAGTCGCTGTACTCGATCGGCAACAGCATCGCCTACTCGCAAGGTCCGGTCGACACCATCAAGGCCGCCACCAACCCCGGCGCCGAGGCCAAGGAGTTGTTCCTGCCGCTCAAGCAGATCTCGGCCCAGGCCCAGTTGACCGACGAACTGTCGATCGCCGCCCAATACAGCCTCGACTGGAAGCCGTTCCGCCTGATCCCGGGCGGCACTTACTTCGCGCCGTCGGACGGTTCGCGCAGCGATTTCGCGGCTAATTTCCCGGGCAACTTCAACATCGTCAACGGCGCCGACTTCGGACCCGCCGAAAAGCGCGGCAACTTCGGCATCAACCTGCGCTACAGCCCGGCCGCGCTGGCCGGCAGCGTCGGCCTGTACTACCGCAAGTTCGACGAGAAACTGCCGTGGGCCTTCACCGAGCTGCGCAAACTGCCGGTCGCGCCGTTCGCGGCCCCGGCCGCGATCCGCCTCGCGTTCGCGCGCGATACCGAGTTGTTCGGCCTGAGCTTCACCAAAAACGTGGCTTCGGTCAGCGTCGGCGCCGAGCTGTCTTACCGCAAGAACACGGCGCTCAATTCGCCGTCGGGCTTCCAGGTACTGCCGGCCGGCGCCACGCCGACCTACGCCGAAGTCGAGGGCGCGCGCGGCAACACGATGCACGCCCTGGTCAACGGTATCTGGCTGATGCCAGAAAATGCGCTGTTCAAGGGCGGCACCCTGCAAGGCGAGATCAATTTCAGCCACCTCGACGAGGTCACCAAGAACGCCAAGCGCTTCAACGGCGTCGGCTATGCCTGCGCCGCGAACCAGACCAAGCGCGACGGCTGCGCGACGCGCAACGCGGTCGGTGTCAACCTCGGTTTCACGCCCGAGTGGCCGCAGGCGTTCGCCGGCTGGGACGTGTCGATGCCGGTCTCGCTGGCCTACCAGGTGCGCGGCAACGGCGCCGCCCTCGGCGGCGGCAACGAAGGTTCGAAGTCGTGGGCCGTCGGCCTGACCGGCAAGCTGTATTCGAAGTACGAGTTCTCGCTCAAGTACGCCGACGCCAGCTCGAAGTACAACACCAATCCGCTGACCGGGCTGGTGACGACGACGAATGGTGCGAACGCGGTGCAGTCGAACCACGACTGGCTCGTGTTCACCTTCAAGACCACATTTTGAAGCCTCGTTTTTTCTAACAATATAAAAGCAGGAGACATAACATGAAACGATCGAAAACCGTACTGATGATCGCCGCCGGCGTCATGCTGGCAGGCCAGGCGATGGCCGGCGCGACCCCCGAGGAAATCAAGCAGCTCGGCACCACCCTGACCCCGGTCGGGGCCGAAAAAGCCGGCAACGCCGACGGCACCATCCCGAGCTGGGAAGGGGGCCTGTGCACGCCGCCGGCCAACTACAAACCGACCATGGGCGCCGCCGGCGGCGCGCCGTTCGCCGACCCGTACGCGGGCGACAAGCCCCTGTACCGCGTCACCAGCGCCAATCTGTCGAAGTACGCCGACAAAATCGACGACGCGACCAAGGAGTTGTTCAAGCGCTACCCGACTTTTGCTATGGACGTCTACCCGACGCGCCGTTCGGCATGCCTGCCCAAGTGGATCTACGAGAACACGCTCAAGCGGATCAACAACCCCAAGCTGACCGGCGGCGGCGTCGGCATCAGCGGCGCCCATGCCCAGATTCCGTTCCCGATCCCCAAGTCGGGCTACGAGGTCATGTGGAACGGCCTGCTGCGCTACGAACTGCCGCACTCGCGCCTGAGCATCGATGCGGGCCTGGCCAACAGCGCGGGCGTGATCACGCGCTCGTCGACCCAGACCGTCGAAAACCAGAACCTGTACTGGGATAACTCGATCCAGTCCGTGCCCGAGGACAAACCGTATTGGGTGCTGACCGCCAAGACGACCTATCCGGCGGCGCAGGCGGGTGTGATCCAGATGCGGCACCAGTTCCTGCGCGCAGACAACAAGGGCAGCATGGCCTGGAGCTACATCCCCGGCCAGCGCCGCGTGCGCCTGGCGCCCGAGTTCAACTACGACACCGTGGCCACCACCTCGGGCGGCATCCTGATCTACGACGAGATCAACGGCTTCGACGGCAAGATGGACAAGTTCGACTTCAAGCTGATCGGCAAGAAGGAGATGCTGATTCCGTACAACGACTACAAGTTCGAGAATGCGTCGCTGGAGGCGACCATGGGCAAGAACCACGGCAATCCGGATCTGCTGCGCTGGGAACGGCACCGCGTGTGGGTGGTAGAGGCGACGCTCAAGGCCGGCCAGCGCCACGTGCAGCAAAAGAAGGTGTTCTACTTCGACGAGGACAGCTGGCTCATTTCGATCTACTACAGCCTCGACCAGGCCGGCAAGCCGCACCACCTGATGCACCTGGCCTCGATGCAGGAGTACGAGAAGCCGGCACCGCGCGGCGGCAACTATGTGTTGTACGACCTCAACCGCGGCATCTACGGCAACCAGTCCAAGCAGTCCGGTCCGCGTCCCGAGGACATCGGCAACATCAAGGTGGCGCCGCGCCCTGCGAACTACTTCACGCCCGATTCGATGGCCGGCAGCGGCCTGCGCTAAGCGGCCTGCGTTTTCCCTACCCGGGAAAACGCCTCCCCAGCATCCGGCCACCGCGCCGGATGCGCGGGAGATGGTAGTAGTTTGTGTACAGCAAGGAGGTTGCAAGTGCGTTACCTGATCATCCTGGCGGCCGCATGCGCGCTGTCCTTCGTCCCGGCCAGCGCCGCGGCGAACAACTTTAAAGATCCCCTCGAAGTGCCATCGAGCCCGACCCGGCTGACCACCTCGACTCAACTGGCCGCGGTGACGCTGGCCGGCAAGCGCCTGGTCGCCGTCGGCATCCGGGGCCTGATCATCACCTCGGACGACAAGGGCGCCAGCTGGATCCAGCGCCAGTCGCCCGTCTCGTCCGACCTGCTCGCGGTGCATTTCCCGACCGAGGGCAAAGGCTGGGCCGTTGGGCACGACGGCGTGATCCTGCATTCGGCCGACAACGGCCGCAGCTGGACGCGCCAGTTCGACGGCCGCGCCGCCGCCACCCAGCTCGAAGGCCACTTCCTGGCGCTCGCCGCCACCGGCGACGCCGACGGCGCGCGCCTGCTGGCCGAGATGAAGCTCAACTACGGCGGCGGCCCCGAGCAGGCCCTGCTCGACGTCTGGTTCAGCGACGCGCTCAACGGTTTTGTGTGTGGCTCGTTCGGTACCATCCTGGCCACCAGCGACGGCGGCAAGACCTGGCAATCGTGGATCGAACGCGTCGAGTACGGCTCGCTGCTGCACCTGAACGCGCTGCGCGGCATCGGCGGCGAGGTCTACGTCGCGTCCGAAAAAGGCATCGTGTTCAAGCTCGACCGCGAACGCCAGCGTTTCGCGCCGCTGGCGACCGGTTATGCGGGCAGTTTCTTCAGCCTGGCCGGGCACGGCAACACCGTCATCGCGGCGGGCCTGCGCGGTACCGTCTACCGCTCGGCCGACGCCGGCAAGAGCTGGGCCAAGGTCGAGACCGGCCTGCTGGGCGCGGTCACCGCATCCGACAGCCCCGGGCCCGGGCGCATGCTGCTCGTGAGCCAGGGCGGCGACCTGTTGCTCAGCACCGACGACGGCCTCAGTTTCCAGCCGCAGCCGGTGCCGCGTCCGACCCTGTTTTCGGGGGTGGTGCAGGCGGCCTACAACAAGGTGGTGCTGGTCGGGCTGCGCGGCGTGCAACAGGTCGGCCTCAGGTAGCACGGTTTTCACGCAAGGTTTTCACGCAAGATCACGAACACGGAGTAACAGCATGGCTTCAGCCCACCAATCGATCGAACTACCGGTCATCACCGACCCCGCGCGGTTCGATCGCAACAGCGGGTCCTGGCTCGAACGTTTTATTTTCAACCACCGTGCGCTGATGGTGCTGGTGTGCGCGCTGATGTCGCTGTTCCTCGGCTGGCACGCGGTCAAGCTGCCGGTCAACGCCAGCTTCGAGAAAATGATCCCGAGCTCGCACCCCTACATCAAGAACTACTTCGACAACCGCGAGTCCCTGCGCGGCATGGGCAACTCGGTGCGCATCTCGCTCGAGAACACCAGCGGCGACATCTACGACAAGGCCTACCTCCAGACCCTGCAAAAGCTCAACGACAAGGTCTACCTGATGCCCGGCGTCGACCGGGCCTGGATGCGCGGCCTGTGGACCTCGAGCCTGCGCTGGACCGAAATCACCGAGGAGGGCTACCGCGGCGGCCCGGTGATGCCGGACGGCTGGGACGGCGGACCGGAGTCCACGCGCCAGCTCAAGAACAATGTGGCGCGCGCCGGCATCGTCGGCAGTTTTATCGCAGACAACATGAAGTCGACCATCATCGTGGTGCCGCTGCTCGAAAAGGACCCCGACACCGGCCTGCCGCTCGACTACGCCGCGTTCTCGCAGCGCCTCGAACGGGAGGTGCGCTCGCTCGAGACGCCGCGCTTCAAGGTGCACATCGTCGGTTTCGCCAAGCTCGTGGGCGACCTGATCGAGGGCCTGTACGTCGTCATGCAGTATTTCGCGCTGTCGGTGGCGATCGCCGCGCTGTTCGTGCTGCTCTACACGCGCTGCGTGCGCAGCACCGCCTTGCTGGTGTGCTCGGCCTTGCTCGGCGTGGTCTGGCTGCTCGGCATCCTGCGCCTGATGGGCCTGGTGCTCGACCCGTATTCCATTTTGGTGCCGTTCCTGATCTTCGCCATCGGCCTGTCGCACGGGGCCCAGAAAATGAATGGCATCATGCAGGACGTCGGCCGCGGCACCCACAAGTATGTTGCGGCGCGCTACACCTTCCGCCGCCTGTTCATGGCGGGGCTGGCGGCGTTGTTGACCAATATCGTCGGCTTCGCGGTGCTGATGATCATCGACATCCCGGCCATCCGCGAAATGGCGCTGACGACCAGCATCGGCGTCACGGTGCTGATCTTCACCAAGCTCATTTTGATTCCGGTGGCCTTGTCGTACACCGGCGTGAGCGTCAAGGCGGCGCGCCGCAGCGTGGCCAACCATGGCAACCCGAACGCCGGCGGCGTGATGCAGGCGGTGCGCAACGGCCTGGTGCGCCTTTGCGAAAAGCGCAACGCAACCATCATGGTGCTGCTCGCCGCCGCGCTCGGCGCCGGCGCCATGGTGGTGCGCCAGGACATCAAGATCGGCGACCTGAACGCCGGCGCGCCCGAGCTGCGCCCCGAATCGCGCTATAACCGCGACAGCGCCTTCGTGGCCGCCAACTACGCGCTCGCCACCGACCAGTTCGTTGTGATGCTCAAAACGCCGCCGGGCGAGTGTTTCTCGTATCCGAACCTGGTCGAGGTCGACCGGCTCGGGGCCATGCTGCGCCAGGTCGAGGGCGTGCAGACCACGCTGTCGCTGGGCGACGGCATCCGGCGCGGCACCTCGGGCATGTTCGAGGGCAACCCCAAGTGGCAGTCGCTGTCGCGCAACACCACCAACCGTTCGCAGGCGTTCGCGATCTTCCAGGGCGACCGCCCGGATTTGGCCGACCGTGCCTGCAGCGTCACGCCGATCGTCGCCTACCTGGCCGACCACAAGGCCGAGACGCTGACCCGGGTGGTCGAGGCGGTCGACCGCTTCGCCGCCGAGCACGACGCCGAAGGGCGCGAGTTCCAGCTCGCCGCCGGCAACGCGGGCATCGAGGCGGTGACCAATATCGTGGTCAAGCAGAGCTTCTGGACGATGCACCTGGTGCTGTACGGCGCCGTCGTGCTGCTGTGCTTCCTGACTTTCCGCAGCTGGCGCGCGACGCTGGTGGCGATCATCCCGCTGGTGCTGACCTCGATCATGTGCGAGGCGCTGATGGTTTGGTTGCAGATCGGCATCAAAGTGGCGGTGCTGCCCGTGATCGCGGTCGGCGTCGGCGTCGGCGTCGATTACGCGCTGTACCTGCTCAGCATCCAGCTGACCATGCAGCGCCGCGGCGCCACACTGGCCGAGGCGTATGCCGCCTCGCTCGACTTCACCGGAAAGATCGTCGGCCTGGTCGGTGTGACGATGGCGGCGGGAGTGGTCACCTGGGCCTGGTCGCCGATCAAGTTCCAGGCCGACATGGGGATCTTGCTGACCTTCATGTTCCTTTGGAATATGATCGGCGCCTTGCTGCTGATTCCGTCGCTGTCGTATTTCCTGCTGCGCACCAAAGCCGACCGCGGGGGCGTCGAGGCGCAGCCGGCGGCGCGCGCGCAGACGGCCGAAAAACCTGTTTCTTTGCGTGAGAGGATGGCATGAGCATCGCGATCGACACCATTGTGTTCCGCCGCATGGACGGCAGCGAGGCCACGCTGGCCGACTATCGAGGCCAGGTGCTGCTGCTGGTGAACGTGGCGTCCAAGTGCGGGCTGACGCCGCAATACGAGGGCCTCGAGCGCCTGTTTCAACAGTACCGCGGGGCGGGGCTGACCGTGATCGGCTTTCCGGCCAACGATTTCGGGGCGCAGGAGCCGGGCAGCAACGAGCAGATCGCGCAGTTCTGCAGCCTGAGCTATGGGGTGTCGTTTCCGCTGGCCGAGAAGGTGTCGGTCAAGGGGCCGGCGCAGCATCCGCTGTATGCGGCATTGATCGCGGCCGCGCCGATGGCGAAGGACCCGGCGCAGGGCGCCATGCTGGCCAAGCTGGCCGGCTACGGGATCGGGCACGAACATCCGTCGGATGTGCTCTGGAACTTCGAGAAGTTCCTGGTCGGCCGCGACGGCAGGGTGGTCGCGCGCTTCAATCCGGATGTCGCGCCGGAGGACCCGCTGCTGGTGTCCGCGCTCGCACAAGCGCTCGCCAAGTAAAACAGCCGCGCCAACAACCACACCAGCGCCTTCGTTATCGGGATCCACTCCCTTGACGAAGGCGGCCGCAGTGCCCCGCCGCGGGCCCGCTCCCTGAATTAACCCCAAATAACCGACGCATCGTCATTTATTTGTTTGAAAACTGACGTAACGTCAGTTACAATGAAATCAGCGTAGCAGGCCGCCATTTTTCCGGGTCGTCGCGCATGAGACCGATTGACATATTTCTACTTGGGAACCTACGATGAAATTATCCGAATACAAGACCATCAACTTCGAGCGCGATGGCAAAATCCTGCACGTGATCTTCAACCAGCCGGACACGCTCAACAGCTTCCATGGCGAGTCGCACACCGAGTTGTCGCATGTCTTCTACGACGTGGTGGAGGACCCGGACAGCGAGATCATCGTGGTCTCGGGTGCCGGCCGCGCGTTCAGCGCCGGTGGCGACATCGAGTACATGCAGTGGCTGTATGACAATCCCACAGCCTTCTACCGTTGCGTGCGCGAAGCCAAGCGCGTGGTCATGAGCATGCTCGAGTGCGACAAACCGATCATCGGCAAGATCAACGGCGACGCGATCGGCCTCGGCTCCACCGTGGCCCTGTTCTGCGACGTCATCTTCGCCGCCGACCACGCCCGTTTCGGCGACCCGCACAACAATGTCGGCCTGACCTCGGGCGACGGCGGACAGATCATCTGGCCACACCTGATCGGTTATGCGCGCGCCAAGCACTACCTGTTCACCGGCGAAAAGCTGGACGCCATCGAAGCGGCAAAAATCGGACTGATCAACAAGGCGATGCCCGCGGCCGAGCTCGACGAGTTCGTCAACGGCTACGCGCGCAAGCTGGCGGCGATGCCGACCCAGTCCCTGCGTTGGAGCAAGTCGACGATCAACGTGCCGCTGCGCCAGATGGCGGCGAGCATGATGGACCTGGGCATGGCCTACGAAAACGTCGCGGCCCGCACCAACGACCACGTCGAGGCGATCGCCGCCTTCCGCGAGAAGCGCAAGCCGGTCTTTAACGGCAGCTGATTCACTTTTGGTCGCAAGCCGCGCCGGTTTGACAGGCGCGGCTTGCCATGTTTTAATCTAAAAGTGACGAGTACTTATTTTTCGAACGCCTGGTTCAAGAGGGAATATCATGATGAAAGTCCGTTTTCCAAAGTGGGATTTCTCCACCATGCGCGCGAAGTGGGCGCCCAATCTCGAGTTTTCCCATCGCTACAACGCGGCCTCGACGGTGCCGGCTCACATCGAGCCCTACCTCATCAAAGTGATGATGGCGGCCAAGAAGGTGCTCGACCCGAAACACGCGCAGCTGCATGCCGAGCTTGATATTTTCATCAAGCAGGAAGTCCAGCATTGCAAGCAACACATCGCCTTCAACAAGGCCCTGTATGCGCAGGGCTACGAAGGCATGCACGAGCTTGAACAGCCGTACAAGGACGACTACGACCGGTTTCTCAAGACCAAGTCGCTGCGCTTTAACCTTGCCTATTCCGAGGGCTTCGAGGCGATGGGCTCGAGCAGCGCGGAGGTGTTCTTCGAGGACCTCGATGAATACCTCGACGGCGCCGACCCCGATTCGGTCGCCCTCTGGAAGTGGCACCTGGCCGAGGAATTCGAGCACCGCGAGGTCGCTTTCCAGGTCTACCATGCGATCTACGGCAAAGGGCTGTTCAGCTATTTGTACCGCCTGTACGCGCTGTTCTACGCGGTCGTGCATATTCGCTCGCACGCCGAGCGGGTTGCCAAATACCTGCTCAGCGTGGACCGCGCCAAGATGACCCCGGAGCAAGTCGAAGCGTCGCGCGCAAGCGAGAAGGCGGTCGGCTCCAAAGTCGGCAAGGCGACCCTGCCGCGCCTGCTGGGCGTGCTGTCGCCGTTCTACGATCCGGGCAAGAAGTCGGCCTCGCCGGCGATGCGGGTCTTTTTGGAGCAATTTTAATGGGCTTGCGCGGACTCGGACCGGCCGACAGGCCGGCCCTCCTGATCAGTGAATGCCAGCGCGGCGTGATCGAACGCGATTTGTCCCCCTTCGCCACACTGGCCGAACAGGCCGAGTCGCGCGGCATCGTCGCGAAAATCGCAAGCCTGGCGGCCGCGTTCCGGGCCGCCGGTTTTCCGGTGTTCCACCTGCATGTGGCGCACCGCCCCGATTGCGCCGATGTGCCGATGACGAATGTGATCCTGGCGCGCTCGGTCAAGCAGGGACGCATGCGGATCGGCACGCCCGATGTGGAGACGGTGCCAGGGCTCGAAATCGATGCGCGCGATGTGCTCCATGCGCGCGGATTCAGCCTGGTGGCCTTCCATGGAACCGACCTCGACCAGCAACTACGCAACCGCGGTGTAAACACGCTCGTTTTGTGCGGCGTGTCGAGCAATGTCGCGGTGTCGGGCTCGGCCCTGTGCGGGTCCGACCTCGGCTACCAGGTGCTGGTACCCGAAGATTGCGTCGCCGGCGCCACGGCCGAATCGCACGCTTTCATGGTGCAGCAAAGCCTGCCCCTGTATTCGACCGTTACCACGGGCGCTGCGGTCGCCGAAGCTATCGCGCGCCGCTAGGGGCGTCGCTAAAAACATCGTCGCGGAGGCGCACTGCTGTGCTGGGTAGATCGCGTGGATCTCTTGCGAGAACGCAAGTCCGGGACGCGCGGCGCTTGCCGATTGACTCATTTGACCTATACTATTGTCTCAAAGGAGACGATCATGTCAAGGTCCAAGGCAATGGCAAAAGCAGCGGCGATTTCCCGCGCCGCCAATGTCAAGGGGGAAGCGCGGCAGGCTGTCAGCGGCGCTTTCGTTGAGTCGACAACGACGGCCGCGCGGACCGATATCGTTGATGGCACTCAAATTTACCGCTTCGATCCCCAGGCGCGCATCGCGCTGATCCGGCAAGGCATCCCGGCGTCGATCGTCGGCAGTCTCGCGTCGCGCATGGGCATGAGCAAGGAGAATCTGCTGTCCAGCCTCGGCCTCTCCCGGGCCACCGTCAGCCGTAAAGAGAGGGACGCCGCGATGTTGTCCAAGGACGAATCGGAACGCGTACTGGGCATCGAAACGCTGATCGGGATGGTGCAGGCCATGGTCGAACAGTCCGGCGATCCGGCAGGTTTCGACTCGGCGCGCTGGGTGTCCGACTGGCTTTTCAAGCCGCTGCCGGCGCTGGCCGGCGCGACTCCGGCGAGCTACATGGACACCTTCGAGGGCCAGAAGCTTGTGGCCGAACTGCTTTCGATGAGCCAGAGCGGCGCGTACGCATGACAGTGCCGGTCTGGCGCATTGCGGTCGAGGCGCCGACATACGCCGCCAATGACCTGAGCGGTACTGGCGCCAAGATGACGGGTGGACGCTGGAACAGCAAGGGTGCGCCGGTCGTGTATTGCGCCACCAACATCGCACTGGCCACCCTTGAGACCGTTCACTACCTGCGCAGCGGCGGCCTGCCGTTCAATCGCTACCTTGTGCGCATCGACATTCCCGACGCTGTATGGGACGCGCGCCGGATGCTCGAACCACTCCCTGTGGGCTGGGACGCGATTCCTGCCGGCTTGTCCGGGAGGACTGCGGGCGACGCCTGGTTGACATCGGGGGCCTCGGCCCTCCTGCTTGTTCCCTCGGTGATCGTGCCCGACGAATTCAATGTGCTGATCAATCCGCAGCACGGCCATGCCGGCGCGATCGTCGCAACCACCCTCAAGCGTTGGATTTTCGATCCGCGCTTTTTTCGCTGACATGGGAACGCAGCCGCCGAAATTATTTTCGCGATCGAAGGTCGGGCAATCGCCGCAACGCACTTTATCGAGACGCTTTAGTGGTGCGGCTGTTACTCAGGCGGCGATTTCTTTCAGCGTCACCGACTCGTCGGCCAGTCGCGCCGGTGCCACCACCGCGCGCGCGGTGACCAGCTTCTTGAGCGGTACAAACTCGAGTGGCCGGTTGATGCAATCGGCCGAAATCACGGCGCCCTCGCGCAGATAGAACACAGCAAACGATTTATTGGCCGGATCACCGCGCAGCACAACCTGGTCGTAGCCCTGCGACAGTCCCACCATCTGCAGCTTGAGATCATACTGGTCGGACCAGAACCATGGCACCGACACGTAGGGCTTGGGCGCGCCGCACACGACCGAGGCCACGCAGCGTGCCTGTTCCAGCGCATTGGGCACCGACTCCAGTCTGATCCTGCGCCCGTATACCTGGCTCGGGTGGCTGCTGCAGTCGCCGATGGCGAAAATATCCGGGTCGGAGCTGCGCATGCAGTTGTCTGTGGCGATGCCGTTGTCGATGTCGAGGCCCGCCGCGGCCGCCAGTGCGTCGTTGGGCAGCACGCCGATCCCTGCGATCATCAAGTCGGCCTCGATCAGTTTGCCGTCGGCAGTGGTCAGCGAGGTGATCGCGCCGCGCGCATCGAGTTCGATTTTTTCGATCCGGCTGTCGACCAGGATGCGCACCCCGGCCTGCGCGTGCAGTGTCGCGTAGAAGTCGGACACCTCGGGCGCGGTCACGCGCGCGAGCACGCGCGGCGCCGCTTCGAGCACGGTGACCTGCAAGCCGCACCTGCGCGCAACCGACGCCACCTCGAGACCGATGTACCCGGCCCCGACGATGACAAGCCGTTTGCCTTCTATGAAGTACGGCCGCATCGCCTCGACATCGTCGACATTACGCAGATAGAAAAGGTTGGCGGGGCGGGCATCGGGCGGCAGCCCCGGCGCGCTCAGCGCACGTGCGCTGCTGCCGGTCGCGATGATCAGTTGCGTATACGCGAGCCGCGCGCCATCGGCCAGCAGCACCGATTTTTGTGCACGGTCGATGGCGGCGACGCGCACGCCGAGGCGCAGCGTCACCTCGGCCTTGTCATAGGCCGCCTGCGGCTTAAGCAGCAGCGATTCGACGCTGGCGCGGCCGTGCAGATATGCTTTGGACAGGGGCGGGCGCTGGTAGGGCAGCGGCGACTCGTCGCCGATGACGACGATTTTTCCTGAGTAACCGCCCTGGCGCGCCGCGACCGCTGCCTCGGCCCCGGCATGGCCGGCGCCAATCACGATCAGGGTCGGGATCTGGCCGTCCATCAGACTTCGAACATCGCGAAATCGGCCTTCACCGCGCCGCACTCGGGGCAGATCCAGTCTTCGGACACGTCTTCCCACCGGGTGCCGGGCGCGATGCCCTCGTCGGGCAGGCCGAGCGCCTCGTCATAGTAAAAGCCGCAAAAAAAGCATTTCCATTTTTTCAAAATAATCTCCTTGGTGTATATGGTGTTACAGGACCACCTTCATCCTGGCGGTGGCACGCGCGGCCAGCCAGAAGTGCACCGCGGCCCAGGGGAAGCAGACTGCCATCACGATCGCCATCGAGGTGCGCAGCGAACCGGCGCCGCCGATATGGTCGGACAGCAGGCCGACCATGAACGGGCCGAGGCCGTAGCCGACCAGGTTGGTGGCGATTTGCAGGCTGGCCGCCGTCATGCCACGCATGTTCGCGTCGGCCAGGCCGAGCATGGTGCCGAAGGAAGCGGGGTAGCAGGCAAAACCGACCAGCATGGTGGCGCTGAACAGCACCATCGAGACCGGGGTCGAGCCGCTGAACACGGCGACGGTCGCCAGCAGCACGGCGATGCCGCAGATTGCCGCACAGAAATCGAGCCGGCGCCGCGGATTCGACTTGCCCAGTTTGTCGCTCAGGATGCCGCCGAGGACGGAGCCGATCGCGCCGCAGAAACCGGCCGCGATCGCCGCCGCGATGCCGGCCTGCTGGATCGACAAGCCATGGAAACGCATGCCGAACGAGGGCAGCCAGGCACCGATGGTGGCGATCGCTGCGGTTAGTATCGCCGCGCCGAGCATCAGGTGCAGCATGGCCGGATTGGCCACGAAGAAACGCATCACTTCGCCGAGCCGGGCCGGTTTGGCGGCCACCTTGACCAGATCGGTGCCGCCGCGCTTGGGCTCCTTTACGGTCATAAACAGCACCACGGCGAGGATCAGGCCGGGCGCGCCGGCGATCAGCATCGCGGTGCGCCAACCGTACTGCGCGGTGACGAAGCCGCCGATGAAGATGCTCGCCGTGGCGCCGAAGGCGTTACTGAGGAAGAAGCAGCCGACCGCGGTCGAGCGTTTGTTCGGCGGGAACAAGTCCGAAATGAGCGACAGGCTGGTGGGCGAGCCGCCGGCCTCCGATGCGCCCACGCCCATGCGGGCCAGCAGCAGGTATACGAAGCTGGTGGCGTAGGCCGACAGGGCGGTCATGCCGCTCCAGATCGTCACCAGCACGGCCAGCAGGCGCACCCGCGACACCCGGTCGATCATCAAGCCCAGCGGAAGGCCGGCCAGCGCGAAGGTGGCGCCGTAGGCGAGGCCGGTCAAAAGGCCGATCTGGCTGTCACTGAGCCCGAACTCGCGCCGCACCGGCTCGACGATGATCGAGATCATGGAGCGGTCGAGGAAGTGGCAGGAGTAGATCAGCGTGAGGATCGTCAGCGCGTACCAGCTTTTGGCTGGCACCGCCGTCGGTGCGGACGGGGCGGCGTTGTCGCCGATCGTGTCGTTCATTTTCATGGGGCGTCTCCATTCATGTGCTCAAGCGCGGCTGCGGGGGGCGCTGCGCTGGTCGATGCGGCGCGCTCGTTGGCGGCTTGAACAAATGATGCCATAAATTTTTAAAAAATGATACAGTGTCAGTTAACGGCGGGCGTCTGCGGCGCCACTATTTTTTTGACAAGGAACGAAATGGACGAATCCGAAGACATACTGGCCATGCTGCGCGACGCGGCCGGCGACTTTATCGGCGGGCGCTACGACCGTGCGGTGCTGCGCCGCGACTCGCTCAAGCCGCGCGCGGTGGACCGCGCATTGTGGCGCGAAATGGGCGACATGGGTTGGCTCGGGCTTGGCTTGCCCGAAGCCCGCGGCGGCTCCGGCCTCGGCATCGCCGGCGCCACCACGCTGGCCGAATTATTCGGACGCACCCTGTACGGGGCGCCGTTCTTGGCCTGCGCCAGCATGCCGACCGAACTGCTCGCGGCGCTCGACGGCGCGCCCGCGCGCGAACTCGAAGCGATGCTGCTGGCGGGCGAGCGACTGTTGACGCTGGCCTGGCAGGAGGGCGCCGGACAAATCGAGGTCGGCGCGCAGGCCACCCGCGTGCAAGGAGGCAGACTGACCGGACGCAAGCTGTTCGTGCCCTCGGTGCAGGACGATTCCGTGCTGCTGGTGTATGCCGAAAGCGAAGGCGCGCCGGTGCTGGTGGCCGTTGCCGCCGATGCGCCGGGGGTGGCGTTCGAGTCGGTTGCGGCCGGCATCAACAGCTACGCGAGTGTCACGTTCGACGCCGCGCCGACGCTGTTCGGGGCGCCACTGGGCCAGGGGAGGCAGGCCGCCGCAGCGCTGGAGCGCGCGCTTTCGGCCGGCCGCATCATGCTGTCTGCGCAACTGGCCGGTCTGGCCGCCGGCTGCCTGGAACAGACGATCGCCTACGTCAACCAGCGCGTGCAGTTCGGGCATCCGATCGGCGTGTTCCAGACCATCCAGCACCGCTGCGTGGACCTGCACATCGCCACCATGCTGGCCAACGCCAGTTGGCGCCACGCACAAGGCGCCTACCAGGCCGACCCGTACTCGCATGCGGCGCAAGCGGCCATCAGCGCGGCCAAGGCGCGCTGCGGGGACGTGGCGATCAGGGTCGCGCGCGAGTCGGTGCAAATGCACGGCGCTATGGGCTTTGCCGAGGAGGTAGACATCGGCTTCTACCTGCGCGCGGCGCTGCAGGCGGCCTCGCTGCTGGGCGGGCCGCAGCAGCACCGCCGCCGCTTTGTGCGCTTTCAATCAACTTCCGAGGATCAAAATGGCTGATCTGGCCCACCGCAGCGCACTGGCTGCACTACCCGACGACGAATTCCGGGCGCGCTTCCGCGCCTGGCTTGAACAATACTACCCGCCCGCGTGGCGCCAGGACCACCGGCGGCCGTTCCTGCGCCTGCGCGGCGACGACCTGGTCACCTGGCTGCGGCTACTGAACGCACACGGTTGGCGCGCGCCGGCCTGGCCGCTCGAGGCGGGCGGCATGGGTCTCAATTTCCGCAAGCAGCTCATTTACCACGAGGAGACCGAGCGCGCGAAGGTGGCCCGCATCATCGACAACGGCGAAACCCAGCTCGGGCCGACGTTGATCGCCTGCGGCACCGACGAGCAACGTGCCTACTACCTTCCGCGCATCCTCGACTGCGACGACATCTGGTGCCAGGGCTATTCAGAGCCGGGCGCCGGCTCCGACCTGGCGAGCCTGCGCACCCAGGCCATCCGCGAGGGCGATGAGTTCGTCGTCAGCGGCCAGAAGATCTGGACCACGCACGCGACCGAGGGCAGCCACATTTTCACGCTGGTGCGCACGACCAACGGCCCGAAGAAACAGTTCGGCATCAGCTTTTTGCTGATCGACCTGAAGGCGCCCGGCGTGACCATCCGCCCGATCGCCAACATCGCCGGCGAGGACGAGTTCTGCGAAGTGTTCTTCGAGGCGGTGCGGGTCCCATCCGCCAACCTCGTCGGCGAGATCGACCAGGGCTGGAACGTGGCCAAGGCGCTGCTCGGCCATGAACGCGTGTGGCTCGGCAGCCCGGCGCTGGCCGCGACCGCGCTCGAACTGGCGCAGGCCTTGGTGCGTGCTGCGGGCCTGGGCGACGACTTGGGCGTGACCGACCGGCTGGCCTGCCTGCAGGCCGACCTGCATGACTATCGCCTGCTGTATGCGCAGGTGTGCAATGACATCGCCGCGCGCGATGCCCAGCCCGGCGCCGAGGTGTCGGTGCTCAAGGTGTACATCTCCGAGCTGCTGCAGCGGATCACCGAATTTAGCGTCGACATCGGCGCCGAACATGGCGGCGTCATCGGCGACGTGCGGGTGGGGCCGCTGGCGACCGACCTGCATTGGCAGCTCATGATGGCGCGTCCGGTGACCATTTACGCGGGCGCCAACGAGGTGCAGCGCGACATCCTGGCCAAGGCGGTGCTCAAGATGCCGGTAAAAAAATAAATCAGAATGAATTTATAACGAAGGAGACAAAAATGGATTTTGGAATCGCAGGAAAAGTGGCGTTCGTATCGGGCGGCAGCAAGGGAATCGGCCGCCAATGCGCGCAGCAGCTTGGGCGCGAGGGTTGCAAGGTGGTGGTTGCCGCCCGCGGCCAGGCCGCGATCGACGAGGCGGTGCGGGCGATCATTGCGGCCGGCGGCCAGGCGGTCGGCGTGTCTGTCGACCTGACCAAGGAGGACGCGGTGCTGCGCGCGGTGCAGGTGGCGCGCGACGCCTTCGGGGCGCCGGACATCGTGCTGGCCAATGTGCACGGCCCTGGCCCCGGCGATTTCTTCGACCACAAGGGCGAGGAGTTCGTGCAGGCGTTCCGCGACCTGGCGCTAAGCGTGATCTTTCTGGCGCGCGCGACCCTGCCGCACATGAAGGAGCGTGGCTGGGGACGGCTGGTGACGATCGGCAGCGGCGCGGCCAAGGAACCGCCGGCCGAGTTAAAGCACATCCTCGCCAATACCGCGCGCGCGTCGGTGGTGTCGCTCAATAAATCGCTGTCGAACGAGTTCGCCCAGTACGGCATCACCGTCAACACGGTCGCCACGGGCTGGATCGGCAGCGAGCGGATGTACCATTACCTCGACCACGTGGCCGAGGAGAAGGGGATTACGCGCGAGGGCGCGATGCAAATGCTTAAGGGCTTGATTCCGGCGGGACGTCCGGGCGAGCCGGAGGAGATCGCCTCGCTGGCCACCTACCTGTGCTCGAAGCAGGCCGCGTACATGACGGGCAACCTGATCACGGTGGACGGTGGCTTGCACCGCTCCGCCTGGTAACACCCTGAGACCCTCAGCCGGAAACGATCCATTTACGGCTGGGGGAATTAACGCGTGATCTCCGGCCCCAGCGGTATCAACTTGAACACCGCCGCCGTAGACGTGATGGCCGCATTGGACGGCGGGATCCGGCCCGACGTCATGAGCTCGGTCGACTGCCTCAGGTAGCCATCCAGATCATCGGTCTCGATGGTGTACAGCGTCGAGAAACGCCACACCGGCAAGCCTTCCGGGCCGAAGTATTTGGTCACGCCGAAGCGTTGCGCACTTACGCACTCGGCCTGCTGCGCCAGGATGTCCGGAATGTGGCGCTTGTCGTAGTAGTCGTTGTACTCGGCCTCGCGCCCTTCCAGGCAATCGCTGATGACCAACACAAACTGCCGCGTCATGCCGATTCCCCCGACGGCACGTGGCGCCGCAAAAAGTCGGACACCGCGCCATTGAACGCATCGTTGCGGTCGCCCGCGATCATGTGCCCGGCGCCGGCGATGTCGACAAACTCCAGATGCGGCAGTTGTGCGCGCAGCTCCGCCACACCGGCCAGGGTGACCATTTCGCTCTTGGCGCCGCGCACGAGCAAGGTCGGAATGCGGATCTTGGTCGCGGCAGCGAGCATCGCACTGCGCATCGCGCTGACCTTGGCCTCGCGGTCGCCGCCGAACATGGCCGGGTCCCAGTGCCAGTACCAGCGGCCGTTGTCGCGCTGGCGCAGGTTCTTGCGCAGGCCCTCCAGATTGGCCGGCCGCGGGCGCGTCGGATAATACGCGGCCACGGCGTCGCCGGCGCTGTCGATACTGTCGAATCCATCCGGGTTGGCGCCCATGAAACGCTCAATCTGGTCAATGCCTTCAGCCTCCATTCTAGGAGTGACATCGACCAGCACCAGGGCGCTCGCCAGCGACGAGTCGTCGCCGCAGGCGATGAGCGCATTGACGCCGCCCATCGAGGCGCCCACCAGCGCCGGCCTGCGCCCGAGCGACCTGGCGATCGCGCGGACATCGCCGACCTGGCTGTCGAGCGAATAATCTCCGCCCGCGACCCAGTCCGATTCGCCATGCCCGCGCGCGTCCACCGACAACACGCGGTAGCCGTCGGCGATCAGTTCGCGTTGCGCATTGCCCCACGAATGGCGGGTTTGTCCGCCGCCGTGCAGCAACAGCACCGGCGGCGCGGCCAGCGCGCCGCCGGCGTCGGCCGCCAGGCGGTTGCCGCTGCTGCCCGTGAAAGTGCATCGGGTGATTTGCGTCATGCCCGGGTGCTTAGCGCTTGTTCAGCTTGACGTCCGATTTTTCACGGTCCCAAGTGGTCGGGGTCACGCCCTGGTCGCGCAACTCGTACTTGAGGATGCGGCCCACCGGGCTGCGCGGGAAATCGTCGCGGAACTCGAAGTAGCGCGGCACCGCATAGTAGGGCAGGTGGTCGATGCACCAGCGGCACAGGGTTTCGGCATCGAGTTCGGCGCCCGGCTTGAGCAAGACCGTGACCTTCAACTCGTCTTCGCCGAGTTTGTCGAGCACCGCGTGGGCGGCGATGTCGAGGATCAGGTCATGGCTGCGGAACGCGTTCTCGACTTCGAAGCTCGAGATGTTCTCGCCGCGGCGGCGCAGGTAGTCTTTTTTGCGGTCGACGAAGTAGAAATATCCGTCGTCGTCGAACATGCCAATGTCGCCGGTGTGGAACCACATGTTGCGGTACACCTTCATGGTGTCCTCGGGCCGCTTCCAGTAGCCTTCGAACATGATGTGCGGCATGCGCGGGCGCACGATGATCTCGCCCGATGTGCCGTTTGGCAGTTCGTTGTCGTCGTCGTCGACGATGCGCACGTCGAAGCTTTCGTTGCGCATGCCGGAGCTGCCCGGGCGCGCCTCGGTGCCGAACGGCAGCAGCGAGACGATCGAGCATTCGGTCAGGCCGAAGCCGCCGGCCACCGTATGGGTAACGCCGAAGCGCTCCTTCCAGATCGCCTGGATTTCGGGAGGGAAGGGCGCGCCCCACGCGGCGAACAGCTGGCCTTTGCAACGCAGCATGGCGTCGTTGTCGGGCGCCCTGGCCAGCATCGGGAACATCGCGGCGAGCATGGCGACGTCGGTGGCGCGGGTGCGCTCGATCTCGGGCCAGAAGTTCGATACCGAGAAGCGCGTGTAGATCGACACCTGGGCGCCGATCAACATGTTCACCAAAATGGTCGAGACCACGGCGTTCTTGTGGAACAGCGGCAGCGGGGTCCAGGTGATCGCTTCCTTGGTGCGGCCGGTCAGGCGGATCATCTGGTGCGCGAAATGGACGCAGTAGTTATGGCTGATCATGCAGCCCTTCGACGGGCCGGTGGTGCCGCCCGTGTAGACCAGCATGGCCAGGTCGCTCGGCTTGACCTCGACCGTCTGGTCGGCGGTATTGTCGCTGAGGATGGCCGACCATGGCAGCAGCGCGTGCTCGAAACCGGTCAGCTCCGGCTGTTCGCCGCGGTAGACCAGCGTGCGCAGGGTCGGCAGCTTGTCGGCGATGAACGCCACGCGGGACGCGTAGTCTTGCTCGGCGATGATCACGGTGGCGCCGGCGTCGCCGACCTGGTGGCGCAGGAACTCGCCCTTGAGCGCGGTGTTGACCGGGACGCTGATCGCGCCCAGTTTGTTGATCGCCAGCCAGATGAAGACCGCGTCGGCCGAATTGTCGAGCAGCGTGACGACCGTGTCGCCCTGCTTAACGCCGAGCCCGGCGAGGCCGTTGGCGAGGCGGCAGGCGCGCTCGCCGACTTCGCCGAAGGTGTATTTGTCACCCAAACATTCGATGAACGTGCGCTCGCCGTGGTTTTCCACTGCGCGCCGAAGCACCGCGTTGATGGTGTCCTGTTTGCCGGCGCTCCAAGCCGGGATTTCCGCCTTCATTGCTTCTGCCTTCATGCCATATCTCCTGGTTTTGTGTTTTAGCCATTTACTGAACATGCGCTGTCGCGGCAGACCCAAATTGCTTGACGGGCTTGACGGCGGGGACAAATGACATCATAGTTCAGACCTAATAACTGACACTTTACCAGTTTTAAAAAAAATTTGTTGTGCTACTTGATGCGGCACCCATTCCTCCGAAAGAAAACGCCATGCGCGAAGCCCTGATCGTCTCCACCGCCCGTACGCCGATAGCCAAAGCGCATCGCGGCGCCCTAAACAATATCAAGTCGCCGAGCATGGCCGCGCACGCGATCCGGCATGCGGTCGAACGCGCCGGGATCGGCTTCGACCAGGTCGAGGATGTGATCATGGGGACCGCCATGACGGCGGGCACGTCCGGGCGCAACCTGGCGCGCGCCGCCGCGCTGCGGGCCGGGCTGCCGGTCACCGCCGGCGGCGCCACCGTCGACCGCCAGTGCGCGTCCGGCCTGATGGCCATTTCGATCGCGGCCAAGCAGATCATCGTCGATGGCATGGACGCGGTGGTCGGCGCCGGGGCCGAGAACGTCAGCGCGCTGGCGCCTGCCTATGGCGAATGGTCGTTGCGCGAAAAAGACGAACGGCTGGTCGAAATGGTCCCGGCCGCCTATATGCAGATGATCGACACGGCCGAATTCGTGGCAAAAAAATACGGCATCAGCCGCGACCAGCAGGATGAATTCTCGCTCGAGTCGCAGCGCCGCGTGGCGGCGGCGCAGGCGGCGGGGCGCTTCGACGCCGAGATCGCGTCGATCGCCACGTCGATGAAGATGGTCGACCGCGAGACCAAGGCGGTCAGCTACCGCGACACCATCCTGAGCGTGGACGAGGGCCCGCGCGCCGACACGACGCTGGCGGTCCTGAACGGTCTGAAGCCGGTGGTGGATGGCGGCAGCGTGACCGCCGGCAACGCCAGCCAGTTGTCGGACGCGGCCTCGGCCTGCCTGTTGATGGACGCGCGCGTGGTCGAGCGCGCCGGCATCGCGCCGCTGGGCGCGTACCGCGGCATGATGGTGGTCGGCTGCGCGCCCGAGGAAATGGGCATCGGCCCGGTCTATGCGATCCCCAAGCTGCTGGCCAAGCACGGCTTGAAGGTGTCCGACATCGGCCTGTGGGAATTGAACGAGGCGTTTGCCGTGCAGGCGCTGTATTGCCGTAATTTCCTCGATATCGACCCGGCCATTTTCAATGTCAATGGCGGCGCCATCGCTCTGGGCCATCCATTCGGCATGACCGGATCGCGCCTCGTCGGGCACGCGCTGATCGAAGGGAAGCGCCGCCGCGCCAAGTACGTGGTGGTCAGCATGTGCGTGGGAGGGGGCATGGGAGCGGCGGGCTTGTTCGAGGTGTACTAGATTTACCGGTCGAATGCTATGGACGGTGAGGGATTGCTGGAGGCCAACGTCGGGCGGTATGTAGCACGCGAAGCACCCGTATGGTGTCATTGTGAATGTCGTAGACTAAGATGTAGTTGCGATGTGGTACTAGTTCGCGGGTGCCTTCAACCCGGCCAATTCTTCCAAGGTCGGGATGACTGAGCAAGCGGCCGGCACTTGCGGAAAATTTCGCATCAAGATTCTCCGCAGCGTCGAGATTATGAAGCGCTATATATTCGAAAATGGCTTTTCGGTCCGCTCGCGCAACCCTGGTCCAGGCTAATTTCACGGGCCGGTACTGGTGACCCTGTGACGTGTCTCATTGCGCCACGACGCAGCATCGGCTTCCATTTCTTCGGATGTGAGCACATCGCCATTGTTCGCTTGGTCGAGTCCAATTTGAACCTCGCGCCGGAACCATGCTTCATCGTCTTCAGCTAGTCCCCTCTGCTCGACATACTCCCGCATAAAGTCGCGCAGTAATTGGTCAACTGTAAGGCACCGCACTTTTGCAGCCGCTGTAAATTGTTCTTCCAGAGACTGTGCAACGCGGAACGATATTGTCACTTCGCTCATTTTAATCCCCTGTTCGGATGCTGGCTAGATTCTAGCATTCGGCTCGATGTCGCTCATTTTCGTTTCTCTTGGGTCTCGATGGCGACATTGACAGTAATCGGTCAATGTTGTCCGCCCGTGGGGCGGATCGCCAACATCCACGGACAATCCGCAATTTACCAATCTGATGTTCTGGCGCGGCGCGCCACAACTGGCCGGGCTGATCGATTGGGAGCTCTCGACGCTGGGCGACCCGTTGCTTGAACTGGGCTGGCTGTAGGAGATTCGCCCGTTCATGCGGCGGCATGGCGCCGATGGAGATTCCGCTTTTCCTGCACAACTATGCGCTCTGGCGGCTGGCCTAGGCAGACCAGCTGATCGCGCAGATTTCAGTTCGCCTTAGACTGCGGCCTCGGAGGGAATGGGGCTCGCCTCGGTCGCATCCGGATTAAATCGCTTGCACCACGCGCGCGCCTTTTTCCAGCCCGGCCATTCGCTTGCGGTGAGGGCCGGGTCGTGGCGGAACACCTGGTTGTGCCAGATATTGACGTCCTGCGGCAGCGCCAGTTTCGCCTCCGCGAGCCGGCCGGCATACACCTCCGGGTCGCCATCCTTTTGGTCGATCCAGTAGGTGGCGAAAATCTCCGCCGAGTCGTCGTCGACCGGTGTCGAATTGATGCACACGATGCGCACCCCGACCGGGGTATGCTCTACATTGATGCTCACGCCCATGCCGGACCAATGGATGACGATCGTGTTCATGGTCTCGCCGGGAGCCATCCGTCCCTCCGCCCAGCGCCGCCCGAAACCGACCGTGGCCTGCCATTCCCATTGTCCGATGGTCTCGGACAGCACGATTGGCGCGTCCTTGGTGCCATGGGTGTACTTGAAGTGGTTGGGATCGACGATATTTTCGAGCAGCATTTGCGGGTGCAGGTGCAGCTTGGGCCAATGGTCGCGTGCCTCCGGTCCGGGCGGATCGAAACGGTAGGCGTGCAGGTGTGCGCCGAAGTCGCGCAGCGCATCGGGCACTTCCCATAGGGGTTCGCGGTTCCGCACGTCGTGCCACAGGTAAATGCAGTCGTTTTTCTCCAACACCTGCCATACCTTGAGCTGGCGCGAACGGTTTGGCGAATGCAGCTGGTAGGGGATGCGCGCATTGCGTCCGTCCGTCCCCCACACCCAACCGTGGAACGGGCAGGCGATGCCGTCGTCGACCACGCAGCCGCCGTGGCCGAGATGCGCGCCAAGGTGCTTGCAGTGCGCCTCCATGATATGCATCTTGCCCGCCTTGCAGCGGTACGCGACCAGGTCCTGGCCGAAGTAGCGCAGCGGCTTTACCGTGCCTTGCGCATAGTCGGCCGACCAGCCCACCTGGAACCAGCCGGTCAGTTTCATGTTCAAATCCGGATGTATCATGTGCCGCCTCCTTGTCCGTGCGCGGCTAAACGCACGATCTGTTTGCCAAAGTTATGCCCTTGCAGCAGGCCGATGAAGGCCTGCGGCGCGGCCGCCAGTCCGTCGGCGACGCTTTCGCGGTATTTGAGCCGGCCGCTTGCCACCAGCGGCGCCAGTTCGGCCAAGCCCTGCGGCCAATCATCCATATGCTCGGTGATGATGAAGCCGCGCAGGCTCAGTCGGCTGGTCAGCAGAAAGCGCATGTTGCGCAGGGCGATGTCGTCGCCGTTGTAGCCGGCGATCAGCCCGCACAGGGCGATGCGGCCATAGGCGTTCATCAGCGGCAGCGCGGCGTCGAAGCAGGCGCCTCCCACATTTTCGAACAGGGCGTCGACGCCTTGCGGCACGGCCTTGGCAAGGTCGTCATGCAGATTGCCGGCCTTGTAGTCGACGCAGGCGTCAAATCCCAAGTCGTCGATCACGTACGCGCATTTCGCCGCCCCGCCCGCGATGCCTACCGCGCGGCAGCCGCGCAGCTTGGCCAGTTGGCCCAATATGCCGCCCACCGCGCCGCTGGCGGCCGACACGAGCACGGTCTCGCCGGGCCGGGCGTGCAGGATCCGGTTCATGCCGTACCAGGCGCTCACGCCCGTCATGCCGACCGCGCCGATATGCGCGGACAGGGGAATGAAATTGGTGTCCACCTTGCGCAGCAGCGCGCCGTCGGCCACGCCCATCTCGGCCCAGCCCAGCATGCCCGCCACCTCGTCGCCCACCGAAAAGCGCGCATCGTTCGACGCGACCACCTCGCCGGCGGTGGCGCCGATCATGGTCTCGTCCAGGGCTTGGGGCGTGGCGTAGCTTTTCGCGGTGCTCATGCGCCCGCGCATATACGGGTCCAGTGACAGGTAGTGGTTGCGTACAAGTACCTGGCCAGGGCCGGGCACGGGAACGGGCACGGATTCGAGTCGGAAATTCTCCAGCGTGACCTGGCCGCGCGGGCGTGAGGCCAGCACGATGCGCCGATAGTGCCCGCCTTGCAGCTTCATTGCTCGGCGAGCAGGGCGTTGAGCGTCGATACCAGCGCGAGCGGCTGGTCGAGCATCAGGTGGTGGTGCGCTTCGGCGATGGCGATCGGCCCGCGCCGGTTCGGCAGCGCGTCGACGATGCGGCGGGCATGCTGCGCCTGCACCAGCGCGCTGCGCTCGCCGTAGCAGTAGTCAACCGGCGCGCTGATCTTTGCCAGCATCTCGTCGCCGTCGTAGAGGTGGATGTCGACGCCGTTCAGGGCCGGGTCGAACTTCCAGCGTACGCCATCGCCGCCCTCGCGCATCGAATGGTGGGCGATATGGTCGAGCAGGGCGGCCGCCGGTTCGGGCTGCGGCGGCAGCAGGCGGTAGCGCTGGCGCGCCGCCGCGCGGTCCTCGTAGGCCTTGCCGCCGCCGACCCTGGGCGGGTCGAGGAAGAGTTTTTCGCCCGGGAAGATGACAAAGGTATCGAGCACGACGACCCGTCCGAACAACTCCGGCCGCATGGAGGCGGCCCGAAGGGTGCACAGGCCGCCGTAGCTGTGCGCCACGACCGTCGGTGCGGCCAGATCGAGCGCCTCAATGAAGCAGATCAAGTCCTGCGCCAGCAGCGGTGCCGAGTACCCCGGGCGCCATCCGCTCTCGCCCATGCCGGACAAGTCGAGCGCGACTACCCGGTGGCTGTGGATGAAAAACGGCGCAATGAAGTCCCACCAGTGCGCATGCGCCCGCAGCCCGTGCACGAACAACAGCACCGGCTTGTGGCTGTCCTGCGCATTCCATTCGAGGTAATGGAGGCGGTTGCCGTTGGCTTCGACGAAGTGTGAGTGGGGCGCCTGCGCAATCGCCCACTCGAACCACTCCGGGGCCACGCCCGCTAAGCCCTGAGGCAATGTTTGATCCATGCTTGTCTCCACTTGTGCCATCCCAGTTTGCGCTTGCCACATCCCGGGGCATACGTTAGAGTAGCACAAAACTGAGCATGTGTTAGTTTTAGATGTTGCACATATTCGCCGATGACCGATAACCTTGAGGTGGGCAAGACATGGAGCGATTTCCTCGCGGGCGCAGCGCGATTGTGGGTGCCGCAACCTATGGCATAGGCGCGTCTCCCGGCCTGCGTTCGATGGACCTGGCCGCGCGCGCCGCGCTGGCAGCGCTGGCCGACGCCAGCCTTAAGCTGTCGGACGTGGACGCGCTGTTCGTGTGCACGCCCGACGATGCCTTGTCGGGCCTGAGCGCGGCCGAGTACCTCGGCATCCAACCACGCTTCACCGAGAACAACCGCACCGGCGGCTCGGCCTTCCATTCGCACGCCCTGGTGGCTGCCATGATGCTCGACGCCGGCTATATCGACACGGCGTTGATCATGTACGGCAGCAACCAGCGCACCGCCTCGGGCGGGCTGATGTCGATGCGGCTGGCGTCGCCCTACGAGAAACCGTACAAGCCGCTAACGCCCCTGTCGTCCTATGCGCTGGCGGCGGCGCGCCACATGCACGAGTACGGCACCACGCGCGAGCAGTTGGCCGCGGTGGCAGTGGCGGCGCGCCAGTGGGCCAACCTCAATCCGGATGCCTACGCCAAGGGCGAACTCTCGATCGAAGACTGCATGAAGGCGCGCCTGGTGTCGGACCCGCTGGGCGTGCGCGACTGCTGCCTGGTGACCGACGGCGCCGCGGCCGTCGTCATGACCCGCGCCGAGCGCGCGCGCGACCTGCACGCGCAGCCGGTCTACCTGCTCGGGGGCGCCGCCGCTACCTGGTATTCCGGGGTCGACCAGGCCGGCGACCTGACCACCACGGCGGCGGCGGAATCGGGCCGGCGCGCGTACGCGCTGGCCGGCGTGGCACCCAAGGATATCGACGTGGTGCAGTTGTACGACGCCTTCACCATCAATACTATTTTGTTCCTCGAAGACCTCGGCTTTTGCCCCAAGGGCGAGGGCGGGCGCTTCGTGCAGGAGGCGGGCATCGGGCCCGGGGGCAAGCTGCCCGTCAATACCAACGGCGGCGGGCTGTCCTGCTGCCACCCGGGCATGTACGGTTTGTTCACCATGGTCGAATCGTGCGTGCAGCTGCGCGGGCAGGGCGGCGCGCGCCAAGTGGCGGGCGCCAAGCTGGCGCTGGCGCACGCAAACGGCGGCACCCTGTCGAGCCAGGCCACCATGGTGCTCGGCACCGCAGCGACTTTATAAGGAAACCAGCATGGAATATCTACAGATCGAGATCGCCGATGGCATCGCCACCGTCACCCTGAACCGGCCCAAGGTCAACGCCCTGAACGCGGCGATGTTCCGCGAAATCACGGCAGCCTTCAAGCAGCTCGGCCAATCGCGTGAAGCGAGCGTGATCATCTTCACCGCGACCGGCGAACGCCTGTTTTGCGCCGGCGTCGACCTCAAGGATTCGGCGCGGCGCCATGCGCGCGAGCTGGCCGAAGGCGATACCGTGATCGACCTGCTCGACCCGGGAGCGTCGCCGCGCGACTGCTTCGACGCGGTGATGGATTGCCCGCTGCCGGTGATCGGCGCCATCAACGGCATGGCGATCGGCGCCGGCGTGGTGCTTGCCGCTTGCTGCGACATCGTCATCGCCAGCGAAAATGCGACCTTCTCGGTGCCCGAGATCAAGGCCGGGGTGCTCGGCGGCGCACGCCATCTGCAGCGCCTGGTCGGCAGCCACAAGATGCGCATGATGTACCTGACCGGCGACGCGGTGCCGGCGCAGGAGCTGTACCGCCTCGGGGCGGTGGAGGCGGTGGTGCCTCCCGGCGAGCTGATGGACGCCGCACGGGCGCTGGCCAAGCGCATCGCCGCCAACAGCCCGCTCGGACTGCGCCTTGGCAAAGAGGCCATGAACCGGGTCGAGGACATGGCGGTCAAGGAGGGCTACCGGCTCGAACAGGACTACACGGGCCGGGTCAGCCGCTACAAGGATTCGCAGGAGGCGCGCGCCGCCTATCTTGAAAAGCGCGATCCCAACTGGAGCTGGTCGTAATGCGCTACCGCCTGCTGGGCGGCTCGGGGCTGCGCGTGTCCGAACTGGCCTACGGGATCATGAACTTCGGCACCGAGGCATGGGGTACGCCGGACGCCGACGCCTGCGCGCTCTTGTACCGCGCCTTCCGTGACGCCGGCGGTAATTTTATCGACACCTCCAACGAGATCTATGCCGCCGGCCGCTCCGAATCGTTTCTTGGCAAGCTGATCGAAGGCCATCGCGACGAGGTGGTGATCGGCACCAAATACAGTTTCGCGCATCCCGGCTCGGCGAACGCGAACCTCGCCGGCAACCAGCGCAAGAGCATGATGCGTTCGGTCGAGGCGAGTCTGGCGCGCCTCGGCACCGATTTCATCGATGTGCTGTGGGTACACGGCTGGGACACGCTCACGCCGGTCGACGAAATGATGCGCGGCCTCGACGACCTGGTCAGGCAGGGCAAGGTGCAGTACATCGGCATTTCGAACGCCCCCGCGTGGCTGGTGGCCCAAGCCAATACCATGGCCGAGCTGCGCGGCTGGACCAAGTTCGTAGGGCTGCAGGTCGAATACAACCTGCTCGAGCGCGACGCCGAACACGACCTGCTGCCGATGGCGCAGGCGCTCGGACTTGGCGTGCTGGCTTATTCGCCGCTGGCGTCTGGCATCTTGAGCGGCAAGTACAACGGCGCGCCGGCGGGCGGACAACGTCGGCTCGATGTGAACACGTTCATGGCCACGGCCGACGAGCGCGCGCTGGGCGTGGCGGCCGCCGTGCTCGAAATGGCCGCGCAACTGCAAAAGCCGGCTTCGCAGGTGGCGCTCAACTGGTTGCGCGCGCAACCGGGCGTGGTGCCGATCATCGGCGCGCGCACCCCGGCCCAGCTCGAGGACAACCTCGCTTGCCTCGACTTTGCGCTGACGACCGAGCAGGTCGCAAGCTTGAGCCGGGTGAGCCAACCCCGCACGCCCTATCCGCACAGCTTCATCGGCCGTACCCGCTTCATTTCAAGCGGCGGCTTTTACGATAAGATCGACCGCTAGGATTGACAGCGGCTTGCAAGCCCACACAAGGAGACAGAGATGGTGCCCTTTAAAGTTGAATGGTCGGAGTCCGATGTGGCGCGCGTGCTCCAGCGCGTGCGCGATTGCCGGCTGCCGCCGGTCATGCCCGGCGTCGGCTGGAACTACGGCTGCGACGGTGAATTCATCGCCCGCTTGCAGCGCTACTGGGTCGAACAATTCGACTGGCGCGCTGCGGCCGCCAATCTGAACCGTTTTCCGCAATTTACGGCCGAGATCGACGGGCTGCCGATCCATTTTGTGCATGTGGTGGGCGAGGCGAAGGGCCGCCGTCCGCTGCTGCTCACGCACGGGTGGCCCGGATCGCACTTTGAATTTTGGGACGTGATCGAACCCTTGGCTTTTCCGACCCGCTTTGGCGGGCGTGCGGAGGACGCCTACGACCTCGTGATTCCGAGCCTGCCGGGCTTCGCTTTCAGCGGCAAACCGCAGCAGGTGCTCGGCCAACGCGCCACCGCCACGCTGTGGAACAAGCTGATGACCGAGGTGCTCGGCTATGCGCGCTACCGGGCCCAGGGCGGCGACTGGGGCGCGCTGGTCAGCTCGTGGCTGGGGCTCGACCACGGCGCCTCGTGCGAGGCGATCCACCTCAATATGCTGGGATTTCGCTCGATGGATCCGCCGCAAAACGATGACGAGAAGGCGTGGATGGCCAAGGCCGAAATGGCGCAACGCCGCATGTCCTCGTATGCGGGCCTGCAGATGATGACGCCGAACGCGATCGCGCTGATCGGCGCCGACAATCCGATCGGGCAGGCCGCGTGGATCGTGGAGCGCTTCCACGACTGGTCGGACCTGCGCACGCGCGGTTTCGACGAGGTGTTCGGCCTGGACAAGCTGCTCACCAATATCATGCTGTATGTGATAACGGACAGTTTCGCCTCGGCCGCGTGGTTTTATCCGGGCGTGGTCAAGGATGGTTTCGGCATTTTGCCGCCCGGCGTGCGCTGCGAGACGCCGACCGCGTTCGCCGATTTCCCCGGCGATGCGCTGCAGCCGCAGCCACCGAGGAGCAGGGTCGAATTGCGTTATGCGCTCACGCGCTGGAGCAGCCCACCCGCGGGCGGGCACTTCGCTGCGATGGAGATGCCCGAGTGGTTCGTGGAGGACTTGCGGGCCTGGGGTCGCTGACAGTTCAGGTGGCCGTGCTTGCCAAGGGCAGGCACGGCGCCGATTGCTAAACGCGCACGATCACTTTGGCCGAAGCCCTGGCGTCCTGCGCCATCTTGAACGCGGCCGGAAACTGGTCGAACTCGAACACATGGCTGACCATTGGCGCCAGGTCGATGCTCTTATCGCCCAGCATGCTGATCACCTCGGCGAACTCGCTCGGGTAGGACAGTGAACCGAACAAGGCAAGTTCCTTCGACATCAGGTGCACCATGTCGAGCGCCACCACGTCCTTGTGCTTGGCCAGCACCACGATGCGCGCGCCGTCCATCGCCATCAACACGGCATCCTGCAGCAGCGGGCCGTAGCCGGCGCAATCCACATACAGCTCACACGCCACCAGCGGCTCGCCCGAGACGATGCGCGGCACCGTGCCGAAATAGGCTTCGAGTTCCTCGCGCACCTTCACCTTGGACGAGTTGATGGTCTTGGTCGCGCCCAGCTGCGCCGCCCGTTCGAGCCGTTCGTCGATCACGTCGACGATCGCGATCTGTTCCACGCCGCGGTGGCGCAACGCCGACACCACGCCCAGCCCGATCGGGCCGGCGCCAAACACCACCGCGCGCTCGCCCGGCAGGATCTTGCCCAGGTTCAGGCCGTGCATGCCGACCGCGATCGGCTCGGTCAGCACGGCGCGCTCGAACGGCATGTCGTCGGCGATCGGGAACACCGACACACCCAGTTTGGCCTCGCGCACCAGCAGGTACTCGGCAAAGCCGCCGTGCTCCGGGTCGCCCGTGCCGATGCGGTTGCCGTCCTTCATAGGGTGCACCACGATGCGTTGGCCCAGGTGCAGGTCGGCCACCTCGGCGCCGACTTCGGCGATACTGCCGGCCAGCTCGTGGCCCAGCGGTACCGACTGGCCGGTCGGCTTGCCGATGTAACCGGTGGCGGCGAAATGCAGGTCGCTGCCGCAGATGCCGAACGCGGCGATCTTGACGATGATGTCGCGCGGGCCCAGGGTGGGGTGCGCCACGTGGTCGATGCGCAGGTCCTGCAGGCCGTACATCCTGACTTGTTTCATGTTGTTGTCTCCTGTTGGTTATAGGTTTGTTTAGCCGTGGTACAGATTCCAGGCGCCGTCGGTCGGTGAGCGGGTCCAACCGGCGGACGCGGTCGCGCCGCCGTCGACCGGCACCGTCAGGCCGTTCAGGTACGATGACATCGACGACGACAGGAACACGATCACATTGCCAATCTCGTCGATGGTTCCGAGCCGCGCGAGCGGAATGTAGCGGTCGCGTGCGGCGTTCATCGCATCGCTGGCGTTGTCGAAGTAGGGGCTCAGGCCCGGCGTCTCGATCATGTCGGGCGCCAGCGCGTGCGTGCGGATGCCGTGCGCGGACAACTCGAGCGCCATCGAGCGCGTGAAACTGATCATGCCCGCCTTGCAGGCTGCGTACACGGCAAAGCCCGGCGCCGCGCGCAAGCCCTCGGTGCTGGCGATATTGATGATGGTGCCGCCGTTGCCAAATTCGATCATCGCACGTGCGCCGGCCTGGGTCGCGGCCAGCATGCTGACCAGGTTGAAGTCGATATGGCGGCGCCAGCTGCGCTCGCTCTGCTGCATGAATTCCACGTGGCGCGACCCGCCGGCGTTGTTGACCAGGATGTCGAGGCGGCCGAAGTGGGCGGCCGCCTGGGCGATCATCGCGTCGATTTGCCCGGTGTCGGTGACGTCGGTCGGGACGAACAAGGCGCGGCGCCCGAGCGCGCGCGCCGCCGCCGCCACGCGCTCGCCATTGGGAACATCGTTGTCGGCGATGACGACGTCGCCGCCGAAGCGGGCGATCGCCATCACGGCGCCCTCGCCGATGCCGTTGGCGCCGCCCGTGACCACGGCCACCTTGCCGTCGAGCCGGATGGCCGCTACCGTGTCGTTATTCGTGTCACCTACCATGTGGTTCTCCCGTGAAGCGCTCGCGCAGCTTGAATTTGAGGACTTTGTTGAACGTTTCGTTGCGGGGCAGTCGGTCGATCACTTCGAGTTGCTCCGGAATTTTCTGGCGCATCGCGCCGGCCGCCTCGAAACACGCAACCATCTCCTCGAAGGTGAAGGGCACGGCCGGGTCGCGCAGCTCGACCACAGCGCAGACCCGTTCGCCGCGCTCGCTGTCGGGTAGCCCGATCACCGCCACCGCCCCGACCTTCGGATGCAGTCCGAGCACCTGCTCAAGTTCTTGCGCCGAGACGTTTTCGCCCTTGCGGATGATGACATCCTTGAGCCGTCCGGTCAGCGCCAGGTGGCCGTCGGGGCGCAGCAGGCCGATGTCGCCCGTGTGGAAGTATCCGTCGGCGTCGAACGCGGCCGCGCTCAGTTCCGGGTCGGTGTAGCCGCGGCAAAGCGTGGGGCCCTTGATCCGGATTTCACCCGCTTCGCCGTTGGCGGCCAAGCCGCCGTCGGCGCGCACGATGCGGATGCTCATGCCCGCCACAGGCTTGCCGTCGCTGTGGGCCAGTTGTTCGTCGCTGTGCAGGGGCGAGCCGCCGCTGATCATCGGCGCTTCCGTCATGCCATAGCTATGGGCCACTTTGAGCCCCATCTCGTCGCGCAGCTGGTAGTACAAGGCGGGCGGCTTGGCCGCGCCGCCGCCGGACAGCAGTCGCAGCGTCGGCGCGAGCGGTGTGCCGGGCTGCCTGCGTTGGGCGTTGAGCAGTCCTTGGTAGTGCGCCGTGCTGCCGCCGGTGACGCTCACGCCATACTTGGTGAACAGGGCAGAGGACTTGTCGGGGTCGAACGACGGTAGCACCAACGCCGCCATGCCGACGCTGAGCAGCATCACGAGGTACATCGAGCCGCCGACGTGGGCGACGGGAAAACTGAGCGAACCGATGTCTGCCGCCGTGACGCCGAGCGCGCTGGCCAGCGCGCGCCCTCCCGCGATCAGGCTGGCGTCGGTGTGGCGCACGCCCTTCGGCTCGGCGCTGGTGCCCGAGGTGTAGTAGACCCAGCGCACGTCGTCGTGCAAGGGCGCGGCCGGCAGCGCAGTCGCTTCCTGCGTCGGGCGCGCCAGGTCGAACACCAGCAGCGCGGGCGGCTGCGCCAGTTCCGCGATGACGGCGCGGGCCAGGGTTTCGAAGTCGCGCTCGGCGCGGGCCGGCACGATCATCAGCGCGGAGCGGTTCTGCCCGAGGATGGCCGCCAGCTCTTTTTTTCCGTACAGGTGGATCACCGGGTTTTGCACCGCCCCCAGACGCGCCAGCGCGGTCGACACCAGCAGCGCGCCGACCGAGGTCGGCATCTGCCAGGTGACCACGCTGCCATCGCGCACGCCATGCGCTTGCAGCGTCGCGGCCACGCGTGCGGCGCCGGCGGCAAACTGGGCAAAGCTCCAGCGCGCGCCGTCGGCGTCGATCAGCATCAGGGCGTCGGGCGTGGCTGCGGCGCGCAACAGGACCAGTTGCCAGAGCGTGAGCGCGTCAAGTAGGTGTTTGTCCATGCTAATTATGCAATTCAACCCTGCCGTTGTTGATGGCCACCACGTTGCGCTCGAGCGCGCGCACGATGAAGCTGACTATACTACCGTCAACCCAGATCTCGGTGCGGAAGGTTTCGCCGGGGTAGAC
Source organism: Pseudomonadota bacterium (assembly GCA_040384885.1). Lineage (GTDB taxonomy): Bacteria > Pseudomonadota > Gammaproteobacteria > Burkholderiales > Burkholderiaceae_D > Telluria_A. The sequence goes on along the minus strand of JAZKIN010000040.1, from coordinate 326,958 downwards.
CGGGGCGGTGAAGCGGCCGAACAGCGACTTGATGCGCTCCTGCCGGTAGCCGCACACGGCCTTGAGCACGGCGTGGCCGGCGATGCCCCAACTGGCCAGACCGTGCAGGATCGGCCGCTCGAAGCCGGCCGCGCGCGCCACCGCCGGATCGGCGTGGAGCGGATTCCAGTCGCCGTTGAGGCGGTACAGCAGCGCCATGTTCTGCTGGGTCGGCATGTCGACCGTGAAATCCGGGGCGCGCTCGGGTATCGCGTGCGCGGCCGGCATGCTGCGGGCGGGGCCGCCGAAGCCGCCGTCGGCGCGCGCCAGCATGGTTTGCGATATGGTGCACAAGGCCGCACCGCTGTCGCGCTCGAAGATCTTGCGCTCGTAGCGGATGAAGGCGCCTTTGCCCTCGCCGCGGTCGATGATTTCGACCACGCGCGAGCGGCCGACCACGTGCGCCTCCGGCGGCAATGGCTGGTGCAGTTCCAGCCCCTGCTCGGCGTGCACGATGCGCACCCAGTCGAGGCCCGTATCGAGCGTGCGCGGCCAGTATCCGGGGTGCGCCAGCACCACGCCCATGGTAGGCAGGGCGCGCAGTTCGGGTTCGAACACGAAGGGCAACTGGTCCGGATCGGTCGGGTCGGTCCCGACACCGAGGCTCAGGGCGTACAAAATGCTGTCCTTGCGGGTGTAGCTGTGGGCGGTGTCGGGGATGTGCAGCGCCATCAGTTTGTCGTAGTCGATCGCCATGTCAGATGCCTTTGAACTGTGGTGCGCGCTTTTCGAGGAATGCGCTGACCGCCTCGCGGTGGTCCTTGGTAAGGTACAGCGCGGCCTGGTTGTCGCGTTCGGTGCGCAGCACGTCTTCGAAGTTGGCGATGCCGCTGCCGTAGGCGCCTTTCATCAGCGCCATCGACAAGGGCGCGCCGACCGTGAATGCGAGCGCCGTCTCGATGGCCTTTTCCAGCAACTGCGCCGGCTCGACCAACATGTCGGCCAGGCCCAGGGCCAGGGCTTCCGGGGCTGCCACCACGCGCGCGGTGGCGAACATGCGCTTGGCTTCGGCCAGGCCCACGCGCTGGGGCAGGGTCCACATCAGGCCCAGGTCCGGGATCAGGCCCACCTTGGCGAACGAGGATACATACTTGGCGCTGGTGGACGACACCACGTAGTCGGCCGCGACCGCCAGCGAAAGGCCGGCGCCGGCGGCATAGCCATGTACAGCGGCGATCACCGGTTTGGCGCCGCCGACCAGGCTGCGCACCACGCGGTGGCCGAGTTCCATGCGGGTGCGTCCGACCATCAGCGTGCGCTCGGCCGCCATGCCGGAGACGTCGCCGCCCGAGCAAAAATGGCCGTGCGCGCCGGTCAGCACGATCGCGCGGCAGTTGTCGTCGGCGCCGAGCGCGTCCAACTGGTCGGCCAGCACCAGGAGCAGGTCGCGCGACAAGGCGTTGCGCGTCTTGCTGTTATTGAGTGTAACGACGGCGACGGCGCCGTGCATGTCCAGCGTAACAAGGGAGTTCATATGGATGTCCTGTGGTTTATGGTGCGCTCGGCCAGCAGCGCGCGCAGGGTGCCGACTAGCGCAAGCGGCTGATCCAGCATCAGGTGGTGCTGGCCGTAGGGAATGGTGACGGGGCCGCGGCCTCGGCGCAGTCCGGCCACGGTGCGCGCGGCGCGCTCGGCGCTTACCACCGCGCTGTGCTGGCCGTGGATGAAGTCGACCGGAATGTCGATGGCGCCCAACAGCGCCGCGCCGTCCGGTTCGCGGTAGCCCGTGGCGGGCATGTCGGGATCGAATTTCCAGCGCCAGCCGTCGGCCGCTTCGCGCATCGCGTGGCGCGCGATGTAGTCGACCAGGAAGGGCAGGGCATTGCTCTGGTCGGGCATCAGGCGGTAACGCGCATACGCGCTGGCAAAATCGGGGTAGCTGCGGCTGCCCAGCAGCTTGCGCGGCAGCGACGGCCCGGCTTCGCCGTCGAACAGCACATAGCTGTCGACCAGCACCGCGTGCTTGAACAGCTCGGGCGCGGCGGCGCAGGCGCGCAGCAGGCGCGAGCCGCCGTAGCTGTGGCCGACGGCGGTGACCTCGCGCAGGCCAAGCACCTCGAGCAGGCCGGTGATATCGGCGGCGAAGGTCCCGCTGTCATACGCGGGGCGGGCCTCGCTGTCGCCCATGCCCGAAAAATCGGGCGCGATCACGCGGTACTGGTCGGCGAAGAAGGGCGCGATGAAGTCCCACCAGCGCGCATGGGCGCGAAAACCGTGCAGCAGCAGCAGCACCGGCAGTTCGGCGCGCTCCATGCTCCAGCAGCGGTAGTGCAGGCGCGCGCCGTGCACGCTGGCGTGGCGCGACTGCGACGGCTTGGCCAGCGCGGCGTCGAACCAGGCCTCGGACGCGGGGACGGCGACGTCCACGCTAGCGCGCCTTGAAATCGCTGCCCTTGACCAGGCGCAGCGGCGTGTATTCCATTACCAGCGTGCCGTCCTGCTTGTAGACGCGGTTGCGGGTGCGCACCAGGCCGAGCCCCGGCTTGCCGGTGCTGGCGCGGCTTTCGAGAACCTCGCATTCGACGTGCACGGTGTCGCCGGCGAAGGTCGGCCCCTTGATGTCGAGCTCCATGTGCAGGAAGGCGAAGCCGACGCCCTGCAGCGCGGTCTGGAACAGCAGCCCCTCGGCGAAGCAGAAGATCTGCCCGCCCGGCACCAGCCGCCCTTTGAAGCCGGCCTCCTTGGTCAGGAACTCGACATTCGTGAACAGCACTTCGAGCATGCCGGTCGCCGAGATGAAGTTGACGATGTCGGCCTCGGTGATGGTGCGGCCGAGGGTCTTGAACTTGCGGCCCACCGGCAGTTGGTCCCAGGTGAAGCCCAGGCCGATTGTTTCGAACTCTTCCATGTGAATCCTCGGTCGCGGTTAAATCGGGTCCCAGGTCGTCAGCGTCGCCGACGGCACGTTGGGGTAGAACGAATTGCGCATCGCCGGGATCGCGTGCTCGGCGATCGATTCCGGCGTCCAGCCCTCGCTGCGGTGCACCGAGCGCACCACGCGCGCCTGCGAATACAGGTAGATCTCGTTGGCGCGCACGCCGAAGATTTGGCCCGTCACTTCGGCCGCCGCCTCGCTGGCCAGGTACACGGCCATCGGCGCGATCAGGCGCGGCTCCATGCGTTTGAGCTTTTCCATGCGTTCGGCCGCATCCGGCGTGTCGGTCGGCACCGAGGCCGTCATCGGGGTCCAGGCGAAGGGGGCGATCACGTTCGAGCGCACGTTGTAGCGCGCCATGTCGAGCGCGATGGTCTTGGAAAGGCCGACCAGGCCGAGCTTGGCTGCCGAGTAGTTGGCCTGGCCGTTGTTGCCGATCAAGCCGCTCGTCGAGGTCATGTGGACATAGCTGCCGCCCTTTTGCGCCTTGAAATGCGGCGCGGCGGCGCGCGCGACGAAGAACGAGCCGTTCAGGTGGACGTCGATCACGAGCTTCCACTCCTCTTCGCTCATATTGAAGAAGAAGCGGTCGCGCAGGATGCCGGCGTTGTTGACGACGCAGTCGATGCGTCCGAAATTGTCCAGCGCTGCCTGCACGATGCGGTGCGCCGAGTCCCACCCGGCCACGCTGTCGCCGCTGGCCGCCGCCTCGCCGCCGGCCGCGCGGATCTCGGCGACGACCGCGTCGGCAGCGAGCACGCCGTCGGCCGAGCGTGCCAGGTCGTTGACGATCACCTTGGCGCCTTGCGCCGCGAACGCGAGGGCGAACTCGCGGCCGATGCCTCTGCCGGCGCCGGTTACCACTACCACTTTATCTTGTACAAATTGGGACATCGGATTCTCCACGGTTGCCGCCGTCGCTGCTGACGGGCGGTGCTCAGTCGTTAGAATAGCATAAAACTGATAAAACGTTAGTTATGAATATGATTGATTTGATCGTGAAATTAAAAATCGACATCCACAAGAACAGTTGATACAATAAAACTGACGAATTATCAGTTTGTCGAAAACCAAAGTCCGCCGGGAGTGCACAATGAATCTGGACCTAAGCCATGAACAACAGCTGCTGAGCGAATCGGTCGGGCGCCTGCTGGCGCTTGAGTCGAGTCCGGCCCGCGTGCGCGCGGCCGAAGCCGCCGGTTTCGACCCCGACCTCTGGGCGCAACTGGTGGCCATGGGGATCCTGTCGATCCGGGTGACGGAGAGCGACGGCGGCAGCGGCCTCGGCTTGATCGACGCGGTGCTGGTGGCCGAGCAGGCCGGGCGCCATTTGGCGTCGGTGCCGCTGGCCGAGGCGATGGCGGCGGCCAGCCTGCTGGCGCAACTGCCTGGCATGCTGGCGGCGGGACTGCTGGCCGACGCCCTCGAGGGCACGCCCGTCCTGCTGCTGGCGCAAACGCTGCGCAGCGGGGAGATGCAGGCGGTGCCTTTGATCGCGGGCGCGGTGCTGCTGGCGCTCGAGGGAGACGCCGTGGTCGTGATCCGGCACGTGCCGGGGGCAGTCCAATCCAACTTGGGGTCCGACGCGCTGGCCCTGCGCAGCCTGTCGGGCCAGGACAGCGCCATCCGGCGCCAATTGGTGGCGCACGGCGCCGAGGCGCGCGACGCCTTTTTGGCCGCGCTCGAGGAGTGGAAGCTGCTCAAGGCGGCTATGCTCGCGGGTCTGGCGCGGCGCGCGCTGGAGCTGGCGGCCGATTACGCCAGGCAGCGCCACCAGTTTGGCAAGTTGATCGGATCGTTCCAGGGCATCGCCCACCCGCTGGCCGACGCACTGACCGAAATCGACGGCGCGCGCCTGCTGGTGTGGCGCGCGATCTGGGCGATATCACAGGGCCTGCCCGAGGCCGCCGCGAATGTCTCGATGGCGTGGTGGTGGGCCACCCAATCGAGCGCCAATGCCGTGGCGCGCGCGCTGCACACCTTCGGCGGCTACGGCGTTTCGCTCGAATACGACATCCAGCTCTACTACCGGCGCGCCAAGGCATGGGCGCTGCTGGCGGGCGACCCGCGCCAGGAGCTGTACGCGGTGGCCGACCGGCTGTGGAAGCCGGACCTGTGCGTGCCGCTGCCGGACGCGGGCGCGGTGGCGATCCGTTTCGACTGCGGCGACGCGGCGCGCGTCTTCGGCGACGAGGTGCGCGCCTTCTTCCGGGCCAACATGACCGACGAGCTCAAACGCCACGCGCACCATTCGGTGGCCGGCTACCACGCGGGCTTCCATGCCAAGCTGGCCGAGGCCGGCCTGTTGTTTCCCCATTGGCCGGCGCAATTCGGCGGGCGCGACAAGACGCCGTTCGACATGGCCGAGCTTGGCGAGGTGTTCGAGGAGTTCAACTGGCAGCGCATCACCGGCCCGGTGACCAACCAGGTGGCGCAGATCGTGATGCGGTTTGCGGCGCCTGAGGTCAGGGACGAGGTGTTGCCGCGCTTTGCCAGCGGCGCGGCGCTGGCCTGCCTGGGCTTCACCGAGCCGTCCTGCGGCTCGGACGTGTTCGCGGCGCGCACGCGCGCCGTGCGCGACGGCGACGACTGGCTGATCGACGGCCAGAAGATATTCACGACGGCGGCCAACCTGGCCGACTACATTTTTTTGCTGGTGCGTACCGGCGCCGAGATACCCAAGCATGCCGGCCTGACGCTGTTCCTGGTGCCGATGGCGAGCCCGGGGATCGAGGTGCAGGCGGTGCACACGATGCAGGACGAGCGCACCAACATCACCTTTTTGTCGCAGGTGCGGGTGGCGGACCGCTACCGGATAGGAGAGGTCGACGGCGGCGCCGCCGTGATGGCGGCCACGCTCGAGCTCGAGCATGGCGGCGACCAGTACCGCATCAGCTACACCAATATGTACCGCCACGCCCTCGACTGGGCCCGGACCACGCAGCGCGACGGCAGGCCGGTGCTCGAGCAGCAGGATGCGCGTGCGCGCCTGGCGCGTATGGCGGTGCACACCACCATCGCGCGCGACCTGTGCTACCGGGCGATCTGGGCGATCACCGAACAGGTGCCAGGCAGGGCCTCGTTCGGGCCGATGTCCAAGCTGTTCTCGACCGAACGCTATTGCGCCGACGCGGCCGACCTGATGGACCTTACCGCCCCGAGCTCCCTGTTCTCTTGCATGGACGGCCTGGGGCATGTGGAACTGGGCTACCGGCAGTCGATCGGCATGACCATTTATGGCGGCACCAGTGAAATCCACCGCAGCCTGATCGCGGAACAGGGCCTCGGCATGCCCCGTTCACGTACCTGAATCTGCCCACACGAAAGCAGCTATGGATGACAATACATTCACCGAGTACGACTGGCGCCGCCTGATCCGCAGTGTTGGCGAGGACCCAAACCGCAGCGGCCTGGTTGAGACGCCGCGCCGGGTGCAAAAAGCCTGGCAGGACTGGACCTGCGGCTACGGCCAGAACCCGGCCGAGATCCTCAAGGTGTTCGAGGACGGCGCCGAGGAATACAACGAACTGATCGTGGTCCGGAACATCCCGGTCTACAGCCATTGCGAGCACCACATGGCGCCGTTCTTCGGCAAGGCCACCATCGGCTATCTGCCGGACGGGAAGATCGTCGGCCTGTCGAAGCTGACGCGGCTGGTCGACTGCTTCGCGCGCCGGCTTCAGGTGCAGGAGCGGCTCACGACCCAGATCGCGAACGCGCTGATGGAGCACCTGCAGCCCAAGGCGGTGGGGGTGGTGGTCAGCTGCCGCCACATGTGCATGGAAAGCCGCGGCATCCGCTCGGTGGGCGAGGAGACGCTGACCTCGGCCATGCTCGGCGAGTTGCAGCCGAACCTGGCGCTGCGCACGGAATTTCTGGCCTTGGCCAGGGGATGACGGGCGCGCCGCGCGGGGTCGCGCTGGTCACCGGCGCTGGCAGCGGCATCGGCCGCGAAATCGCGATCGAGCTGGCCGGCGCCGGGTGGCTGGTGTACGCCACCATGCGCGATCCCTTCGGGCGCAACGGCTCTAAGGCGAACGCCTTGCCGGAGCAGGTGCGGGTGCTCGAACTCGACGTCTGCGACGATGCGTCGGCCGCGGCGTGCGTGCGCCGGGTGCTGGACGAGGTCGGTCGCATCGACGTGCTGGTCAACAACGCGGGCATCATGTACCAGGGCGTGAGCGAAGCCTACGACATGGAGCAGGCGCGCCATCTGATGGAGACCAATTTCTTCAGCGCGGTACGGCTCAACCGCCTGGTGCTGCCGGCCATGCGCCGCCAGCGCGGCGGGACGCTGGTGCATGTCACCTCGATCGCCGGCAGCGTGGTGTTTCCCTATGCCGGCTTGTACTCGGCCAGCAAGATGGCCACCGAGGGATTGGCGCAGAGTTATCGCCACGAGTTGCGCGCCTTTGGCATCGATTCGCTGGTGATCCAGCCATGTCCATACCCGACCGATCTGCTCGAGAGCCAGCAGGCGCCGCGCGACGCGGCCTGCCTGGTTGAATACGGCGAGCCGGCGCGCATCGCCGGCCAGCGCATCGACGCCACCCGCGCCTGGCATGCGAGCGGCAAGGCGCCCGACCCCGCCGAGGTGGCGCAGTTGCTGCGCGCCGTGCTTGAGACGCCGTTCGGCGAACGCCCGTTCCGCAGCGTAGCCGGCTCGATGGACTTCGGCGTGCGGCGCCTTAACAAAATGCGCGCCGAGACCGAGGACGGCGTCGCCCGCGCATTCGGCGCCACTTGAACCTAGCGACACCACTGAAAGCGACACGACCATGAACACAGTTTTCCGGCCCGGCCTGATGCAGGGCGGGCGCATCCTGATCACCGGCGGTGGCAGCGGCCTTGGCAAAATCATGGCGCTCGGCCTGGCCGAGCTGGGGGCCAAGATCTATATTTGCGGGCGGCGCCAGGCGGTGCTCGACGCAGCGGTGGCGGAGATTGCCGCCGCCGGCGGGCAGGCGGCCGCATTCGTCTGCGACATCCGCCAGCCCGAGGCGGTCGACGCGATGCTCGACTCCATATGGGCCGACGGCGGGGCCTTGACCGGACTGGTCAACAACGCGGCCGGCAATTTCGTCGCGCGCACCGAGACCGTTTCGATCCGCGGCTTCGAGGCCGTCACGGACACGGTCATGCTTGGCGGTTTTTTGATCACCACCGGCTGCGGCAAACGCTGGATCGCGAACGGCGACCGGGCCTCGGTGGTGTCGATCCTGACCACCTGGATCTGGAACGGCGGGCCGTTTTCGACGCCGTCGGCGATGGCCAAGTCGGCCGTGCATGCGATGACGCAGTCGCTGGCGGTGGAGTGGGGCGGCAAGGGCATCCGGCTGAATGCGGTATGCCCCGGCGTGTTTCCGACCGAAGGGTCGGACAAGCTGGCGGCGGTGCCGGAGAATCCGATGCGCAGGGCGGGCCAGCCGCAGGAGCTGGCCAACCTTGTGTCGTTCCTGCTGGCGCCCGGGATGGAGTTCATGACCGGGCAGACGATTGCGATCGATGGCGCTGCGTGGCAGGCGACCGGACAGAATTTTTCGGCGTTGGCGAAGTGGGAGGACGCGGACTGGGACGCGGCCAGGCGCAAGGCGCAGGCCCAAGATGCGAAGGACAAAGCGGCGCGCTAGCTTGCCAATCCCGACCGCGTAGGCCGGGATCGAACGTCATATTAACGCTTTAGAACGGTCACCACGCCGGCGCCACCGAGGCCGATGTTGTGCTGCACCGCCAGCTTGGCGTCCTTCACCTGGCGCTCCCCGGCGGTGCCGCGCAAGTGCCAGGTCAGCTCGGTGATCTGGGCGAGGCCCGTCGCGCCCAGCGGATGGCCCTTCGACAGCAGGCCACCCGACGGATTGGTGACCACCCGCCCGCCATAGGTGTTGTCGCCGTCGAGCACGAATTTCTCGGCGCCGCCCTCTGGACACAGGCCGAGCGCCTCGTACGAGATCGCCTCGTTGGGCGAAAAGCAATCGTGCAGCTCGACGACGTCGATATCGGCCGCATCGATACCGGCCTCGGTGTAGGCCAGTTCGGCCGCGCGGCGCGTCACCGACGCGCCCACCACATTGAGCATGCTGCCCGAGTGGAAGCTGGCGTCGCCGTCGGTGACCAGGGCGATGCCGGCGATCTGCACGGTGTCGGCCAGTCCGTGTTCGCGCGCGTATTTTTCGGACACCACTACCACCGCGGCGGCGCCGCATGTCGGCGGGCAGCACATCAGGCGGGTCAGCGGGCCGTAGATGTGCGGCGCCTGCATGACCTGCTCGAGCGTCAGCGGTTCGCTGAACAGCGCATACGGATTGCGCACCGCGTGGCTGCGCGCCTTGACCGAGATGCGGCCGAACAGATCGGCACCCACATTGTATTTTTCGAGGTAGGCCGCGCCGGCGCCGCCAAAGTACTGCAGGCCTGCCGGCACCGCGTCGTCGTAGCCGCGGATCGCGCGCATCGCGTCGTCGATCCGGTAAGTGATCGAGGTGCGGGCGCTGTCGCCGGTCGACAAGGCACCCGGGTTCATTTGCTCGAAGCCCAGGGCCAGCGCGACATCGACCGCGCCGCTCATGACCGCCTGGCGCGCCAGGAACAGTGCGGTCGATCCGGTGGCGCAGGCGTTGTTGACGTTGATGATGGGGATGCCGGTCAGGCCGAGGCCATACAGCGCGGTCTGGCCGGAGCAGGTGTCGCCGTTGACGAAGCCCACATAGGCCTGCTGCACATCCTTGTAGGCGATGCCGGCGTCGTCGAGCGCGCTGGCGGCGGCCTTTGCACCCATGACGTCGTATTGCTCGTTTTTGCCCGGCTTGGTGAATTTCACCATGCCGACGCCCGCGATCAGGGTTTTGCTGGTCATTTTGCTTGCCTTTCGATGTTGTTTGCTTGCCGCGTTATTTGGAGAAGTCCATGATCGTCAGCGCCGGCTCGGGGCGGTACAGCCTGGCCTCGCCCTCGGCGATCGCGCGCGCGTCGAGTCGTTTGCCGACGCCGCCGCCGGGCAGGCCTTCGGCCGGCACCAATTTGAGTTCGCGCACGGCCTGGCCGGAGGCGAACAGGCAGTGGCCGGTGCGTTTGCCCGACAGTTCGCTGACCATGTACAGCACCACCTCGGCCACGTGTTCGGGCGCCAGTTGCGCCTGCAGTTCCGGCGGCATCAGCCCGGCCGTGAGGGTCGACACCGCGCCGGGCGCCAACGTCCACACGCGCACGCCGAACTTGGCGCCTTCGAGCGTGAGCACGTTCGAAAAGCCCCAGGCGCCGGCCTTGGAGGCGGCGTAATTGCCCTGGCCGAAATTGCCCACCAGGCCGGACACCGAGCTGGTATTGACGATCACGCCGCCGCGGCCGTTCTCCTTCATCCACGCGAACACCGGCTTGGTGGCCGCGTACATGCTCTTGAGGTTGACCTGCATGACCAGGTCCCAGTCGGCTTCCTCGAGCTTGAGCAGGCTCTTGTCGCGCAGGATGCCGGCGTTGTTGACCAGGATGTCGACCGCGCCGAACTGATCGAGCGCCGCCTGCAGCAGCGAGGCGCCGCCGGCCACCGTCGAGATGTCCTGGGTGTGGGCCGCTGCCTTGCCGCCGGCGGCGCGGATCTCGGCGGCCACTCCCTCGGCCGAAAACGCGCCGTCCTCGTTCTTGCCGATGTCGTTGATGAGCACCGCGGCGCCTTCCTGCGCCAGCAGTTTTGCGTATGCGGCGCCGAGGCCGCGGCCCGCGCCTGTAATTACTGCAACCTTACCGTCCAGTAGTGCCATGGTGATTCCCTCCGTTGATTTGATGATCCGTCCGAAATTTCGCTAAAACTGATTTACAGTCAGCTTAAATACTCTGCTATGATAACCAAAAAACTGATGATCCAACAGTTTTTAATTAATCGGAGGATGCAGCCCGTGGCGCTTGACTACACATTGATGAAAAACTGGCAGATCGCAGACGTCAGCCAGCACTACACGAACAAGGACGTGATCCTGTACGCGCTCGGCTTGGGCGCCGCTGTCAGCAATCCGGTAGCGGCGGAGGACCTGCAGTTCGTCTACGAGCGCGGCCTGAAGGCCCTGCCGACCTTCGCCACGCTGTTGGCCGGCAGCGGCGACTGGCTGGCGGACCCGAAACTGGCCATCGACCTGAACAAGGTGCTGCACGGCGAGCAGTTCCTGACCATCCACCAGCCGCTGCCCGCCGAAGGCGTCGTGGTCGGCCACGAGCGGGTCCGGGAAATTTACGACAAGGGCGCCGACAAGGGCGCCGTGCTGTACATGACACGCGAACTGCGCGACCAGGGCGGCGCCTTGCTGGCGACCAGCGGCTGGTCGGTTTTCATGCGCGGCAATGGCGGCTTTGGCGGTGACGCCAGCGGCCAGCCCGCGCCGCATGCGCTGCCGGCCGATCGCGCGCCCGATGCCAGCATCGACCTGGTCACGCGGCCGGAGCAGGCGGTCCTGTACCGCATGTCCGGCGACAGCAACGCGCTCCACATCGACCCCGCGGTGTCGGCTTCGGTCGGCTTCGCGCAGCCCATCCTGCATGGCATGTGCACCTACGGCATGGCCGGGCGCGCGGTCCTCAAGCTTTGCTGCGGCAACGACCCGGCGCGGCTCAAACAACTCAATGTGCGCTTCGCCAGCCCGGTCTATCCGGGCGAGACCCTGCGCACCGAACTATGGCATCTGGAACCGGGGCGCGCCGCGTTCCGGGTCAGGGTGGTGGAGCGCGACCTAATCGTGCTGAACAACGGCTATGCCGAATTTACCGAAGTGTAAACAGGGAGACTATGATGGAAAACGTCGAATACCGCGATATCACCTATGAAGTGCTGGGCCCGGTCCTGCGCATCTACCACAACCGCCCCAAGCAGGCGAACGCCGAGTCCGAGAACCTGCTGGCCGAAATGGACCACGCGCTTGAGCGCGCCAAGGTGGACGACGCGATCCGCGTGGTGATCATCGGCGGCGTGGGCAAGCACTTCTCGTCCGGCCACGACCTGATGGGTGGCATGGAGACGCGCGGCGACTTCACGCCCGAGCAGCACTGGCTGTGGGAGCAGGACCATTACCTTGGCAACGCCTTCCGCATCTGGGACTTTCCCAAGCCGACCATCGCCCAGGTGCAGGGCGCCTGCATCGCCGGCGGCTTCATGGTCGCCAACATGTGCGACCTGATCGTGGCTTCGGACGACGCTTACTTCAGCGACCCGGTGGTGCACAGCCTGGCCGCGGCCTCGGTCGAGGCATTGGTGCATCCATGGGTCATGGGCACTCGCAAGGCCAAGGAATTCCTGTTCACCGGGCAGAAGCTGCCGGCGGCCGAAGCCAAGGAATGGGGCATGGTCAACCATGTGGTCAGCCGCGACGAACTCGAGGCGTTCACGCTCAAGTTGGCCAACCACATCGCGCTGGCGCCGCCGATCGGCATCCGCATGATGAAGCGCTCGCTCAACCGAACCGCCGACATCCAGGGTTTCCGCAATTCGATCAATGCCCACTTCGACACCCACATCCTGTCGACCTCGACCCGCGAGCACATCAACCTGGCCTCGGGCGGCATGAAGACCTCGCTCGAAACGGCGAAAAAAGCTGCCGGCGGCAAGTGAATCGGAGGCTGTAAGTGGCGCTCGACTACGACAAACTGATGGCCTGGCCCTTCCCCGAGGTGACCAGGCGGTACGACTCGGCCGAGGCGATCCGCTTCGCGCGCGGTTTCGGCGCCGGCACCGGCGGGCAGATGGCGCAGGCCGACCGCAAGTACCTGCGGCCCGGCACAGCCGAGGCGCTGCCGATGATCGCCGTGCCGCTGTGCGATGGCGAGTTTTGGCAGCAGCACCCCGACACCGGCATCGTCTGGCAGCAGATCATCCATGCCGAGGAGGCGATGACTATGCATGCGCCGCTGCCGGCCGCCGGCACGGTGCGCATTGGACAGCGCATCGTCGATATCTTCGACCGCGGCGAGGGCAAGGGCGCGCTCATGCTGCAGGAGCAAACGGTGCTTGGCGCCGATGGGACTCTGCATGCCACCATCGACGTCACGACCATTTTGCGCGGCAACGGCGGCTTCGGCGGCCGGCCTTACAAGGCAGGGCGGCTGCAGATGCCGGTGGAGCGTGCACCCGATGCGGTGATCGACCTGTATTCGGCGGTCGAGGCCGACGCCATATTCAAGCTCAGTGCCGATATCGCCGCCGCCGGCGCCGCGCCGCAGGGGAAGTCGATGATGCGCGGGGTCGGATGCTTTGGCACAGCCGGCCGCGCGCTGCTGGAGATGGCCTGCGACAACCAGCCGGCACGGCTCAAAAAATTGGGCGTGCGCTACACCGGCCCGATGTTCACTGGCGAACTGCTGCGGGTCGAGATGTGGCATGCAGGACCGGGCCGCGCCCTGTTCCGCATGCGCGCACCCGAACGCGACGCGCCGGTTCTCGACAACTGCCTTTGTGAATTTTTGGAGCAAGCGTGAATATCGATTTAATAGGTCAAACGGCGCTGATCACCGGCGGAACCAGCGGCATCGGCCGCGCCGCAGCCGTGGCGCTGGCCGCGTGCGGCTGTTCGGTGGCGGTCACCGGCGTGACCGCGCGCGAGGTGGCGGCCTTCGAAGCCGATCCGGCATGCGCCGGCATCGCCGCCTTCGAGCTCGACGTGGCCGACAACGCGCAAGTGCTTGCATTGCTCGGCAAGTTCGCGCAACTCGACATCCTGGTCAACGCCGCCGGGATCGGTGGGCAGGGGCCGGCCGAGTTCACCGAAGAGGGCTTCATGCGCTCCATCGACATCAACCTCACGGGCACCATGCGGGTCTGCTACGCGGCCCGCGAGGCCTTGTCGCGGCGCGGCGGCGCCATTGTCAACATCGCCTCGATGATGAGTTTTTTCGGCTCCGCCACGGCGCCAGCCTATGCTGCCGGCAAGGGGGCGGTGGTCCAATTGACCAAGAGCCTGGCGGTGGGCTGGGCCGAATCGGGCGTCAGGGTCAATGCGGTGGCGCCGGGCTGGATCGACACGCCCATGACCAAGCCGCTGCAGGACGACGAAGGGCGCAACAGCCGCGTGATGGGCCGCTCGCCCATGAAGCGCTGGGGCCGCCCGGAGGAGATAGCGGCCGGAATCGTCTTCCTGTGCTCGCCGATGGCTTCGTTCGTCAATGGCGTGGTGCTGCCGATCGACGGCGGCTACATGGTGACGGGAATGTAAGTTTGGCCCGCAGTACTTGATGCGACGGCCAATTCGGCGTAAGCTGGAAATGATAAAACAACAGTTATAGGGCGATCTGGCCCAGCCACAGGAGACTAGTATGGAAATGAATGACATGATCCTCATCAGCGTGGACGACCACGTGATCGAGCCGCCCGACCTGTTCAAAAACCACCTGCCCGCCTCGATGCAGGAGCGGGCGCCCAAAATGGCGACCATGCGCAGCGGCTCCGACTCCTGGGTCTACGAGGACCGCACGGTACCCAATTTCGGCCTGAACGCGGTTGTGGGCCGTCCGCCCGAGGAATACGGCATGGAGCCGGCCTCGTACAGCCAGATCCGCAAGGGTACCTACCAGATCGCCGACCGCGTCGACGACATGAACGCCAACGGCGTGCTCGGATCGATCTGCTTTCCGACCTTTCCGCACTTCGCCGGTTCGTTCTTTTTGGAGTCCAAGGACAAAGCATTCACCAACTCGGTCATCAGCGCCTACAACGACTGGCACATCGACGAATGGTGCGGCGGCGCGCCCGGGCGCTTCATCCCGCTGTCGATCCTGCCGCTGTGGGACATCGACCTGTGCGTGGCCGAAGCCAAACGTGTCGCGGCCAAAGGCTGCCGCACGATCAGCTTTTTGGACAACCCGGTGCCGAAAGGCCTGCCGAGCGTGCACAGCCCGCATTGGGATCCGCTCTGGCGCGTGATCGAGGACCACGACATTGTCGTCAGCATCCACATCGGCTCGGGCGCCTCGGCCCCGTATTCGTCGATGGACGCGCCGATCGACACCTGGATCGTCAACATGCCGATGTATATCGCCAATGCGACCACCGACTGGCTGTTCTCGCCGATCTTCACCAAGTTCCCCAAGCTGAAGCTGGCGTTGTCCGAAGGCGGCATCGGCTGGATCCCCTACCTGCTCGAGCGCGCCGACTTCACCTACAAGCATCACCGCGCCTGGACCAACAGCAGCTTCGGCGACCGCCTGCCGAGCGATCTGTTTAAGAGCAATTTCATCACCTGCTTCATCGACGACCAGTTCGGCCTGCAAAACACGCGCTTCATGAACATCGATAAGATCACCTGGGAATCGGACTATCCCCATTCCGATTCGCTGTGGCCGGTGGCGCCCGAGGCGCTGTGGCCGACGATCAATCACCTGACGCCGGGGGAGATCGACAAGATCACGCACCTGAATGCGATGCGCGAATTCGGCTTCGACCCGTTCAAGGTGCTGCCGCGCGAGCAGTGCACCGTCGGCGCGCTGCGCTCGTTGGCAACGCATGTGAGCACGGCGCCTGTATCGGGCATGGGCGGGCACAATCCGTCCAACCGCGACGGCCGCCAGGTCACCAACGGAGAAGTCATGAAGCTGTTCAAATGAACCGGCGCGCACCTGAACAAGAAGCGGTCATCTCCGGGATCGGCCAGTCCGCGGTCGGCCGCCGGCTCGGTCGCAGCGGACTCGATCTGACGCTCGACGCAGTCTTGGCTGCGGTCGCCGACGCCGGCATCGACCGCGGCGAGATCGACGGCATCTCGAGCTGGCCAGGCTTCAAGGCCGATTCGCCCGGCTTTTCGCCGGTGGCAATCGGCACGCTGCAAAATGCGCTCGGGCTTAAACTGAACTGGTACAACGCCGGCAGCGAAGGCACGCAAATGAGCGCGGTGCTCAACGCCTGCATGGCGGTCGCTTCGGGCCAGGCCAAGCACGTGCTGTGCTTCCGCACCGTGACCGAGACGTCGGCAGGTGCGGGCGCCAAGCCCAGCCTGATCGGTGGCGGCGGACAACGCATCAGCGGTTTTGGCGAGTACCAGTTGCCGTTCCTGGCGCCGTCCGGCGCCAACTGGATCGGCCTGATCGCCAGCCGCTATTTCCACGAGTTTGGCACCACGCGTGAACAACTGGGGCAGATCGCCATCAATGCGCGGCGCAACGCGTCGCTCAATCCGAACGCGGTGTATCGCGATCTGATCACGATGGACGACTATTTGCACTCGCGCATGATCTCGACTCCATTGTGCTTGTACGACTGCGATGTGCCGGTGGACGGATCGATCGCGATCATCGTGTCGCATCGGGACACGGTGCCGGACCTGAAATCGACCCCGATTTATGTGGAGGCGATGTCGGGCGCGCTGAGCACGCCCGACACCTGGGACCAGTTGGACGACCTGACGCGTTTTGCCGCGGAGGGTTGCGGCGAGCGCTTGTGGAGCCGGACCGATTTCAAGCCGAAGGATGTCGATGTCGCGCAGTTGTACGACGGCTTCAGCATCCTTTCGCTGCTGTGGCTCGAGGGCTTGGGCTTTTGCGGACGCGGCGAGGCGGGTGCGTTCGTGGAGGGCGGACAGCGCATCGCGCTCGACGGCGAACTGCCGCTGGCCACAGGCGGCGGGCAACTGTCGGCCGGGCGTCTGCACGGGATGATCCATATCACCGAGGCGGTCACCCAGCTGCGCGGCGACGGCGGGGCGCGCCAGGTGCGGGGTCAGCCCCGGCTTGCCGTCGCCAGCAACGGGGGCGGGCCGCTGGCGGGCGCGATCCTACTTCGCAGGGATTAGTAGCGAGGCATTCCGATGCCGGGTTTGTGCAACAAAAAAAGGGCCGGCGAATTCGCCGGCCCTTTTGACGATCAAGCGCTTAACGCGCGCCTTCGAGCAAGCCTTTGAGGTTGCTGCTCATGATGCGCTGGGTCTGTTGCGGCGTGAGCATCGAGATATCCTTGAAGAAGTCGAGCGGTGAAGCGAGACCTTCCGGATGCGGCCAGTCGCTTCCGAACAATACCCGGTCGTCGCCCATCAGCTCGATCACCTTGTCGATCCTGTCTTCGTAGAACGGCGCTATGTAGACGTTGCGGCGGAAGGTCTCGATGGGATCGCGCTTGAAGGAACCGGGCATCTTGTGGTACACCGACTTGAGACGGCCGAGCAGCGGCTCGAGCCACGCCGCGCCATTTTCGAGCGAGGCCACGCGCACATCCGGAAAGCGGTCGAACACGCCGTGGCACAACAGCGCGGCCAGCGAGTCGGCGATCGGGCGGCCCATCCAATCGAGGATTTCACCGAAAGGATCTTTTTCGAACGGGCGGAACTCGCCTTTGCCGCCGGCCGTCCACCACTGGTAGATCTTGTCGTAGCCGGAGTCCGATACGTGCAACACGACGAAGATCTTCGCCTCGTTCACGCGCGCCCAGAACGGATCGAATTCCTCGAAGCCCATCGAGCGTCCGCCGGTCAGGCCGGTAACGGGGGCGGGCCGGATGCCGACCACGCGCGCGCCCTGCGAGAGCACGAATTCGAGTTCCTTGACCGCCTCGTCGACGTCGGACAGGTTGATCATCGGGACCGGGAACAGCCGGCCGTCGCGGGCGAAGCCGGTTTCTTCGGCCGTCCACTGGTTCACCGAGTGCATCAGCGCGCGGATCACGTCCGGCTTGTGCGCCAGCCGCTCCTCGATCACCGAGGCGAGCGTCGGCAGGAACAGGCCGGCCTGGATGTGCTGCTCGTCCATCACCTTGATGTGCGCGTCGCCATTGTTGAAGGCGGGCTGCGATGCAATCGGCTTGCCGGTGATTTCGCGCAGTGACAGGTTCTGCGGGTTGTCGCCGCGGTACCATTTCTCGTGCGAGCCGGGAGCGGCCACGACGTCGAAAGTCGGGTTGGGAATGTAGTCGGACAAGACGCCGCCCACGGCCAGTTTGGTACGGCCACCCACTTCCACGTACTGGAATTCCTTCTTGTACTTCTTGGGCAGGTGACGCAGGAACGCTTCGGGCGGTTCATAGAAGTGGCGGTCGGCGTCGTATATGGGGTAGTTCACTGCTGTCATGTTGTTCCTCTTCGGAAGGGCGGGGGAAGGGCAGCGTCGACTCGCTGCGGTCAGAACTAACTATATGTCAGTTTTTTGAAGAGGTCAAGCAGAGCCCGAACGCAACAGCGCTTGATATAAAACTGACGTTATGTTAGTTTACGTGTCCTAGGCCCGGCGTTTCGCCGCCATCCATTTTTATCCGCTCAGGAGAGTCCCCATGTCATCCATCGTCGTCGTAACCGGTGCCGCCGGCGCCCTTGGCCACGCGGTCGCCGAACATTTCTGGCGGCAGGGCGCCACCGTGATCGCGGTCGATCTGCGGCAGCAGGGCCTGGAGCAGCGCTTCGGCGGCCGCGAGCGTTTCGTGTGCGCCGCGACCGACCTGACAGACGGGCCGCGCGCCCAGGCGGCGCTGGACGCGGCCATCGCCCAGGCCGGACGTCCCGATGTGTTGTGCAATATCGCCGGCGGCTTCACGATGGGCGACGCGGTGCATGCCACGCCGGCGCAAACGTGGCGCCTCATGATGGACCTGAATGTGGCAACGCTGTTCAATGCCAGCGCGGCCGTGGTGCCGCACATGCTTGAAGGCGGTTCCGGAAAAATCATCAATGTCGCCGCCGCCACCTCCATCAGCGGCAAGAGCGGGATGGGCGCGTATTGCGCTTCCAAGAATGCGGTCGCGCGACTGACCGAATCGATGGCGTACGAACTGCGTAACCTCGGGATCAACGTCAACGCCGTCGCGCCGAGCATTCTCGATACACCTGCCAACCGCGCCGACATGCCCGACGCCGACCCGGCGCAGTGGGTGGCGCTGGACGACCTGGCCTCGGTCATCGCCTTCCTGGCATCGCCGGCGGCACGCGCCATGCACGGCGCGGTGGTGCCGGTGACCGGCTTGTGCTGATCCACATATCAACCATACAGAAAGAGGGCATGACGATGAAATCGAAATTCATACTGGGCGCGGATGAGGTGGGCAAGATCGCGGCGGCGGCGCGAGCCGAGGCGGCCGCCAACAACTGGATCGTCACGATCGCGGTGGTCGACGACGGTGGCCATCTGCTGTGGCTCAAGCGCGAGGACGGCGCGGCGCCGATTTCGGCCTACGTGGCCGCGTCCAAGGCCAAGACGGCCGCCCTGGGCCGCCGCGCGAGCGGCGACTATGAAGAAATGATCAACAAGGGCCGCTTCGCTTTCCTGAGCGTGCCGCAGGTGGACGGCTTGCTCGAAGGCGGGGTGCCGGTGATCGTCGATGGCCATTGTATCGGCGCGGTCGGCGTGTCCGGGGTCAAGCCGGGCGAGGACGCGCAGATCGCCAAGGCTGGCGTGGCCGCGCTGGCCGCCGGATCAAAGTGAACACGCCGATCGATCCGGCCGCGTTGGCGGCGCGCCGCAAGCAGGTCGCCGCAGCCTTGCTCGCGGTGCTGCCGGCACGTTGCCTGCTGGCCGATCCCGACGAAACGCGCCCTTACGAGTGCGACGGGCTGTCGGCGTACCGGCAGATGCCGATGCTGGTCGCGCTGCCGGAGTCGGAGGCGCAGATCCTGGCCATTTTGCAGGTGTGCCGTCAATTGCAGGTACCCATCGTTCCGCGCGGAGCCGGCACCGGCCTGTCCGGCGGCGCCATGCCGATCGTCGACGGGCTGGTGCTGTCGACGGCCAAACTGAACAAGATCGTGCTGCTCGACCCGCTGGCGCGCACCGCACGCGTGCAGCCAGGCGTGCGCAACCTGGCCATTTCCGATGCGGCCGCTCCCCATGGCCTGTACTACGCGCCCGACCCGTCGTCGCAGATAGCCTGCACCATCGGCGGCAACGTGGCCGAGAACTCGGGCGGCGTCCACTGCCTCAAATACGGACTGACCATCCACAACGTGATGCGGGTGCGCATGGTCAGCATGGACGGCGACATCCTGGAGCTCGGCAGCGAGGCGCTCGATTGCGCCGGCCTCGACCTGCTGGCCGTGTTTGTCGGCTCCGAGGGCATGCTGGGCATCGTGACCGAAGTCACGGTCAAGCTGGTGCCCAAGCCCGCCGCCGCGCGCGTGATCATGGCGTCCTTCGACGACGTGGTCGGTGGCGGCAACGCGGTCGCCGCCGTGATCGCGGCCGGCATCATCCCCGCCGGGCTCGAGATGATGGACCGCACCTCGACGCGCATGGTCGAGCCCTTCGTCAAGGCCGGCTACGACACCGACGCCGCCGCCATTTTGCTGTGCGAGGCGGACGGCACGGCCGAAGAGGTGGAGGAGGAGATCGCCCACATGACGGCGGTGCTGGGACGGGCCGGCGCGCGCGCGATCGCCGTCTCGAACAGCGACGCCGAGCGCATACGGTTTTGGTCGGGGCGCAAAAACGCGTTTCCGGCGGCCGGACGGATCTCGCCCGACTACTACTGCATGGACGGCACCATCCCGCGCAAGCGGCTGGCCGATGTGCTGCTGGGGATCGAGGCGATGGAAAGCAAGTACGGCCTGCGTTGCGCCAATGTGTTCCATGCCGGCGACGGCAACCTGCATCCGCTGATCCTGTTCGACGCCAACCAGCCGGGCGAATTCGACCGCGCCGAGGCGTTCGGGGCCGACATCCTGGCCCTTTGCGTGGAGGTCGGCGGCACCATCACCGGCGAGCATGGCGTGGGGATCGAAAAGATCAACTCGATGTGCGTGCAGTTCGCACCGGCCGAGCGCGAGGCGTTCTTCGCGCTCAAGCGCGCGTTCGATCCGGCCATGCTGCTCAATCCCGACAAGGCCATTCCCACATTGCAGCGTTGCGCCGAATTCGGGAAGATGCACGTGCATCGCGGCGCCTTGAAGTTCCCAGAGCTACCCCGGTTTTAGCCGCAGAGAGAGACAATGATGGACCAAGTATTGGAGCAACTGAGCCGGACGATCCGCGCCGCGTCCTTGCAACGCAGGCCGCTGCGCCTGCGCGGCGGCGGCAGCAAGGACTGGTACGGCGAAGCGGGGCAGGGCGCGGTGCTCGACACCACCGCCCTGAGCGGCATCGTCGCCTACGAGCCGACCGAGTTGGTGGTCACGGCCTGGTGCGGCACACCCCTGGCCGAGCTGGAACGGGAGTTGGACGCGCAAGGACAGATGCTGGCGTGCGAACCGCCGCATTTTGACGGCGGCGCCACGGTGGGCGGCATGCTCGCCAGCGGTTTGTCCGGCCCGCGCCGGCAGTCGGCGGGCGCGGTGCGCGACTTCGTGTTAGGCGCGGTACTGATGAACGGTGCCGGTGAGCAGCTCCATTTTGGCGGCCAGGTCATGAAAAACGTGGCCGGCTACGATGTGTCGCGCCTGCTTGCCGGTTCGATGGGCACGCTGGGTCTGATTGTGAAGGCCTCGCTAAAGGTGCTGCCCAAGCCAATCGCCGAGTGCAGCTTGCGGCTCGGGATGGGCCAGGCGGCGGCGCTCGACCAGCTCAATGTATGGGGCGGCCAGGCGCTGCCGATTTCGGCGTCCGCCTGGCACGACGGCGAGCTCACGCTGCGCCTGTCCGGGGCGGTGGCCGCCGTGCGTGCGGCGCGCACGCTGCTCGGGGGCGAGCAGGTGGCCGACGGGGCCGAATTTTGGCGTGGCCTGCGCGACCAGCGCGCCCCGTTCTTCGCGGCGACCAAAGACCGGGGCCTATGGCGGCTGTCGTTGCCGAGCCGTGCTGCGCCCTTGGCCTGGGCCGGGGCGCAATTGATTGAATGGGGCGGCTCGCAGCGCTGGCTGCCGGGCGACGCCTGCGGCACCGAACTGCGCGAAGCGGCGGCCCGGCTTGGGGGACATGCGACGCTGTTTCGGCGCGCCACGCAAACCGATCCCGCCTTCCAGCCATTGGCGCCGGCGCTGACCGCACTGCACGCGCGGCTCAAACGGAGCTTCGATGCGGCAGGCATCTTCAACCCCGGCCGAATGTCCAAGGAATTCTGAGCATGCAAACCAATCTCGCCGACTTCATCAAGGACACGCCCGAGGGCAAGGAGGCCGACGCCATCCTGCGCAGCTGTGTCCATTGCGGTTTTTGCACCGCCACCTGCCCGACCTACCAATTGCTGGGCGATGAACTGGACGGCCCGCGCGGCCGCATCTACCTGATCAAAGGCGTGCTCGAAGGGGCGCCGGCAACGCCCAAGACCCAGTTGCACCTGGACCGTTGCCTCACCTGCCGCAGTTGCGAGACGACCTGCCCGTCGGGCGTCAAGTATGGCCGCCTGATCGATATCGGAAGGGCGGTGGTCGAGCGCCAAGTGGGCCGGCCCATGGGCCAACGGCTGTTGCGCGCGGCGATCACCGAAACGCTGCCGCGCCGTTGGCTGTTCACGCCCCTGCTCAGGACCGGGCAGGCGTTGCGCCGGGTGTTGCCGGCGGCTTTGCGCGCCAAGGTTCCGCTGGCCCAGGGCGACGCGGCGCCTGCGGCGGTGGCGCGGCATGCGCGCACCATGCTGGTGTTGCAGGGTTGTGTGCAGCCGGCCATGGCGCCGGCCATCAATGCCGCCGCCACCCGGGTCTTCGACGCGCTCGGCGTGTCGCTGTTGGCGGCGCCCAAGGCCGGTTGCTGCGGCGCGCTAAGGCACCACCTCAACGAGCAGGAGCGGGCGCTGGACGACATGCGCCGCAACATCGACGCGTGGTGGTCGTACATCGAGCAGGGTGCCGAGGCGATCGTGATGACGGCGTCCGGATGCGGGGTGATGGTCAAGGACTACGGCCATCTGCTGGCGCACGACAGCGCCTATGCGGCCAAGGCAGCACGCGTGACGCAACTGACGCGCGACTTGAGTGAAATCCTGCCCGACTTTGCCGATGCGCTGTCGGCCCGCCTGGGCGGTGGCAAACGTGAACGCGTGGCGTACCACCCGCCGTGCACACTGCAACACGGCCAGCAGATTCGCGGCAAGGTCGAGCAGTTGCTGAAACTGGCCGGCGTCGACGCCAGCCTGTGCGCCGACAGCCATTTGTGCTGCGGATCGGCGGGCACCTATTCGATCTTGCAACCCGAGCTCTCCACCCAACTGCGTGACAACAAACTGGCGGCGCTCAAGGCCACGGGCGCGACCAGCATCGTGTCGGCCAATATCGGCTGCCAGTCGCATCTCCAATCGGGGACCGATTTGCCGGTTCGGCATTGGGTCGAACTGATTGACGAAGCACTCGGTGCGGACGCGGGAGCGCGGCATGCGTAACAGCGGCGCCCCGATCGAGATCGTCCCTTCGGCGACGGCACTGAGCGAGGCAGAGCGCGCGCGGCGCCTGGAGAACCTGCAGTTTGGACGTGTGTTCACCGACCACATGGTCACGATCGCCTATCGGGACGGGCACTGGCAGGGCGCTCGCCTGGGCGCCTATGCGCCGCTGAGCCTTGATCCGGCCGCCTCCGTCCTTCACTATGGTCAAGCGATTTTCGAGGGCTACAAGGCGTACCGGCAGCAAGACGGTTCGGTCAAGACGTTCCGACCCGGCGCGAACGCCGATCGCTTCAACCGCAGCGCGGCGCGGCTGGCCATGCCGGCGCTGCCGCCGGCGCTGTTTGTTGCGGCGGGCGACGCCTTGGTGTTCCAGGACACGCTGTGGGTGCCGCCAAATCGCGGCGAGAGCCTGTACCTGCGCCCGTTCATGATCGCCACCGACCCTTACCTGGGCGTGCGGCCGTCGCTGGACTATCTGTTTGTGCTGATTGCCTCCCCGGCCGGCGCCTATTTCCCCCAGGGCGTCAAGCCCGTCACCGTCTGGATCAGCGAGGACTATGTGCGCGCCGCCCCGGGCGGCACCGGCGAGGCCAAATGCGCGGGCAACTACGCGGCGAGCTTGCTGGCGCAGGCGCAGGCCCAGGAGAAGGGCTGCGAGCAGGTAGTCTGGCTCGACGCCGTCGAACGGTGCTACATCGAGGAAATGGGCGGTATGAACCTGTTCTTCGTCTGCAATGAAAATGGCAAAACCATGGTTGTGACGCCGGCCTTGAGCGGGACCCTGCTGCCGGGTATCACCCGCGACACGTTACTGGTGCTTGCGCGCTGCCTCGGTTTTGGGGCCGAGGAGCGCCGGCTCACGGTCGACGATTGGCGCGCCGGGGTGGCCAACGGCCGGATCAGCGAAGTATTCGCCTGCGGTACCGCCGCCGTCATCACACCGGTGGGGCGGGTGCGGGCGAACGGCTTCGAGATGACCATCAACGGCATGGAAAATGGGCCGGTCGCGATGCGGCTGCGCGAGGCCCTGCTCGATATCCAGCATGGCGTCGCGTCCGACGCCCACGGCTGGATGCACGCCCCTGTGTGAGCGGCACCGCGATGGCGCGCCGCACCAAAGCCGATGCCCTCGCCACGCGCGACAACATCCTCGATTGCGCCGAGGCATTGTTCGTCAGGCAGGGCGTCGCGCGCACCACGCTGCAGCAGATCGCGTTCGAGGCCGGCGTCAGCCGGGGCGCGATCTACTGGCATTTCGAGGACAAGGTGGCCGTGTTCGATGCGATGCTGGGACGCGCCAGGATGCCGCTCGAGTCGGCAATGCTGACGCTTCAACAGTCCGACCGGCTTGATCCCTTTCGCGACCTGGGTGAATACGCCAGCTTGGTGTTCCGGTTGATGGAAAATGATCCGAAGGCAAGTCGTGTGTATGAAATCGTGACGTTGAAAGTAGAGTACGTCGATGAGTTGACCCCGCTTCGCATACGAAGCGGCGAAATGGCGTCGAGGTGGCGGGCACTGGTGGAAAACAGGATTCAGGACGCCGTCGATTCCGGGCTTGCTCGTGCCACTGTGGATCCGGCAGGTGTGGCGCTGGCATTGTGGGCCATCATGGACGGGCTGCTGCGCGCATGGTTGCTCGCGCCCCGGTCATTCAGCCTCACCAAGCTTGGGATGGACGCCATGTTGACCCATATCGATGCGTTACGGCTTCGGCCGGCCGCATAAAGCCGGGATATGGGGTTTGCTTATGAACGATATGGGCAATCGGAATTGGAAGGCAACTGCTTTAGTTTGTATGATTGATTTCATCAGCAATCACACAGGTGACCGCCATGTTTTTCATTACTTATCTTCCGATCGCATTGGCAGTTGCAGCATGTGCGCTGCGGTTCTCGTTGGGCAGGGGCGCAAGCAAGCTGGTCGTTGTCGAGGCAAAGCCAGCGGCGGTCGCCGCTCCGGGGCCGTTACGGGTTGCTTCGTCGGTCGGGCGGGTCGGCCGCTTCGCTACGG
Source organism: Pseudomonadota bacterium (assembly GCA_040384885.1). Taxonomy (GTDB): domain Bacteria; phylum Pseudomonadota; class Gammaproteobacteria; order Burkholderiales; family Burkholderiaceae_D; genus Telluria_A. The sequence continues at coordinate 301,843 of JAZKIN010000040.1, read as the reverse complement.
CTTGAACCCGCGCGGTTGACGATCCTCGCTGTCGCTGTCGCTGGAGTCGAGGCGGCCGCTCGGTTCGGCCGGCATAGCGCCAACGACGCAATAGTCGCGCAGGCGGTAGGTGGCGCGTCCGGCCCGTTTGGCGTCGTAGAGTGCATGATCCGCACATTCGAGCAGGTGCTTGGGCAGAATGCCAGGCCCGACCGCGTACGCGCCGCCAATGCTTGAACTAACTTGCAGTTCGCCACTCTCCAACATCATCGGCGCGCACATCGCCAGCAGGATTTTCTCAGCCACCAGGCCGATCGCGGCGCTGTCGGCTAGCGCTTCAAGCACAATGACGAATTCGTCGCCCGCCAGCCGCGCCACGGTATCGGTCTGCCTGACCGATGCGCGCAGCCGCCGTGCGAATTCGCGTAGTACCTCGTCGCCCATGCCGTGTCCGAGCGTGTCGTTGACTTGTTTGAAATGATCGATATCGAGAAAGATCAGTCCCAGCGGCTGGGCCGTGCGGTTATTCCGGAGGGCCGCCTCGGCTAGCTTTTCATTAAGCTGATAACGGTTCGGCAGTCCGGTCAGTTCGTCAAAGCGTGCCATCTCGCTTAGCGTGCGCTGCACAAGCTTTAATTGGGTTACGTCGGTACACAGTAAGTAGATGCCGCGTACTTTGCCGTCGGTACCGATCTGCGGCACATAAATGTGGTGCAGCCACCGTTCCCCACCTCCGACGCGTGGCGGCAGTTCGAACTCGACGCGCTCCCCCTGAAGTGCGCGGGCCAGATGCGGCTTGATCACGTCCGCGGTCGGACTTGGGGCGGCGTTGACGACGTCGAGCAAGCTGCGCCCGATCAGCTGCGCGGGGAGGAGGCCAGTCCACTCATGGAACGTGGCGTTGCAAAACTCAAATCTCAGGTCGCTGTCGACATAGCCGATCAAAATAGGAAGGTTGTCGGCGATAGTGCGCAGGCGCAAAGCATCGGTCGCCTGGCGAATTTCGGCCGCTTTGCGCTGCGTGATATCGAGCCAGAGGGCGAATACACTTGTCACTTCGCCGTCGGAACCGAGTTCGGGCAGGTAGGACGCCTCGAAATAACGGCCGACCCCATCGACGGGGTAGCAAAGCTCGAAAGTGACTTGTTGGCCCTGGAAGGCTTTGGCGATGTGGCCGCTGATGCTGTTGTACAGTTCCTCGCCGGTCAAGTCACGCAGATGCGTGCCGATTAGGGTTTTTGGGTCTTGCGGTAAGACCGTCGTGATGTACCGGTTAACAAATGTAAAACGGCCCTCGCGATCGAATTGGGTGATGATGACCGGCAGGTTTTCGGTCACCGCGAGCAGGCGGTGCTCGCTCAAGGCCAGTTGCTGTTTCAAGCGTAGAAGCTCGCCCGTGTCCGACACCTCTGGGTGAATTGTTTTGGCGATTGCCAGTCGCACGCGCCAGAGCCAGTTTCTCATATGGTGCCTCCCGTCTTGCGTTTATGCGCCTACTATATCCGTAAAGTAAATATAGGGCGGTACACTGCATTTGTCGCAGCGGGAGCATCAGGCGCTGACAGCGCGAGTCCGGCGTTAGGTCCATGAATCACAACGATTCGAGCACCATGAGCGGCAGTTTTCGCGGGATTTGGAGGCGATAGTCGCGCGCATCAAACACGTGGACACCAATCCTGGTGCTCATCCATTCGACTGTCGATCGAACTCAATCACGTGCTACTGGGGGAGGGGGACGGGCTTTCGCTTCGTCGGGCGGAGCTCCGATCAAGAGCTGCCCACCACCGTCTGGAGCCGTCCGGACCCGCCCACAATGACCGCGTCAGTTTGCCAAAGGTGGTTAATTCGGGTGGTTATCACTGTAAGTCCTTGAATTTAAAGGACTGCGAACGGCCTGCAAAGCCGCCCAGATGGGTTCGATTCCCATCCTCGCCTCCAGAATATCATGCTCGAAGTTTTGCACTTTGATCAATCGCAAAAAAGCCAACCTCCATTCTGGATGTTGGCTTTTTTCGTTAACTGCTTCCAAGCCGTTGGAAGTGCCGTGCGCCTGCGAAGGCGTGGTAATTTGGGCGCCGTCTCTCTCAGTGCTCGTCGGCGGCGACCCGATTGCGCCCATCTTGCTTGGCCTGGTACACCGCGCGGTCCTGAATACGGCCCGGCGTAGGGAGCGGTGCTGCAGTTCGATGTCATCACGGCACAGCTTGACGGCCTGCACGCGTCCATCGGGCTTTTTGTCGCGAGAAAGACGCAGCCCGAGATCGCCATCTCCATCCTGGCGCAACTGACTGCCGTGCGCAACGGCATCGGCCTAGCGCGGACGCAGATTTAAGTCATTCGTAACGCTTCACACCCACGGCCGCTTCCTTAAAAGGGGCGGACAATGGGGATGCCGAATGTCCGCACCATCATCACTCCCGCCGCGCGTAGTGCTTGACAAGCAAGGCACCCGCCGCCACCAAGCCGGCAATAGCGATCACCCCAAAGATGCCGCCGAAACCCATCTGTCGGCGCGCCAGTTCCGCAACCAGAAACGAGCCGGCAATACCGCCGAAGCGGCCGATGCCCATCATCCAGGCCACGCCGGTGGCACGGCCCTGGGTAGGATAGAACGCCGCCGCCAGCGTCGGCAGCGACGACTGCGAGGTGTTCATCATCACCCCGGCCAAAAACACCACGACCATCAGCAGCGCTATGTTGCCCGAGACCTGGCCGATCAGGAAAATGCTGATGGCTGTCAGCCCGAAGCCGGTGGCGATGACGAGGTTCGCGTTGTAGCGGTCCATCAGCCAGCCAAACAGCACCGCGCCCACTCCGCCGAGGGGAAATAGGGCCGCCACCAGTGTCGCGTTTTGGGGCGTCAAACCGGCATCCTTTAGCAGCAGCGGCATCCAATTGATCAGCGAGTAAAAAATCACGAGGCCCATGAAATAGCTCATCCATAGCATGAGGGTGCCGACCAAAAAGGGGCGCGACAAAATCAGCGCCATGCCGCTCGAAGCCTGGGCGGCCGCGACCTTCTCGGTCATGATGAAGGTACGCGCCGCGGCGGCGGTGGCCGATATGCGGCTCAGGACGGCGCGAATGCGCTCGTCGGCGCCGCCCCTGGCGACCAAATAACGCACCGACTCGGGCAGAAGCAACAGGATCAGCACGGCCAGCAGAACGGGAGTGATGCCGCCGGCAAGCAGCACGCTGCGCCAGCCCCACTGCGGAATCATCCACGCGGCCAGAAAGCCGCCGCAGGCCGCCCCCAGCGGAAAACCGCAGAACATCGCGTTGGTGAGCGTCGAGCGGCGTTGGTCTGGGCAGTATTCACTCATCAACGTGACCGCGTTGGGCATTGCCGCGCCCAAGCCGAGGCCCGTCACGAAACGCAGCAGGGTCAGTTCACCAAGTCCACTCGCAAATGCAGACCAGGTGCACGCCACCCCGAACAGCAGCACCGATGCGGCCAGCACCAGTTTGCGCCCGAAACGGTCGGCGATCGGGCCGGCGAACAGGGCGCCCGAGGCCAGCCCGAACAGGGCCGCGCTCAGCACCGGCGCCAGGTCCGCGCGGGTGACGCCCCATTCCTTGATCAGCGATGGGGCGATGAATCCGATGGCTGCGGTGTCGAAACCGTCCAACAGCACGATAGTGAAACACAGCGCAAAAATCAGCCACTGGAACGGCGAGAATGGATGCTGGTTGAGGAATTCCTGAACGTCGACGCGGTCGGCGCCCTTCGCGTTATTTTGCATGTTGTCTGTCTCCGTATGTCTTTTTGTGGACTACTTTTGTGTACTACAAGTGATGCTTAAACGCGTTCGACGATCAGCGCGATGCCTTGGCCGACGCCGATGCACATCGTGCACAACGCGTAGCGGCCACTGCTGCGGTGGAGTTGGTTGACGGCTGTAGTCACCAAGCGCGCGCCCGAGGCGCCCAGAGGATGGCCCAGCGCGATCGCGCCGCCGTTCGGATTGACGCGCGGGTCGTCGTCGCGCAGTCCCAAGGCGCGCGCGACCGCGAGCCCCTGCGCCGCGAATGCCTCGTTCAGCTCAATCACATCCATCTGATCGAGCGTCATGCCGGCCAGGGCCAGCACCTTTAGCGTTGCCGGCAGCGGGCCCATGCCCATCACACGCGGCGCCACGCCTGCCGTCGCCATCGCCACCACGCGCGCGCGCGGCGCCAGGCCGTGGCGGACCGCGGCGGCGCCGTTGGCGAGCAGCAGTGCGCAGGCGCCGTCGTTGATGCCCGACGCGTTGCCGGCCGTGACCGAGCCGTCGGGGCTGACCACCGGCTTGAGTTTGGCGAGGATCTCGAGCGTGGTCGCGCGCGGGTGCTCGTCGTGCTCAAACAGCGTGGGTTCGCCCTTTTTTTGCGGAATGCTGACCGCGATGATCTCTGCGCCAAAGAAGCCGGCTTGTTGCGCCGCCAATGCCTTTTGCTGGCTGGCCAGCGCGAAGCGGTCCTGTTCGGCGCGGCCGATGTTGTATTCAAGCGCCACGTGTTCGGCCGTCTGCGGCATGCTGTCGACCCCGTACATGGCCTTGAGCACCGGATTGACGAAGCGCCAGCCCATGGTCGTGTCCTCGATTTTTGCCGCGCGCGAGAAGGCGCTGTCGGCCTTGCCCATGACGAAGGGCGCGCGGCTCATGCTCTCGACGCCGCCGGCGATCATGAGGCTTGTCTCGCCGCTGCGGATGGCGCGCGCGGCGCTGCCCACGGCGTCCAGGCCCGAACCGCACAGACGGTTGATGGTGCTGCCCGGGACCGCCGCCGGCAAACCCGCCAGCAGGGCCGACATGCGCGCGACATTGCGGTTGTCTTCGCCGGCCTGGTTGGCGCAGCCGTACAGCAGGTCGTCGACCGCCTCCCAGTCGACGTGCGGGTTGCGGGCGATCAGGGCGCGCAATGGAATGGCACCCAGGTCGTCGGCGCGCACGCCGGACAGGGCGCCGCCGTAGCGGCCGAACGGGGTGCGCACCGCGTCGCAGATAAAAGCGTCTTGCATGGAGTCTCCGATGAATTCTTAAAGTGCGTTGTGCAGGGGCACCGCCGTCATCGCCTGCAAGGTGGCGAAGTCGAGGCCGTCGACGATGTCGATCACGCTGGCCTTGCCGCCGGCCAGGTCGATCACCGCGATGTCCGAATAGATGCGCGAGACACAGCCCACGCCGGTCAGCGGATAGCCGCAGGCGGCCACCAGCTTGCTTTCGCCGCCCTTGGTCTGGTGCTCCATCATCACGTAGGTCTTTTTGGCGCCGATGGCCAGGTCCATGGCGCCGCCCACCGCCGGAATCGCGTCGGGCGCGCCGGTGTGCCAGTTGGCCAGATCGCCCGTCACCGACACCTGGAAGGCGCCCAGCACGCACACGTCCAGGTGACCGCCGCGCATCATCGCGAAGCTGTCTGCGTGGTGGAAGTAGCAGCCGCCCGGGAGCAGGGTGACCGGCTGTTTGCCTGCGTTGATCAGGTCATAATCCTCCTCGCCTTTGGCCGGGGCCGGGCCCACCCCGATCACGCCGTTTTCGCTGTGCAGGACCACTTCGCGGTCGGCCGGCAGGTGGTTGGCCACCATGGTCGGCAGGCCGATCCCCAGGTTGACCACCGCGCCGTCGGGAATGTCGCGTGCCACGCGCGCGGCCATCTGGTCGCGCGTCCATTTGTTTGTCTTGGTATCGCTCATGCTGCTCTCCGATCGATTTGTTAGTCCGCCTTGATGCCGGCCGGGCCGGTGGCGGTGCGCGCGATCTTGACCACGCGCTGGACGTACAGGCCGGGGGTGATCACGGCTTCCGGATCCATGCTGCCCAGTTCGACGATGTCGTGCACCGATGCCACGGTCAGGGCGGCGGCGCTGGCCATAATGGGGCCGAAATTGCGCGCCGTTTTACGATAGGTGAGGTTGCCCCAGCGGTCGCCCGTCTCTGCCTTGATCAGCGCCACGTCGGCGTGGATCGGGTGCTCAAGCACATACATGCGCCCGCCGATCTCGCGCGTCTCCTTGCCTTCGGCCAGCAGGGTGCCGAAGCCGGTGGGTGTGAAGAAGGCGCCGATGCCCGCGCCGGCGGCGCGGATGCGCTCGGCCAGGTTGCCCTGCGGGACCAGCTCGAGTTCGAGCTTTCCGGCACGGTACAGGGCGTCGAACACGTGCGAGTCGGCCTGGCGCGGGAACGAGCAGATGATCTTGCGCACCTGGCCGGCGGCCAGCAGCGCGGCCAGCCCGGTGTCGCCGTTGCCGGCGTTGTTGTTGACGATGACGAGGTCTTTGGCGCCGTGCGCGATCAGTCCGTCGATCAGTTCGGCGGGCTGGCCGGCGCCGCCGAAGCCGCCGATCATCACCGTCGCGCCGTCCTTGATCGGTGCCAGTGCTTCCTCTATCGATGTTGCAATTTTATTGATCATGATGTGTCAGTGTCTCGGTTGGTGTGCTGGCCTACAGTTCCAGCACGAATTGCGTGACCAGTTGCGCGAAGCGTTCCGGCTGCTCGATGGCGGACAGGTGCGCGGCGCCCTCGATGAGCTCGAGCCGGGCCTGCGGGAGTTGCGCGGCGATCGCCTCGGACATCGCCGGCGGCGTGCCGGCGTCCAGTTCGCCGGCGATGACCAGCGCCGGCACCGCCACCTGAGCCAGCCGGCCGTCGGTGTCGACCCCCGCGACCGCGGCGCAGCAGGCGGCGTAGCCCGCAGCGTCGGTCGCCACCAGCCGGCGCCGGAAGCGCGCCACGGTCGACGCCTGCGTGGCACGGAAGCTCTCATCGAAGTAGCGGACCATGACGGCGTCGGCGATCGCCTCGATGCCGGCGCCGTTGACGGTGTCGATGCGTTCTTGCCAAACCAAGCGGGTCGCTTCGGGATAGCGGCAGGTGGTGTTGGCCAGCACGAGCGCCGCCACCAGCGAGGGATGGCGCAGCGCCAGCTCCTGGCCGACCATGCCGCCCATCGACAGGCCGATCCAGACCACCGGGCCCGAATCGATTTCGCGCAGAAGGCGGGCGGCATCGTCGGCCATTTCAACTATCGTGTACGGGCCGGCGGGAGCGTCGGACCCGCCATGGCCGCGGTGGTCGTAGCAAATCACGCGGCAATCCTGGGCCAGCGTGTTGGCCAGATGGTCCCACATGTCCATGTCGCAGCCGAGCGCGTGGCTCAGCACGACCGTGTGGCGCGGCGCCTTGCCGCTGCGCGCGGCGCGCACGCTATAGTGCAGCGCCGGCGCGCTTTCGGTCATGCCCTCGCGTCCGACGCCCGGGTGCGCAGCTTGGCCCGGCGCGGCAGGCACCGGGGCACGGCCCAATTCAATCAGGATGTGCTGGGCGAGCGAAAAGCCGGTGTTCGCAGCCGGTACGCCGGCGTAGATCGCGGCCTGCATCAGGACCTCCTTCAACTCGTCGACGTTCAGGCCGTCGGCGCTGTCGTCGGCCAATGCGGCGCGCACGTGCAGCTCGAACTCCTCCCAACGGGCCAGCGCCATGGTGGTGGCCAGCACGATCACGCGGCGCAACTTGGCGTCCAGGCCAGGGCGGCCCCAGATTTCGTGCCAGGCAAAGCGCGTGATCAGGTTTTGAAAGTCGGCGTTGAAGCTGTTGGCCTTTTCCAGCGAGGCGTCGACCCAGGCGTCGCCGAGGATGCGGCGCCGGTTGCGCATGCCGCGCTCGTAGTCATGGTCGATCGGGTCGTGGCTCATGTCGGGGTTTCCTCTTGTTGTTGGGCGCGCAGCTGGCTGAGTTGGGCGCGCGCCAGCGCGGTCGCAGGCGCCGCCGCGGCGACCGGATCGAACAAAGTTTGCCAGCGCGCCAGGTCGATCTTGCCGCGCAATCGCGTGTCGGACTCTATGGCGTCGACCGCCACTGCGGCAAGCGGGCGGCCCGAGGCGATGGCGTTGCGCGACAGGTCTTCGAGCATCGCTTGGGCGGCCGGGCGGCCGATGAAGCCAGCCAGGTAGGCCGCGACGGCCTCGCCGAACACCTGGCCGTTGAGGGAGTCGATATTGGCGCGCATGCGCGCCGGGTCGACCTGCAGACCCGCCATCGCCTCGTTCAGCGCGCTCAGCGCGCCGTGCGCGGACAAAAACAGGCCGGGCCACTCGGCCAGCTCGGCCTGCCAGTTGCCCAGACCGCGCTCGTGCTGCTGTCCCATCGCGCCGAGCAGGGCGGCGGCCGTGTGCGGGGTGCGCCCGGCGCCGGCCAGCGCGATCATCGCGGCCACAGGATTGCGCTTGTGCGGCATGGCTGAGGAGCCGCCGCGGCCCGCGCCGGAGGGCTCGGCCAGTTCGCCGATTTCGCCCTGCGCCATCAGTGACAGATCGGTCGCGATCTTGCCCAAGCTGCCACTGAGCACTGCCACCTCGAGTCCGAGGCGGATCCATTCGTCGCGCTGCGTGTGCCAGGCCGCCGGCGGGCAAGCCAGACCCAGTTCGTCGGCCATGTGGCGCGCCACGGCGCCCCCTTGTTCGCCCATCACCGACAAGGTGCCGACCGCGCCGCCCAGTTGAAGCTGCAGCGCGCGCGCGGCGACGGCGCGCAACTGCGTACGCGCACGCACCAGCGGCGCCGCCCATCCGGCCACCTTGAAGCCAAAACTGCTCACTTGCGCCGGCTGCATAAGCGTGCGCGCCAGCACCGGCGTGGCGGCGTGCCGCTCGCCCAGCGACAGCAGCGTGTCGACCAGTTGCGCCAGCCCGGCGTCGAGCAGGGCCAGAGCCTCGCGCGTGACCAGCACCATGGCGGTGTCGATCACGTCCTGGCTGGTGCTGCCGAAGTGGACGAAGTTGGCCGCGTCTTTGTCGTACAGGGCCACCGTCTTGGTGAGCTCCTTGACCAGCGGGATGGCCAGGCTGCCGGCAAGGCGGCTGGCGTGCACCAGCGCCGGAATGTCGTACAGCTGCGCCATGCAGACACTGGCAATGACGCGCGCGGCGCTGTCGGGAATCATGCCCTCGGCAGCCTGCGCGCGGGCCAGCGTTTCCTCGAAACGGAACATGGCTTGCACCACGGCCGCATCGTCGAACACGGCGATCATCTCCTTGGTCGTCAGGAAGCCGTCGAACAAGGACACGCTCACGGTGCACCCGCGTAGTCGAAAAACACGGTCTCCAGCGTCCCTTGCATCCAGATGTCCCACGCATAGGCGTCCGGCGCCGTCTTGCGCGCGATGAGCGTGGCGTGGCGCTCAGATGGCACCTGTTGCAGCATGTGCGAGTCGGCCAGCCCGGTGTCGTCGTCGAGGAACACGGCGCTGAACTGGTGCAGCACCAGCCCGCGCGCGAACACGGTGATCAGGGTGGCCGGCTCGCCCGCGCCCTGCGCGCCGGCTCGCGGCAGCGACAGGCTGAAGGCACCGGCGTCGTCGCTCGGCACGCGCCTAAAGCCGGGCAGGGCGTTGGCTTGATCGGCGGCCGCGGCGGCCGGGCTCCAAGCTTCGACCTGGGCATCGGTGATCGGGGCGCCGTCGCCGTCGCGTATGATTCCGCTGATGGTGATGGACGGCGCCGCCGCCGCCGCAGCGGCACTGGCCCAGCGCCATGCCTCGTGCGAGAACGGTCCGATGGTCTGGGAGGGTGTGATTGGCAGTGTCATTGTGCGTTCCGCTTTACAGGTTCATCGGGGTGGCGCCGCGTCCGCGCAGCACGATGTCGAATTCGTAGCCGAGCATCTGGTCGCCGACCGTGTGTTCGAGGCTAAAGCGCGACACCAAACGCTGGCGCGTGGCCAGGTCGGGGATGCTTTGGAAGATCGGGTCGTAGTCGAACAGCGGGTCGCTCGGAAAATACATCTGCGTCACGAGGCGCTGGGCGTACACATTGCCGAACAGCGAAAAGTGGATGTGGGCCGGGCGCCAGGCTTTGTCGTGGTTGCCCCAAGGGTAGGGACCGGGCTTGATCGTAATAAAGCGATAGCGGCCCTCGTCGTCGGTCAGCATCTTGCCGACACCATAGAAATTCGGATCCAGCGGCGCGTTGTGCTGGTCGCGCTTGTGCCAGTAGCGGCCGGCGGCGTTGCATTGCCACACTTCGAGCAGCGAGTTGCGCACCGGCTTGCCGTCCTCGTCGAGCACGCGGCCGGTGACCACGATCTTCTCGCCCAGCGGTTCGCCGGCGGCGTGGATGGTGAGGTCGGCGTCGTTCGGCAAAATCAGGGCGCTCGTGGCCGCCACATTGGTCGAGGCCGGCGCGAGCGCGCGTATGCGCAAGGGCTCCTGTGTCGGGCCTCGCTTGAGCGTCGATTTGTAGGGTGGATAGATCAGGGTGGGGTGGGTCCCCGGTTCTACGGCATCGAATTGCACGGTTTGTCTCCTAGTCTGAAGCGCTGGCAGGCAAATATCTGTGCGACAATCGCTCAAATTGCATCTTGCGCTGGCCTTTGGTACATGCTAGTCCCATTCTTTTGTGGGAACAACTTATAGAATGTATGCAATAGTCGCTATTCGCCCGGGGTGGGCGAATAGCGCACAAAATCGGAGTTATTACATGAGCGAGCTTGAAACGACCCAGGCGCCGGACGCACCGGCAGCGCGCGACCTGATCGCCGGCCTCGACAAGGGACTGCAGGTGATCGAGGCGTTCGACCAGGAGCGCTCGCGCCTGACCATCAGCGAAGTCGCGCAGCGCACGGGCCTGACGCGGGCCGCAGCGCGCCGCTACCTGATCACCTTGGTGCATCTGGGCTACGCGCGCCAGCAGGACAAGCTGTTTTCTCTCACGCCCAAGGTGCTGCGCCTGGGCCAGTCCTACCTGCATTCGGCGCGCCTGCCGCGCATCGTCCAGCCGCTGCTGTACCGGCTCGCCTATTCGCTGGGCGAGGCCTCGTCGGCCGGCGTGCTCGAGGGTGATGATCTGGTATGTGTGGCGGCGGTCAGTGCCGGGCGCGTCGTGTCGGCCACCCTGCAGCCCGGTACCCGGGTGCCGGCCTTTTGCACCGCGAACGGGCGCGTGATGCTGGCCAGCCTGCCGCAAGCGCAGGTCGAGGAATACCTGGCGCGCGTGACGCTCGAGGCGCGCACCGAGCACACGATCGTCAACAAGGAGCGCCTGCTGCTCGAAATCGTGCGCACCCGCGCGCAGGGCTACGCGATGGTCAACCAGGAGATGGAGTTGGGCCTGCGCACCCTGGCCGTGCCGCTTCGGAATTTCCGTGGCGAGATCGTGGCGGCGATGAACGTCAGCGTGCACGCGGCCCGCATACCGCTCGAGGAGATGGTCGAGCGCTGCCTGCCGGCCCTGCTCAAGGTGCAGGTCGAATTGGCGGCGCTGTTGTAGTCGGCGTTACTCTTGCTGCGACAAAAACACCTTCTGCATCAATGCCAACAACTGCGCGCGTTCCGACTCGTTCAGCACGCCGGTCGCTTCCACTTCGAGCTCGCTCGCCGTTTTTTCGGCCTTGATGCAAAGGCGCGTGCCCTCGGGCGTGAGGATCAGGGTTTGCGAGCGCTTGTCGAGCGGATTGCGCTGGCGCAGCACCAAGCCGCGCGTCTCGAGCCGGTCGAGCAGGATCGCCAGGTTCGGCGGCGAGACGTTGATCGCCCTCGACAGCCGCTTCTGGGTGATATTCGGATTGGCCCTCAGCAAGCTCAGCACCGAGAAATCGACCGCCCGCAAGTCGTATTTGCTCATCCGTTCGTCGAACAGCGGCATGATCCGCAGATAAGTGCGGCGGCAGTTGTAGCCCACCAAACTGAGCAAAACATCTTGGTTCAGCGGCTGGTCGGCCGCTTCCTGGACGGCGGTTACGAATTGTTCGTGCTTCTTGGTGGGCATCTTGGTGGTCGTCGAAAGGGCGTAAACTGCAGAGTGTCTTGAAATCATATCATGCAGGCCGCTGTTGTTGAATCGCCAGCCTGCAACAATGATGGTGAGATAGTGCTTGCGTCGCCTTGATATTTGCTTATAAACTAGAACCATTATAAGTGATAACAAAATATGTGGCGTCTACGCCGCACTACCCCCAGGAGACCAGCATGACCACCGCCATCGAATTCCGCCAGCAACGTTTCAATCTGCGCCCGCTCAAGATCAGCCACCTTGTCGCCATGTTGTGCGCCAGCGGCATGGGTGCCGCCATCGCCCAGGAAATACCGGCCAATGTTGAGAAGATCGTTGTGACCGGCACCCTGATCCGCGGCGCGGCTCCGGTCGGCGCCCCGGTCACCAAGCTCGACCGCGAAGCGATTGAAAAGTCGGGCGCCGCCAGCACCGGCGACCTGCTGCGGCTGCTCCCGGCGATCCAGAACCTCGGTGCCGACGAGGGCCATACCAACGCCGCCCAAAACGCCAACCAGAACATCAGCCTCGGCTCGGGAATCAACCTGCGCGGCCTCGGCCCTGAATCGACGCTGCTGTTGGTCAATGGCCAGCGCATGGCGCCGGGCGGACTGGGCGCGCAGTACACCGACCCGTCGACCATTCCGCCGCTGGCGATCGAACGCATCGAGGTCATCACCGATGGCGGCTCGGCCACCTACGGCTCGGACGCGGTGGGCGGCGTGGTTAATATCCGCCTTCGCAAGCGCTTCAACGGCGTGGCCGTGTCCGCGCGCCACGGCCAGGGCAAGAACATCGACCAGAACCAGCTCGGCGCCATCGCCGGCAAGTCCTGGGAGGGCGGCAACGTCATGGTCGCCGTCGACCACAACAAGCGCGGCCGCCTGTCGGCCGACGACCGTACGTATTACACGGACGACATGCGCGCCTGGGGCGGCCCCGACCTGCGCGCGTTCAACGCCAGCCCCGGCAACATCCAGGTCGGCGCCACCCGCTACGCCATTCCCGCCGGGCAGAACGGCGTCGCCCTGCCGCGTTCGTCTTTGGTGGCAGGCACCGCGAACCGCCAAAGCATCTACCAGGGCGTCGATGCGCTTCCCGAGCAGGAGCGCCTGAGCGTGGTGGCCGCGCTGACCCAGAAACTGTCCGAGACCGTCAGCCTGAACCTCGAGGCCTTCGCCACGGAGCGCAAATACAACCGCTTCAATAACCCGGCGGCCGGCAGCTACACCGTGCGCAGCCCCAATCCATTCTTCGTCAGCCCGGTCGTGGGCGCGACCTCCGCCGTGGTCAACTATTCGTTCATCAACGACGTCGGCAACACCGTCAGCCAGGGCCACGAGCGCACCGGGCGCGTGTCGGCGGGGCTCGACTTCGATGTCGGCACGGATTGGAGCGGCAACACCTATGTCGCCTACAGCCGCACGGCGTCCAAGGCACTAAGCCAGACCCTCAATGGCAACGCCGTCAATGCCGCGCTGGCCGATACCAATCCGCTCACCTCGCTCAACCTTTACTGCGACGGCAACGCGTTCACCTGCAACAACCCGGCCACGCTGGCCAAACTGCAAGCCTACAACGACCGCAATGCCAACTTCCAGATGATCGATGCCGGCTTCAAGTTCGACGGCCCGGTCATGAATCTGCCTGCGGGCAAGCTTCGCGTGGCGGTCGGCGGCGAAGTCCACCGCGACGAGATGGCGTACTACGAAAACCGCAACAACTCGACGCCGAACAACACCATGGTTTTCCACATCGACAATTCGAGCACGCTGCCGACGCGCACCGTCAAGTCGCTGTACGCCGAGGCCAACGTGCCGCTCGTCGGCGCCGCCAACGCCCTGCCGTTCGTGAACCGGCTCGACCTGTCGCTGGCCCTGCGCGCCGACGACTACAGCGATTTCGGCTTCACCAGCAATCCAAAAGTGGGCCTCGACTGGGTGCCTGCCCCCGGCACCAAGATCTACACCACCTACGGCACGGCGTTCCGCGCGCCGACTCTGGGCGACCTCGACCCGATCAACGCGGGCCTCATCAACGTGGTCGACCGCGTGGTCGGCGGCTCGTCGCAACTGCACGGCATTTCGCTGCTGGGCGGGCGCGAGGGACTCAAGCCGGAGACCGCGAAAATCGTCACCTTCGGTGCCAACTTCAAGCCGGCCTCTTTGCGCGGCCTGTCGCTGACGGCCGATTACTTCAACGTCACCTACAAAGACCGCATCCTGACGCCCGGCAACGACGTCGCGATCCTGCAAAAACCGGAGCTGGCCGCCTATGTCAACCTGGCGCCCACCCCGGCCCAGATCGCCGCGCTGATCGCCCAGCCTACCTTCACCGGCAACAGTTCCGAACCGGTCGCAGGGATCCGCTTCATTGCCGACGGCCGCCGCTACAACGCCGGCGTTGTCAAGACGAGCGGCCTCGACGTGTCCGCGCGCTACGACTGGACCACCGGCATTGGCCGCCTTAACGCGGGTGTGACCGCCAACTACGTCCTCGAGTACAAGCAGCAGTTCACGCCGACCACCGCCATGGTGGACGGCTTGCTCAACACGCTCAACAACCCGATGCGCCTGCGTGCGCGCGCCGAGTTCGGCTGGACCGGCGCCGACGCCCGCGTCAATGCGTTCGCCAATTTCACCAACGCATACAAAAACACCACGCTGGCCGGTTCGCCGAAGGTGGACGCGCACACGACGGTCGACCTGACCGCCCAGTACGATATCGGCAAGCTGATCGGGCCGCAATTCAAGGAACTGCGCGCCGCACTGAGCATCCAGAACCTGTTCGACAGCACGCCGCCGTACGTGCAGAACGCCACCATGGCATTCGACCCACAGAACGTGAGCGCGATCGGCCGCTTCGCCTCGCTGACGCTCTCGTACAAGTTCTGATGCGCGGGGCCGCCGGCCTCTTGCTCGCAGCCTGCGTAACGCAGGCTGCGTCCCAAGAGCACTGCAAGGCCGGACTACCGGGCGTCGGCAACGCCGTCTGGCTAGCCGCCAGCGGCGCAGTTCCGGCGCATTGCCAGGTGACGGGCGTCATCGGCGCCCACCGCGGGGCGCCGGCCGATACACAGTATGGCAACAATTTTCGCTTGCGCATTCCACAGCAGTGGAATGGCCGTTTCGTGTTCCAGGGCGGGGGCGGCAACAACGGCACCGTGGGCGACGCGCTCGGCACGCTCAAGAATGGTGCGTTGGCGCTGGCCCAGGGCTATGCGGTCGCGGCCCAGGATTCCGGCCACGCGGGGCGTGACCCAAGCTTTGCGCTCGACCGGGGCGCCTATCTCGACTTCGCCCACGAGGGTGTGCACGAGGTGGCCCAGGCCAGCAAGGCGATCCTGAAAGCCTATGCCGGCAAGGCCCCCGACTACGCCTATTTTGTAGGCTGTTCCAACGGCGGGCGCGAAGCCATGGTGACGGCGCAGCGCTACCAGGACTTCGACGGCGTGGTCGCCGGCAATCCCGGCAATGAGATCTACGACCAGTGGGTACACAACATGTCGGTGCTGCGCATGGTCAGCCGGGTCGCCGGCGTGCCCGCCGGCGTCGCGCCGACCGACACCTCCGCCGCGTTCAGCGACGCGCAACTGGCCCACGCGGCCGACTACTTCATGCGCAAGTGCGACCGCCAGGACGGGGCGGCGGACGGCCTGATGTCCAACTACCAGGCCTGCAAGGCCGAACCTGCCGACATGGCGGCCTTGCAGTGCGGCGCCGCCGCCCATTGCCTCAATCCTGTCCAGACCGAGGGGCTGGCGGAACTGTACCGGGTGTTCGCGCCCGGCAGTGTGGAGGCGGGCATGCGCGATATTTATCTGGGCGTGCCCGGTTCCGCGTTCCCGCTTGGCTCGTTCTACAAGAGCATCATGGCCAATTTCTATTTCATGGGTTATGGCTTTCGCGGCTACCCGGGCCTCACCGGGCCGGCCGACCAACTGTCGTCCTATCCCGCATCGTCGGTGCCGTACGTGGCCGGCTTCGACTTTGCCACCGAGCCCGCCAAGCTGGCGCCGGGGCGGCGCGATTTCCATGGCACCGAGTTCGACGCCTTCCAAAAGCGGGGTGGCAAAATGCTGGTCTACACCGGCAGCGCCGACCCGGCCGTGCAGGCCAGCGGCATCATGGCGCAGATGGACCGCATCAAGCGGCCGGAAATGGCGCGTTTGTTCGTCGTTCCGGGCATGACGCACTGCCGCGGCGGGAACACGGTCGACGGCTTCGACCAACTGGCGCCCCTGGCGGCTTGGGTCGAGCGCGGCATCGCACCAAAACGCATCGAGGCGCACACTGCTGGCCGTGGCCGGCCCCTGTGCGCCTATCCCCACTATGCAAGATACCAAGGCGGCCCGGTCGACGCGGCCGCCAGCCATGCCTGCGTGGCACCCGAAGGAGCAAAACCATGAAAAAACTGAGCATGATTGCGCTGTGCCTGCTGGCCGCGCCGGCGATGGCAGCCGAACGCCATATCGAAGGCAGCCTACCCAACGGCGCACGCTATATGTTCGACGTGCCGGAGAACTGGAACGGAACCTTGCTGCTGTTTAGCCACGGCTACGCGAGAGGCCCGGACAACCCGGCCAAAAATACGGCGCGCGGCGAAAAGGCGATGCTGCTGGCCAAAGGCTATGCGCTGGCCGGCTCGTCGTACGCGGTCACCGGTTGGGCCATCGAGGAGGCGGTGCCCGACCAGTTGGCGACGCTCGACGCGTTTACCGCCCAGGTCGGAAAGCCATCCAAGACGCTCGCATGGGGCAACTCGATGGGCGGCCTGGTGACGATCGCGCTGGTCGAGCGCTATCCCGAGCGTTTTGCCGGAGGCCTGGCCCAGTGCGCGTCCGCCAGCGGAACTGTAGGCATGATGAACATCGCGCTCGACGGCGCGTTCGCTTTCAAGACGCTGGCGGCGCCCGCTTCTGCGATCCCCTTGTTGTGGGATGGCGCCGGGGAACAGGGCAAGCGGGAGCAGGCGGCCTGGCAGCAAGCGCTCGATCAGGCGCAGGCGAGCCCGCAGGGCCGCGCGCGCATAGCGCTGGCGGCCACGCTGGCCCAGGTGCCGCCGTGGAGCGTCCTCGACAGCAAGCAGCCCGCGGCAGACGACGTGGCGGGGCAGCAGTTCCAGCTGTACCGGGGCTTCCTTGGCGCCACGCTGCTGCCGCGCGGCGACCAGCTCAAACGGGCGGGCGGAAACTTCTCGTGGAATACTGGGATCGATTACGCGTTTCAATTGGAGCGCTCAGGGCGCGCGCCTTTCGTGCGCGCGCTCTACCGCGAGGCGGGTGCGGACCTCGATGCCGACCTGGCCAAGCTGTCCGGCGCCGCGCGTATCGCGCCGCAAGCGGACGCCGTGGGCTACATGAAGCGCCACTATGGTCCAACCGGCAAACTGAGCAAACCGATGCTGATCGTGCAGACGGTGGCCGATCCCGCCACGCTGGTGGAGTTGTCGGGTGAGTATGCACGTTTGGCGCGAGCAAGTGGCGCAGGAGCGCTGGTGCGCGAAGCGTATGTGCAGCGGGTGGGGCACTGCAATTTCAAGCCGGGCGAATCGGTCGCTGCGCTGCTCACGCTGGACCAACAGTCCGCCAAGGGCGCCTGGAAAACCGGCGCGCTCGACATGAAGGCGCTCAACGCGCTGGCGCCTGAGGGCGGGGACTTCATCGACTACAGCCCGGCCATGTTCTTGCGCCCGTGCTCCGGCGACGACGCGCAGTGCCTGGGCGAGCCTAAAAAGCCATAGTAAGACTGGTGTAGCCAGAACCCAAAAACCTAAACCAACATCGTCCCCGCCTCCGCGAGGACGATGTGCGTCTGCCTACGGCGTCACCGTCACGCTGACGCGCCGCTTGGAGGCGTTTTCCATCCCCTCGGAGGCGTCCAGCGCCGCCGGGTCGGTGCGCCAGGTGGTGCTGATCGACTTGGCAGGAATCCCCAGTCGCACAAGTGCCAGTGTGACCATTTCGGCACGCGCCTTCGCCAGCGCTGCCGGCTCGGCCAAATGCTGGCCCGATACCTTGAATCCCTTGACGTCGGCGTAACCGGTCACCCGCACGGCGCGCGCCTTGCTCGCGACCGCGTACAGCATGGCCCGTTCGAGTGTGGTCTCGACGCTCTGGTACACCAGCCGGTCGTCGTTGTAGGTGAATCCGATCTGGTATGCCTGTTGGCTGAACGGCGGCGCCGGCTGCTTGCGCGGCACGGCCAAAGGCAACAAGAACTCGGCCGGCAGCACCGACGGCTTGCTCGGATAGCCCTCGGCCGGCACCATGACCTCGGCGCAGGCCTGCTCCAACACGGCCACCCGCACGGGATTGAGCGCGATGCCGCCGCAGATGTCTGCCGTGCCCGCGGGGCGGCCCTCGACCAGCACCATGCGTCCTATCATCGGCTTGTTCAAGGCCTCGCTCACGTCGTAGCGCACGCCGGTGGCCGGGTCGGTCGCGAGCCAGCAGCCGGACTTGCGCCCGGCGTCGGTGTCACGGTAGACCGGGCAGGCGAGGAAGCCGACCGCTTGCGCCTGGGCGCCGACGGCGAGCGCGGCGAGAATGAGTATCTTCATAAAACCTTCATCAGGTTGACCAGGTCGAGCTTTTCCTGTTCGGTGAATTCGATGTTGTAGCGGCGGTCGTAGATATCGACGATCTCGCGCAGGTTCGCCGCCGAACCATTGACGAAGTAGGGCGCGCGCCCGGCCAGGCCGCGCATCTGCTGGGTCGTGACCTTGCCGATATCCTCGCAACGCCCGGTGCTCAGCGCGTACCCCGGGTCCTGGGTGTGGACCACTTTGCCCAGGAACGGATGCGGCTTGAAGCCCGGCTTGCAGGTCAGTTTGAACAATGGCAGCTCGGGCGACGGCTTGGCATGCGGTTCGTTGGTGGTGCCCAGGTCGATGCGGCCGGGCGCGATGTCGATGCCGCTGCGGTGCATGTTGTGGCACATGGCGCAGGAATTGCGCACCGGGTCGCCGAAGCCCATCGAATTGATGCCGGCCGAGCCCTTGATGAGGAACTGGCGCCCGGCGAACACCGTGGCGCCGCGTGCGACCGACTCGCGGAAGCGCTGCTGTTCAGGGTTGGACGACGGCGCCGCCTTGCCCGCCTTCCAGGGAAGGAATTCCTTCCAGATCGGGTTCGAGGTCGATTGTAAGACGCCGCCGCTGCCCGACTCGATGAAGGCCGGCCCGCCCTCGGCGCCGCCCTCGGCCAGGCTGCCGCCCCACTGGTCGTGGCTCTGGGCCGACGATAGCTGTGACTCGAATTCGAGGATCTGGCGCAGCTGCGCAGGGCTCGGATCGCCCTGCATCTGCAAGTGGGTCTTGATGGCGTCGATGGCCTGGCCCTTGAGCGTGAGCACGCGCGTGTCGGCCATCAGGGCCTCGCTGACGTAGGCCCCGGTCTCGGGATCGCGCTGCAGCGGCAGGCCGCTCTTGGGGTCGAACGAAAACCCGACCGCTGTGATGTACTTAAGGTTGGCCACCGGGCGCGGGCGCCGGTACACCGACAGCTGCGGGCTTGCGCTGGTCAAGCCGTAGACCGGGCTGGTGTTGCAGCCGGTAGGGTCGCGCACGACCTCGATCGTAAACTCGGGCTTGACCGGCTTGCCCTCGGGCGTGCGCGGCGGCCATGGGCGGGCGATCCGGAACAGGCCGCGTTCGAGCAGCAGCGAATGCGAGGCTTCGTCCTTCATCGGCAGGCCCGGGCAGTTGGCGCCGTCGAACGCGGCGAACAGCGGATCTTTCTCGCGCAGCGCGCCCCAGCGCGCCTTGATGCTGCGCACCGACAGGCTCATGCCATCGGCCGGCTGGTGGCAGCTGATGCAGGCACGCCCGTTGCTGCCCATGGGCTTGAAAAACGCATGGTTGCGGGTGTCGGTCGGGCCGGCCGCGTTAAGGGTGGTCAGCACGCCGTGTTCGTTGGGCGCCTTTTGCTCGCGCGGGAACTCGCGCGTTTCGCCGGCCGACCACCAGGGCAGGGCACTGTAGTCGACGCCGGAGGCCAGCGCCGCCAGCGAGGCGCCGGCGACGGCCAGGCAAAACAGGGTTTTCTTCATCGCACTACTACACTTGTTGGTTGGCCGCGATGGCCGTTGCCAGCCCGCCCCAGGTGTCCTGGAACAGCGCCGCGTCCATCAGGCGCACGTCGCGCATGATGGGCCTGAAACCCATATGTTGCAGCACATCTTGCTCGAGGTCCACACCCGGCGCAATTTCGGTCAGTTCCAGGCCCTCGGGCGTGAGCTGGAACACGGCGCGCTCGGTCACGAACAACACGTTTTGACCTCGCGCGGCGGCGTCGAGGCCATTGAAGGTGATCTGCTCGACTTCGCCGATGAATTTTCGCGACTTGCCCTCGGTGACGATGCGCAGCTTGCCGCCGCACACTTCCACCTCCAGCCCGCCGGCCGTGAAGGCGCCGCAGAACACGATCTTTTTGGTGCCGCGCGTGATGTTGATAAAGCCGCCGCAGCCGACCGGGCGCCCGTTGAACTTGCTAACGTTGACGTTGCCCTGGTTGTCGGTCTGGGCCAAGCCCAAGAAGCTCATGTCGAGCCCGCCGCCGTCGTAAAAGTCGAATTGCGCAGCCTGCTCGATGATCGATTCGGCGTTGTAGGCCAGCGCGAAGTCGCCGCCCTGCGCCGGGATGCCGCCGTTGACGCCGCTCTCGATGCTCAGCGTGAGCAGTCCGGCCACGCCCTCCTCGGCCGCGATCGACGGCACGCCGGCCGGGATCCCGATGCCAAGGTTGGTCACCGCACCCTGCGCCAGCTCCATGGCGGCGCGGCGGGCGATCACCTTGCGTTCGTCGAGCGCCATGGGTACGAGCGAGCTGACTGGCACACGGGCGTCGCCGCACAGAGCCGGGTTGAACTGGGTCGTGATCGACTGCATGTGGTTTTCGGGCTGGCCGATGACCACGTAGTCGACCACCAGGCCAGGGATCTTGACAGTTTTGGGGTGCAGGCTGCCGTTTTGCACGATGCGCTCGACCTGGGCGATGACGATGCCGCCGCAGGCCTTGGCGGCCTGCGCGATCGAAAGTTGTTCGAGCAGCACGCCCTCCTTGTCGAGCGTGAGGTTGCCGTTTTCGTCAGACTCGGTCGCGCGGATGATGGCCACATCAATATGGGGGCAGGGGTAGTGCAGCCATTCCTCGCCGGCGAATTCGACCAGCCGCACCAGGTCCTCCTTCGCGCTATTGTTGAGTTTGCCGCCTTCGAGGCGCGGATCGACGAAGGTGCCCAGCCCGACCTTGGTCAGTAGCCCCGGCGTACGCGCGGCGATGTGGCGGGTCAGGTGCGACAGCGAGCCCTGCGGGAAGTTGTAGGCCTCGACCTGGTCGTCGAAGATCATCTTCATCAGTTCCTTGCCGGTCTGGCCGAAGTGCCCGGCCACGGTGCGCTTGATCATGCCGGCGTGGGCGAAGTGCACCATGCCGCCGTCGCGGCTGTTGCCGATCGCGCCGCAGGCCCAGGTGGTCAGGCCGCGCGGGTGGCCGCCGTCCAAAAAGCGCCGTTCGAGCGCCTTGAGCACCTCTTCGGGCAGGCTGATCATGGCGAGGCCGCCGAGGAAGATGGTGGCGTC
The DNA here is from genome assembly GCA_040384885.1 of Pseudomonadota bacterium. Lineage (GTDB taxonomy): Bacteria > Pseudomonadota > Gammaproteobacteria > Burkholderiales > Burkholderiaceae_D > Telluria_A. The sequence goes on along the minus strand of JAZKIN010000040.1, from coordinate 280,533 downwards.
GTCGTTGACCAGGCTTGCGGCCTGGTCGGCGGTCAGAACTTTCATGTGCGGCCCCTAAAGTAGTTATTGAAAATAATCATCATTAAGTATAACTATTTTCGCTGACCTGTTTCAAGCTTTTTGCGGCGTACAACAAAGCTTCGCAATGTTGCTTGCGCTCTCGAATATTTTGTTATAAAGTATAACCATTATTAGATAAAACGAATTTACAGCGGGTGCCACGCCCCAGAACCGAGAGCCAACATGACCGATACCCAAAACACTCCTTTGCTCAAGCTCGAGATGGTCGGCCTTGTTGCTCGCATCACGATCTGCCGCGCCGCCAAGCGCAACGCCCTCAGCGACGCGCTGGTCAGCCAGTTGCGTCAGTGCTTCGAAACCCTGCCGTCCGAGGCGCGCGCCGCCGTGCTGTTGGGCGAGGGCAGCGCCTTTTGCGCCGGCCTCGACCTGTCCGAGGTGCGTGAAAACAACACCACCGAAGGCGTGCACCACTCGCGCATGTGGCATGCTGCCTTTGAACAAGTTAGTTTCGGCCGGGTGCCGGTGGTGGTGGTGCTGCACGGCGCTGTGGTCGGCGGCGGCCTCGAGCTGGCGAGCGCCTGCCACATCCGGGTTGCCGAGCCTTCGGCCTTCTACGCGCTGCCCGAGGGCTCGCGCGGCCTGTTCGTCGGCGGCGGCGGTTCGGTGCGCATTTCGCGCCTGATCGGGGTGGCCGCCATGACCGACCTGATGTTGACAGGGCGCGTGCTTAGCGCGCAGGAGGGCCACTTGGCCGGCGTCAGCCAGTATCTGGTCGGCGAGGGCGAGGGCCTGGAAAAGGCCATGGCGCTGGCGGCCCGCATCGCCGGCAACGCGCCGATGACCAATTACGGCGTAATGCATGTGCTGCCGCGTATCGCCGACCAGTCGATCCAGGACGGCATGATGACCGAGGCGCTGATGGCGGCCGTGGCCGCGAGCGACCCCGACACGCGCGGCCGCCTGGCATCCTTCCTCGACGCCAAGGCCAACAAGGTCCGTAACGCCCAGTAGTTGCCCGACAATATAAAAAAACCGACGGAGACAAAGACCATGGATGCACCAGTCCGCTATCGCGAGGTGGCATTCGGCGACGACGCCGTCGATACCCGCGAACATGCCGGGGCGACCTACGTGACGGCGTCGGCGACGCTGGGCGACTACGCGCTGCGCAGCAGCGACCGCCTGCGCCACTGGGCCGCCGCGGCGCCCGAACGCACCTTCATGGCCAAGCGCGACGCGTCGGGCGAGTGGCGCCGCGTCAGTTACGCCCAGGCGCTGGCCGGCGCACGCGCCATCGGCCAGGCGCTGCTCGAGCGCGGCCTGTCGGTCGAGCGCCCGGTCGTCATCTTGTCGGGCAACGACCTCGAACACGCTTTGCTCGGACTGGCCTGCCAGTACGTCGGCGTGCCCTACGCGCCGATATCGCCGGCTTATTCGCTCGTCTCGCAAGACTTCGACAAGCTTCGCCATATCGTCGCGCTGCTCAACCCCGGCCTCGTGTTCGCGGCCAGCGGCAGCGAGTTTGGCCGCGCCATGGAGGCGGTGTGCCCGGACGGCGTCGAACTGGTCGTCGCAAGCGATCCGCCGGCGCGCGCCGCCACCATGTTCTCCGCGCTTGAACAGACAGTGCCCACCGACGCCGTCGACCAGGCCATGTTTGCCACCGGCCCCGACACGATCGCCAAGTTCCTGTTCACGTCCGGCTCGACCAAAATGCCCAAAGCGGTCGTCAACACGCAGCGCATGATTTGCAGCAACATGCAGATGCTGCTGCAGTGCTGGCCCTTTGTGGCCGAGGAACCGCCCGTACTGCTCGACTGGTTGCCGTGGAACCACACCTTCGGCGGCAACAAGGACGTCAACCTGGTCCTGTTCAACGGCGGCACCCTGTACATCGACGACGGCAAGCCGACCCCGCAGCTGATCGGCACCACCCTGGCGAACCTGCGCGAGATCGCCCCGACCATCTACTTCAACGTGCCCAAGGGCTGGGACGACCTGGCCCAGGCGCTCGAGACCGACCGCGCTCTGCGCGACAATTTCTACAGCCGCCTCAAGCTGCAGTTTTACGCGGGCGCCGCGCTGGCCCAGCCGGTGTGGGACAAGCTGCACGCGAGCGCCGAGGCCGCCTGCGGCGAGCGGATCCGCATGACGACCGGCCTTGGCATGACAGAGACCGCGCCGTGCGCACTGTTCGCCATGCGCGAGGACGTGCACGCCGGTGAAATCGGCGTCCCCAGCCCCGGCATGGAGGTCAAGCTGGTGCCTTGCGGCGACAAACTCGAGGTGCGCTACCGCGGCCCGAACGTCACGCCGGGCTACTGGCGCGCGCCCGCCGAGACGGCGGCGATGTTCGACGACGAGGGTTTTTTCTGTTCGGGCGACGCGGTCAAATGGCTCGACGCCGACCAGCCGCGCCTGGGGTTTGTGTTCGACGGCCGCGTGGCCGAGGACTTCAAGCTCTACACCGGCACCTGGGTCAGCGTCGGCCCGCTGCGCGGCCGCGTGATGCACGAGGGCGCGCCGTATGTGCAAGACGCCGTGATCACCGGCCACGACCGCGCCGAGGTGGGCATGCTGGTCGTGCCGAACCTGGCGCTGTGCCGCGCGCTGGCCGGCGTCGACGCCCAGGCACCGGCCGCCGAGGTGCTGGCCGCGCCGCCGGTGCGCGATTTTTTCCAGACGCTGCTCGACCGCCTGCACGGGCAGGGCACCGGCAGCGCCAACCGCGTGGCGCGCGCCGTACTGCTGGCCGAACCTCCCTCGATCGACCGCGGCGAGATCACCGACAAGGGCTCCGTCAACCAGCGCGCGGTATTGACCCACCGCGCCGCGCTGGTCGAGGACCTGTACGCCGGGCGCGACCCGGCCATATTTAAACCATCAACCAACTAGGTGCTTTCCATGGCGGCAAACGGATTTTATGCGGATTTCAAGGATGTGTGGCTGCTCGACGGCGTGCGCACTCCGATGGTCGACTATTGCACCTCCTTCGGCGAGGTCTCGCCGACCGACATGGGGATCGCGGTCGCGCGCGAAGTGCTCGGCCGCAGCGGCGTGCCCGCGACCGACATCGGCTCGGTCATCACCGGCAATATGGCACCCGGCGACTGCTTCCAGTATTTCATCGCGCGCCACATCGGCATGTACGCGGGGGTGCCGCTGGCGGTGCCGGCGATTAACGTGCAGCGCATTTGCGGCACCGGCTTCGAGTTGTTCCGCCAGGCCGGCGACCAGATCGAACGCGGCTACACCGACACCGCGCTGGTGGTCGGCACCGAATCGATGACGCGCAACCCGATCGCCGCCTTCGGCCACCGTAGCGGTTTTCGGCTGGGCGCGCCGGTCGAGTTCAAGGACTTTATGTGGGAGGCGCTGGCCGACCCGGCCGCCGGCGTGACCATGCCGCAGACGGCCGAGAACCTGGCCAAAAAATACGGCATCACGCGGGCCGAGGTCGACACCTTCGCCTCGCTCTCGTTCGAGCGTGCGGTAAGGGCGCGCGAGGAGGGCTTCCACGCGGGCGAGATCGTCCCGGTCGTCAACGACAAATTCGAGCTCGAAGGCTACGCCACGCGCAAGCTGCGGCTGGTCGGCAAGGTCGAGCGCGTCGAGCACGACACCCATGCGCGCATCTCGCCGGTCGAGGTGCTCGCCAAGCTGCGCCCGATCTATCCGGACGGCGTGCAAACCGGCGGCAACAGCTCGGCGCTGGTCGACGGCGCCGCCGCGGCGGTGGTCGCGAGCGGCAGTTACGCGCGCAAATACAAACCGATGGCGCGCATCGTCGCCACCGCCACGGTGGGCGTCGCGCCCGAGCTGATGGGCATTGGCCCGGCCCCGGCGATCCGCCTGCTGCTCGAACGCAGCGGGCTGGCGATCGACGATATCGCGCTGTTCGAGATCAACGAGGCGCAGGGCGCGCAGATCGTCGCGGTCGAGCGCGAGCTGGGGCTCGACCGCGCGCGCCTGAACATCCACGGCGGCGCCATCGCGCTCGGCCACCCGCTGGCCGCGACCGGGGTGCGCCTGACGATCACGCTGGCGCGGGCGCTGCAAAAAACGGGCGGGCGCTACGGCGTGGCCTCGGCCTGCATCGGCGGAGGGCAGGGCATCGCGATCCTGCTCGAAAACCCCGACTTCAACTAACAGATTCAGGAGACTACATGGACATGCAAGGAAAATCGGCGCTCGTCACCGGCGGCGCCTCCGGCTTGGGCGCGGCCACGGTGCGCCAGTTGGTGCGCGGCGGCGCCAAGGTCGCCATTTTGGACGTCAATTTTGAGGCGGCGGCCGCGCTGGCCGCCGAGACCGGCGCGCTTGCGCTGGCCTGCGACATCACCGACAGCGCCAGCGTGCAGCAGGCGCTCGACGCGGCGCGGGCGCAGCATGGCGGCGCCCGCATTTTGGTCAACTGCGCCGGCATCGGCGGCGCCAAGCGGCTGGTCGGCCGCGACGGCGCGGCGATGCCGCTCGAGGACTTCAGCCGCATCATCGCCGTCAACCTGATCGGCACATTCAACATGATCCGCCTGGCCGCGGCCGAGATGGTGGCGCAGGAGCCGCTAAGCGACGGCGAGCGCGGCGTGATTATCATGACCTCGTCGGTGGCGGCCTATGATGGCCAGGTCGGGCAGGAGGCTTATGCGGCGTCGAAGGGCGGTTTGACCTCGCTGACGCTGCCGTTGGCGCGCGACCTGTCGCAGTACGGCGTGCGCGTAATGACGGTCGCGCCCGGCCTGTTCATGACGCCGCTGCTGTTCAAACTGCCCGAGGAGGTGCAGCAATCGCTTGCCGCCTCGATCCCGTTTCCCAAGCGGCTGGGTAAGGCGGAAGAGTTCGCCGACCTGGCCGCGCACATCGTCGGCAACCTTTCGCTCAACGGCGAGGTGATTCGCCTTGACGGCGCGCTGCGTCTGGCGCCGCGCTGATTTCCCTGTTGTCTCGACGCCGATTTTGCACTCGGCAATTCGGTGTCCTTGACGCCGGTTCCCGTTCCGTAACTGGACGGGTTCCGGCGTCTTTTTTTTGCCGCATCAACAACGAAATAAGATGAATTAAAGTTGGGAAATCCTTTGCGTTTGCGGTAAATTGGTTCTAAACTATAATCAATATGATTTATAACTAAAACCCAAGGAGACGCACCATGTCGCAAAATACCAGCAGGACCCGTTCGGTTCAGATTTTTGGTTTCGATGGCCGCACCCGCCAGGCGCCGCTGACATTGACGGCGGTGGCCATGGCCGTGATGGCGCTGGCCGGTCAGGCGCAGGCGCAGAGCGCCCCGGCGGCGGCCGCACCGGCCCCGGCCGCGGAAAAAATCGAAGCCGTGGTCGTCACCGGCAGCCGCATCCGCGGCGTGGCCCCGGTCGGTTCGTCGGTCACCAGCCTGACCCGCGCCGACATCGACCAGTCCGGCGCGGTCAGCACCGCCCAGATGCTGCAGGAGATCCCGCAGGTGTTCAACCTGGGCGTGTCCGAAAATTCGCGAGGCCAGGGCGGCGGCTCTGGCAACATCACCTACGGCTCCTCGGTCAACCTGCGCGGCATCGGCCCGTACGCGACGCTGACCCTGATCAACGGCCACCGTGCCGTGGCCCAAGGCACCACCGGCGCCAGCATCGACCCGTCGATCATTCCGACGCTGGCGCTGCAGCGCGTCGAGATCGTCGCCGACGGCGCCTCGGCCATCTACGGCTCCGACGCCGTGGCCGGCGTGGTCAACCTGATCTTGCGGCGCAAGGTCGACGGCCCGGAGGCGTTCGTCAAATACGGCACGGCCGACCAGTACAGCGAGCGCCAGATCGGCGCGCTGTGGGGCACCGAGTGGAAGGGAGGCAGTTTCACCGCCGCCTTCCAGAACGACGATCAAACCGCCTTGAGCGGGCGCGACCGTGACTTCTTCAGCGGCGACCTGCGCGCCCAGGGCGGCGGCGACTTCCGCTCGACCCAATGCGCGCCCGGCAATATCGTGATCGCCGGCACCAGCTACGCTATTCCGGCCGGCGGCGTAACCGCCGCCAACCGCGCCGCTTTGGTGGCCGGGACCAGCAACAAATGCGACAACCTCAAGTACGCCGACCTGGTGCCGCGCAAGGAACGCAACAGCGGCACCTTCACCTTCAACCAGGAACTCGGCCACGGCATCAGCCTGTACGCCGATGGCTTCGCCACGCGCCGCCAGTATGAATTCCGTCCGACCATGCTGGCGTCGAATCTGAACGTGCCGTCCACCAACCCCTTCTACGTGCGTCCGATCGGCGCGCCTGCAGGCTCGTCGGAGACGGTGACGTATTCCTTCGCCAACGAATTACCGCAAAACACCAATTTCGGCGAATCGAAGTCGATCCAAGGGACCATCGGCGCCGACATCGCCCTCGGCGCGAACTGGAAGGCGGGCGTGCTGTACACGTACGGCAAGAACAACGACCAGGCCAACACCCTGCACGGTTTGAACAACGCTGCCGTCACCGCCGCGCTGGCCAGCACCAATCCACTGACCGCCTTGAATCCTTTCGGTTCGGGCCCGAACAACCCCGCGACGCTCGCGGCCATCTCGAACAACGTGTCGATCTCCCCGGGCGAAACCATCTTCCAGAACTACCAGCTCAAGGCGGACGGCCCGGTGATGGATTTACCTGGCGGAAAAATGCGCGCGGCGTTTGGCTACGAGGGGCAGAAGATCAGCTCGGAGGGCGGCCAGACCACCGGCCCCGCGACCAACCCGGTGACCGGCTCGCTCAAGCTCAGCCGCGATATCGATTCCGTCTACGGCGAGGTGCTGGTGCCGGTGTTCGGCGCCTCGAATGCGCTCCCGTTCGTGCAAAAGCTCGACCTCGACCTGGCCGTGCGCCACGACAAGTACAGCGACGTCGGCGGCACCACCAATCCGAAAGTGGGCATCAACTGGGTGCCGCTCAAGGGCCTGACGCTGCGCTCGAGCTACGGCACCTCGTTCCGCGCGCCCGGCCTGACCCAGATCAAGGGCTTCAGCAACGGCGGCAAAGGCGGCCTGTTCGTCCAAAACTATTCGGATCCGACCAACAACGGCGCACTGCGTGTGGGCGTGACCCTCAACGGTGGCGATCCGAGCCTGACGCCGGAGACAGCCACCAACAAGTCGTTCGGCTTCGACTGGGACATCCCGCTCGGCAACCGCACCAAGCTGAGCATGACGTACTTCGACATCAAGTACGAGAACCAGGTCACCAACTACCTGGCCGACCTGACCATCCTGAACCGTGAAGCCTCGTTCGCGGGCACCGGCATCATCCAGCGCAATCCCGATCCGGCCTTCGTGGCGCAGACGATCGCAAACTACGCGGTCCTGTCGGGCGTGCTGCCATCGACCTGGACCCTGTTCGTCGACGGCCGCAACCGCAACCTGGGCAAGTCCGTCACGCAGGGTGTCGACTTCCAGGCCAGCACACGGGTAGCCACCGAAAACTGGGGCAACTTCGGATTCGGCCTGTCCGGCACCTATTTCACCAAATACGAGGTGGCGACCAGCCCGGGCGCCGCCATGGTCGACCAGCTCAACGTTATCTACAACCCGCTGCGCTTCAAGACCCGCCTGGCCGTCAACTGGGGTCTGGGCGCGTGGTACCTGAACGCCTTTGCCAACTATCAGAACGGCTACACGAACAACCTGGCCGCACCTTCACAGCGGGTGGCTAGCTTTACCAGCGTCGATGCGCGCGCCGCGTACGAATTCAACGGCGACAACGGCCCCGCGTGGATGAAGGGCACCACCGTGGCACTGGGCGTGGTCAATATGTTCGACCGCCAGCCGCCGTTCGTCAACATCGCCCAAAGCGCCAACGGCGGCGGTGGCTTCGATCCGACCCTGACCAATCCGGTCGGCCGCACCGTCTCCATTTCCCTGAACAAGCGCTTCTGATTCCATGAAAACGACAACCATGAAACCATTTATCTCGATGTTGATAGGCGTGGCCGCCTTGAGCGCGGGCTGTGCCAGCGTCCCGAAGACGATGCCGCGTCCGGTAGAGCCGGCCTATCCGCTGGCCCCGCTGCCACCCTACGTGACTCCGGAAACGCCGCAGGGCAAGGGCGCGTTTCCCGCGCTGATGGAGGTCGACCCGGGCCTGGCGACGCACACCGTGTATCGCCCGGCCAACCTGGCGGCGCTGGGCGCGACCAAGCTGCCGATCCTGGCATGGGGCAACGGCGGTTGTGTCAACATCGGCAACCGTTTCCGCTACTTCCTGACCGAGATCGCGTCGCACGGCTTCATCGGCATCGCCAACGGCCCGATCGTGTCGCGCCAAGCCGAGGAGGTCGCGTCCTCGTCGATGGTCAAGGTCCCTCCCGCCCCCGGTTCGCCGGCCGCGCTACAGGTCAGTAACCTGCCGGAAGGCCAGCGCCCGGCGGCCACCACGGCCAAGCAGCTGATCGACGCGATCGACTGGGCCATCGCCGAAAACGCGCGCCCGGCCAGCAAATATTTCGGTCGCATCGACACCAGCAAAATCGCGGTCATGGGCCAGTCGTGCGGCGGCCTGCAGGCCATCGACGCCGCCCACGACCCGCGCGTGACCACCTTGGGCGTATGGAACAGCGGCGCGTTCCCGGCCGACGGCCGGGCCTACCAGATCGCGGCGGCCAACGCCGACAAGGCCACCCTGCAAACCCTGCACGGCAGCGCCATCTACATCACGGGCGCGCCGACCGATGTGGCGTTCCCGAACGCCATGGACGACTTCGATCGGATCAACCACATCCCCGTGTTTCACGGCTGGCGCGAGCAGACCGGCCACACCGGCGTGTACCGCGAGCCCAACGGCGGCGAGTATGGCGAGGCGGCAGTCGCGTGGCTTAAATGGCAGCTCAAGGGCGATCAAACCGCCGCGCGCATGTTCAGCGGCGCCGATTGCGGCATGTGCAAAAAACCGAACTGGCACGTCAAGTCGAAACGCATCGAGGCCGTCAAATGATCACTCGCACACAGGTTGGCATCATCGGCGCCGGGCCTTCGGGCCTGCTGCTGGGCGCCTTGCTGGCCAAGGCCGGAATCGAGCACGTGATCCTCGAGGCGATGACACCCGACTACGTGTTGGGACGGATCCGCGCCGGCGTGCTCGAACAGACCACGGTCGACCTGCTCGACGAGGCCGGCGTGTCCGAGCGCCTGCACCGCGAGGGCCTGCCGCACGACGGCTTCGACCTGTGTTTCGGCGGCGAGCGCCACCGCATCGACCTGCATGCCATGACCGGCCGCCATGTGACCGTGTACGGGCAAACCGAGGTCACGCGCGACTTGATGGAGGCGCGCAGCGCGGCGGGCCTGCAGACGGTGTACTCGGCGCGTAATGTGCGCCCGCTCGGCATCGAGGGCGCCACGCCGTCGATCGTGTACGAAACCGGACCGGAAGGTGCGGGCGAGGCGCACGAACTGCAATGCGACTTCGTGGTCGGCTGCGACGGCTACCACGGACCGTCGCGCGCCAGCATCCCGCTCGACAAGCTGAAAACCTACGAGAAGGTGTATCCGTTCGGCTGGCTCGGCGTGCTGGCCGACGCGCCGCCGGTGCACGACGAACTCATCTACGCCAACCACGAACGCGGCTTCGCCCTGTGCAGCATGCGCAGCAACACGCGCGTGCGCTACTACATCCAGTGCGGCGCCGAAGAAAAAGCCGCCAACTGGAGCGACGAGATGTTTTGGGAGGAGCTCAAGCGCCGCCTGCCCGAGGACACCGCGCAAAACCTGGTGACGGCCAAGTCGATCGAAAAGAGCATCGCGCCGCTGCGCAGCTTTGTGACCGAGCCGATGCGCTACGGCAGCCTGTTTTTGGCAGGCGACGCCGCCCACATCGTGCCGCCGACCGGCGCCAAGGGACTGAACCTGGCCGCCTCCGACGTCGGCATGCTGTATCAGGGGCTGGTCGAGCATTACAAGGGCAGCGACCTCGGCATCGACCACTACTCGCGGCGCGCGCTGGCGCGGGTCTGGAAGGCGGAACGCTTCTCGTGGTGGTTCACCTCGCTGATGCACCGTTTTCCCGAAACCGGCGAATTTGGCAGCAAGATGCAGGCCGCCGAACTCAATTACCTGGTCCATTCGGATGCCGCGCGCACCGTGATGGCCGAGAATTATGTTGGGTTACCGATATGAAGCGCCTGTTCGCACTGCTCGTCTTTTTGGCGGCGCCGACTGCATTCGCGGGCGGTTTCGGCCAGCCTTTGCCGGCGCCGGCCAACGAGGCGGTGCGCACCTCGTTCTATATTCCCATGCCGGACGGCACCCGCCTTGCGGCCGACGTGTACCGGCCGGCGCGCGACGGCGTCGCCATCGATGCCAGGTTCCCTGTGATCCTGCATGCGAGCGCGGCGCGCACGCGCTTGGGCGACAAGGATGACCGCTCCGGGACGGGACGCTTTTCGGTCCAGATGATTAACCTCGCGCAGCACGGCTACGTCTACCTGGTGGTCGAACGGCGCGGCATCTCGGCCTCGTTCGGCGTGCGCCGCGGCTACCACGACCGCACCGAAGCGAAGGACTCGCAGTTCCTGATCGATTGGGCCTCGAAGCAAAGCTGGTCCGACGGCAAGGTGGGCGGCTACGGCTGCTCGAACACGGGCGACGCCGCGATGCACTTCCTGACGCTGCCGACGACGGCGCTCAAGGCGGTGTTTGCGGGTTGCTTCAACTGGGACAAGTACAGCGGCGGCCTGCGCGGCGGCATCTTGGCCAACTGGGGCACGGGCCCGCAGGGCAGCATCGAACAGGACATGAAATCGAATCCGGTCGACGGCGACGAAAGCAAAACGCTGCTGCGCCAGGCCGCGATCGAACACGAGGCCAACACCAAGCTGCTCGACCTGTGGAGCGGCATGCCTTACCGCGATTCGGTCTCGCCGTTGACCGGCACCAAATTCTGGGAGGAGGGCAGCATCGGCACGTATATCGCGCAAGTGCGCGCATCGAAGGTGCCGGTGTATGTGCAGGCCGGCTGGAGCGATGACTTCCGCGGCCAGGGCTTCGTGGTGCTGGAAAACCTGCCGCAGCCTACCAAGCTGATCATCGGCCCCTGGGTGCACTGCGAAAGCGGCGGTTTTTCGATGACTGGCGAGGCGTTGCGCTTTTTCGACTACTGGCTCAAGGGAGTCAAAAACGGCATCATGGACGAGCCGCGCATCCACTACACCACCGCCAACGCGCCTGCGGGCAGCGAGTGGCGCACGGCCGAAAAATGGCCCCTGCGGCCTGCCGCGGCAATGCGCGCCTATCTGGCCGCGCCGTCCGGGCTGGCTTCCAACGACCACGCCTTCAGCACCGCCGCGCCGCGCCGCGCGGCCATGCCGGCCGCTTTGCCGGTCGACTACGCGCCGCTGCCGTGCGCCAAAGGCATGGCACTCGGCCCGACCTGCCCGCAGGATAGCAAAGGCCTGACCTTCACCAGCGCGGCGCTGGCCGGCGACATCGAAATGACCGGCATGCCGCTGGCCGACCTGTGGGTCGCCTCGAGTGCCACCGACGGCCCGCTGTTCGCCTACCTCGAGGACATCGCCCCCGATGGCGCCATCACGATGGTCAGCGAAGGGCGCCTCAAAGCGTCCTTGCGCAAGCTCGGCAAGGCGCCGTATGCGCTGCCCAAGGGCATGCCGTGGCATAGCTTCCGCCAGGCCGACGCCCAGCTTTTGAAGCCGGGCGTGCCGGTGCGGATGGTGTTCGAGCTGATGCCAATTTCGTACATCTTCAAAGCCGGGCACCGCTACCGCCTGACCCTGACCGGCGCGGACCCGCGCGAAAAACTGCGCGTGCAACTGGCCACAGCCCCCGTGTGGACGATCTACCGCGACGCGGCCCACCCATCCCACCTAGTTCTGCCAATCGTGAAGGCCAAGCCATGATCAGTTTAATGATGGTCGGTGACCTCGTGCTCGACGAGCCGGACCCGGATTTCTTCTTCGAGCCGTCGCGCGGCCTGCTCCTAAGCGCCGACCTGCTGGTCGGCCACGTCGAGACGCCGTACACGCTGCGCGGGCGCGAGCTGCAGTCGGACATTCCGGCCGAAGCGGCCGATCCGGCCAAGATCGGCGCGCTGGCGCGGGCCGGCTTCCATGCGGCCAGCCTGGCGGGCAACCACGTGTACGACCGCGGCGACGAGGGCGTGGAGGACACCTTGGCGGCACTGGCCGCCAACGGCATCGCCGCTTTTGGCGCCGGCGCCAACCTGGCCGCGGCGCGGCGCGCGGCGATTCTCGAGCGCGGCGGCAAGCGCTTCGGCTTCCTCAGTTATAACTGCGTGGGCCCCAAGGATTCGTGGGCAGGCCCGTCCAAGGGCGGTTGCGCCTATGTGCATGTGCTGTCGCACTACGAGCAGGAGGGCGCCAACCCGGGCGGCCCGCCGCTGGCCTACACCTTCGCCACGCCGGCCTCGCTGGAGGCGATGCAGGACGATATCGCCGAGCTGCGCGCCGAGGTCGACGTGCTGGTGGTAGCCTTGCACAAGGGCTTGGTGCACACGCCGGCGCAGCTGGCCATGTACGAGCGGCCGGTGTCGCGCGCGGCGATCGACGCCGGCGCCGACATCGTGGTCGGACACCACCCGCACATCGCCCGCGGCATCGAATTCTACAAAGGCAAACCGATTTTCCATGGCCTGGGCAACTTCGTCACCGTCACACGCGCGCTTAACATCGAGGCCAACGCGCATCCGACCCGGCTGGCCTGGGCCGAGCGGCGCCGCAAACTGTTCGGCTTCACACCCGACCCCGAATGCGTGGCCTATCCCTTCCATCCGCTGTCGCGAAACACCATGATCGCCGACTGCCGCATCGTCGAGGACGGCACTATCAGCGCCGGCTTCCGTCCTTGCTGGATACTGGCGAGCGGCCAGCCCGAGGTGCTGGGCGACTGCGCGCGTGGACGCGCCGTGGCCGATTACATCATCGGCATCACGCGCGAGGCGGGGCTCAAGGCCAGCTTCGCCTGGGATGGTGACCGGGTGGTCGTCAGCGCACCCAATCAGTGACATGAAAGAGACAATAATGACCCTGCCCGATCCACTGGCCGCGCTGCGGAAGGCCTATGCAGACCGGACCGCCGGCGCGCTGCGCGCCCGCGCCGCCGACGTGCAGGTGGTGGCCTACCTGGGCAACGCCACCCCGGTCGAGCTGATCCTCGCGACCGGTGCCTTTCCGCTGCTGATGACGGGCGACCCGGCCGAGCCGACCCCGTACGCCGAGCAGTTCATCGACGACGACTTCGACGGCGACCTGCGGTCGGTCTACCAGCGCATCGTCGGCGGCTACTACAATTTCGCCGACCTGATCGTCATCCCGCGCAGTTCGAACGGCTACCTTTACCTGTATTACTTCCTGCTCGAGACGCGCCGCCTGCTGCCGCAAAACCCCTTTCCCGAGGTGGTGCTGTTCGATATCCTGCATACGCCGTACTGGTCGACGGGGCAGTATGACTACGGCCGCCTGCTCGACCTGAAGGCGCGGCTCGAGAAGCTGAGTGGAAAATCGATGACCGCGGCCCAACTGGGCGAGGCGATCGCGACCAAAAACCGCAGCCGCGCGGCCCTGCAGGCGCTCAATGCGCTGCGCCGCCGCGCGCAGCCGGTGCTGTCCGGCGCCGACATGCTGTGCGCGATCGGTGCCTGCGAACTGATCGAATACTCGGTCAGCACGGCGCTGGTGCGCGCGCTGGCCGAACAGGCCGACAGCGTGGCGCCGCTGCCCGGCGTGCGCCTCATGGTCAAGGGTGCGCCGCACGACAACACGCGTTTCTACCAACTGGCGGAGTCGCTCGGCGCGGTCATCGTGGCCGACGACCATGTCAGCGGCGAGCGCACCATCGAGCACCTGGTCGACGAGACTATCGAACCGCTGGCCGCGCTGGCGCAGCACTACCACCTGCACGCGCCGGGCATCCGCTCGTTTCCGCAGCAGGCGCAGGACGAGCGCTTCCTGCAGATCGTCGAGCAGGCCGGGGTCGAGGGCGTGGTGTTTTTCCACGACGAGTTCGACGACACGCTCGGCTGGGACTATCCGGAACAGAAAAAAATGCTCGACGACCGCGGCATCGCCTCCATCTTCCTGCAACAACAATCGTACCGCGCGCCCGACGAGGCAGCGCAAAGGGCGGCCATCGCCGACCTCGTCGCCAGGAGCCGCGCATGAGCACCCAGCCAGACCGCCTGCAATCGACACTGCTGGCCAACGAACACCAGAAGCAGGACTTCATCAGCTTTCGCAAGCGGGTGCTGGAGGAGGGCGAGCCGTACGTGATCTCGGACGCCGTCGCCCCGGCCGAGATCCTGCACGCGATGGATATCCCGGTGGTGCCGGTGGTCTGGTATTCGGCCATCATCGCGGCCAAGCAGCTCTCGCCGCATTACTTCAAGGTGATGGACGACGCGGGTTTCCACGACCGGCTGCCGCGCTACACCAGCCTGCCGATGATGACCACCATCGACAGCAAGTCGGGCCTGGCGCCGTACGGCGGGCTGCCCAAGCCGATGCTGTTCCTGAACCGCTTCCGCGACGACTACGGCCAGCGCATCATGGAGACATGGTCGACGGCCTATGGCGGCGTGCCATGCTTTCCGCTCGAGTCGAGTTCGAGCACGGTGCTCGGCGACCAGTGGTGGTGGCGTTCGCACCACGACTGGGAAACCCTGTACGAAACGCACCGCCTCGACTTCCAGGTCGAGCAACTGCACGGCCTGGTGCGCACCGTCGAGACCCTGTCCGGCCGCACTTTCGACAACGCCGAATTGGTGCGCCAGATGGACCGCATCAACGAGGCCGGCGAGATCGTCGAGGAGGTGCGCGACCTGATTGCCAGCACCACGCCTTGCCCGGTGCCGCTGACCGAGCAGCTGGCCAACGTGATGGCGCCCACCTGGGACCGCGGCAGCGAGTGGTCGGTCAACCATCTGCGCGCCTACCGCGACGAGGTGCGGGCCCGGGTCGAGGCCGGCGTGGGCGCCTGCAAAAACGAGCGCATCCGCTTGCTTTGGGTCGGCAACGGCCTCTGGTTCAACACCAAGTTTTACCGCGCCTTTGAAGAAAAGTACGGCGCCGTGTTCGTCTGGTCGATGTACTCGAATTTTTTGTCGGATGGCTACCGCCGCTATTTTTCAGACCAGCCCGGGCAGGCCATGCGCGCGCTCGCCTCGCGCCACATCAGCATGAACGAGCAGCTGCACGTGCCGCCATGGATGGCCGACTGGATCATCGAGCAAGCCCGCATTTACGGCGCGCACGGCGCCGTGATGCTGGTGCCGAAGAACGACCGCATGGGTTCGTTCGGGTCGCGCATGACCCGCGTGGCGCTGGAGGCTGCCGGCATTCCGGTGGTCGAGCTGCACGCCAACATGGTCGACGCGCGCCTGTGGGACGACGAGGCGATGACCCGCATCGTCGAAGAATTTATCGAGACACGCCTGAAAGGCACATCATGAACCAGAACACCGAACATCTTCCGCGCCCGCTTGAAGGCGTGACCATCCTCGATTTGACGACGGCGTTGGCCGGGCCTTACTGCACGCTGCTGCTCGCCGGCCTGGGCGCGCGCGTGATCAAAGTCGAAAACCCGAAAAATCCCGATTCGGCCCGCACCAACTCGCCCTATCTGGGACGCGACGGCATCAAGGTCGCAAGGGAGCACGACGACGACCTGTCGCTGGCGATGCTCGAACGCGGCCGCAACAAAGAGGCCGTCACCCTCAACATGAAACACCCGGAATCGCGCGCCATTTTCTTCGACATGGTCAAGCATGCCGACGTCGTGGTTGAAAACTACAGCGCCGGCGTGGCCGACCGCCTCGGCATCGGCTACCTGGCCTGCGCGGCGGTTAATCCGAAGATCGTGTTCACCTCGATTAGCGGATTCGGCGCCAACGTCAACCCCAAGCAGAACAAGGCGATGGACAACATCGTGCAGGCGATGAGCGGCATGATGATGGCCTCCGGCAGCGAAGGCGATGCGCCGGTGCGGGTGGGGGTGCCGTTCGGCGACCTGACCGCGCCTTTGTTTGCCACCATCGGCACGCTCGCCGCAGTGATGCAGGCGCGCAGCACCGGCATCGGCCAGCATGTGGACGTGTCGCTGCTCGGCGCGCTGAGCGCACTGGTGGCGGCCGAGCCGTTCGACATGATGATCAAACTGGGTCGCCCGACCCGGTCCGGCAATTTCATGGCGCGGCTGGCACCGTTCGGGGTGTTTCCCACGCTTGACGGGCACATCTCCATCTGCGCCCCGAAAGACGAATTTGTGGCCGGCCTGTTCCGCGCCATGCAGCGTCCCGAGCTGCTGCAGGACGAACGCTTCGGCGGGCGCGACGCCCGCGTGCGCAACCACATCGAGCTGCACGACATGGTGAGCCAGTGGACGCGCACCATGACCACCGACGCCGCGGCCGATCTGCTGGCAAACTTCGACGTGCCGAACGGTCCGGTGCGAAACCCCACCGACGCCATGCGCGACCCAAACCTGCTGATGCGCGGCGACACCACCAAGCTCGAACACCCGGTATACGGCGCGGTCGAGGACATCGTGGTCGGCGGCCTGCCGATCCGCATGTCCGCCTCGTTCACCGGCTTCGACAAGCCTGCGGTGACGCTGGGCGCGAGCAACGACGCGGTGTACAAGGACCTGCTTGGCTACAGCCAGGAAAAACTAGACGCGCTCAAACGCGACGGCGCCATTTAACGCGCAGCCAAACAAAAACAAACGAAGGAGACCCGCATCATGATGGCAGACAGTACAGTTACCCTGGCCCCGCACCGAAAGTGGATGATCTACTACCTGGCGACGGTGGTGGCGATGATGGCGATGCAGATGTCGAGCCTCGGCTTCTCGCCGCTGCTGCCGGCCATCCAAGCCGACTTCGGCATGTCGTTCTCGCAAATGGGCACCTTCACGGGCATTTACGGCTTGGTTGCGCTGGTGGTAAGCGTACCGGCCGGCATTTTGGCCAAGCAGTATGGCGAAAAACGTATCATGTGCATCGGCCTGGCGATTCTTGCGGCTGGCCTGTTCGGCTTGTCGTTCGCCGAGAACTACGCCCAGGGCCTCACCGCGCGCGCGGTCTGGATCTTCGGTTACCGCCTCGCTTTCGTGTGCGTCATGACCGCCATCGCCCTGACCGCGCCGCCGCACCTGAAGGGGCGCGCGATGGGTGTGCTCGGCGCCGCCGCCGCGTTGGCGACGGTGCTCGGCGCGCCGTTCTGCGCGCAGATCGCCGTATCGTTCGGATGGCGCCAGGCGGTCATGGGCTTCGGCGGCGTGACGGTGCTTGGCCTGATCATCTTCTCGATGTTCTATCAGCAGCGTCCCGAGGTGATGGCGGCGAACAAGTCCGGCGGCAAGCAGCAGGGTGCGTTCTCGGCCTTCCGCTTCCCGATCGTATGGACCATTCCACTGCTCGGCCTGACCAATGCGGGCGGCTTCGCGGCCACCTTCTTCCTGCCGTCGGTGCTCAAGGCCGAGTTTCAGCTCGACGCCGCCGCCGCTGCAAGCGTGATCAGCATGGCCTACATTTCGGCGATCGTCGTCAATCCACTGTGCGGTTACTTGGCCGACCGCTTCAACCGTTGGCTGGTATTGGCCGGCATGATGCTGCTGATGATTCCGGCATCGCTGGCCATGACGTCCGATAACCTGCTGGTGTTCGAAATCGCCTCAGCCATGCTGATCTCGCTGGGCCTGGCCTCGACCAACCAGCTGTATCCGACCATCGCGGAGCTGATGCGCGGGCGCGATGTCGGTCCGCTGATGGGCATCACGGCATTGGGAGGCGGCATATTTGGCTTCCTTGGCCCGCAAGTGCTGGGCTGGCTGCGCGACTACTCGGGCGGCTTCGACGCCGGCTGGTACACGCTGACCGGCGTGGCGATTTTCTCGGCCGGCCTGATCCTGTTCCTGAAGGGGTATGCGGACCGCCAGAATGCGCGTGCGGCCGGCGCCGACGCGGCAACGGCTTAAACAGCGCATGAAGCCGCAGCTGCTGGTGCTGGCCAAGGGTTCGTCGACGCCGGCCATGGACGAATTGGAGCATACCTTCGATTGCCATCATCTGTGGCAGGTGGCCCCGGCCGAGCGGGCCGCCTTTATCGGGACGGTGGGGGCGGCGATACGCGGCGTATTCACCACCGGCACGGTCGGCGTCACGGCCGCGCAGCTCGAACTGCTGCCCGCGTTGGAGATCGTTGCGGTGCATGGCGTCGGGGTCGACGCGGTCGCTTTGACCGCCGCGGGCGCGCGCGGCATTCGCGTGACGAACACGCCGGGCGTGCTCACCGACGACGTGGCCGACCTTGCGCTGACCTTGTTGCTGGCCAGTGCGCGCCGTTTGGCGGCGCTCGAACGGCATGTTCGGAGCGGCGCATGGGAAGGCGGCGTTCCGCTTGCGCCCAGCCGCAGCGTGCGCGGAAAGGTGGCCGGCATCTTTGGCTTTGGCGCCATCGGTCAGGCAATCGGGCATCGCATGCAGGCATTCGGCATGGAGGTGCGCTACTACCAACGCTCCGAGGTCGTCGGCGTGCACGCGGTGCGCAGCGCGTCGCTGCTCGCGCTGGCCGAGGAGAGCGACTTTCTCATCGTGGCGGTGCCCGGAGGGGCGGCCACCCGGTACGCGGTCGACGCGCACGTGCTGGCCGCGCTCGGCGCGCAGGGCACCCTGATCAACGTCGCGCGCGGATCCGTGGTCGACCAGGAGGCGCTGATAGCGGCCCTGGACGCGGGGCGGCTCGGTGCGGCGGCGCTCGACGTGTACGCCGACGAGCCGCAGGTCCCGCAGGCGCTGCGCGAATCGGACAAGGTGGTGCTGACGCCGCATGTGGGCAGTTTGACGGTGGAGACCCGGTACGCGATGGGGCGTCTCGCGCTCGACAACCTGGTCGCCCACTTCGCTGGCGCCCCATTGCTCACGCCGGTTGACACCGTACCAACGACATTTTGACAATCGAAACAGGAACTTGACTATGCCTCACACCAACCACGCTTCCCCCACGCCCGGCGCCCCCGTCATCACCGCGATGCGCGTCATTCCGGTGGCCGGCCGCGATGGCATGCTGCTCAACCTGAGCGGCGCGCACGGGCCTTTTTTCACGCGAAACATCGTGGTCTTGACCGACAGTGCCGGCAACACCGGCCTCGGGGAGGTGCCCGGAGGCGAGCCGATTCGAAAGACGCTGGAAGATGCGCGCCAATTGGTACTTGGGCAGTCGATCGGCAATTACCAAAGCGTGCTCAACAAAGTTCGAACGGCGTTCCACGAGCGCGACGCCGGTGGCCGGGGGCTACAGACTTTCGACCTGCGCGTGACCATCCACGCGGTCACGGCGCTCGAGGCGGCGCTGCTGGACCTGCTTGGCAAATTTCTCGACGTGCCGGCCTGCGCCTTGCTCGGCGACGGCCAGCAGCGCGACAAGGTCGAAATGCTCGGCTATCTGTTTTACGTCGGCGACCGCGGCGCCACCGACTTGGCCTACGCGAGCGAGCCCGATGCGGCCGACGACTGGCTGCGCCTGCGCCATGAAAAGGCGATGACGCCCGAAGCGGTGGTGCGGCTGGCCGAGGCGGCGCAGGCGCGCTACGGCTTCAATGATTTCAAGCTCAAAGGCGGCGTGCTGCGCGGCGAGGATGAGATCGAGGCGGTCACCGCGCTGCACGAGCGCTTTCCCGATGCCCGCGTCACGATCGATCCGAACGGCGCCTGGTCGCTCAAGGACGCGATCCGACTGTGCCGCGGCAAGGAGTCGGTGCTGGCCTACGCGGAAGACCCGTGCGGCGCCGAAAACGGCTACTCCGGGCGCGAGGTGATGGCCGAATTCCGGCGCGCGACCGGCCTGCCGACCGCCACCAACATGGTCGCCACCGACTGGCGCGAGATGGGCCACGCGATCATGCTCCATTCGGTCGACATCCCGCTGGCCGACCCGCACTTCTGGACCATGCAAGGGTCGGTGCGGGTGGCGCAGATGTGCCACGAGTGGGGCCTGACCTGGGGTTCGCATTCAAACAACCACTTCGACATCTCGCTGGCCATGTTCACCCAGGTTGGCGCGGCGGCCCCGGGGCGCATCACGGCGCTCGACACCCACTGGATCTGGCAGGACGGACAGCGCCTGACGCGCGAGCCACTGCAGATCGTGGGCGGCATGATCGAGGTGCCGGCCAAGCCGGGCCTCGGCATCGAGGCCGATTTCGACGCGATCGAGGCGGCGCACCAGTTGTACCTGCAGCAGGGGCTGGGCGTGCGCGACGACGCCATCGCCATGCAGTACTTCTTCCCGGGCTGGAAGTTCGACAACAAGCGGCCGAGCTTCGACCGCTAAGCCGCCACACAAGGAGACCAGATGAACACCGAGAAAAACAATAATCCGGATCAAGCGGGCGCCAAGGCGACCCGGGTGCGCTGGGGGATCCTGACGATCCTTTTCATCGTCACGACGATCAACTACGCGGACCGTGCGACGATTTCGATCGCCGGTCCGGAGCTCAAGAAGCTGCTCGACCTGTCGCCCGTGCAGATGGGTTTTTTGTTCTCCGCGTTTGCGTGGTCGTATGTGCTGGCGCAAATTCCGGGAGGCTGGCTGCTCGACCGCTTTGGCTCCAAGATCACCTATTTCTTCAGCATCTTCCTGTGGTCCGTCTTCACCCTGATGATGGGCTGGGTCGGATTTCTGACGGGCGCGGCGGCGGTGACCGCGCTGTTCGCGCTGCGCCTTTTGGTGGGCGCGGCCGAGGCGCCTTCGTTCCCCGGCAACAGCCGCATCACGTCGGCCTGGTTCCCCACCGCCGAACGCGGCACGGCGGCCGCCATTTTCAACTCGGCCCAGTATTTCGCCACGGTGCTGTTCGCGCCGATTATGGGCTGGCTGGTGCACAGCTTCGGCTGGCAAAGCGTGTTCTATGTGATGGGCGCGCTCGGCATCGGCATGGCGTTCGTCTGGCGCAAGACTATCTACTCGCCAACCGACCATCCCCGCATCAACGCGGCCGAACTGGCTTACATCGAAGCGGGCGGTGGCCTGGTCGATCTTGAAAAGGGCGCCAAGGGCGGGCAGGGGCAGCAGATCGCGACCTGGCCCTGCATCAAGCAGCTGCTGTCGAATCGCATGCTGATCGGCGTGTACATCGCCCAATACTGCATCACCACCTTGACGTATTTTTTCCTGACCTGGTTCCCGGTCTACCTGGTCACCGAAAGGCATATGACGATCCTCAAGGCAGGCTTTGTCGCCGCCTTGCCTGCGATCGCCGGTTTTGTGGGGGGCGTCCTCGGCGGTTACGTCTCGGACCGCATGATCCGGGCCGGCTATTCCTTGTCGGCGGCCCGCAAGACGCCGATTGTGATCGGCATGGTAATGGCAATGAGCATGATCGTTTGCAATTACGTCAGCGCCGACTGGCTGGTGGTGGCCATGATGTCGCTGGCGTTTTTTGGCAAGGGCGTTGGCGCGCTCGGATGGGCGGTGGTGGCCGACACCTCGCCAAAGGAGGCGGGTGGCTTGAGCGGCGGCTTGTTCAACACTTTCGGCAACACGGCAGGGATCACCACGCCGATCGTCATCGGCTACATTTTGCAGGCCACCGGTTCGTTTGCGGGGGCGCTGGTCTTCGTCGGCGCCAACGCGGCGGTCGCGATCTTCTGCTACCTGTTCATCGTGGGCGAACTCAAACGCGTGGTGCTCAAGAATCCGCAGGCCGTGGGCGTATCGCTTACTAATCTTGAGGCGTCCAAATGAAATCCATCCTGACTGCCATCGCGGTCGTTTGCTGTGCCACTGCCTGCGCCCCTACGCCCACCAAAGTGCCCGCCATGACCCACACGACCAGCCAGGGCACTTTGCCCGACGGCACACCGTACCGCATCGACTTCCCGTCGAAGTGGAACGGGACGGTGTTGATCGGCCTCGACTACGCGGGGCGCGACCTGATGGCCGAGGGCGACGCCAACCTGGCCAACCGCAAATTGCTGGCGCAGGGTTACGCGATGGCCGGCACCACGCGCACGGTGACCGGCTGGGCCATCCACCTCGCGGCGGCGAATGCCGTGCGCACGCTCGACTTGTTCAGCGCCAAGTACGGCAAGCCGAAGTACGCCGTGCAGTTCGGCAGTTCACAGGGCGGGCACGCGGCCGCCGTCGGCATCCAGACGTATCCCGAGCGCTGGAGCGGCGCCGTGATCCAATGCGGCGGCTTGTCCGGCACGGTCGGCCAATGGCAGGGCAAGTTCGACGCCTTGTTCGTGGCGCGCACCTTGCTCGCCCCCGGTCAGGAACTGCCGATCACCGGTCTGCCGAAGGACTTCCGCAGCACGGCGCAGCCGACATGGCACCGCGTGCTCGACGCGGGGCAACTGACGCCGCAGGGGCGCGCGCGCATCGCCTTTGCCGCGCGTGTCGGCCAATTGCCCGACTGGTCCGACAGCGCAAAACCGCAGCCGGCGCCGGCCGATATCGACGCGCGCCAGTTGGGCTTGTTTAACAGCCTGGCGCGCGAGCGCAACCTGGCCGACCAAGCGCTGAGCAGCCGCTCGCAGATCGAAGCCCTTAGCGGCGGCAATATCACCGGCAACACCGGCGTCGACTATGGACAACTGTTGCGCGAAGTCGATGGCGATGGCATGGTCGGCGGCTTGTACAAGGCCGCCGGGCTGGACCTTCAGGCCGACCTCGCGGCGCTGGCACGCGCGCCGCGCATCGTCGCCGACCGGGCCGCTTTGGCCTATGTGGCGTCGGGCGTGTTCGACGGCCAGCTGCAGGTGCCGGTGCTGACGCTGAACGGGATCGGCGACCCGATCTCCGCGGTCGCCTCGCAGCAGGCGTACGAGGCGGCGGTCACTGCGGCGGGCAAGGGCGCCTTGCTGCGCCAGACGTACACCGCCAACGCCGGGCATTGCGGCTTTGCGCCTGCGGAGACGATCGCGGCGGTCCAATCCCTCAGGCAGCGCCTCGAGACCGGGCAGTGGCCGGCCACGGACGCCGCCGCAATGAACTTCCGCGCGCGCGCGGCCGCGCCCGGTCCGGCGCGCTTTATCGACTACACGCCGGCGCGTTTCTTGCGGCCGTTTGGCCGTTGTGAGTTGGCGCGGGCGCTCGCCGGCGTCGCCGCGGCGCCTGCGTGCCCAAGCGCGCCGCCGGACTGATCAGACCCACAGCATCAGCGTGTTGGCGGTCGACTGCAGCGCCGGCACGCAGCGCTCGACCGCCTGCGCGCGGCTGCAGCTGGCGATCGTCATCGACACGCTGAGCGCTCCCACCAGCACCCCGCGCTTGTTCTTGAGCGGCACCGACACCCCGCGCAAACCCATCTCGTACTGGTTCTCGCTCACGCCGTAGCCGTCGACGCGCACGGCCAGCAGCTCGGCCAGCAGCGCGTCCTTGTCCCGCTGCGTCATGTGGGTATAGGCGACCAGTTCGACCCGCTCGAGGTAGGCGCGCAACTGGTCGTCGGGCAGGCTGGCCAGTAGCACCCGGCCGGCGGTCGAGGCGTAGGCCGGCAGGCGGGTGCCGGGGTCGAAGCCGGCGGTCAGCACGCGCGGCGCGTTGACCCGGCTCACATACACCACCTCGTCGCCGTCGCGCACCGAATAATTGGTCGACTCCTGCAATTGCTGGGTCAGGCGCTGCAGGAAGGGCACGATGGCGCGCGGCAGGCGCGCCGAGTCGAGGTACGAGCGTCCCAGACCGAGCACCCGCGGCGTGAGCCAGAAGCTGTGGCCGTCGGTGGCCGCGAAGCCGATGTGGGCCAGGGTCAGCAGGTAGCGGCGCGCGGCGCTACGGCTCAGGCCGACCTTGGCGGCCAGTTCGGCGGCTGTGAGACGGCTGTGCTCGTCGTCGAAGGCCTCGATCACGCGGATGCCCTTGACCAGGCCTTCTATCAGTTCGTGCTTGCCAATGTCAAGTTCAACGCCGTCGGGGAAGGCCATGGAGAAAAATTCGCGATTTGCGCGATTAGCGGACAGGATGCGCGATTGTCGCATTTTTAAGGCCTCAAGGCACTGTTTTGCGTGGCTTGCCGCGCCTATACTTTTCCCATCGACTACCGGACCAGGCCATCATGAACAATCAGGAACACAACCCCGAACCGCACAATCCGCTGGGGATCGACGGCATCGAGTTTATCGAATACGCGAGCTCCGAGCCGATCGCCCTGGGCGCGCTGCTCGAGCAAATCGGCTTCGTGGCGACCGCGCGCCACCGCTCGCGCGAGGTGACCCTGTACCGCCAGGGCAGCATGAACGTGATCGTCAACGCCGACCCGCGCGCGTTGACGCAGGCGCCGGACGAGGCGCAATCGACGGCGATCAGCGCCATCGCGCTGCGCGTGCGCGACGCCGGCGCGGCCTACCGCCATGCCCTCGAGATGGGTGCTTGGGCGATCGACACGCGCGCCGGCGCGATGGAGCTGAACATCCCCGGCGTGCACGGGGTGGGCGACTCGATCATGTACTTCGTCGACCGCTTCCGCGATTTTTCGATCTACGACGTCGACTTCAAGCCGATCGCCGGGGCGCTCCCAAATCCGCCGCCGCTGGCCGGCCTGCATTTCTTCGGTGTGGTGCAAGCGGTCGGGCGTGGCCGCGCGCCCGAATGGATCGACTTCTACCAGCAGTTGATGGATTTCCAGCCGCTGCCGGAGGGCCGCTATTTCGGGGTGATGCCGAAGGGGACCTTGCTCGAAAGCCCCTGCCACGGCTTCTACCTGCAACTGGTGGAGCCCCCCGAGGGCGCCGCCGGCCTGCAATGGGACGAGCAGTTGATCCGGATCGGCATGGGCGCGCCGGACGTGCTGGCGGCGGTACGCGAACTCAAGCAGCGCGGTCTGGTGTTCATCGAACGGGAGGGCGTGCAGGCCAACGAGAAGGGCGCGCTGACCCGGCTGTACAAGGGCGGAGTCAGTTTCGAGCTGGTCGTCAGCGGGCTGGAGCAGCGGGCATGAGCGCGCCGCTTCCCATCTCCGGCACCACGCGCATCTTTCCGGTGATCGGCTGGCCGGTCGAGCAGGTCAAGGCGCCGGCGCTGTTCAACGCCTACTTTGAGCGGCACGGCATCGACGCGCGCGTGGTCCCGCTAAAGATTGCGCCGCAGGCCTACGCGGCGGCAGTGCGCATGCTGATGGCGGTGGAGAACGTGGGCGGCATATTGGTGTCGATCCCACACAAGCCGATGAGCGTGGAGGCGGTCGACCGCGCCACCGACCGGGCACGGCTGGCTGGCGCCTGCAACGCCATTTACAAGGGCGACGGCGGCGCCATTATCGGCGACCTAATTGACGGCGAAGGCTTCATCCGCGGGCTCGACCGTATCTGCGGCAACACCCCGTTCGACTACGTCAATGCGCGCGCGCTGGTGGTCGGCAGCGGCGGCGTCGGCTGCGCGGTGGCGGCGGCGCTGGCCGCGCGCGGGACCGCCCACATCGCGATCTGCGACGTGCGCGCCGAACAGGCCGAACAGCTTTGCGTTCGCCTGGGGCGCGCATTCCCCGAGACCGAAGTGGCGCTGGGTGTGTCCGCCGCTGCCGGTTACGATCTCGTCGTCAATTCAACCCCGCTCGGCATGCACGCCGACGATCCGCAGCCGATCGACCTGGCCGGCGTTGCGCCAAGTTGCATCGTGGCCGATTGCGGCATGAAAATCCCCATGACCCGGCTGCTGCAAGACGCGCAGCGGCGCGGCTGCAGGATCCAGCTCGGGCGCGAGATGATGATCGAGCAGGCGCCCTTGTATCTTGAACTGTTTGGCTGGCCCGGCGTGTCGTCGGACGCATTCCGCGCCTTGGAGGCCATATGAATCTTAGCAACTTCGGCATGGACAGCATTACCCTGGCGGGGCCGTTGGAATCGAAATTGGCGGCGTCGAAAGCGGCCGGCTTTTCCCAGATCATGTTGTGGGCCAAGGACCTGGCCTGCCATCCGGGCGGGCTGCATGAAGCGGTGCGAGTGGTGCGCGCCAGCGGTGTGCGCGTGACGGGCATCCAGGTCATGCGCGACTACGAGGGCCTGTCGGACTCGCTGCACGACTACAAACTCGACATCGCCCGCCACATGCTCCAGGTCTGCAAGGCGGTGGGCGCGCCCTTGCTGATGGTCTGCTCGAGCACCTCGAGCCATGCCAGTGCCGACATGGCGCTGATAGCGCACCACCTAGCCAAGCTGGCCAATCTGGCGGTGCCGCTGGGTATCAAGGTCGGCTTTGAGGCGCTGTCGTGGGGGCGGCACATCAACCAGTTCGGCCAGTCGTGGGAGGCGGTCGACATGGCGGACCATGCCAACCTGGGCGTGGTGCTCGACTCCTTCCACATGCTGGCCAACCAAGCCGATTTGGACGGCCTGGCCGAGATCCCGAGCCACAAAATCGCGTTGGTTCAGCTGTCGGATTTTATGTGGCGCGATATCCGCAGCGCCGAGGAAAGGCTGGAGACGGCGCGCCATCTGCGCGTGTTCCCGGGCGAGGGCGCGCACTCGCAGGAGCTGTCGGACCTGCTGCGCCGGCTCGACCGCGGCGGCTACAGGGGCGACTATAGTTTCGAGGTGTTCAACGACGACTACCTGCAACTGTCGCCCGACATCGTGGCGCGCCGCGCGCACGCTTCGGCCAAGTGGGTGACCGACCAGGTCTTGCGGCGCAGCCTGCAGGTGTTGCAGCGCACCGAACGCCACGCGACGATGGCCTAAGCGCATAAAAATACAGTGGGATATAAATACAATGAGCTATGGAGACAACCATGACAACGGCAATTGACAAAGCGGCGCCGCATGCGCCCGCCAGCTCGCCGCGCAAGGCCGCGTTGGCCAGCTGGATCGGCAGCGCGGTCGAGTACTACGACTTTTTCATCTATGGAACCGCCGCCGCGCTCGTTTTCGGCAAGGTGTTCTTCCCGTCTTTCGACCCGGTGGCGGGCACGGTGGCCGCGTTTGCCACTTTCGGCGTCGGCTATGTGACCCGTCCGATCGGTGCGGTGCTGCTCGGCCATATAGGCGACAAATACGGCCGTAAGAAGGTGCTCACCTTCACCTTGCTGTTGATGGGGGTCTCGACCTTTCTGGTGGGGCTGCTTCCCAGCTACGAGCAGATCGGAATCGCCGCACCGGTGATGCTGGTGGTCCTGCGCATGGCACAGGGTATTTCGGCAGCGGGCGAGCAGGCAGGTGCCAACTCGATGACGCTCGAGCACGCGCCGGCGCACCGCCGCGGATTTTTCACCAGCTTCACGCTGAGCGGAACCCAGGCCGGGCTGATCCTGGCGACGCTGGTTTTCCTGCCGATCTCTGCGCTGCCGGAGAAGGACCTGCTTAGCTGGGGTTGGCGTATTCCGTTCTACCTCAGCGCGGTTGTGGTCGCGGTCGGCATGTGGGTGCGCCGCACGCTGCCCGAAACGCCGGCTTTCGAATCGGGCGTGGCGGACCAGACCGACCGGCTGCCACTCACCGAACTCATTAGCGGGCACAAGGCCAATCTGCTGCGCGTGGTCTGCGCGGCCCAGGTGTCTGTGGTCAGCACAATCTTCAGCGTGTTCACCCTGTCGTATGCGGTCAACACCATACAGATCGCGCGCTCGACCATGCTGGCCGTGCTGATCGCCGCCAACCTGGTCGC
The DNA here is from genome assembly GCA_040384885.1 of Pseudomonadota bacterium. Taxonomy (GTDB): domain Bacteria; phylum Pseudomonadota; class Gammaproteobacteria; order Burkholderiales; family Burkholderiaceae_D; genus Telluria_A. Next base: position 252,924 of record JAZKIN010000040.1, on the reverse strand, counting down.
GCTGGCGGCCATTCCCGCGTTCGCTGCCTTGTCCGACCGGATCGGGCGCCGGCCTGTGTTCATTTTCGGTGCCCTAGCCTCGGCGTTTATGATTTGGCCGTATATGTGGGCCATCAGCCGGGCCGACATTCCGCTCGTGTTCCTGTTCGGTATTGCGCTTTCGGGAATCGTGTATAGCGCCGCGAACGGTGTGTGGCCGTCGTTGTATGGCGAAATGTTCTCGACGCGGGTTCGACTGTCCGGACTCGCGATCGGCACCCAGATCGGCTTCGCGCTGGGCGGCTTCGCGCCTAGCATCAGCGCCGCGATCCTTGGGCCGGGCGCCAATGGCTGGATGCCGGTGGCGTTTTTCGTCAGCGCCGCCGGGATCGTGGCCGCAATTTCGATTGCGAGTGCGAAGGAGACTTATCGCACACCGATGGAGGAATTGGGTTTAGTGCCGATCGTGCATGCAGAGACAAGCCCCGCAGCCAAACACCATGATTCCTCTAGTACAGTTTTTCGATAAGCAACGGTACCAGCCATGGCGCCAGGATGGCGGTCAGCACGCCGTTCAATCCCATGCCAAGCACGGCGAATGCTCCGGCCGAAGGATTGACCTGGATAGCCGTGCGGTACCGATGCCGTGCGATGCCAGGCCGAGGGCAAAGCCGCGGATTTCTGGATTGGCGACACGCAGAAAATCGAACAGAAAGCGGGCGCTGACCGCCCCGATGATGCCGGTGCTGATGACCAGGACTGCCGTCAGCGAAGGAATGCCGCCGAGTTGCTGCGAAGCGGCCATGGCGATCGGCGTGGTCGCCGACTTTGGTCCGACCGACAACGCCAGCAATGTCGAACCTCCGAACGCTTTGACCAGCAATACAGCCGAAACCATGGCGGTCGTGGAGCCTGCCAGTAGGGCACACAAGACCGGGAACATCACCCTGCGCACGCGCGGCAGCTGGCGGGCCAGTGGGATGGCGAGCGCCACGGTGGCCGGTCCCAACAGGAAGTGGACGAATTGCGCGCCTGAAAAATAGCGCTCGTAGCTCATGCCGGTCAAGGCCAGCACCGCGCCGATCATCAGGATCGCGGCGGCTGCAGGATTGGCGAGTGGCGAGAAGCGACAGCGCGCGTAGATCGCATGCGCACAACTGTAGGCACCAATCGTTAGGGTTAGTCCCAGCAATGGCGACGCTGACAGATACACCCAGACCGATCCCAGTTCATTCATGTTTAGGCCGATCGGCTTTTTTAACGCCATGGGCGGCTGGGGAGACGGCGCGCATGACCAACGCAGTCGCGGTCAGCGTCGCCAGCGTACTGACAACCACCGTCCCGATGAGCGCCGCCCATTGTCCTTGCAGCGTAGCCGCGGCGGCGAAAATTCCCACGCCCGCCGGTACAAACAGCAGCGACAGATGCCGGAGCAATTCGTCGCCGGTGGCTTCGATCGTGTCGAGCAGGGTGGGGCGCAGGACAAGCGCGCAAAACAGCACCATCATCCCAATGACCGGCCCCGGCACTGGCAAATGCAGCGCGTAAGAGATGCCTTCTCCTATGCATTGGCAGATCAGCAAAACACTGAAGGTAACGAGCATGTGATCTCCTTGATTTCGTTCACGGTTGCCCCGATGAGCGTACCACCAGCGGCAGCAATATCACGGGCAACACCGACTATGGGTCAACTGATGCGGGACGTAAATGGCGATAGCATGGTCAGCGGCTGTACAAGGCCGTCTGACGGGACCTGCAGGCCAACCTTGCGGGGCTGGCAAACGCTCCGCGCATCCTCGCCGCCCCGGCCGCTTTGGCTTCCAACGAAATATTCCTGCCGCATGCGAAGGGCACGCCGAACTTACGCCGCTTCCAGAATGGCCTTGAGTAATGCGCAACTCGCTGCCAGAATTTCCCCACTGAGTCTGAGCACTGGAACGCCCAATTCGGAAGTTTCGTATTGTCAGCCAGGAAGCTCGTTCACCATTGGCCCATCCGCCCCAATAGCGGAGAATCTATAGAACTTCGCAGCGGCGCCCATGTGCCTGAACTTCTGGCGCGCTAACTGAAGTAGCTTCTCGTCGCACGTTGATATGACGAACTGCCTCTCGCCTTCCTGTGAACCCTGCAATCCCAGTATCAGGTCCAATAGAGCATAGGTATTTAGGTCATCGAAATGCGTGACCGGATCGTCCATCATGATAGATGAGAATCCTGACCAAGTCTGGGAGCTGCAGGCGGTCAAGAATAGTCCTAAGATAAGCGTCTGTACCTGCGACTGACTGAAATAGTCGGTAGGACGCAGCTCTTGGCCGTTTCGGTGAACTCGAATACTGATGGCTGAATCTTTGCTAGTTACAGAGATCTCCCCGAATCCATAGACTGGACGCAGACGTTGCTGGATCACAGCGGTCCTCGACCCGTACTGTTTAATAAAGTGTTCAGTCGACACTGCTTGTTGGCCACCCAAAAGCTTTGTAATGTCTTCGAAGTATGTCACCCATGGCTCGACCTTTTGAACGCGCGCGTCAGCCTGCGCTTTCACCTTTTCGCTACTAAGTATCCTGTCGCGCATGTTTTTAAATGCTGCGGAAGTTGCTGCAGTATCCATAGCCACTTCGATGTCCGCGACCGAGTCACGCAAACGGAACGCAGTCAGTTCACGTGCTGTCGCCTCATTAACTTGCTGTTGCAGTTCATCTTCTAGAACTCCGCTGTCAACTCCTTCAGCGGTCAGGGCTGCAACTAGAGATTGGGCATTAGAATTATAGGTGTTCGAAATATGAGCAATTTCTTGATGGCCGGTCCGCGCAGCTGCGAGGGCTGCTTTCGCAGCTGCGTGGGTAGCTTTTTGAGAATCTAGGGCGTCACTTGCTTTCTTAACCGACAGACTTTCTAGTGCAAGTCGCGCCTCTGCGTCATTCATCTGTTGATTCAAAGCGGTCAATCCCTCGGCAAGATTTACCGCCCCGCTACTCGAGTCCGCGAGAAGCTTGTTCAACTGGCCTTTTACAGCCTCTTGCGAAGTCATGTTCGCTTCGCGTTCTCGTTCTAATGCTTGGAAGCTTTGCTGAGCTGTCAAAAGGGCAGCGTCACACTCGGAAAGCAGTTGGCGGGCGTTGTTGTGACCAACGGTTGCGAGATTCTCCGCTTCGTGCGCTTGCGTGCTCATCTGCGCAAGCAGTTGGATCGTATTGTTTGATAGCGATAGTCCTATCGCGCCTAGCGCAGTCGAATAGTTAGCACGCTGCAGTTCAAGGTCCCCGCGCTCACTTTTTGCTTGCCTTAGCTGGTTTTCATTCTGGCTCAATTCGTCGGCAAGGGCTTGTCGCGTGGCTATTTGTGCCTGAAGCTTTGTTCTTTCAGTAGCAAGAGTCTCACTCAAACGAATGACGACGTCACTTTGGGCCATCCGCCGATCGACTGCGGACAACAACTCCTCTAGGCTCCCATGATCATGGCCACAGAGCAGACATGTAGGGCTGTTCACATGCGTGCGGAGTTCGACAATCAATTTCTGTAGATTAGTATCCGTGACTCGGGCTGAGCCCAATTGTTGCTCAGCGTGAGCCACGAGATGCTCCTGGGTCATGACGGATTGTTCAATTTCACCTAGCCGCGTTCGTATTGCGTCTGGCACGCTCAGCAGCTTAGATTCGAGAGTTTGTGCAGCTAGCAGTCTTGGCTCCGCCTGCGCCCAAACACCTGCTTGCTCTTTGACGTGCTGGAGGCGAAGGACAGCATTTCTGGCAGCCTCAAGAGCGGCATCCGAACTTTGAAACGCTGCGGCTTCGTCCGCTCGACGCTTCAGCGCATTGGACTGATATTCCCGTTGCTGATTAAGCGCCAGATTGATTGTAGATAGACCTTCAGTAAGCGCCTGATTTTGTGCAGTTAGTTGCGCAAATTCCGGCTGAGCGGAGGCGGCCCATCCGAACCAATCGCGACGATTCTGCACTCCCTGTTCCTGGGCCTTGAACTGTGCAAGTTCGCTGGTAAGCAAGCCGAGGCGATGTGACGCTTCATTAGCGCTTGCTTCACTTGTTTCGACCAGAGCCTTACGCTCCTCAAGCTGCGCACGAATCGGTTCGAGTTGCTCATTTAACGTCTTCAAGGCGGCAATATGCTCGATGGCTTTAGATACCCTTGCACGCAGGCTGGCCGCTTCAGTCGCGGAAAATTCCAACATGGCGCGGAGTGTTCTGGTGTCGCGCGGGTTGACGCCAGACACGTCGAAACCCGCTGTCGAAATTGCCTGCTCTAGCTCGTTGAACCGAGCATCTAGTATGTCCGGCGCAGTGTTCGCGGAAGCGGCGACTTCAAGGCGCGCTAGCTCCACCCTTTCAGCGGCTATGGATTCATGAGCGCTTTGGGATTGTTTTCTAGCCTCCATCAGGGCCTGTCGCGTAAGCTTCAGCACATCCTCAGCTTTTTTTAAGCCGCTAACATAGTCCTCAAATGCCAGCATGCGAGATACGATGTCAGCAGGGAGTTCGCATTTCTCGGCAACGTCGTACGTAAGTTCTTGTCGATCCTGGCTGAAGAGGTGAGTCGCGCGAAACAGATCTACCATGTTTTCTACGCGATCAGCAGCGGCAGTAGTTCCACCAGTTAACAAGCTCAACACTTCCTTTCGTGATGTGGCCTTTCCATTCACCAGCGCATTGTTTTGTTCCGCTAGATCGCGGGTAATAACGTGTTCGGCACCTCCGCGATCGAGCGTGAGAGAAACTACTGTGGACTCATCACCACAGTCCAAGTGTTTTGCCGCTTTCGTTAGGCCCCCGCTGGCCTTAGCTAGCCGACCCACGCTTCCCGTGACAGCGAAGTCGATTGCATCGAACAATGAAGTCTTGCCAAATCCGTTGGGTCCATATAGAACTGTGACAGATGAGCCTAGCGCAAAATCCTTTTTCGTCCGGTAGGCCCGAAAATTCTGGATGGAAATTGACTTTAGCGTGGTTTGTATTCGCTCTTCCCCGGCTATCTCAAGGGCAGCCGCAGATGTATTGGCGACTTTATCGGGCGACCCATAGACCCCCTCAAGACATGCGCTAAAAATTGAGCTCGCGCTGCTCTGTGAGGGCACCACGAGGGCTTTCGCTAGTTCAGCTTTCAGGTTACGCTGTCGAAGTAACGTCTGAGCAGACGGAGGGCGGGTCTGTACCCCTTGCGCAACTGGGGACAACGGTAGGAACGGCAATCTAGCAAGGCTCCCTGCTAAATCATGATCCAACTGGATGACATATTTTCGACAGAAGTATACGTCGACTTCAACGCGCGAACGGAATGATTCGTGAACCGTAATTTTCGATGGTAGGCAGAATACGAATGACACATCCTTTGCCGACCACTCCGCGGTTCTTTGAACATAGAGCTTCTTAAACGCCGCGTACAGTGGTTCGTAGTCCGCCTCGTCACCGACCGCAAACGCCGTAATTGCATGACTGCGCAGCATCAATAGCATCGGCAAGCGATCCGCGCTAAAGGCCACTTCAGTAAAAGTCGCTCCTGGCATTATTGGCGACAAGGTGTCGCGAAGCTCTGAAGGTAAATTAAGGATTTCAGGAGATTGCTGCATCAATTGCGTTCCTCAGTTCAGCCTCGTTGGCGGCGTCTCGGTATGCCTTAAGAACGTCGTGGTAGCTCAATCGAATGACGGCGCTGGTAGGGTCTGTGAAGTTGAGCTCGTCTGTCTTCTCAGCGGCTTGATCAAACAGAGTTCGCATTCGCGGATTCCATGAAGTATTGTCTTCATCGCGACTCACAACAAGAAGTTGGCCCCGGTGGTCTGGCAGCATGTCTAAAGTGTGCTTATCGCACTCTTCGTGGGTTTTGCCGAGCACAGCGACTACTTCTACGCTGGCATCACCTTTCATGATGGTCGCTTGAGCCCCCTTGCCGTGGAAAGTGGCCGAATATTGCGCGACTTCCAGTATTGAGAAGCTATGTAACACATGCTTGACTGCTTGTGATTGCACGCTCCTCCATTTGTCAGGAACGCGACCAGTTTCAGGAGTTGCCAGTGACACTGTCTTACTTAGTGCATCCGATGGGAGCCAGCGAAGCGCGGTCACCGACTTCTGATGCGCCGCTCCGGCCGCGTCGGCTAGCGGCAAGTCTGGGTACTTGACCTGCAAGGATTTCTTGGAGTCGTCTAGTTCATCATTGACCCACTTTACAACTGCCGGAACAACCCCGGCGGGAGCCCGCGGGTCGTTCGTGCCCGGGTATGGATGCACGGTTGCGTAGGCCAGCGCAAATCCTTTTCCTGCCGCACCTGGTGCCAACGCCGCAGGGTTGAGTTGACGAAACGAATGAATGCAAGCTCCGCGTTCGCGAAACACAGAATCCTTAAAGTTTTCCAGAGGATTACCCGGTCGTTGAAACTCGCCCCCAGCACAGAACGTCGGCATATTTTCTGGCTTCATGAACTTATCGGTTGCAAAGATGAGCGCCGACTGTCCGTATTTATCGGCCGTTCCCGGAACGGCTTTCCCAGCGACGTTCGCCATGACTAAGCAGGTCCCTTCGCGAAGGACTCCCGGGAACTGCAAGGGATTGAAGAAAGGCTGGACTTGATTCATGAAGGAACCATGTGACGGTCCTGAGTTGCACTGCGCAACGAAAAGCCACGTGAGAGGTAGCACAGCTTCCTTTGCGGCGGCGGATCGCTCAATATCCTTCAAAAGCCACTCCCACACGCGGCGTTGATCCTGGACTGCGATCCAATCAAAGCAAATGAGAGTGGCAAATCGAAACGGCACAGCACTCTCGGCATACGTCCCCTTAAACAAGAAGATGGATTGCCCTTTGAACATCGCCTGATTATCGACTTGAAGTTCGATTCTAGCGGGCGCAATCTTGGTCTGAATCCAGCACCGAACTTCGCTAGATTCGAGCTTTACCCATGTGGCGCAACAGTTCACCCACTGGTCTGCATGGACGCGGTCCATTGAACTGCCTTGATCGTCATAAGCTGTGCCGGGGCGCTGAATTAGTTCGCCGAACTGTGCCCGTGTCAGGCCCTCGAAGCCCCCAATAATGACAGTTCCCGTCGGCCAGCTACCATCGGCCATAGCTGCAGTGATGCGATCGTAGCCATCGAGGCCAGGCAGCGTACATTCTGGGAAAATGGTGAAATGGGTTTTTCCCGCACCATGAGTGCATTGGCGAGCGACGGCGAGTGTGGCATCAATTCCTGCAAGTGCGGACGCCCTAAATTCTGGAGTAAGCGGAAACGGCTCTACATGATTGAACTCGACATAAGGCTGTGCAATGACCATTGCGACCTCGGAACGAGGCATTTGCACCCCATGCTGACCGATGTCGATTTCGATGATTTCAATCAAACGTCTCTCCCGATATTTTTCGCCGCCGTACTCTTTTCGGCAACGGCCTTGTGATGGAGCATATCATCTTGCTCAAATGGAAAATGCATAGATTGTCACTTCTTAATAAAGCAGATGGAGACGCGGGAAGGAATTGGCCGCTACGGGCGGGCAGCGCCGGTAGTGTTCGCAGAAGGCGCTGCACCGGGAGCAAGCGGTCTGCTTTGCCTTGTATTTCTGCTACTGCAGGTCCTGGTTCAGTAGGTTGGACGAAGCGGCTACGCGGAGGAAGCGGACGCGTCCGGTTCGATTCAAAATGTGACCTCATCCCTCGCACCGAGGGCCTCGCATGATGGCGTTCCCTCGAGTCTGACGTAAATTTTCCATGATCATGACCAGTCTGTTTGCCGACCTACGTGAAGCCAAGCTGAACAAGCTTGGCGACGCGCTGCGGCTAATGGAGCAGCACGTCGACTTCGCCGCCCTCGCGGCAGAGGTCGACCTCGCGGCACCACGCCCGAGTCGCGAGCGCGGCGGCCGTCCGCGGTTCCCCACCGAGTTGATGGTGCAACTTTAATCTCGGGCCGCCCAACACCGTCTAGAGCCGTCCAGAGCCGCTTAAAACGACCGCGATAGTTTGCTCAAGGTGGTTAATTCGGGTGGTTTTCAGTGTAGGTCTTTGATTTTAAAGGACTGCGAGCGGCCTGCAAAGCCGTGTAGACGGGTTCGATTCCCGTCCTCGCCTCCAGCATATCATGCTCAAAGTTGTACACTTTGAGCAATCGCAAAAAAGCCAACCTCCATTCAGGATGTTGGCTTTTTTCGTTAACTGCTTCCAAGCCGTTGGAAGTGCCGTGCGCCCGGCTTTCCAGCGGCACGGCAGGCAATACGGTCTGGTTCGGGATGGGCACATGCATCATCACGCATAACCGTGCCCGAAAAATAAGGGGGCATCTGCGAAGCGGTGGTCGCGCAAGGCGTCGTCAAGCACGAGCGGCGCACGGGTGCGCTCCACATAGCGCAACGCCGACAGCGTTAGCAAGCCTTCGGCCGAGGCCTGCTCGACGCTGCGCTGGGTCTCATCCCGCCGGCTGCGGTCAGCGCGTTTCGCTCGCCTTCCAAATTGCAAATTCGGAAGGCCGCAAACCGTAACGCGCCAATACACCCTCATGCAAGCGGCGCAACTCTTCAATCACTATCGCTTGAACATTTGCGCGTTCTGCCGCGGGCACATGGGCCCCAACAGCATGCGCAACGATCGTCAGCGTTTCCTGTCCCGGCTTCTGAACTACCTCGCGAACAATGCTTTTGATCAGATCACGCCACGCCAGGCGTACCGGGTCCGGTTCTGCCAAATTTTGCTTGATCGCGAGGTATTCCTGCGTCGATCGTTCATAGGCCCAGACGTAGAGGTCGCGCAGCAATTCGACGCGCGTCATTTCGTACACACCCAGAGTCGCTCGGCTGTATGCCTGTTCCGGCACGTCAAGGAAAGTCAGCGGGCAAAGGTTGGCACGAAATAAGGGCAAGTTGGCGGCGAGCCGAGATGTGCGTTTGTTAATGTCGGCGAAGGGCTGCAAATATGGCAAATGCACCATCATGAAAAAAGATTGCTCGAATGGATCGGCAATCTCCTCGGCCTTGTCGAGGAGTGCCGCAAGCGCTTCGTCAATTTGTTGCGGCGTCGACAGGGGCCGGAAGACGCTTAGGCCGATGTCGACGGCATGCTGGCGAATCCGTCCCTCGTCGGCAGGGTTCGGAAGCAAGTTTTCAGCCAAAGTGCTGTGTAGATTCATGAGGGTGTAGCGGTTAAACTGCGCGTCGTCGATATTTTCGATCAGTAACTCGATGGCCGCCTTGTGGTTCAGGATCATCTGCGTCTCAATCGCCGCCTTTCCCTGCGCCGCCTTCCCTTGCTCGAACAACTCGCGTGTGTCGAGCCGCGAGTAGGTGTTGCCTTCCAAATGGCTCGATGCCCAAGATAAGTCGATCAGCAGGCGATTCAGAATGGCGCGGCTGTACGTGCCCGCCGGCTTATCCGCTTCGCTGGTCTTCCCCATCCTGTGCAATTGGCGCCGCAGAGGGTCCGGCAAATACCAGCTTTTGTTCGGCTGGTATGCGTCCGGAAAGTCACGCTGGTAACCGACCGGCTTGCGTGCTTCCAGCGGTCTGTCGACATACTCGAGAATGTCACGGCTGTCGGCCGACATGGGGATGTGGAAATGGAATTGGTCGGCGATAGCTGTGGTTCTAGCCGGGGCGCCGAAGTATCGTCGTGCCCGCGCTTCTCCGGCAGCAATGACTTGGCCGCTCTTTATCAGATGCGCGACCAGACGCTGCGCGGTTCGCCTGGCGATGTCCGGGTGTTTCGCTAGCAATTCGGATAAGGTCAGCCCGTCGGCGGATGCGATGCTGTTGAGTAGATCCAAAGTGGAAGACATGATAGGCTTGTCGGCGCGGAGGAGGGTGGCGCAATTATGGCGCCGTTTTCGGAATCGCGCCATTTTTGCTGGGCAAAAGTGGCGCGATTCCAGTAAACGGCGCCAGCGTGGCTGCTTGCGCGAGCGCTGGGGCTGTGCGTCGCTTTTGTCAAAGCCAGCCGAAATGGCATCGGGTAGCAAAGATCAGCCATTGAAACCGCGATTACATGATGGTTAAGGAATTCCGGGACGTCGACGCGCTTGCCGCCCATCGCGGTCTTGCATGTTGTCGCCGTATATTTTCTTGAACTACAACTTCTGCTTAAACGCGTTCAACGATCAGCGCTATGCCCTGGCCGACGCCAATGCACATCGTGCACAGCGCGTAGCGGCCACCGCTGCGTTGGAGTTGGTTGACTGCGGTGGTGACCAGGCGCGCGCCCGAAGCGCCCAGCGGATGGCCGAGCGCGATCGCGCCGCCGTTAGGATTGACGCGCGGATCGTCGTCGCGCAGTCCCAGGGCGCGCGCGACCGCGAGCCCCTGCGCCGCGAATGCCTCGTTCAGCTCAATCACATCCATCTGATCGAGCGTCATGCCGGCCAGGGCCAGCACCTTTAGCGTTGCCGGCAGCGGGCCCATGCCCATCACACGCGGCGCCACGCCTGCCGTCGCCATCGCCACCACGCGCGCGCGCGGCGCCAGGCCGTGGCGGACCGCGGCGGCGCCGTTGGCGAGCAGCAGTGCGCAGGCGCCGTCGTTGATGCCCGACGCGTTGCCGGCCGTGACCGAGCCGTCGGGGCTGACCACCGGCTTGAGTTTGGCGAGGATCTCGAGCGTGGTCGCGCGCGGGTGCTCGTCGTGCTCAAACAGCGTGGGTTCGCCCTTTTTTTGCGGAATGCTGACCGCGATGATCTCTGCGCCAAAGAAGCCGGCTTGTTGCGCCGCCAATGCCTTTTGCTGGCTGGCCAGCGCGAAGCGGTCCTGTTCGGCGCGGCCGATGTTGTATTCAAGCGCCACGTGTTCGGCCGTCTGCGGCATGCTGTCGACCCCGTACATGGCCTTGAGCACCGGATTGACGAAGCGCCAGCCCATGGTCGTGTCCTCGATTTTTGCCGCGCGCGAGAAGGCGCTGTCGGCCTTGCCCATGACGAAGGGCGCGCGGCTCATGCTCTCGACGCCGCCGGCGATCATGAGGCTTGTCTCGCCGCTGCGGATGGCGCGCGCGGCGCTGCCCACGGCGTCCAGGCCCGAACCGCACAGACGGTTGATGGTGCTGCCCGGGACCGCCGCCGGCAAACCCGCCAGCAGGGCCGACATGCGCGCGACATTGCGGTTGTCTTCGCCGGCCTGGTTGGCGCAGCCGTACAGCAGGTCGTCGACCGCCTCCCAGTCGACGTGCGGGTTGCGGGCGATCAGGGCGCGCAATGGAATGGCACCCAGGTCGTCGGCGCGCACGCCGGACAGGGCGCCGCCGTAGCGGCCGAACGGGGTGCGCACCGCGTCGCAGATAAAAGCGTCTTGCATGGAGTCTCCGATGAATTCTTAAAGTGCGTTGTGCAGGGGCACCGCCGTCATCGCCTGCAAGGTGGCGAAGTCGAGGCCGTCGACGATGTCGATCACGCTGGCCTTGCCGCCGGCCAGATCGATCAACGCGATGTCGGAATAGATGCGCGAAACGCAGCCCACGCCGGTCAGCGGATATCCGCATGCGGCCACCAGCTTGCTTTCGCCGCCCTTGGTCTGGTGTTCCATCATCACGTAGGTTTTTTTGGCGCCGATGGCCAGGTCCATGGCGCCGCCCACGGCCGGAATCGCGTCGCGCGCGCCGGTGTGCCAGTTGGCCAGGTCGCCCGTCACCGACACCTGGAACGCGCCGAGCACGCACATGTCCAGGTGCCCGCCGCGCATCATCGCGAAGCTGTCCGCGTGGTGGAAGTAGCAGCCGCCAGGGAGCAGGGTGACCGGCTGTTTGCCTGCGTTGATCAGGTCATAATCCTCCTCACCCTTGGCCGGGGCCGGGCCCACCCCGATCACGCCGTTCTCGCTGTGCAGCACCACCTCGCGGTCGGCCGGCAGGTGGTTCGCCACCATGGTCGGCAGGCCGATCCCCAGGTTGACCACCGCGCCGTCGGGAATATCGCGCGCCACGCGCGCGGCCATCTGGTCGCGCGTCCATTTGTTTGTCTTGGTGTCGCTCATGCTGCTCTCCGATCGATTTGTTAGGCCGCCTTGATGCCGGCCGGGCCGGACGCCTGCGCCAAGATGCGCCGCAGGCATCGGTGTGCTCTGTCACGATGGCGCCGGCCGAGTTGGCGACGGCGATCGAGGCAGGCGATGCAGGTCGATCGGTATTGCGCCGGTTGGCGCGCAAGCTTTGTCCGGGCCTGCCGGCGTCCTCGCCGGCAGGGCTTTCAGGGGGAATGGCCACCGTCATCTCCTCGCTCCAATGCGCCTTGTCGAGGGCGCGACTGGACACGGCGGCATCGCAGAAATTCCGAGCGCGCAATTGCAGATAGAGGCGGCCCGTCGGCTCGGTGTCCAACGGCTTGCTCCGTCAAGCCGAGCGGCGTTGCATAAGAACGAAAGCCGTTGACTCAAGCCGTCGCACAACATTTTTTGTATTTCTTCCCTGATCCACAAGGACATGACTCATTGCGGCCGACCTTGTGCGACTCGGCGGGTTGATTGAACGCGATGCGTTCTCCCATGCTTTTCATCGTCTGGTAACGGCGCGACAGGCGCGCGATATGGTCGGTGTGACGCTGCCGGTACGCGAGCCACAACCGCGCCAACAGCGCATGACCATTTTTGCTCGGATCCATATCGAGCTTGCCGGACAAATGGACGATCCCGCCCCCGGGCGATTCGATACCGTCCGGCGCGTCGACGTGGATGTTCACTTCTTCGCAGGCGCATGTTCATGCAAAACGCTCCGGACGGAAAATGCGACGGTGCCGACAGTTTAACGTGAAAGAAGCGATTTTTTGGGCGAGCGAGTGCACTCCTGGCCACTTTCGAAGGCCATCCGAGTTTCGCCTCGCAAATCAAATCCGAATGCTGCGGGGATGAACCCGTAGCGTGTCAGGGCCTTGATCCAGCGAGCGGCATTGCCTTGAACCGGACGCGCTGCATAGTAAGTGGCCGAATCCCGGTAGTGTTCGCCGCGTTTGAGTCCGATGACGCGTTTGTGCGGTGACACCAGTTCCATAAAACCTCCATTCGAAGTGAATTTGATGAAGGAAGGTGGCGGGTGCCGGAACTGAAGATGCCTGGAGGCGACAAGTCGCTGACGGCCTGTTCAACGTTCGCACTTGACGAGGCAATCCGGGATACGAGTCAGTTCAGCGGGTCACGTTAGGTTCGGGGTGCAAGCGCCAAAATCTTGCGCGACCTCCCCCCGCCACTTTCCGCCTATGGTTTCTTTCATCCTCTGCGGTGGCGGTGCGAGCGACCGCAATGCCGGTTAGCTTGCCCTCGCCAAGCCAAGCCAGGGCCGGTAGGTGCCGTAGCCGCGTTGTAGCGCGCGCGTTGCCCGTATGCGGGCGCCGGTGTTTGATCGCCGCCGAAGTATCGGACTTGCGGGAGAGCCTCTTGCGCGAGGCCCGCAGTCAGCCGTGCAAGTCATCGATCAGCGGCTTCGCCTTGGCTTGGCGCACCTGTCCTCGTTCATCGGTGGGTCGGTCGCGGATCTCCGCTCCGATCACACACAGTTCGCCGATTCCGCGCAGCGCGCTGATGCGCACGCATGCGCGACCATCGTGACCCCAACGTTGAAGTCGTCCGATCGGCTTTGCGCTGCGCTTGCAATCGGGGCTGCCGCTGCTTGATCGTGCTTGAGAACGAAGGGCACCAAATCCTTCCAAGCGCAAGGCCGCAAAAATATGTCGCCTAGTTCATGTCACACGGCTTGGTCTGCCAGAAATTACTTTCTTTTATCTTTCGTATTGACTTAATTCCGGTTTCGAAATAAGCTTTCGCAGATGTTGACGGTGGAGCGCATGAGGCAGTCTTCCGTTATTCTGGTAAAGCCATCCGGTCGGGGCGGCCCGAGAGACTAAGCGTCTTACTTCGAGCCAGTGCGCGGAAATTTGGTTCTTCTTTCCGACATTAAACCAGTATTTGTTTGGCCTTCGCCTGGTCGTGATGAAGGCGCGCCAGACGTTCCGCTTGGAATGGTAAGCATAAGCCTGCCTAAATTTTTGCCCGTTTTTACGCTCGCTCGTGAGCGCGATGCAGCAGCGCCGAAGGGAGTACCTGCATCGATCCGATTAGCTGTCCGTTTTTTAGCCTACCAAGCCCTCATTATGCGAAATACCCCCCAGCGTCGCGAGACCATACTGTCCCAATTGGCCGAGCGAGGTTCGGTAAAAGTTGCCGATCTTGTGGCATCCCTTAGCGTATCGGCCGTCACGATTCGGAGCGATCTGACCGCACTTGAATCGCTGGGGCTGGTGAAGCGTAGCCACGGGGGGGCTCACCTTGCGCGCACACCAACGCCGGAACATAGCATCCGCCAAAAAGACGCGCTGAACCACGAACAGAAAGAGCGCATCGGCGCCCGTGCTGCCCGAATGGTTGAGGCTGGTGACAATGTCATCATCGATTCCGGCACGACGACACTGTCACTCGCGCGCCATTTGCGCGAAGCGAGCGATGTGACGGTGATGACCAATGGCTTGAACATCGCCTGGGAACTTGCCGATACGCTTGGCGTGAACCTGATACTGACCGGGGGCCTGTTGCGCAAGCAGGCCTTGTCCATCCAGGGCACGCAGGCCGAGGCCTGCCTGCAAGCCTACAGCTTCGACAAGCTGTTCCTCGGGGTGGACGGATTCGACCTGCAATTCGGGCTGACGACGCACCACGAGGCCGAGGCAAGTCTGAACCATAAAATGGTCGAGCGCGCCAAGAAAATCATCGTGCTGACGGATGCTTCCAAGTTCGGACGGGTTAGCTTGCATCGCATTGTGCAGCTCGACCGGGTTCATGCCGTCATTACCGATGCCGGTATCAGCCCTGCCTATCAGGAGGGCTTGCACAAGCTGGGCATCGAACTGATCGTCGCGCAATAGTCCGCGCCGCGCGGCCGGATCCTGGACGCCACTTGGTCGATCCGGGCCGGAATTGTGGTCGGCGACCGGATCGGCAGCTCACCCGACGAGGTTGCCCGATGCACATCGATCCTCGCGCCGGCGATGTGCGGGCTCGATGTGGATCGAGCCGACGGCGTGCAGATCCATCGATCGCGTGCGCATAGGGCGGGTCACGACGGCGCCGCTGCCGCCGCGGCATAAAACGGCGGGATGCCGGTCGCCCACGATGTAGCCGGCCAGGCGTTGCGCGCATGGCTGTGCACGCAGTCGCCTATTGTTCGGCGCGACGCACATACTTTTCAAGCCAGGCGTGAGTCTCTGACAGCACGTGCAATACCGATTCGCGTGCCTGGTACCAATGGCCCTCACCGGGCAACATGACGAGTCGCGCGGTGCCGCCTAAGGAATTTACCGCTTGAAACATGCGCTCGCTCTGGATCGGGTATGTGCCTTGATTCTCATCTTGCTCGCCGTGGATGATCAACAGCGCATCCTTGATCTTGTCGGCATCATTGAACGGTGAAATGCTCG
The DNA here is from genome assembly GCA_040384885.1 of Pseudomonadota bacterium. Classification (GTDB taxonomy): domain Bacteria; phylum Pseudomonadota; class Gammaproteobacteria; order Burkholderiales; family Burkholderiaceae_D; genus Telluria_A. Next base: position 237,569 of record JAZKIN010000040.1, on the reverse strand, counting down.
TGTACATGTCTTTCGCCTGCCAAAGGGTTCGCTTTTCCGACTGGAATCCGAAAGGTGTGAGCGTGCGATTGTATGCGCCGCTGCGGGCAATTCCGGCGCGAAACAGGCGTGTATGCGCAAGCAGATTCGCCGTCATGAACGCGCCGTAGGAGTGTCCGCCAATGGCAATGCGCCTCTTGTCGGCGACACCGCGCCGCACCACTTCGGCCACAGCGGCTTCGGCGTTTGCAACCAGTTGCGCGATCAGCGTGTCGTTCGGCTTGGCCTTGTCGCCGCCAACGATGGGCATTGCAATGTCATCGAGGACGGCATACCCAAGCGCCGCGTAGAGCGAAGGGTGATTGTAGTCGAAGCCCTTGTAACGGTAGGGCGATCCACGCGTTTCGCCGGCCGCGGCAGCATCCGTGAAATCATGTGGATAGGCCCACATCAGGGTAGGAAGGGGCCCGTCCGTTTCCGGCCGGTAGCCGGCAGGCAGGTACAATTTGCCTGTCAAAGGCACACCATCGGCGCGTTTGTAGCGGATAAGCTCTTGCTGGATGTTGGCACGGCCGGCGGCCGAAGGGAAGAATTTCGTCAATTGCCTGGTTTCGTGGCGCATCAGGTCCTGGACAAAATAGTTCCAATGTTCGGTGGCCGATTCGCGGCGAGTCAACACGACCAGCTTACTCTGATCCAAGACGGCAATTGGCTCCTCAAAATAAGGGGCAACGCTTTGAAAAATGCGTTCCTTCTTTTTTGTCAAAAAATTGTAGCGATCAATGAAGGGCTGGTCACCTTCCTCGGATGCTCCACGGCCATGCAACAGCATCGATCCATCGCTTGCTACCAGCAATCTTGACTGTCCTGAACTGTCCGGCTCAGAAAACGGCGTGCCCGGCTCTTCGTATCGGCTCTCGCTCGAATGTGAAAACATCAGGGACGGCGCCTCGTCTGCCTGATCCGGATTCATCCGCCAATGCCGGGTCAGAAGCTTCGACTCGGATTCCTCGGTCAGTACGGCAAGGTCACCGCGGCTCCAGGAGATGCGATCGAGTTCATACTCAAGCTGAGCCAACCTCCTTGCCGGCGCGACGAATGGCGCCGCTTGCATCAGCACCAGGTCGCCATGTTTCGACTTGCGCTCGGCCCACACGAGGGTTGCCGGCGCATCCGCCCTCCAGCCGACCTTGAGCGTTTTCACCATGCCCGGCTGGTCGCCCTGGTCGCCCCGGGCGCTCTTGGCCACGACATGGACGACACGACCTTGCAGGTCACGAACTTCGATCCGACGGTTAAACGATTCCGCCGGCAGTACGCGCGAGAAAGGCCGGTTCAACACCTCTGTCAGGAAGTAACTGCCATTTGGCGAAATCTTCACGCGCGCGTGCATGTCTGGCCCGCCTACCGTGTTGACGGCTCCGTCAAGCTTGACAATGGCCAGTTGTACCGTTGCCAGAAACTGGAACAGCGCGTCGTCATGCGCAGAGCGCAGGTTGGTGGGGCGTGTCCAGAATGACTTTTTTTGGCCGGGGGCGCTGTCTGCAGTGACGGGGCCCACTGGTGCGGCAGGTGGCGTGGGCATCGTCTTGCCATCGAGTGGCGCGATTTGAACAAGGATGCCCTTGGAATCGGGCGTCCACTGGAAGCCGAATCCATCAAATACGGCAAGGATCGGGGTCTTCAACAGTCGATGTGCCTTGAGCGTTTCACGATTGACCAGCCATAGCTCGAGTCCTACGCGGGCATCCTCGCCGTCCGCAGAAGCCAAGTGGGTGAAAGCGATATATTGCTGGTCCGGGGAGAAGAGCAGCGACGCCAGTCGTAATTTGGCAGGCAGGTTAGATACCGCCATTTCCTTGCCCGTCGCGATGTCGAGCAGTGTCAGTGTCGAACCATAATTGCGGCGTTCGCTCGACCGCGTCCGCGGATTGATCTGCAGTCCGGCCAGGCGCACCCTTGGCTCGGCTATTTCAGCGATGCCCGGCAGTCTATGCATCGCTACCAGTGCGGCGATGTCGCGCTTTGGCCCGATATGGAACACCGGTGGACGCGGCGCATCGACAATGTCGCGCAGCGTTTGCGGTGGAAGCTGGTACTGTGCCAATGCATGCATGCACACCAAACAAAGCGTGCCAGCGAGTAAGCGGAGGGAGTTGTTCATCTGATTGAATAGGGTAGGTAGACCGAAGCGCTCGGCGGGTCGAATGGAACGGGGAGTACACGGAAAGGCGTATCGATCATCATGGCCAGGGCCGGGAAAAAGTTTGTCTTGTTGTAAGTGAACCTTGAAACCGCACTTTACACACGGGGCAATTGGACCTCAACTGACAAATCGGAATGGCAGGCAAGCCTTTTCGGAATGCCTGGGCGGAGTGCGCTGCGAGCGGCGACGCGGCCCGCCAGTCAGCAACCGGCGTTACGTTATGCTTGTCAGGAAGCTTCCCCGCATCCGGGCAGTCCTCCCATCGGTCTTTCAATTTTTCAGGCCGGGGCCGTTGTCGTCGGCGGGAATGCTTGTTCCATCAGCCATTGTCGGAACGCGATCAAGGATGGCAACGCTGCCCGGCGTTTTGGATACACAAGGTAATAGGCGTTGTTCGATAAGGTAATTGCTCCGAACAAGGGGATCAAGCTTCCTTTCCTGATATCGTCGTTGACGAAAATGGCGGGAAGTAAGCCGACGCCCAATCCCGCCTTGACGGCTTCGAGAACAATGGAATACAGCTCGAAGTACATGCCCTGCTTGACGGCTGTCGGGTCGTGGTCGTGGTATTCGAACCAGCGGTCCCAGCGGTCTGTCCGCGGCAGCAGATGCAACAATGGATGCGACCTCAGGTCGCCGGTGGCGTTAATGGGGCCCGCTGACGCCAAATAGTCCGGACTGCAGACCGGAATTAGTTCTTCATTCGCGAACCAATGGTGCTCACAGTCCGGCCAGGTGGGCTCTCCGAAGGTGATTCCCGCGTCCAGCCCGGTCGCCAGGAAATCGACCCGCTCCAACTGTACCCGAAGGTTCAGCGACAAACCGGATTGGGTTTTGTACAGCAAGGGCAAGCGCGGAACCAGCCACTTCGTCGCAAAGGTGGGAAAGACTGCCAGGTTCAGGACCCCCGCACCGATATCCAGCGCTTTGACCTCGGTCATGACCGCTTCGAGCTCGTCCAGACACTGCGGTAGGCGCGCCCATAAAAGCTCGGCTGCCGAGGTCCGGCGCAGCCCCGAGGGCAGGCGTTCGAACAGCGGTTGCCGGAAATACTCTTCCAGCGCCAGGATTTTCTTGCTCACCGCTCCCTGGGTCAGCGCCAGCTCACTGGCGGCGGCGCTGATGCTTTGCCTCCGATACACAACCTCGAATGCATGCAGTGCGGGGACCGTGGGTAGGTGTCGTCTCATGATGAATGCGTTCATTTGCCTTGTGAATCTCGACGCCGGAGGCGGCGCTTGAGGATGCTAGTCAATGCAAGGGGCGCTGCCCGGATTGTGCGGGCAGCGTGATGTCGCGAGAAAATTGTTTCTTGGCCCTCTACGAGTTACTTGAATTTGTACTGAGCCCTTACCCGGAAATACCTTCCTTGTCCGTTATGCAGTTGGGTGTTGAATCCTGGGCTCGAATACCTTGGATCGTAGGGCGCCTTGGTATCGAGCAGGTTCCGAATATTGAGCGAAAAAATCCAGTTCTTGACGCCGCTGTACGCATATGAGGTCCCCAGGGTGGTCCAACCATTGACCTCGCACGCACCGTCGTCTGACGCGGTGAAGCGTGCAAGTCCTCCGAGCTGCGTCGCCGTGGATGGTTGTCCAGTGCCATAGTGGCAATACGGCACGGGGTAGACCTGATGGTTATCCGAGCGGCGCATCAGGGAAACGCTGGAGACGAAGTCGACCGACGCGGTCATCGAATGTTTTCCTGTCGTCCAAGTGGTGTTCCATGCCGTGCGGTGGCGTGGGATATCTCCCACGCTCGTTGCGAAGTCCGAAATGCCGCCATTTGTGCCGGCGGCATTCGCCTCGGCGTCGCCCGGCTGCTCGGCACGGCGATAGCTGATGGTGTAGCCCCAGTTGAGCTTGCTCGTCAGGCGCCCGAACCGCCCGAGCGACTGCCGGAGGGCAACTTCAAGATCGATGCCCGATACTTCTGTGCTCCCCTGATTTACATAGGCACGGTTGACTGCCGTGATAGGGCCGGTGTTTGGAATCGGACGCCCTGCGCTGTCGATGAGCTGTACCGCGGGGTTCGGGTCGCGGATAACACGGCCGGGGTAGCTCGACGCGTGGTCAACCACAAATTGCGCGCCAAGCAAAGCAGTTTCCTGCTCTTTGCGGATGTTGTAGTAGTCCACGAGCACATCGACGTTTTTTGTAGGGCTCATCACGAGGCCCAAGGTGTAGCTGCGCGAACGCTCAGGCTCCAAGCCCGGGGTGCCGCCCGACAGGCTGGAAATGCCCTTCAAGCAGTCGGCCTGGTCCCCGCCGGCAACCGGACGCACGCCGTCGGGGCAGCGGATCGAGTCGTTGACGGATGGGAACGATTGCACGCCGCCAGGCGAGATCTGGAGCAGGGCCGGTGCGCGGAATCCACGGGCGTACGCGCCCCTGACCATCGCGGTGGGGGTCACTTCCCATTTGGCCCCAACCTTCGGGACGAAGCTCTTATGGTCGGGATACCGATCAACGCGCCCTGCGAATTCCATTTCAAACGACTTGCTGAACGGAGCGCGTGCTTCGATGAATGCGGAACTGACGACGCGCGAACCTTCGAGTGCTGCGTTGGCAAGGTTGATGATGTTGCCGGTGGCGGAATTACTGTCCGGTCGCACGCCAATGCGTTCTTCGCGCACTTCGCCACCAAAAGCCAGGCCTACCTCGCCACCAGACAGTTTTCCGATCACGGTGGACGCTTTGGCATCAAATTGGATGACCTGCGCAAAGTTGCGGTTCTCGGTCGTCACGGTCGCGCTTGGGTCGCTCAGCGTGGCGGCGATCGTGCGACCCTCGGTCATGATGCGCTGCAGGGTTGGCTTGTACATCAAACCGAACCCGTTATCGATCCGATTATTCCGATTCCACAAGAGCGCGGCGTCCCAATCCCATCCGCTGTGGCTGCCCGTCAGGCCGGTGACAAACCTGTAAGTCTGGTTCAGGTTCTTACTGCCGCCGATGTCATTAAACCGGAGGCCGACGGCGGAGCGTGAAGTGGGAAAGGGATTGTCCGGGTGCCCGACCGGCAAGATCAATTGGAAGTCCGACGCCGCACCGAGCTTGAACACCGTTGCAGGCGATGTGCTTTGCAGCGACTTCGGGGCGCCGAGGTAGGTGCGCTCGCTGCGGCTGTAGCTAAATTCGGTAAAGGACGTCAGGTCGGGACCGAGGTCCAGTGTGAGCCGGGATAAAACGTTGCCGTCTTTGCCCGCGGACTGGGCCTCGGCATACTGGTTGAGATCGAAATTGCAGAAGCGCCTGCCAAAAAGGGTGGACGTCGAACCGATGTTGTAGTCCGTGGTGTTGCCCACCAGCTGAGAACTTGGATCGCACGCCGTCCGGTTGATCACATCGGCGCGCAAGGCATAGGTGTTGGCAAAGTTCCTGGCATTCGGCGTGCGCTCGCGGTAGAAGAACGGTTGATTCGACAAGTTGCTCGAATACGGGTTCAGCCGGCCATTGATCGACGCGTAGCGGCCCGTGTCAATGTCCCGCACTTCGCCGATCAGCGTGCTGCCACGGTTCGCAAGGTCGGCGCTGACGAAGAAATTGTACTTGTCTTTGACAATGTTTCCGATGCCGAAGGAGCCGCTGACATTCTGACGCTGGAAGTCGTTTCCATCGTTGCCGCTCGCGGATGCGGCGATCTGCGCACCTTGATAGTCCTTGCGCGTAATAAAATTGATTACGCCGGCGATCGCATCGGAGCCGTAGACAGCCGATGCGCCATCCTTGAAGATCTCGACCCGCTCAATCGCCGAAATTGGAATGTTGTTGAGGTCGTATACCGCAGATTTTCCCTGGCTCGGATCCGCATAGGCCGATGCAGTGATGCGCCGGCCATTGAGCAGCACCAAGGTCGATGACGAACCCAGCCCGCGCAAGGAGGCGGTCGATGCGCCTTTCGAGAAGCCGCCGTCGACTGTATCGATCGACGCTCCCGAGCCGAAAGCAGGAATGCTGTGCAGCAGCTCGGCCACGGTGTTCGCGCCGGAGTCTTCAATTTGCTTGAGCGAGATGGTTTCGACAGGGGAGGCGCCTTCCTTCTGCGTACGCTTGAGGTTGGAACCGGTCACGTAGACGGTGACCGTTTGTGCGTCTGTCGCCACTTGCGCTTTCACGATGGTGGAACACGAGAGCGTAAATGCGACTGCGATCACGCTGTGTTTGAGCACTAGTTTATTGTTCATAGTCATCCAGATAGTTCGGCCACGTGGACGTGCGCAGGCATTCGCTCGACGCCATCCGGCCTTGTTCATTAAGAATTTACTCGGTTGTTGGGCGTTTGAAAACGCCACTCGCGCCGAGCCACAGTTTGTTTTAATTGCGGTGATGCCAAGCATCGGCTTGTCGTTGGATGCCCCGGATTCCCGTGGGCGCCGCTGTGCACCTCCTGCCCTGTGTGGAGGCGCGGGAATGCTGGTCATGTACAAGTTGGCCTGACGACCAGTGCGGTGTGAAGGCCCACTCGACTGATGGTCGAGGGGGCGTTCAAGGTGCAGAAAGGAATACTGTCGTGCACCTCAAGCGATAATGCAATTTCTGGTTTCACGAATGGACTTGCGATCCACCGCCAAAACGATTGCTACGATGGTTCCGATGTTGCGTCTTTTCATGCGTGCCGGGTACAGGCTTTCGTACGAAGGGATTTCGAAGAACGTTGCACCGCTTCCGTCGTCATCAGCACGGCGCCCCACCTTGCAAGTCACAACCACGCCCCCTCTGTTCTTGGACCGCAGAGTTTCGTCGGCTTCACGGAGTGAAACGAACTTGCCCTTTTGGTGCGCTGGAAGAACTCCAGCGACTCCTCAGAGTGTCAATGTGTTATCGGTCCGTTTGCCTGTGAGATTCCGGGGCGGTTGCTCCTTCGGCGCCAGCCAATGGGGGCTGGACTCTTCCGATAACACGTCGGCGTTGCGCCAACAATATCGTTAGTTTATACCCGTGTCGGATTGATTATCAATGCCTGTTTTTCGTATGTGGTATTTTTGCGGTTAATTATTAATATTTTTCTATCCAAATGTCACACTAAAATATTTTCGAGATGCTTGCTGTGGCTCGGTCCCCATAGGGAAAAGGGGCAGAAGACGACGGGCGCGCTTCGTGATCAGCAGTAAAAATGTATCTCACTATTCCTGTTTGGAATGCCCGCAAGAATAACTTTCGCTTCATCTTGAATCAAGGATTGGAATAATTCTGCGCGCCCTCAATTGGTCCGGAAAACCTAAGAATATTCGGCGTCATTGCCGACGTTTTCGCAAATAGTTGGAACTCGTGCGAATCTTCAAGCGCAGTGTATTCAAGGGCTCGCTGACATCCATCGGCTCATCATATTGGCGCAGCTTGCGGGATTGGTCTCCGGTCGAGCTCCGGATTCAATATGGGAAGTAGTTATGGCGCTCGAGACAGCGTCTGACTGCGTGAGTAAATGCCAACAAACCATCGGATTTCCATGTGAACCTGTTTTGAGGGGCACTTTATATCGAGCCGCCGCGCTCGATCTCACCTGCTGCCGACGAGAGGGACGCGTTGCGCGTGCGAGCTAGCAAGCCGGCGTCTGGGCGCCTGTTGCCCGTGCAAGGTTTTTCCACATGTGATTATCCCAGGCTCTGCACCTCAGCTTCGTGACATGTTAATTGCGCATTAAGATTTACCTGGCGTAAGTCTGCGGTGATTGGCTCATCTACCGGGAATTGGCAGCCTTGACAGATTTCCGATCGGCGCTAATGGACTTGTATAATTTCAATCATGGATTTCTGTATGGGCTGTAGATATCCCGCTGCCGGCGCTTGCAGATGCTTTATTTATCTTATCGCTCAAATCGGAATTTTATTCGGATTGTTGATAATGTTCATGATGTTGTTTGGTTAAATATCGTGGGCTCGGCGAAAAATTCAAAGTGATATCGGAAAAATAATTAGAAAGTGGAAATGGATAATACTTTCGATTTGATCGGAAGCCGGTCATCTTTTATTTTTGGAACTCAGTTAGTGCCGTTTTTTGCTCCGCCCGCGCTGCTGATCCGACCGGGCGATGGCGAAGGCGAGGCATTAACCGCTTATTTAGTACTGGTGCACCGAATGCCGTGCGCTGCAGCGGCGTTGCGCGCGCCGTCGATGATGATGGAAAATGAATGCGGGGTGTTATATTTATGCGGCTAATCTGTGGCGCTACCTGAAGTGCCCCTCAAGAAAACTGCGACGTTCCCACCGAACGGATCGCTGCGCCAATCCGATAGCATTGACACCCAGCGGGAAGCGGCTGAAGGACAACGGCGGGCGCGCCTGTGACCGACCGGATGCGAAATCGCCGGGCCTGCACGGGCGGCTTCCTTTTTTCGCTTATCTTTTGAATCGCAGATCATCAAGCATCGATACGCAAAGACTGCACAAGGTCGACGTCAAGTGGCCGAAAGCGGAGGGGCCGCTAAGGCGGACGGTGTGGGACGCCGACAAGTTCACGATCCAGAGCAAACAGCAAGGCCGTCGATCAGGCCCGAGCGTCAGATGGCGCCGCCGATATCGTCCATTACCGCTGAACCATCGTCGACGCGAGCGAGTAGCCATTTCTTGAACGTCATCAGCCCGGGCAGGCTGGCCTTGCGTTTTGGATGAACGAGGTAGTAGGCGCGCTCCGACAGTCGCTGGGCAGGGAATAGCGGGACGAGACTGCCCTGCCGGATTTCGTCCTCAACGAAGATCGCAGGGAGCAGGCCGATTCCCAAGCCTGCTTTGGCGGCTTCAACAATGATGGAAAAAAGTTCAAAATGCATGCCTTGATTGCCCGGAACTGGTCCGAGCTGATTTAATTCGAACCATTTTTCCCAGCTTTCGGGACGCCCAAGTTGATGCAGCAAGGTCTGTGTCCGCAGGTCTGTCATTCGCTCGATCGGCCCCTTCGCATGCAAATAGCCGGGGCTGCACACTGGCATCAGGGTTTCCTCGGCTAAGCGGTGGTGCTCACAGCCAGACCAGTTTGGTTCGCAAAAACAGATGCCGGCATCAAGACCCGTGGCCACGAAATCCAAGGGCGCGAGCTGGACACGTAGGTTCAGTGTCAGTCCTGGATTCGATTGGTAGAGCAGGGGGAGGCGCGGTACAAGCCATTTGGTGGCAAACGTTGGAAACACGGCCAGGTTGAGAACGCCGCCACCATTCACCAAAGTCTGTACCTCGAACATGACGCCCTCTAGCTCGTCAAGACATTGGGGAAGCCGTGCCCACAGGAGCTCGGCTGCCGGAGTCGGCCGCATGCCACTCGATTGGCGATCAAAGAGCGGTTGTTCAAAATAGTCTTCCAGCGCGAGAATTTTTTTGCTCACGGCACTTTGGGTCAGCGATAACTCGGTCGCCGCGGTGCTGATGTTGTGCATGCGATAGACGACTTCGAACGCGTGCAAAGCGTTGACGGAGGGGAGGTTGCGGCGCATATCCTGGGCTTTTTAAAAGTAATGTGGCGAATATTCGCCAACTATCGATACTTCAGTTCTCTTGAGAAGGCGCATGTGTTTAGCTTGCAACGAAAGATTAGCACCTTTCGTTCAAAAGTCAAAACAGTTGTGCAGGCCTTAGTTGCCGTGCTACTACACTTTTTCGCTTTCATATTTTCGTAAATAGTTGCATCGTGGCAAAAAACATAAGCTTGGCCTGTCGATGTCCTTGGGCAAGCGGGTGGGCGCCGTCGACTCCGCCTTGCCGCCGCGATCTGATGATCCGCGCAGGCCCCAGCGTCGACGCCGGATTGATCGCCGCGCCATGGTCCCTTCGAGCAATGTGAGCGTGATCGGGAGATTCGACAATCCAGGGGGGGGCGAGGTGGGGCGCCTGGGCGTGACGTTGCATGTTGTCGCAGAATGCGCCTGCTTTTTACGGCACGTCGAATTCTGGCACAGCTGGCAATGCCCCGGACGTCAAGCGGGCCATCACCGCTGCACGGCGATGCAGTCGCTGCCGACTGTGATGCTCGCTACCAGTGCCTGGAAAAGCGCGTCGTCAACAAACAGAGCAGACGGTGGCAAACTCGGTGAGCTGGCACGCGGCGCGCGCCGAGCATTGCGCCCATAATCCTTCATCTCGGCCGGGGGCGGTCATGAAGCGTATTCGACGTGACGCCAAGCAGTGCTTGTCCGGAAAATAGGGGCCTCGCGCCGGTGCGAAAAACACGGTTGGGAATGGGAAGTGAAAAAGCTGGAGCGCTCCTCATGGAACGCTCCAGCCTGTCTCCGCTTTGACGACCTGGGCGGGACGTTCAGCCAATCATCCAGGCCAATGCCGGGCACGCATTTTCCGATGCCTTGCTTGCATCGGATTGCTGCGCGATATCACACGGCCTGGTCAGTTGGGGCGGCTGTCCAACTGCCCGGCACCTGATTGAACACTGCAATAGCGCTTCGCCGTTTACTTGACGACCGTGAGCGTATAGCTACCGGAACCGGCGAGCGCCTTGACTTTAATGCGATAGTAGTAATAAGCCGCCTGATAGTCGATCGATTCGTCAGCTGTCGCGGAAACTCCACTGGCCACCACTTGCCATACGTTATTCACGCTTTTTTCCAAAATGAGGTTGAAGTCTGCGCCGGCAGGGCCGTTGAGATAGGCCTTGATCGGTCCGAGGTGTTTGAAGTAGGGCGCTGGATGGATTGCTTCCGCTCCGGTGTTGAGCGAGCCGGAATAGGTGGTGCCAACGTCAAACGAAACGCGTTCGGCCGGTGCGCTGATGTTGTACAGCGCGAAGCCGGAACCGAAACCGTTCCACCATTTTGAGTTGGTACCCTTGGCCGCGAGCGCGTTCGGCAGCACATTGCTGAAAGCCTTGGTCGCTACGCCGTCGTACAAGTCGGTCAGATCGCCCTTGTTGACATTGTTTTCCGGGTGGCGCTGCCCATCGGCGTGCTCCAGTTGGATGAAAGGCTTCTCCTCGGTGCTGTTGGAACCGGAAGGGTCGATGTGGTAAATCGCCAGGCCCGAATCAACCTGGAGCAAATTGGCGTCCGCCTTATGGATTGCTTCCATGTAGAACGCCTCGCTCTTGTTGGCCGGATTGCTCCAGCGATATAGTGTGCGATCGGCGAAGGAGTGATTCAGTCGTCCGATGGGCGCTGTGAGGCTGACCAAGGGGTTCAGTTCGGTGACAGCATCCCAGCCGGCCAGATGGCGGAAATAGGCATTCGGCGCCGATGGCCTGAACAACCTTGCCCCCGATGCGCCCGAGCCCATGACGCAAAAGGTGCCGACCGAACCCATGGAGCTGCCATCGTAGTCATATAGATCGGGCCAGCCGAACAACATGTGGCCCGTCTCATGGATGAATGTTCCGATCGACATTACCGCAGGCATGTCGCTGATCTGGTAATAATTCGTACAGAGTCCATTGGCGCAAAATTGTGGGCTGAGTTTGGATTTGTGTGGCCAGAGTCCTTTACTCCATGGACTGTTCGATGCGCCCGCGTAGAGCAGGTTAATTGCCTTGAACTTATTGTCGCCGTCACGGGTGAGCGTCGTAAAGTCGAACCCTTCGCTTGCTTGCAGCCACTGCAGCGCCTCGCTCACCAGTTCTTGCGAGCGCACTGTCATGGCCAGGGTGCCGTCTGTATAGTAGGCCTTGTTGTTCCTTGCGCGATAGTACCTGGTGACGGTATTTGTGTAGTCGAGTTGGTTATGGGAAACAGCTCTGAAGTAGCCGCGGACCGAGTAGGCATTGCCCATCTCCGCATACTCCTCACCGTTCAGGAAGGAGTCGACCTCAGCCTGGGTATGGTTGGCGACGGCGTCGGGGAAGTCGACGATGATTGTCAGGCCTTGCACCGCTCCTAAGACTTCCGACGGCACAGCCCCGTTGGGCAGGCGGGCAAGTGGGGGATTGACCACAACGTCACCCTCCGCGGATTCGGCGCCGACGACCTTGCTTTGCTGTTTTACACGCCGGGCTTTTGCTGGCGCGCTCAAGCCAGGCTGTTTCTTGTCCTTGGTGTTGAACTTGCGCATTTTGGTGTTGGTCGCCAACACGCCAGTCGAAATCAGCTGGTCACCAGCGGCATTGACTTCGGCATAGCAGAATCCCTTTTTTTTCGCATCGAAGATGATCAGCGACCCGTCGGCGGTGCGTTCTTCGGCATAGAGATTGTTGCCGTCGAGGGTGATATCGAGGACTTCGCCATTGGGCTGCTTGTATTTGTACGCATGATTTTCATAGGGCACCGCTGCGTGTGCCCCTGCCACAACGAGCAGCAGCACAAGGCCGGTTGCGAGGATGTTTTTTCCAATGTTCATTTTCACTTTGCTTCTCCATTTTTTCTTGAAATTATATTTTTACGAATCGATACAATCGACTTTGCTGACGCCTGTTACTGCCCGAGCGGCAAGTTCGCTTTCAACGAGCGCTGATACAAGTTTTCCTTTCGTTGGCATGCGCGCATGCCGCGGACCAGGTAGCGAGTGCAGGCTCGTTGCAACGGGTATTTACTACCCGTTGGGTGGATCGTGTCACGAGCGTGCGCATTCGCACAAACGATGATTAGGAATACCGGCATGTCGCTTCTGGAATGGCGCGCGTTGCCGTCGCCAGGCCGCATGGGGACGCACGGCCGGCGTCGGCGAGCGCGATTGCGTGCGCTCGCTCAAGCAGCAGGTTCGACCCGCCGAAGCGCTTGGATGCACGGGCGCTGTGCGTCCCTCGGGAAATGCCGATCGCAGCGCTTGCCGGCACGGCGATCCGAATTTTCGGTCGATGCAATCGGGCAATGAAGAAAGCGTGCAGCTTGAGGCGCAGCGGGCAATAGCGCTGGCGGGGACGTAGCGTGCGCCCGTCGGGGCCGCTTCTGGATCGCCGCAAGAATGCAGCAACCGACTGGGCACGCACCGGCGGTGGGTCCTTGCATTTCGGTTCGCTGCCGGCGCGGGCGTCGCTGCCGTGTCGACATGCTCGACACGGCAGGGCGGTTGGCGGACGCGGGCGGCAAGTGCGCGCCGTCGGACATTTTTTCCGCGTGGCGCGCCGCCCTGGCGCCACCGGCCCTACCTGGCCGGCAATGCGCGTTCCGTCACAGGGGAAGTGCGCGCCACGTCCGACATGGCGCAGATGCCGCCTGTGCGCGCTTATCTGGCCACCTTTCCGGCAAAGTGCAGCTCGATTTCCTCCAGCGTCTTGTCCTTCGTTTCCGGCAGCAGGTAGGCGGCGGTCAGGAAATACAGTACCGTGCAGCCAGCGCCGAAGAAAAACAACGTCGAGTAGCCATAGTAGCCCACGGTCGGCAGGAACACGGCGGCGATGACGGTCGAGACGAACTGGTTGATCAGCAGGGCGATGCTCATGCCGTTGGAACGGATCCGGGTCGGCATCAGTTCGGACAGGGCGAGCCAGACGCACACCCCGGGACCGACGGCAAAGCCGGCGACGAACAGGCAGATCGCCAGCGCCACCTGCCAGCCATGCGATTGCGGCGGCACCGGGCCGATCCAGGCGCGCTCGATCACCAATGGCGCAGCGTGTCCGGCGGCGGGGTCGGCAAAGGGATTGAGACGCCAGCGGCGCAATGTGGCGCCGATGACGCTGTCGCCGCTGACGGTGCCGTCGCGCCGCAGCGTCATGTCCGGCAGCAGCGGATCGTCGCTGCGGCGCGACTGTACATTGGTAAACGGGCCGAAGGCGTAGGCCACGGTCAGTTGTTGCGGCGTGCCGTCGTGTACGCCAAGGGCCGCCAGCGTGGCCTGGTCGAGCCGCAGGGACAGGCGCTCATCGGCAACCTTGGCCATGATGGCCCCGCGCACGTCGCGCCGCTCCGTTTCCACGCCGCGAAACAGCAGTCCGGCTGCCAGCAGGGCAACGACGATGCCGCCGGTGCCCAGCATGAGCAGGAAGCGGCGGCCCTTGCGGTCGACCAGCGCCACCGCGACCACCGTCATGACGGCGTTGAGCACTTTGAGCGCCACGTCGGCCGTATTGGCCGTCGCGCCCGGCAAACCGGCCTGGTTCAAAATCGTCACCACATAGGCAAGGATGGAATTGATTCCGGTCGCCTGGGTCAATGCCAGCACCAGGCAGGCGAGCAGGAAGGGCAGGACGTAGCGGCGCGAGGCCAGCCGGTCGCGGGAGATGGCGATGGGCGCTGCGTCGCCGGCCGTGGCGCCTTTGCCGCCCTTGCCGCGCAGGGCCAGCCAGCGCGGCGACTCCTTCAGCGCCAGGCTGCCGAACGTGAACACCAGTCCCGGCCCGAGGCAAAGCCAGAAGATGGTGCGCCAGGCGCTGTCCTGGGCGGCGAACACGTGTGCGGCGCGCTCGTCCTGCGGCAGCGCGGCCGCCGCCTGGGTGGCGGCATCGACGCCGTGTGCCTGGCTCAAACCGATTACGGCCGCGCCGACCAGGCCGATCGTGAGCATCAACTGGAATAGGGCGGCCCCGCGGCCGCGGCGCGCGGCCGGCAGGCACTCGACCAGGTAGAGCGGCACGACCACGCCGATCAAGCCGCCGCTGATGCCCTGCAGCAGGCGTCCCAGCAGCAAGGGCGTGTAGCCTTCGGCCAGCGCGATTAGCGGGATGCTGGCCGTAAATAGCGCCCCCGCCAGCACCATGGCCCAGCGGCGCCCGACGAGGTCGGCCAGCGCCCCTGCGAACAGCGAGGACAGCACCGAGCCGAGCAGCACGGCGGCCACGATGAAGGACAACTGCTGGGTACTCAATTGCCACGCGACCGAGGCCGTCGCCTCCAGGTAGGGCAGGGCGCCGGCGATGATGCCGACGTCGATGCCGTACAGCAGTCCTCCCATGCCGGCGATGAACAGCAGGTAGTGCATGGTGCGCTCGGGGGTATCGGTCATGCTGTCTCCGGGTGGTAGGGTATTGTTAGAGGAATGGCTTCGCCCTCGACATACACGGCGACGGGGCGCAGCGCGGCGTCGAGCACGACGATATCGGCCCAGGCGCCCGGCGCCAGGCGGCCGCGGCTCGATTCGCCCAGGTAGTCGGCAGGGTAGAGCGAGAGGCGGTGCGAGGCGTCGGCCAGATCCAGTCCGAGCGCGACGAAATTGCGCAAGGCCTGGTCCATCGTCAGCACGCTGCCGGCCAGCGAACCGCTCGCCAGGCGTACGCAACTGCCGCATTTGATCACGCGCTGGGTGCCGAGCGCATACTCGCCGTCCGGCATCCCGGTCGCCGCGGTGGCGTCGGTCACGCCATACAGGCGCGGAATGGCGCGCAGGGCCGCGCGCAGGGCGCCGTCGCCGACGTGGTGCAGGTCGGGGATGACTTCCGCGTATTCGGCATGGGCCAGGGCCGCGCCGGCCATGCCGGCCTGGTAGTGGGTCATGCCCGTCATGCCGTTGAAGAGGTGGGTAAAGCCGCTCGCGCCGGCCTGCAGCGCAGCCACGCCGTCGGCGTAACTGCCCGCACTGTGCCCGATCTGGACCCGGATCCCCATCGCGGCCAGGCGCGGCACCAGGGCCAGGTGGCCTTCCATTTCCGGCGCCATCGTCAGCACCCGGATGGGGGCGATCGCGTGCAGGCTGCGCACCAGGTCGAGATCGGCCGGGATCACCTCGGGCGGCTGGGCGCCCAGGCGGCGCGGACTGAGGAAGGGGCCTTCGAGATGCACGCCGAGCATGCGCGCGCCGCCGCGCGGGCGCTGCGCGATTACGCCGGCCAGGCCGCGCATGGCATGCCGGATCTGCTCCTCCCTGGCCGTCAGCGTGGTGCCGAGCAGGGAGGTGGTGCCGTGCCGGGCATGGCAGCGCGCCACCACGGCGCCGGCCTGGCCGCCCTCCATGATGTCGGCGCCTTCGGCCCCGTGCACGTGCAGGTCGACAAAGCCGGGCAGGATGGTCAGGGCGCTGGCGGCGGCGCCCTCGCATATCCGGGTGATGCGCTCGCTGAAGTCGATCTTGCCCGTGATCCAGCCCGATGGCGTGAGGATTTTACCTGTTAACATTTATTCCGCAATCAGTAAGTTAATGCCCAGCCGCGCAAGAGCGTCACGCTCGCGCTGGCCAATGCCGCTATCGGTGACGACGGTATGGATCCGGTCCAGCTGCGCGATGCGGTGCAGGCTGACGCGGCCGAATTTTGAAGAATCGGCGAGCACGACGACGCACTTCGCGCGCTCGACCATCTTATTGTTCAGGCGAGCCTCGGCCTCGTGGTGGGTGGTGATGCCGAACTGCAGGTCGAAGCCGTCCACGCCGAGAAACAGCTTGTCGAAATTGTAGGCCTGCAGGGTCGTCTCGGCCTGGCCGCCCTGGATCGACAGCGACTGCTTGCGCAGCACGCCGCCGGCGAGGATCAGTTCGACCCCGGGCGCGCCGGCCAGCTCCCATGCGACATTGAGTGCGTTGGTCAGCACCGTCACCCGCTGTGCCAGGCGCAGCTGGCGCGCCAGGCAGATGGTGGTGCTGCCCGCATCGATGATGATATTGTCGCCTTGCCGCACCAGCGTGGCGGCGAGCGCGCCGATGCGCTCTTTTTGCAGATGGTTGATGGCGTCCTTCTGGAGCACCGACTGCTCGGGCCCGGCGGCGCGTGCCAGTATCGCGCCGCCGTGGCTGCGGGTGGCCATGCCGCGCGCTTCGAGCGTGCGCAGGTCGCTGCGGATGGTCACCGCCGAGACGCCGAAATCGTTCATCAGGTGGGCCACCTTGACGCCGCCGTGGCGGGTCAGGCGTTGCAGGATGGCTTCGCGGCGTTGGCGTGTGTTGCGCATGGTGTCGGCTCGGTGTGGCGTGGGGACGGCGCGCTTAATAGGGCACCGCCGCGCTGTCGCGCGCCGCCGCCGCGTTGCTGGCGCAGGCGCGCGCATATTGTTCCAGCACTTGTCCGACCTTGTGTTCGAGCAGTGCGCAGGCGCGCGTTTCCAGCCGGCCTTGCA
Organism: Pseudomonadota bacterium; assembly: GCA_040384885.1. Classification (GTDB taxonomy): domain Bacteria; phylum Pseudomonadota; class Gammaproteobacteria; order Burkholderiales; family Burkholderiaceae_D; genus Telluria_A. Next base: position 220,537 of record JAZKIN010000040.1, on the reverse strand, counting down.
GCACCGCGAGGTACTGCGCATGCAGGTGCTGGCTGAGCAGCGGGAGCGGAATCGTCAGCGCGTCGAGGTTGGCGCACAGGCGCGCGAGCGCCGCTGCCACCGGCGCCTCGTTCCAGTAATAGCGGCAGCGGTCCGACAGGCCATAGCGGCGCATCAGGCGCTGGGTGGCGGCGTCGCCCGTGTAGTGCTGGCGCCAGTGTTCGGGCTTGTCGCGCATGGCCTCGTCGAGCACCTGCATCAGGCGCGAGGTGCACGCCGGCGCCACCAGCTCGTCCTCGATGGCGCATAGCGCCAGCAAGCCTTCGCGCAGGGCGAAGGTGGCCGCCGGGCCCACCTTGAGGATCGCGAAGTGGTCGCGCACCATCGCGTGCAGCGACGATTCGCGCTGGTAGTCGGTGGAATGGGCTTCGAACACCAGGCCGGGCTGGCCGGCGATGAAGTCGGACAGGCTGGCCGCCTGCCCGGCGTCGTAATGCTGGATGTGGCTGTGGTCGAAATCGACGCCCGGCTGCACCACCATGGCCACCACGCGCCGCCAGGCGCCGTGCAGGCCAGCGTCGGAAAAGGCCTTGGCGTGGACGGCCAGCGTGCGCGCGGCCGCCTGTGGCGAGGTTGGCGCGCCGGCCTCGGCCAAGGCCGACTCGCCGCCCGGCACCGGCACCTCGGTCCCGATCACGTAAACGGGCGGCGGATGTCCCGCAGCCTGGGCGGCCGCCTCGGCCACCGCCGCAAGGCGGGCCGAGCGGCCCGCCACGGTCGCGTCGTCGAAGACGGCGGGGTCGTCGGCGCAGCGCATGCTGCAATCGAGGTGGATCTTGTGGAAGCCGGCGCCGGCGTAGGCGGCGATCAGGGTGTCGGCATGCGCCATCGCCTCGTGCGCGCCCAGGCGCTGCCAGGCATTCGGTCCCAGGTGGTCCCCCCCGAGCACCAGGCGCTCGAGGGGAAAGCCGCGCTCGCGCGCCAGGCCATGGACGTACTGGCGAAATTGGGCCGGCGTCATGCCGGTGTACCCGCCGAACTGGTCGACCTGGTTCGAGGTAGCCTCGATCAGCAGCAGGCCGGGATGGCGCTGGGCGACGCGCATGGCGGCCGCCAGCACGAGCGGGTGGCTGCAGCAGACGCTGTACAGGCCGACGGGCTGGCCAGCGCGATGCGCCGTGACGGCCTGGTGGATGGGAGAGGGAGGGTTCACGATAGCGTCTTTTTCATGTGTTGGCGGGCCAGCAAGGCGGCGCCGCGGGCGCCGCCGGCGTCGCCGAAGCGGGGCGGCAGGATCGGAGGGACGCGGGTGCCGGCGAACAGGTGGCGCTGCACCGCGCAGGGCAGGTCGCGGTACAGGTAGGGCAACCGGGACAGGCCGCCGCCGAGCACGATGACGTGCGGGTCGAGCGAGAGCACGAGGTTCGACAGCGCATGCGCCAGCAGGTCGAGGTGGGCGGCGACGGTGGCGCCGGCGCGCTGGTCCGTGGCCGCGGCGGCGGCGATGGTCGCGGCTTCGTCCCCGTTGCCGCCCAACACGCTGTGCAACATGCTCATGCCGGGGCCGGACACGTAACGCTCGACACAGCCGCGCCGTCCGCACGGGCAGTCGACCACCGGCAAGTCGTAGCGGGCCAGCAGGTGGGCCGGCACCGACCAATGGCCCCATTCGCCGGCGATACCGTTCAGTCCGGCCTGCAGCCTTCCCCCGATGCAATAACCGCCGCCGGCGCCGGTGCCGAGGATGGCGCCGAACATGGTGGGCGCCTTGTCGGCAGCGCCGCCCAGCGCTTCGGACAGGGCGAAACAGTGGCAATCGTTGCCGATCACGACAGGGCGTTGCAGGACGCTTTCGAGCGCCGGCGCGACCACGCGGCCGTTCAAGGCCGGCACATTCGAGCTCAAATGGCGGCCGGTGGCGGCGTCGGCGATGCCGGGCAGGCCGACGCCGACCACGGCCTGGCCGCCCAGGGCCTTGTCGCCGCGCGCCACCAGGGCGCCAATGGCCGCGACGAAGTGCGCGAAATCCTGCACCGGCGTGGGGATCCGTTCGCGATGGACTTCGTGCAACTGGTCGGCCGTGGCGCGAAAGGCGACCAGTTCGATCTTGCTGCCCCCGATGTCGAGGCCGTGGTAAAGGTGGGGATCAGGCTGCATCATGGCGATAAATCGTCACGCCCTTGACGACGCGGTTGACCACACCGCTGGCAAAGGGATTGTCGGGACGCAGGCCCAGGGCGGCCGAGCGGTACAACGCGTATTGCTGCGCGAACAGCAGCCAGAGCGGAGCGAGCCAGGCGTCGGGCCAGTCCGGCGCGTCGATGTCGAAGTCCGGACCGGTGCCGGCCCCGACACACAGGATCGCGCCGGCCACGCCGTCGCGTTCCAGTTCCGCGAACAGGTCGCGCTCGTAGCGGCGCGCCAGCGTGCACGTGCTGCCATAGGCGATAACAAGCGCGCCGGCGGTCAGCATCGATTTGGGGCCATGCCGAAATCCGAGCGGCGTGGCAGCCATCACCGTGACGCTGCCGCCGCTCAGTTCGAGCAGCTTGAGCGCGCTTTCCTTGGCAAGCCCTTCGAGCGGACCGCTGCCAAGGTAGACGACGCGGTCGAAGGCTTGCTCGGCCAAGGCGCCGATGACCGGCGCCCAGTTATCGAGAGCGCGCTCGGCGAGCAGGGCCAACTGGACGATCCGGTCCGGTCCGGCACGCCGGTCCAGCACCGCCAGCGCGGCCAGCAGCATGCAGCTAAAACTGCTGGTCATGGCAAACCCCTGGTCGCAACTGGCGGCGGGCATCAAGAGGTTGAAGGCGAGCGGATTGGCCTGGCATTCCCGCGCCAGCGTGCCGTCCGCGTTGCAGGTGATGTTGAGCAGGCGGGCGCCCGGCACCATGCTGTGCACCAGCGCGACGGCGGCCAGGCTTTCCGGGCTGTCGCCGCTGCGGGCGAACGACACCAGCAACAGCGGCGCGCCGGTGTCCAGGTACAGGTCGGCGTGGGTCAGCAGGCTGGTGGTGGCGATGGCGCGTACCTGCGCCGGCCAGGTTGCGTTCAACTGGTCGGCGACGATCTCGCCCACATAGGCCGAGCTGCCGGCGCCGGTCAGGATGACTTGCTGGCGCGGATCGGCCAGGCAGTTGCCGAGGAAGGCATCGAGGCGCGGACGGGCCGCCTCGAGCCTGGCCTGCAGCGCGCGCCAAACGGCCGGTTGCTGGCCAATTTCTGTCGCAGTATGCAGGCCGCCTAGGGTGTGCCACTGTTCGGGGCTGTGTTGCAGAATTGTAGTCATCGAAAGTAAAAGAAAGAAATTTGGTTGATGTCAATATTAAAAAGAAAATGAGTGAAAGTCAAGCGACGGAGGCAGCCGCCTTATTGACGATAATTATGCTGTTTTATAGCTGATCAAGCACGCACTTTCGCTTTAATTTATTTCAATTGAAAGTTTCTCGGTGTTTTTCTGTCCGTTTTCAGTTAAATCGAAAGATTTTGTGGCGAAAAGTGTGGTAATTTGGCGAAAAAATGCGATTTTTCGCTTTTTGTTGACCTTTGATGCGTAATTTTATACATTAATCACACAAAACGAAAATTATTCAAAAGGGCGGGAGATGCGCGCGCTGGTCCATCGCCGCGCCGCACACGCCGGCCCGTGTTTGATAACCCGATGCAGGACCCCTGTGGCCAGGGCTTGCATGTTGATCGACTATACAAAAGGACAATCTAGAAAATGAAAAGACGCAACTTTATGAGCATGGGAGCCGCGCTGGCCGGTACGGCGCTTTACGCCGCTCTGGTTCCGCACGCGGCCGCGGCGGTGCGCTCCCGCCTTCGCGTTGGCATGATCGGCACCGGCTTGCGCGGCCAGGTCCTGTTGCGTGAACTGTTGCGGCGCGACGACGTCGATGTGGTGGCGCTATGCGATATCGAGCCCGTCATGCTGCGCCGCGCCGTCGGTTTGGTGACCGCTGCCGGCAAGCCCGCGCCGGCGGTATTTGGCAGCGACGGCGACAAGCACGCCTATCGCGCCATGCTCGACGCCGGCAAGCTCGACGGCGTCATCATCGCTACCCCGTGGGAATGGCATGCCCCGATGGCGATCGAAGCGATGCAGGCCAAAGTGCCGGTCGGCTGCGAGGTGGTGGCGGGGGTGACGCTGCAGGATCACTGGGACGTGCTCGCCACCCAGATCAAGACCGGCACGCCCTACATGTTGCTGGAAAATGTATGCTACCGGCGCGACGTGCTCGCCGTCTTGCGCATGGTACGCGCCGATGTGTTCGGCGAATTGGTCCACATGCAGGGTGGCTACCAGCACGATTTGCGGGCGATAAAATTCAATAACGGCGACCCGGCCGCGTCGACGAAGGGCGGGGCCGAATTCGGGCCGCGCGCCTGGTCCGAGGCGCGCTGGCGGACCGAGCATTCAGTGCGTCGGAATGGCGAGCTCTACCCGAGCCACGGCATCGGACCGTGCGCGATGTACGCCAATATCAACCGCGGAAACCGTTTTACCCGCATCAACACGTTCGCCAGCAAGGCGACCGGCCTGCATGCGTATGTCGTGCAGCAAGGCGGCAAGGATCACCCGAACGCGCGCACGCGCTTTAGCCTGGGCGATATCGTGACGACCTCGATTGCCTGCGACAATGGCGAGAGCATCATCTTGCAGCACGACACCTCGCTGCCGCGTCCGTATTCGCTGGGTTTCCGGGTGCAGGGCACGCGCGGCCTGTGGATGGACCTGAACAAGTCGGTCCATGTGGAGGGCGTCAGCAAACCGCACGGTTGGGACGACTTCAAACAGTGGCAGGACAAGTACGAGCATCCGCTATGGCGCCGCTTCGGCGAGCGCGCCGCCGGCGCCGGCCACGGCGGCATGGACTTCTTCGTCGTTCACGCCTGGGTCGAGGCGCTCAAGGCCGATGCGCCGATGCCGATTGATATCTACGACGCCATTACCTGGAGCGCGATCACGCCGCTGTCGGAGCAGTCGATCTCCCTGGGCTTCCAGACGATCGAGTTCCCCGACTTCACAGCTGGCGCCTGGCGCACCCGAAAGCCGATTTTCGGTTTTGACGATCGCTATTAATCCGCCGCGAGGCCTTGTGGCGAAGCGGCCGGTTGCAGGCCGGTTCGCCAGCAGCGATGCACCAATGGTGGCGACGAGGCGCGGCGGAAACGTCGCCGGCGGCGCCCCGGCCGCGCCGATTTCCGGCGCTGCAAGCGCCATTCCACGACTGCGTGGCGCGACCGTACCAATCGCCGGCACCGCGCGCACCTTCCGTACCTCCCGCACCACCTGCGCCACCTGCGCCAAGCCGGCCGTGCATCGATTGGCCATGAAAACCGGCAAGTGCCAACGGGAAGTCTGGCCGTGCGCGCGGTACGCGTCGTCAACGACCGGCTTGTCCGTATTCCCTTCGGGATTGATGGCATTCCGAACTGTCGTTTGAATTTTTCTTGCGAGCGTGGGAAGATCCTTCCGTCAGCAGCCGGACTGGTCTGAGCATGGGGTACTCCCCCATACAGCATCGCCAGTTTCGGGTCCGGGAACAACCGATCCTGGATCAAGCTGACCCGGTTTTGTACGTTCAGGTCGCCTCCTGCCCGGCCGGTCCCCGGCGCACGCCTTGCGCTGGCAATCATCGCGCCCCCATCCCCAAACACGCTGAAGTTCTCTCAGTGCGGACGAAAGAAAGAGATACAGCAATGGACATGAGTGTTTTCGACATTTTTAAAATCGGTCTCGGCCCGTCGAGTTCCCACACGGTTGGACCGATGGTCGCGGCGCGCCGCTTTCTTACCCAGTGCGAGCCGCTAGACAACGCGGTGCGCATTGATGTCGCGCTGTATGGTTCGCTGGCGCTGACCGGCGTTGGCCACGCAAGCGACAAGGCAATCATGCTGGGTTTGATGGGCGCGATCCCGGAAACCATTGATCCGGACTCCATCGATGACAAACTTGCCGAGTGCAAAAGGTCGGGCGTGATCGGCCTGCTGGGTCGCAAGGTAGTGCCGTTCTCCAAGACCACGAACATTGTCTGGAACAAGTTCTCGAGCCTGCCGGAACATCCCAACGGAATGCGCTTTCGCTTGCAGCTGGCCGACGGCTCCGTCGTCGAGCGGATCTATTATTCGGTCGGCGGTGGTTTCATCCATGCTGCCGGCGAAGCACATGCGCGCCAGAGCGCCGGCGAGTGCACGGCGGCGATCCCCTTCCCCTTCGATACCATGCGCCAGCTGCTGGCGCACGGCAAGGCCAGTGGCGGCAGCATTGCCGATATGTTGCGCGCGAATGAACGGGTGCGCATGGGCGAAGCGGACCTGGATGCCGGGCTCGATCGCATCTGGCAGGTCATGCGGGACTGCATCGCGCACGGCTTGGTCACCGCTGGCGAACTGCCGGGCGGGCTCAAGGTGAAACGGCGCGCGGCCATTCTGTGGAGCCAGGTGCTCGCTGCGCGAAACGGCCATAGCCGCGCCGCCGACTTGCCGCACGACGCGCTGCACCAGGTAAGCCTGTACGCGATGGCGGTCAATGAAGAAAACGCTGCCGGCGGCCGCGTGGTGACGGCCCCGACCAATGGTGCCGCCGGTGTCATCCCAGCTGTGCTGCGCTACTACGCGGTAGACTGCCGCCCGCGTGACCCGATCTCCGGCATCCGCACCTTCATGCTGACTGCGGCCGCCATCGGCATGCTGTGTAAGAAAAACGCCTCGATTTCGGGCGCCGAGATTGGCTGTCAGGGCGAAGTGGGCGTGGCCTGCGCGATGGCCGCCGCCGGCTTGGTGGCGGCGCTGGGCGGCAGCAACGAGCAGATCGAAAACGCGGCCGAGATCGGCATCGAACATCACCTGGGAATGACGTGCGACCCGATCGGCGGCTTGGTGCAAATTCCCTGCATCGAACGCAACGGCATGGGGGCCATCAAGGCCATCACGGCCGCTTCGCTGGCACTGAAGGGTGACGGCACCCATTTCGTCAGTCTCGACGACGTCATCGAAACCATGCGCCAGACCGGGGCCGACATGCAGGACAAGTATAAGGAAACCTCGCTGGGCGGCTTGGCGATCCATGCCGTTACAGTCAACTACGCGGCTTGTTGAGCGCGTTGGCATGCCGTGCGCCGCCCAGGCTCAATTGCCCTGGCTTGGCCGCAGAGAACGCGAGCGAGGCAGTGCCGAGCAGGTTTCCCCCGGTCGCACACCTTGTTGATGCGGCGGCGCCGCGCCAACGCATCACGATTATTCGATAGAAGATCGTGCATCATGAGGACCTCCTCGCTCAAGGCATGCTTGAGTGTTACCGCAGATTTGCGAAGCAGTCTAAATGATGGCCGAGTCTAGCTTGGCAATTTCCGAGTGGATAAATACTGTGTGGCTTCCATTAAAAAAATACCGATTGGCGAAATCGTGTAGATCATCCCGTTTTGATGCACATCAAGGGTGTATTCGGAAATGCGGGCGTACATTGACAGGTCGCCATCCCGCTGAGCAAGGTATCTCCCATGTACAAATCGATCCTGGTCCACGTCGACCACACAGAAAAATCACTCCATCGCATTGAAGTCGCCGCTTGGTAGAAGACGAAGCAGGATACGCCATGATCCTCCATGCGCGTTACAGCGACCTTGTGGTGATCGGCCAGAGCGCCCCAGATGAATTTCTTCCGCGCTTGCGTTCTGATTTTCCTGAGTTTGTCCTGCTCAACAGCTCCCGCCCTGCGCTGGTGCTGCCGAACACGGGCGCCGTGACCGACATTGGGCACAATGTGACAATAGCGTGGAACGGCAGTGCTGAAGCGCTCAGAGCGATTACGACTGCCATTCCATTGCTCAAACGGGCAGCCCGGGTGGACTTGGTGGTATTTGACGCCGATGCCGATTCCGATGCCGATGCCGATGCCCACGGTGACACACCAGGTGCAGACATGGCGCTCTACCTGGCGCGCCATGGTATCAAAGTGTGTGTGACCACGGCAGATGCAGGCGGCGATGACGGCGCCGCAGTGCTCTCGTTTGCAGCAGAGCGCGGATCCGACTTGATCGTTATGGGCGCCTTTGGGCATTCGCGTTTTCGCGAGTTCCTGCTCGGCGGGGTGACGCGTACGGCATTGTTGTCATCGCCGATCGCATTGTGGATGGCGCATTGAACCTGCCATATCAAAAATGCGCATTCTACTGATTCAGGGGCACCCCGATGCCGCTCACCCGCACCTGTGCACTGCTCTGGAGAACTCTTACGCAGCGGGCGCTGCGTCTGGAGGCCATGAAGTGCGGCACATCCAAGTGGCCGCCCTGACATTTCCGCTTCTGCAGAGCCAGCGTGAGTGGGAACACGGCGCGCTGCCTGAAAGTTTGCACCAGTGCCAGTCCGACATCGCGTGGGCGCAGCACATCGTCTTCTTCTTCCCCCTATGGCTCGGTGATATGCCCGCTCTCCTGAAGGGTTTTTTGGAACAGGTGGCGCGACCAGGCTTTGCACTTGCGCCGGTCAACGCAAACCAAGGCTTCCCAAAGAAGGCACTCACGGGGCGTTCGGCCCATATTGTCGTCACCATGGGTATGCCTGGCCTGGTTTACAGGTTCTACTTCCGCGGCCATTCGATCAAGTCGATGAAGCGCAATATCCTGAATTTTGTCGGCATCGCCCCGGTCAAGGACACCGTAATCGGCATGGCTGCGCAACTCAGCCCGGACAAGGCCAGGCGCTGGCTCGAGCGAATGGCCGACTTCGGCCGGGCGGCGGCGTGACAGTTCTCGTGCACAACAGTCAGATCCACCATCATGTCACGGCAATCGCACCAGTTTGCTGGTGGTGCCAATTGTCGCCGCGTGCGGCCTGACCATTCCCAAGACCTCCTCGCGCGCCATCACCTCGCCAACGGGCGCTGCCGACACGATTGAATCATTGGCGCCGGTCAACCCTCGACATTGCTCTGATGCGGCGCGTCGTCGAACGTGAAGGGGGATGCATCGACTAGGGTGGTGCCGTGACCCTCAGTCCGGCAAACAACTTGCTGATCCGGGATGAGCGGCCTTTATAACTCGACAGCGATGGTTTGCTGGTTGCTTCAGCTCTCTCCAAGAAAATTGCTGCCGGCGCAAGCCATGGACTGATTGATATTCCAGTCGGGCGCAGCGCCAAGGTGCACTCGACCCAAGCGGCGCAAGCGATTTCTGAGCGCCTGCAAACAGTCGGGCGCGAGTTCGGCCTCGCGATCCATGCATTGACAACCGATGGCCAACAACCGGTCGGACGTGGCATCGGCCCGGCCCTTGAAGCGTTCGATGTGCTGGCCGTACTGCAAAACGATCCAGCAGCGCCAGATGACTTGCGTGAGCGGGCGCTGCTTTTGGCAGCAGGCGTGCTCGAAACGGGAGGGGCGGGCCGGGTCAGGCCAGGGCCTCGCCCGGGGGAAGGGACGGCGGTGTCAAATATACCGACCACGCGATCGGCAAGTCCTGCGCAACGGCATCCTGATGTTGTTGCTGCCAAAACAGAAGGTACAAAGCTATTTTATCGATCCGAAGACGTATGCGGCGATGCCAGCGGCGGTTGCTCCGCAATCATTCAGCCCCTTTCCCCCAAGGGGAGTGAGTTTGCTCCGCGGCACTCACCAATTTGATTGGTCTATGGCGGCTCGCGCGAGAACATGCTTTGCAAGCTTTGTCTGACGCAAGGCGCGCTCCGCCAAAGCGCGTTCGAGCACCGAGTCGAGCCGGTAGACATCGTCCGGGAACAGTGGGCGACCGTCATGGTCAACAACCGCCGTGGTGTAAAAGATCACCACGGGCATGGTGGACGTGAGCTGGACCGTGCGGTTCGGGCCAGGCGCCATTGCCGCGGCGACCGCCTCGCTCGTCCACCCGTCTTGATCGCCGAGCACGAAGTTGGCCAATGCCACAGTGTCTTCAACCCGGATGCAGCCGTGGCTGAAATCGCGCCGCGAACGGCCGAACAATTCGCGCGTAGGAGTGGAATGCAGGTAAATGTTCATCGCATTGGGCAGCCCGAATTTGATCGCGCCTAGCGCATTGCGCGGGCCAGGCCGTTGCCGCACGCGCGAAGTGCCTGAGCGCAAAGTGGCCAACGTGGCCTTGTTGACGCCTTGCGCGCCACTACCCACCACTTCCATGTTGTTCTTGGCCAGATAGCTTGGGTCACGCAGCAAGGCCGGTATGATTTCGGCGCGCAGTATGCTTGGGGGCACGTTCCAGTAGGGGTTGAACTCGATATAACGCAGCGTGCCGGTAAACAGCGGCGTTTGCGTGCGCACTGATTTCCCGACAATGACGCGCGTCGCCAGCACAGGCGGCGCGTCGAGTGACTTGAAGGCCCACAGGCGAAACGAGGGTAGGTTTACGGCGATGAAGGGCCCGGCCGACAAGTCGGGCAGCCAGCGCAGCCGCTCCAGCGACAGTTCAATCTGCCGCACGCGCGCCGCCAGCGGCACATTCAATGCGGCCAACGTTTGAGTGCCCAGCTTGCCGTCGGCGCCGAGCCCGTGCCGATCCTGGAAGCGCCGGACTGCCTGCGCTAGTTCGGCGCTGTAAGTGGCGCTTTGAATGGCGGCTAGTTCCGGCGCGAGGTCGCCAAGCAGCGCCAGGCGCGTGCCGAGTTCGCGCGCGCCTGCATACGCCGCGTCCAGTTCAATGGCGCCGCCCGGTCCAACAGAAGGCAAGGGCGTCATTGGCAACGAGGCCAGCTTGCGGTACGTGGCCAGTGTTGCCTTGAGCCTAATATACATTCGCAGCTGCGGCGCGGCCGCGTCCACCGCCTCCGGCAGGCGCTGTTCCATCAAGGCACGCTCAAGCACCGGTACCGGATCGACAGCGCGCACTTGCGCGAAGTTCGAACGAACGCGGCCGACGTGCAGGTCGGCCAGGTAGCGCAGCAGCGACAAAGTGAGCGCCACATCCTGCTCCGGGAAATCGGCGGTGGCGGCACCTCCACCCGCAAGCATGCGCGCGGCCAACGCGCGTGCGTCGTAGTCCTGCGCTGGCAGGCCGTGCTCGCCGGCCTTGCTCAGCAGGTCAAGCGCCTGCGCGGACGTGACCGCCGTCCACGCCGGCGCGTAGCCGCGAGGGCCGTAAAAGCGAGCGAGCCAGTCGCGCTCGTCGTAGGGCGAGGCGGTGGCGCCGCTGGCATGCGCAAAAGTTTCCGCGAGCGAACGGATGCGCTCGGGCGCCGGCTGGGCCCAAGCCCAATGCGCCACGAACAGCAGGGTCGCCAGCGTCCAGCGGCTTGCATGGCCGCGCTTACCCCGCCGCGACATCGTCGAGCCTCTCGGTCGTTGGCTTGTTGAACACCAGGCGGGCGCTGTCGATATCGAGCGCGATAGTGTCGCCGGCGCCGAATTCTCCCGACAGAATTAATTTTGACAGTGGATTTTCGATCTGCTGCTGAATCGCACGCTTAAGCGGACGAGCGCCGTACACCGGATCGTAGCCAGCTTCGGCAATGTTCTGCAATGCCTCGTCCGACACGACCAGAGTCATGTCCATCTTCTCAAGCCGCTGTTCGAGCTGACGCAGCTGGATCTTGGCGATGGCGCCGATGTTCTTCTCGTCGAGCGCATGAAACACGACGATCTCGTCGATCCGGTTGATGAACTCGGGCCGGAAATGGTTGCGCACTTCACCCATTACCGCCAATTTGATGAGCGCCGTATCGTCAGTTTCCATTGACTGAATCATGTGCGAACCCAGGTTCGAGGTCATCACGATCACGGTATTCTTGAAGTCGACGGTGCGGCCCTGGCCATCTGTCATGCGGCCGTCGTCAAGCACCTGCAGCAGCACATTGAAGACATCCTGGTGGGCTTTTTCGATTTCGTCGAACAAGATCACGCTGTACGGGCGGCGCCGCACCGCTTCGGTCAGATAGCCGCCTTCGTCGTAGCCGACATAGCCGGGCGGCGCGCCGATCAGGCGCGCGACTGAATGCTTTTCCATGAATTCACTCATGTCGATGCGGATCATCGATTCCTCGGTGTCGAACAGGAACGACGCCAGTGCCTTGCACAGTTCCGTCTTGCCGACCCCGGTGGGCCCAAGGAACATAAAGGAACCATACGGTCGGTTAGGGTCGGCGAGCCCGGCGCGCGAGCGCCGGATAGCGTCCGACACCGCTACGATCGCCTCGTCCTGGCCGACCACCCGCTTGTGCAGTTGATCCTCGATGTGCAGCAGCTTGTCGCGTTCGCCCTGCATCATGCGCGACACCGGAATGCCGGTCGCGCGCGACACTACCTCGGCGATTTCCTCGGCGCCCACCTGGGTGCGCAGCAGCTTGGGCTTGGCGCCGATGGCGTTATGCGCGGTGACATCCTCGGCTTTCTTCAGCTGCGCCTCGAGATCTGGCAACTTGCCGTACTGGAGCTCCGACACTTTCTGCCAGTTGCTCGCGCGCGTGGCCTCGTCCATCTGGTGACGGAGCCGTTCGATCTCTTCCTTGATGTGGGTCGTCCCCTGCACGATCGCCTTTTCGGCCTTGAGGATTTCCTCGTAGTCGTTGTACTCGCGGTCGAGGCGCACAATCTCGTCGTCAATCAGACTGAGGCGCCGCTGCGACGCTTCGTCCTTCTCCTTCTTGACCGCCTCCTTTTCAATCTTGAGCTGGATGATGCGGCGCTCGAGCCGGTCCATCACTTCTGGCTTGGAGTCGATTTCGATCTTTATTTTCGAGGCTGCCTCGTCGATCAGGTCGATCGCCTTGTCTGGCAAGAAGCGGTCTGTAATGTAGCGCTGCGACAGCTCGGCAGCGGCAATAATTGCAGCATCGGTGATCTCGACCTTGTGGTGCAACTCGTACTTCTCCTGCAGGCCACGTAGAATGGCGACGGTATCCTCGACGCTCGGTTCGTCGACCAGCACCTTCTGGAATCGGCGCTCGAGCGCGGCGTCCTTCTCGATGTATTTGCGGTACTCATCAAGCGTGGTGGCTCCCACGCAATGGAGTTCGCCGCGCGCCAGGGCCGGTTTAAGCATGTTGCCCGCGTCCATCGCGCCGTCTGCTTTTCCGGCGCCAACCATCGTGTGCATCTCGTCGATGAAGACGATGGTCTGGCCTTGGTCCTGGGCCAGTTCCTTCAGCACCGATTTGAGCCGCTCCTCGAACTCGCCGCGGAATTTCGCGCCCGCTACCAATGCCGCCATGTCAAGCGACAGTACCCGCTTGCCCTTGAGCGAATCGGGCACTTCGCCATTGATGATGCGCTGGGCAAGGCCCTCGACGATGGCGGTCTTGCCCACGCCTGGCTCGCCGATCAGCACCGGGTTGTTCTTGGTGCGCCTCTGCAGAATCTGGATGGTGCGACGTATCTCGTCGTCGCGCCCGATTACCGGATCGAGCTTGCCCTGGCGCGCGCGCTCGGTAAGGTCGAGCGTATATTTTTTGAGCGATTCGCGCTGCCCCTCGGCGTCCGGCGAACTGACCGACTCGCCTCCACGCACCGCGTCGATGGCGCTGACGATCGCCTTGCGCGACAGGCCCGCCTCGCGCGCCAGCTTGCCCGCCTCGGATTTGTCGGCATCGAGTGCCAGCAGTATCATCTCGCTTGAGACAAACTGGTCACCGCGCTTTTGCGCCTCCTTGTCTGCCAGGTTCAGCACCGACATCAGCTCGCGACCGATCTGCGTTTCGCCACCCGTGCCGGACACCTTCGGCAAGCGTTCGAGCGCACTTTTTAACGCGTTGGCGAGCGCGCCTGCGTTGACCCCCGCGCGCGCAAGCAGCGCGCGCGCGCCGCCATCGTCCTGGTTCAGCAGGGCCGCCAGCAAATGGACCGGTTCGATGTATTGGTTGTCGTTGCCGGCAGCCAGGCTCTGGGCGTCGGACAGCGCTTCCTGTAGTTTGGTCGTCAGTTTGTCTTGTCGCATGATGTCGCTCCTGGAGAAAATGGAAATGCCTAGTCCGGCCTGCCCAAGGCTAGCCGGTATGCTTCGAGTTTTTTTTCGTAATCGAACGCATCGCCGAACTCGAAAAATCCCGCACAGCGCCGATGGTTGCCAAGCATTTTTCGAGAACACTGCGCTCTGCTATTCTCGCAAGGAAGCAGCAAACTCTTCTTCTACGATATTCATTTCCGCCAATAGAGCCGAGAATTCTGTCAGTTGTCGTGGGTCAATTCGGCTGGGTTATTGTTGATTCGCTGCACCTTCGCACGGGGCGGGCTGAAAATTAATGATGCACATCAAATTCGGAGATAAGGCGCCAACTATCCGCACCCGGGCGTTTTGATGCACATCAACGTTTTTGCTGATGGCGCTCCGTAGAATCGGCTTCGTGAGCCCGCATCGGTGGGCTGATCCGGGCCCCGTCAAGGCATTCGTTGCACGGTTACTGGGACTGGGGTAATCAATTCCTAACGAGGATTGAATCATGAAGATAAACGTAGGGAGCATCGATCGTGCAATTCGGATCGTGCTGGGGCTGGGTCTGATCGCCGGTGCACTGATGGGCGTTATCGGCCCGTGGGGATGGGTTGGCCTGGTGCCAGTTGCGACGGGCCTGCTCCGATTCTGCCCCGTCTATGTACCGTTTGGCTTGCGCACTTGCGCCTTGAAGAAATAGCAGGCTCGTACGGACGCGGCATCGAACCTGGATGAAATGCTGGGAATAGAACTTCGTAACAGTCCCACGCCGGTGCCTGGTGTACCGGGTCTGTCGGTGTTGAATATCGACCCAGACAAAACGGCAGAATCGTATCGGCAACGTGTGCTGGGGCAGATGCGCGCGGATGCCATTGAAACTGAACGCGCCACTGTGCGCGAGCAATTGTCCGGCGCCTGCCACCGAGATCCCTTCGTTCGACGAATTTGCCTCGCTGCTTTCGGAGCATGCGGGTGACTATGCGCATATCGTGTTCGACACGGCGCCGACCGGGCATAACTTGCGTCTGCTTAGCTTACCGCAGGCGTGGAGTGGATTTTTGTCTGGCAATGACCGAGACGCCTCTTGCCTGAGCCCGCACTCAGGATTGAAGATGCAGGAAGTGCGTTGCAGGGCCGCTCTCGTTGCCTTAAGCGATCCGAGCCAGACCACCGTAATCAGACCACCGTAATTCTGGTAGCGCACGCGGACAAAAGCGCCATTGCCGGGGCGGCTCGCACTTCCGAGGAATTACGCACACTGGCCTGAACAACCGGCGCCTGGTGATCAACGGGGTGGTCCACGCCAGCGATGCCACCGACGAGGTCGCGTGTGCCATCGCGGCACTGGGCTAGCAGGCGCTCGACGAGATGCCACCATCGCTGCAATTCTTACCGCAAGACCAGGTGCCGCTGCGGGCGGTTGATACTGTTGGCTTGCCGGCATTGCGGGCCCTGCTTGCAGCGAATCCCGCCTTAATCTCAGGCCGCGAGGCCGCGAGCGGACCCGCCGAGCGCTTGCTTGGCCCGCTACCTATGACAATGGCATCCGTCACCGAGTAGTCTGCATCGATGCGGATGGCAACAGGTATGAAGGCGAATGGGGGCCTTGTCGTTCGATCATCGCGCCGCCGCAGTACGAACCAGTCCAGCTAGGGAAGTGTCGCGGTTGGCGCGCGCGATGCGCCAAGCGACACTCAGTGCCCGGCCTGTCGGCGCGGATCGCCCTGGTAACGGGGCGATCCGCGAGAAGTGGTCGGTGGTGAGCGCCATCAGCGCCAGTTCCCTGGTCGGCGTCTCGATCCACTGGAAGGTAAGGAATGCGAATGGCCTGAAAAGTCGCTGTCAAGAGCGTAAGAATCGAAACATGGGTACGGCGAATTTCGGCTGCGCTTTTCATAGGGAAGTCCTACGGACACCGTCTCCGCCAGTATTAGGAAAAAAGCTCCTGCAAGGGAGCTTTTTTTTCGTCCGTACATAGACAGCCCGCTTGATTTTTGTCCGGTGACGTCCGGTCGCTTCCGCTAACATCCTCGGTTACGAGGTAGATAGGAAGGTAGATAGACGGACCGTGACGGAGGTTGAACATGGCGAGAACTTTCAACAAATTGTCCGTGTTAAAGGTCAATAATCTCAGCAAGCCTGGCTTGTATTGCGACGGTGGGGGCCTGTGGCTGCAGGTGTCTTCAACCGGAAGCAAGAGTTGGGTATTCCGATTTACGATTGGCGGTCGGCGTTTTCATATGGGTCTCGGCTCGTTGCGCGACGTATCGCTCGCCATCGCGCGCGAGCTGGCCCATGACTGCGGACGGCGCGTGCGCGCCGGCGGCAATCCGTTGATTGAGCGCCACGAAGCCGCCGAAACGCAACGCCGCGTGCAGGCCAAGCAAGTGACATTCGACGCATGTGCGAGCGCCTTCATCGCGGCTCATCGGTCGACCTGGCGAAACCCGAAACACGTCCAGCAATGGGAGAACACGCTCGCCACATACGTAGGTCCTGTTTTCGGGACGCTCCCGGTGGACCAGGTAGATACTGCGCTGGTAGTCAAGGCGCTGGCACCGATCTGGATCACCACGACCGAAACGGCAACCCGTTTGCGCGGGCGGATCGAGGCGATCCTGGACTGGGCTACGGTCAGTAAATTCCGCTCAGGGGAAAACCCCGCTCGATGGCGCGGCAATTTGGAGTTCCTGCTGGCCAATCCGAACAAGGTGGCACCGGTCATCAACCGCCCTGCACTTGCCTGGACGGAGGCGCCAGCTTTCATGACTCAACTTCGTGCGCGCGATGGTGTCTCCGCGCGCGCATTGGAGTTCCTTATCTACACCGCCGGGCGATCAGTCGAGGTTCGTGGCGCTACATGGGAGGAAATTGATTTTAAAGAATCTCTATGGACCGTTCCGGCCGAACGCATGAAAGCGGGGCGCGAGCATCGCGTACCATTGGCCGGCGTGGCCAAAAAATTACTTCAGAAGATGGACGGGGCGAAACCTGCGGCAGATTGTTCGAAGACGCTGATATTTCCAGGCCGCCGCGCCGTGATGCTGTCCGACATGTCGCTCACTGCTGTCCTGCGACGCATGGAGCGCCCTGACATTACCGTGCACGGCTTTCGGTCGACTTTTCGTGATTGGTGTGCGGAATACGCCTCAAATACGTTCTCGCGCGAAGTGTGCGAACACGCGCTGGCGCATAAACTTCCAGATAAAGTCGAAGCTGCATACAGAAGGGGGGATTTGCTCGACAAGCGACGCAAGTTGATGGATGCGTGGGCGTTTTACCTCGAAGGTGCATGACACGCCCGCCAGGAGCCCCGCGCTCCATCGTTTGCGGTCACGCCTGTCTGCTGACATGGATTCGGTCGTTCACCCAATGCTGGACTTCCTGCTTGATCCAAGCGCTCGGCCTGCCGCCGAGCTTCACCGGTGCGGGAAACGTACCGTTCTTGACGCCTTCGTAAATGCAACTTCGTGACAGTGCGCAGATTGCCATGACGGCGGGCAGGCGAATGAGTACGGGATCGTAGATCGCCGGTGTCGCTCTACGATCAATCCCGCAGCGTTGTAAGGTTTGCATTTGGAATTGGCCGCTCGGATTGTATCGGTCGCTGCCTTACAATTTGATATTGCGGCTACGTTCGGGAAAAAAACGCGGAATATCGAGGGTTTCCAGAGCCGACTGCTGTGATTTCTGGATTGCCTCAAGAAAGTTGGGTAGGGCGCGCATAGCGACTGTCTCGCGTTGAGACCTCTGCGGTTCAACATCGCTGGCGTAGACCGTGCAAACCGGGTACATGTCGTTTGCTTGCACGACCGCCAAGGAATACCCTTCACCGTCAGACTGAATGAGGTAAACGCCTCCGGTGCCCGAGTCGATGGCATCATTGATCGCGTCCCGCAATTGGCGCAGTGCTGTTAGGTCGCCGACGATCGCGCCAATACTGTCGTACCACGATGGCGCAAGGATGTGCAACATATGTTCGCTCATTTTCTTCTCCGATAGGTTGATGTAGGGAATTTCGTTATATCGAATCGTGGTTATCAGTATGTTGTCGGGCAGAGGTAGTCAGCAAGTCGAACACATCGTTGATATCGAATCGATCAAACCGTCCCAAGTCGGACATGGGAGAAAATAATTTAGCGGCTGAAATGACCGAGTACGGTCCGTTCCTTTGGACCGCTATTTCGGTGTCGACGGTGATTTTTCGAGCCATCATAGGCTGAGTACGTTTGGCAATTGTCAAACCCTCCGCCCACGATTTGATCATGATGTCTTGTGAGCATCCCGATATGTCCGTTGCTGGGGCATTGATTTCGACGAGGATAAGAACCCCATCATGGGCACTGTCATAAAATTTCCTCAAAAGGCGATTGAGCGTCCTCCCGCAGCGACACCAGTACGCTCCGCTGCGGTGCAGGGTTGCAACATGCCTGTACAGCTTCGCTCGCTGACGAACCGCGTCATCCGTGGGATTCATCTTGTACTCTGGACCCTCATCGTATTGTTGCTTCCGCTTTTGAAATTTGTCCTTGGGCTTGATCTCTTGTTTCAGTTCGGACGCATGTTGTATTACTGGCAAACGCCAGGAATGCATGCTGGGATAACTTGCATGCTCCACTTCCTTGGCGCAGTAGGGCTGGTGGTCTTTATCCTCAAGCAGCCACGAGGGACATGATGGGCACAAGGCGTCTTCCGCTGCATCATCAAGGGCGCCCTATGGACCTTGATCTGGCTTTGATCGACGAGGATCCGCAACAACCGCGTACCGAGGACAATCCTGGATTTTCGGAGTCCAGTCTGAACGAACTAGCGGCATCGATCCGCTTGCGCGGCATCAAGACACCAATTTCCGTCCGTGAAAGTCCTGGGGCTCCAGGGCGTTTCATCATCAACCATGGCGCGCGGCGGACACGTAGTTCGCGGATCGCAGGCAAGTCGACAATCCCCGGATTCGTCGATAACGACTACAACGAAGCCGACCAGGTAATCGAAAATCTGCAACGCAATGCGCTAACCCCGCGCGAAGTCGCCAATTTTATTGGGCGGGAGTTGGCAAAGGGTCTGAAGAAGGGGGAGATCGCGCTAGCCATCAGCAAGTCCCCCGCATTTGTGACACAGCATGCCAACTTACTGGATCTGCCCGATATCATCGCCGACGCATTCAATTCCGGCCGCGTCAAGGACGTGACCGTAGTGAGCGAGCTAATTATCGCGCACAAAAAATATCGAGAACAGGTAGGCAATTGGCTACGCGATGGAAATCAAGAAATTACACGTGGATCGGTCAAGCTCTTACGAGAATTCCTAAGTGCGTCGCACGGCAGTGCCGCAGATGATTGGACGGAATCAACAACGATATCCGTCGAGTCTAACGAAGACGAAATTGTCTCGGATGTCCAGGCTGTAATTCGTCCTGAAGTGCATTCCCGCCTCAAGAAGCCCGTCCTTCAAATTCGTCATGTGGGCCGACATGCGTACCTGTTACTGCATCGACCGCCAACAACAGAAGGGTTGGCGTGGCTTCGTTATGAAGACACGGGCGAAGAAAATGAAGTGAAACTTTCCGATGTAACGTTGCTGGCTCTACTTGATTCTTGATACCCGAAGCATCGATGTCGGAATTCCGAGTTCGACGGTTTGAAGCGTAAGTGCTTTGCACTTTGCACTGCCGTGCAAGCGTCGCGCGAGAAATGCATCAAGGGCTACAAAGCTGCTCGCATGACTAAATTATAGAAGGATATTTGGGTGCATTTATGTCGGTATTGATAGGGAAGACGGAGCAGCAGTACATCACAGAGATTCGGGAGCCATACCAGGGATATACTGTTGCGATTCCGCGCCTTGGGCGGCCCGGCGAGTATTTGCGCAAGAATTTTTTCGGCGTGCGGGTGACACTTGATGAGCACCTGGCGGCGGCTATCCAGTGGCGTGACGAAAAATATGTTGAGCTGCATGGCAGGCATATTCCAGATCGGATTTTTCATAAGCGACAAGGCAACTCGAACATCGAGGTGGTCGGCGTCAACAAAATCGTCAAGACAGTCAAGAAGAAGCTTAAGAATGGCACGATCAAGGTGTACAGCGTGCCGTGCATTTATGCACAAATTCACACCATACCGGGTAAGGACTATACCCGAGCGAGTGGGGCAAGATCGAAGCTATTTTCGATTGCGAAATACGGCGAGGCGGAAGCCATTAAACTTGCGACAGCTTGGCGCAGGCAGATGGAAGAGCAGCTAATCGGAATAGTCTAGGGCGCTGCGACTTGTTCTGCGGATAGGCAAGTGGTGCCTTCAGTTTTTAGTTCTTCCCTCGAAAACCAGCTCATAAACTCTCCCTTCCCTTTTTCCTACGGCTAATCCCCACGTGCGCGCTCGGGAGGCGCCTTGGTGTTGACCTCAAATTTTTTTAGAGCCAACATGGCGCTCGAACTCGGCGACGACCTCACACTGCATCATCCCGAGGGATCAAGATCGTTGGCCCTCAGCTCGATGAGTGTCCGTCAGAAAGCTTAGTTGAAGCCGGAATGATTTGCGCGAATGAGTGTTCGCGCGTTCAGAAAGGTTCTACAATGCAAGGTGACCCATTCGACCTTTTCCAATATCAGTTCAGTGCAGGAAGGTTAGGTGCACTGTAGAGCATTCGCTCGCTGAACAAAAGTAGAAATGATCCCCTTATGGTCCTTATGGTACGCATCGAAAAATTCCCATGGATATTTCCTTCCGCTCCTAAGTGCAAAAAACCATCAGCTTTCCATAATATCTAACTAAAAGGGTGTCACAATGCCAACTATATCGTCATCTCACTATCCGAAACCTATCTCATGGGACGAATTTGAAGAGATCGCACTTAGTGCATGTAAATTAAAGTGGGGAAACCCCAATCTAACGCGTCACGGTCGTCAAGGTCAGGCTCAACAAGGTGTTGATATATTTGGTCGAGATAATTTGGAACGATTAGTTGGAGTGCAATGTAAAAATACCTTAGGTACTATATCCGAGAAAATAATCGATGATGAGGTAGTAAATGCCGAAAAATTCCAACCGGCGATATCCTCGCTATTTATCGCAACGTCCGCAAACTCAGATGCTCCGCTTCAGAGGTATGTAAGGGATATTTCGTCTCAACGACATTTAAATGGGAAGTTCACCGTAGATATTCTGTTTTGGGGGGACATCATGCATGACCTGGCCAAGGACATTAATGAAGTCATGAGATATTACCCACAATTCTTTCAGGGACAATTTCAAAGCCAACCTCAGAAAACTACGTCCCAAATACAGCGCCAACGGGATGTTGATGCACTTGAGGAGTTATTCAACGTAATCGATATTGAGTCGATATCGGGTTATTTGGATTTTGCACCAAAGTATTTTTCTGGTGAATTTGTTGATCATATCGAGAATTTTCGAAGGGTTATCGAAAATCCATCCTTTTCACTGTATGATGCAAACTTGGATGCGAGATTGCGTGACTGGCTGGGCCAGTGGCAGAATATAGTTGGTTTGATGCATTCAGCACCATACAATTTGACGAGTGACAACAAGCTATTGTTTTACATGCCTATGGATTTCTGCGAACCACAATGGCAAGACATTTATAATAATATTGAGAATTCGGTCTGGGAATTCCAAAAAATTCACGCCGATTTTTGTAATTTTATTCGAGCTAATTATTTGGAGATTGATCTTAAAAAAACAAGTAAATTCGCACGTAATTTTTATTAAATGTCGAATGAAGGAAACTTCTATTTTCTGCCGCGGTGCGAATAATTTGGGTGTTGAAATGAGCGAGTGCACCTGAAGCCCAACACCCAACGCTTCGCGCGCGTCGGCCGTTACGTCTTGCATGACCCCAAGTAGTTGGTCGCTAACGAACGCTTTTCGCTTTTCAACGCCCATTCACACGCGGCACACGTGATAAAATTATGTAGTTGCTCCGCATATATTTGACGACGCTGGTGGAGAAAAAACCCATTGCGAGTATCGGGCAATCCCGTCCAGCGGAATCCTTTATGAATGGTTAGCCAGTTAGCCAAGTACGTCATTGAGTTCAGTAAGGGAAAACGACTTACGAGTTATGTTCTGTACTTGCCAGTGTTGGTGCCTCAAATGCCAGATAATGTCCTATCGTGTTCGAGCTAGTTGGTCGACTTACCATTGCCTTTTGCAGTTGTGCGTGCTCCGCGCGCCGGGTGAGGTTTTTCATTGGCGTCAAGTCTGCCGCGAAGCAAGGCATTTTCTTCGCGCGCTTCACTTAGGGCCGCCTGTGCCGATCTGCCTTCTGATTCGGCCTTCTCCTGCTGCCGAGCGAGTTCACCCTGCATGTAACTGATTGCCAACTCGTGCGAATGCCTTGCGGCCGCTGCCTCCTTGCGAATTTCGCCGGCTGTGGCGTGGGCACGGTCCAGTTCTTGCCGCAGCTCGGACGCCCGTCGCTCAATCTCCGCCGACCTTATGTCTGCCCGTTTGGCATCCACTAGTGCCGCTTCCATGGCACACACTTTCTCGTCGAGCACCTTTTGAATACTTGTCAGCGCGTCGCTGGCGCGTGCGGCGGAAAGTACCAGTCGCGTATTTTCCACGTGAGCCGCTTCAAGATCTGCAGCCAGAGACTCGAAGGCATTGGCCAATTGCTCGGACAAGGTGCTCAGTTCTGCTCGTTCGACATCCCACCCCACTTGAGCTGCACGCAACGACTCATTGGCAAGGGTAACTGCCTCGGACCAGAGTGCTGAAAGCGCCGCGCTGCTGGTCTGCTGAATCCTATCGGGTACCTGTACGACCACCGTTTCAACTTGCGCCGATTGGGAACGACGCCAAACTTTCATTCCAGTACTCGCATCATTCATGTTGACCTTGGCATGCTTGCGCACGGCATCGACTGTTGGAAAGGCGGCACGGCCGGCCTCTTCGTAGAGCGCGTCGGCGGATCGAAAAATGCGATCGCGAACATCGGTTGTCATTTCCATCGCAAACCTCCTGCTAGCTGGGATAAGAATAAGAATATTCGTGGCTGCCATCTCGGGATTGCGAAAAATCTAACGTGTGCTTATCACTCTTCTTTTCCTTCCTATTCTTCTTATTCTTACCAAGGCCCGACCGGGCCCGACCGCGTCGACGGCAGTTCATCACTGGCAATTGCGCATTCGCAGGCACCGCGCATGTCTAATACGTAATACTGGAAATTGAAGCTAGATCAAGATGTTGGCAGGCACGTTCCAGTAATCCAAATTTACCGGCTAAAATCGGACTCCTGATGAAAGCGCCGACAAAATCGTGTACAACCAAATCTTCTTCACCAACGTATTGCGACTGCTTGACGAGCAGGGCATGACGAAAAGCGAACTGGCCGATTACGCCGGCATTTCCGTGTCTTTCCTATCCGACCTGACCAACGGCAAGGCAAATCCTTCACTCAAAATCATGGATGCGATCGCACATGCCTTGCATGCGCCGCTGCCGGCGCTGCTTGAAATTACGGATCTCGATAATGAAACACTTGAGGCCTTGGCCGGTGGTCGACCAATCCCAAGTCTGCCAAACGGCCTGGTTCGGGTATCAGCAATCCTTACGGAATTTCAAGCTTTTAGTGTCAAGCAATGGGATCAAGAAAATCGGAAGACATTGCAGAAAAAAAGCTGAATCATCAAAAGCGCCTTGCTTCCGCAAGGCTTCGTTTCTGATATGCATTTTCTCGAGAAGTCTCACACAAAGTAACATTGATGCATCTGGGTAAGTAGTCCATTACGCGCTTGATACGGCGCAATTCCACGCAATAAAAGCGATAAAGTCCCAGCTAACTTTGTCCTAGTCGGTTTTCGTTATATCCGTTGTCTCGTAGATTGTAGAGACAACCGGAGGGCGTGATGACCGACCACGACGACAGCGACTCGAACACCAATACCCGTGCGCAGCGGAAGCTTGCGCGCGACATGGGACCGTTGTTGCTTTCAGCCCTACACGACTCCAAAACTGTCGAAATCCTGCTCAACGCAGACGGCCGCCTTTGGCAAGAACGTCTTGGCGAGCCGATGCAGTGCATAGGCTTCCTCCGGCCTGCACAGGGCGAGGCAATCATCAGGACTGTGGCCAGTTGCTTGGGCAAGACCGTCACGGCGACCATGCCCATCGTCGAAGGTGAACTGCCGCTCGACGGCTCGCGATTCGCTGGACAGTTGGCCCCCATCGTCGCCGCACCGACGTTTGCCATCAGGAAGAAGGCGATCGCCATCTTCACACTTGAGCAATATCGGGAAGCCGGCATTATGTCCAGCAAGTACTTCGACGCGATCAAGGCGGCGGTCAGGAATCACCGAAACATTCTCGTTAGCGGCGGCACCGGTTCCGGCAAAACCACGCTGGTAAACGCGATCATCAATGAAATGGTCTTGTGCAATCCCATTGAGCGCGTGTGCATCATCGAGGATACGGGCGAGATTCAATGCTCGGCCCAGAATTACGTCCAATATCACACGACCCTCGAAGTGCCCATGACAACGCTGCTCAAGGTCATTCTGCGCATGCGGCCGGACCGAATCCTGGTCGGCGAAGTACGCGGCGCCGAAGCGCTCGATTTGCTCGATGCCTGGAACACAGGGCACGAAGGCGGCGCGGCGACCCTGCACGCCAACACTCCATTTACGGCGCTCACTCGTTTGAAGTCGCTCATCAGCCGCAACGAGGCAGCGCCATCCGACATTGAACCGCTCATCGGCGAGGCAGTTCAGTTGGTTGTCCACATCGCCCGCGTCCCGGACGGTCGTCGCGTCCAGGAAATCATCGAGATTTCCGGATACAGCAACGGTCGTTACCTCACCAATTCCATTTAGGAGTCCTTCCATGCGCGCACCTTTGTATTACCAAACCGACGACGGCATCCGTTCCAAGACGATCTTCATTTGCGTTGCCATTCTCTTGGCGCTCATGCTGCTGGCGCCCCATCACGCCTTCGCATCCGAGGGTACGGGTGGTTCGCTGCCCTACGAATCCTGGCTGAGCAACTTGCGCAGCTCCGTGACCGGACCCGTCGCCTTCGCGTTGTCGATTATTGGCATCGTGGTCGCGGGTGGTGTCCTCATTTTCGGTGGCGACCTGAACGGCTTTTTTCGGACTTTGATTTTCCTGACTCTTGTCATGGCCCTGATTGTCGGCGCACAGAACGTCATGAGTACCTTCTTCGGTCGCGGCGCAGAAATCGCAGCCCTGGGCGATGCAGCTGCGACGCAGTTGCGGCTGATGGCTATGGCCACGACAGGACGGGTGTAGTCATGGCACTTCGCACGATTCCGATTCGTCGGGCCGGTAATCGACAGAACTTGTTCATGGGCGGGGATCGAGAGCTGGTGATGTTTTCCGGGCTGATGGCGTTCGCGCTGGTATTCAGCGCTCAAGAACTGAGGGCGACTGTCGTCGGCCTCCTGTTGTGGTTCGGCTCGCTGTTTCTGTGCCGGCTCATGGCCAAGTCCGATCCCAAGCTGCGCTTCGTGTACATGCGGCATCGCAAGTATCACGCCTACTACCCGGCGCGCAGTACGCCTTTCCGAGTCAACACGAGCAGCCAAGGGAAGCAATACAAATGATCGCAACCATAACCATCGCTATCGCAGTCCTTGGCGCTGTGATGTTGCTTCTGCTTTATTCGCGCATACGCGCCGCCAATAGCCTGTTGGAATTGAAGAAGCACCGTTCCAAAGGCGCCGGGTTCGCCGACCTGCTGAACTACGCGGCAATGGTCGAGGATGGCATTATCGTGGGGAAAAACGGATCGTTTATCGCGTCCTGGCTCTATCAGGGTGAAGACAATGCCAGCAGTACAGACGAGCAACGGGAAATGGTCTCGTTTCGTCTGAACCAGGCACTGTCGGGCATGGGCAACGGCTGGATGATCCACGTGGACGCGGTGCGCCGGTCGGCACCGAGCTATCCGGCTCCGGGCGCGTCGAACTTCCCCGATCCGCTTACGGCTGCGGTCGACGAGGAACGGCGTCGGCTGTTTGAGAAACTGGGAGCCATGTACGAGGGCTACTTCGTGCTGACGACCACCTACTTCCCGCCGCTGCTTGCGCAACGCAAGTTTGTCGAAATGATGTTCGATGACGAGGCGGCGCCGCAGGACCGTAAGTCGCGCACGCGCGGGCTGGTCGACTACTTCAAGCGCGAGTGCGTCAACATCGAGTCGCGACTGTCGGCCGCCGTCACACTCGTCCGCCTGCGCGGCCAGAAAATCGTACAGGAGAACGGCAGCACCATCACCCATGACGATTTCCTTCGCTGGCTGCAGTTCTGCGTCACGGGCTTAAACCACCCGATTCAGCTGCCGAGCAATCCTATGTACCTCGATGCGCTGATTGGAGGGCAGGAACTGTGGACCGGTGTGGTGCCAAAGATCGGTCGCAAGTTCGTCCAAGCGGTCGCCATCGAAGGCTTTCCGCTCGAATCGACGCCCGGCATCCTGACGGCACTTGGCGAGCAGCCTTGCGAATACCGTTGGTCATCGCGCTTCATCTTCATGGATCCGCATGAAGCGGTGGCCCATCTGGACAAGTTTCGTAAGAAGTGGAAGCAGAAAATACGTGGTTTCTTCGACCAGGTATTTAACACCAACAGCGGCGCCATCGACGAGGATGCAATGTCGATGGTTGCTGACGCGCAGTCGGCCATCGCCGAGACCAATAGCGGTCTGGTCTCGCAAGGCTATTACACCAGCGTCGTGATCTTGATGGACGAGGATCGCGACAAGCTCGTAGGGGCGGCGCGCATGCTGGAAAAGGCCATCAACCGGATCGGCTTTACCGCCCGGATCGAGACCATCAATACACTCGACGCCTTCCTCGGCAGTCTTCCTGGCCACGGAGTCGAGAACGTGCGCAGGCCCCTCATTCACACGATGAACCTGGCTGACCTTCTGCCGACGAGCACGATTTGGACGGGCTTGAATTACGCGCCATGCCCGCTGTACCCGGCGCAGTCGCCACCGCTGATGAGCTGCGTCACCCACGGCGCCACACCATTTCGGCTGAACCTTCATTTCCTTGACCTTGGCCACACACTCATGCTGGGCCCGACCAGGATGGGCAAATCGACCATGTTGGCCATGATCGCCATGCAAGCGCGGCGCTACCTTGGCATGTCGGTCTACGTTTTCGACAAGGGCATGTCGATGTATCCAACGACCAAGGGTGTCAAGGGTAACCATTTCAGAGTCGCGGCTGACGACAGCCGTCTCGCCTTTTGCCCACTGCAGTTCCTCGACACCAAGGGCGATAGGGCCTGGGCCATGGAATGGATCGACACGATCCTTGCGCTCAATAGCGTGGCGACCACGCCGGACCAGCGCAATGAGATTGGCCAGACGATCATGAACATGCATGCCAGTGGCGCGCGCACCATGACAGAGTTCGTGCTGACTATCCAGGACAAGGAAATCAGGGCAGCCCTGAAACAGTACACCGTTGATGGCCTCATGGGGCACCTACTCGACGCCGACGAAGACGGCTTGAGTTTGTCCACCTTCACCACGTTTGAAATTGCAGAATTGATGAATCTTGGCGAAAAATTCGCTTTGCCAGTCTTGCTGTACCTGTTCCGCCGCATCGAACGTAACCTGCATGGTCAGCCGACGATGATACTGATCGACGAGGCCTGGCTGATGCTCGGACACGTTGCATTCCGCGACAAGATTCGCGAATGGCTCAAGGCGTTTGCAAAGGCGAATTGCTTATTGCTGTTATCGACGCAGAGTCTCACGGATGCCTCGAAGAGCGGCATTCTCGACGTCATCATCGAATCAACGGCAACCAAAATTTACCTGCCAAATCGCGACGCTAAGGGCGACGATGCCGCCGCCCTGTATCGACAGATGGGCCTGAATGCGAAGCAGATCGACATCATCGCCACGGCCATACCGAAGCGCCAGTACTACGTCGTTTCCGAGGGCGGATGCAGGCTGTATGACGCCGCACTTGGTCCGCTGGCGCTCGCCTTTGCCGGCTCGACCGATAAGGATTCAATCGCCACTATTCAGCAGCTTGAAGCGCTTCACGGCGATAGCTGGGTGCATGAATGGCTGGCATCCAAGGGATTGAACCTCAACGACTACGGAGTGATCGCATGAACGTCGGAAATGTCATGAAAAATTTGGTCTTCAAGCAGGCCAGCGACGACGAACGGAAGGATGGGATTGCTCTCGAAGGCGGACGACGCCAGAGGGAAAACGAGAATCCCTTCTTGGCCGCGCGCCGCACTTGGAACGACCAAAGCGCGGCCAACGTGGCCAGCCGGCAGTTGTTCCAGTTGCTCGGCATCCTGGCGCTGCTAGTTGCACTAGCCGGAGTGGGCGGCGTCATCTACATCGGCAGCAAGTCGAAATTCATCCCCTATGTGGTGGAAGTGGATCAACTGGGGCAGTTTCGATCTGTCGGGCTCGCCGACCGCGCGGCGCTTGTGGATCAGCGTATTGTGCATGCGGCCGTTGCCGACTGGATCGGCAATATGCGTTTGGTGACGCCCGATATCGCGCTTCAGCGCAAGGCGGTCTTTAAGGTGTACGCGATGCTCGCACCCAATGATCCAGCCACTGCCAAGGCCAATGAATGGCTCAACGGCACTCAGGAGAGCAGCCCATTTAAACGGGCGGCCAGGGAGACGGCGAGTATCGAATTGGCGTCGGTCATTCCGCAGACCGCCGACACATGGCAGGTTGATTGGATCGAGACCGTGCGCGACCGCCAAGGTGTTAAGAAAGGCGAGTCGCATCGCTGGCGTGCGCTGGTGACGGTGTACATCATGCCGAGCACGCCGGAGACCACGGACGAGGATATGCGCAACAACCCACTTGGCGTCCATGTCCGTGATTTCTCCTGGTCAAAACAACTTTAAGGGACAACGCCATGAAAAAGCTGTTCTTCGCCGTGATTATGGGCGTGACACCATTGCTGTCCCACGCCGAGGGTGCGAAAGGCGACACTGCGAGGGGAAATGAAGGTGTGGTCAGCGACAACCCGGCCGATGCCTACTTCTCGAAGCAAAACCCCAAACTCACAAAACAGGAAAAGGCGGCCGTCGCCATCGCGATGAGGTGGAAAACCGGAGCGGCTACCGGCATGAAGCCAGTAGCCGGTCCAGCGGGCTCGGTGCGCTTTGTCTATGGGGCGCAGCAAATCAACATTGTGTGCGCCGTGCTGCAGGTCTGTGACGTGGAGCTGCAGCCGGGTGAGCAGGTCAACAGCTTGAACGTCGGCGACCCACGCTTTACCGTCGAGCCGGCCATTAGCGGAACCGGCGCAACAGAGGTACAGCACCTCATCATTAAGCCGCTCGATGTTGGCTTGCGCTCCACCTTGATAGTCACCACGAATCGCCGCTCATATCACTTGAACCTGCGCTCGCATCGGACTGAGTTCATGCCTCGGGTGGGCTTCAGCTATCCTGAGGATGCTGCCGTCAAGTGGGATGCGATTCGAAACCGCGAGGTCAAGGAAAGGCAAGAGCAGACCATACCGCAGACCAAGGAATACCTGGGTGACTTGCACTTCAAGTACGACCTGCAAGGCTCCGCGCCTTGGAAGCCGGTGCGCGTCTACAACAACGGCGTCAAGACCGTCATCCAAATGCCTGCGGCGATGGCACAGACCGAGGCGCCGACACTGCTCTTGATTCGTAGGGAAGGCGGTCTCTTTTCTGACGACGAGACGGCAATTGTGAATTACCGCGTTCAAGGTGACCGCTACATCGTCGATGCCGTCTTCGACAAGGCGATCTTGATCGCTGGCGTTGGCCGTGGCCAGGACCGTGTGACGATCACGAGGGAGAAATGACATGAACAAGGTCATGATCCTCGCGGTGGTCGCAATGAGTTTGGCTGGATGTGCCAGCGGCCCGGCGCCTACCGTTTTTGGCAATTTCGTCAAAGGGACCGCGCCAGCCGATGGAAGGACGATGGCCGACGACGTGGCAAAAAAACTGACGGCACTCTATCCGCCCGCGCAAACGCGAATCAATCTGCAACAGGTGACGCCTGATGCATTCGGCACCACGCTAGTCGTCGCGCTGCGTACTAAGGGCTACGCACTGGCGGAATTCAAGAAAGGTCCAATTGCTGGCGCGGCAAATCAGGCGGGGGAAATAGCTTTGGCCTACGTGGTGGACCAGCCAATGGAAGCAGGCCTGTACCGCGTTACCGTCTTCATCAATAGTCAATCCCTGTCTCGTCTCTACCAAGCCGCGAAGGACGGCGCGATTTCACCCGCAGGCTCCTGGGTTTGGAAGGAGTGAACGAGCATGAGCACCAACAACGAAGATCACATGTCGCCCGACTCATCTCCCGGAGAACGATCGAATCGATCCGGTATTCGCCGAGTGAACAATCTACCGATTTATATCGCGGTCGGTGGCCTCGGCGTATTCCTGCTCATCATGGTCCTGGTCGCCATGGATCGTTCCGCGAAGCAGAACCAACCCGCGCAGCAGGCGGAAAATGGAAAGGGAGGCAGCACCAGTATGTTTGCAAAGGAAATCGCGGGCGAACAGAAGGACGGGATTATTCAGGCCAAGGCGAGGCCGCCAACTGTGCCTGATCTAGCGGCGCCGGAGTCCATCGCCATAGTCCGGCCCATTAATTTCGACGTGCCGCCATCGCCGCCGACCTCGCAACAGCAAATGCCGGTGAACCATGCGCGCAGCGCAAGCGACGATCAGGCTGACCGCGTCCGCATGATAAAGCTGCAGCAATTCGATGAGGCAGTTAAGGCCAGGACCGCCATCGCGGTGACTGCGCCGCGCAGCATTGGTTCGAGCCCGGCCATTGGCATGGTCGGCACCCAAAATACACCAGTGAGCCGCGATGAGGCGCTGGCACGTTTGGCGATCGTCCACCAGCAGATCGAGGCCAGCACCCGCGATGACCCCACGGCTGCCTACAAGGCCCGACTAATGCAGATTCAGGGCGCAGGCTTAGGGGGCGGTCAGAGTGGGAGCGGGCAGGGCGGTGTCGCGCCAAGGCAAGGGCTTGCTACTGCCGGGCGTAACGATATATCTCAGTTTGCCGGAGCGGGGCAGGGGGACCGTTGGCGCCTCGAATCCCAGCCAGAAGCGCCACGCTCTCCTTACGAATTGAGAGCAGGGTTCGTCGTACCGGCCACGCTCATTTCTGGCGTGAATTCCGAACTTCCTGGCCAGATTGTGGCGCAGGTCAGTCAGGATGTGTACGACACACCGCTCGGTAAGTACAAGCTTATTCCACAGGGATCGCGCCTCGTCGGAAGCTACGCGAGCGAAGTGGCCTATGGCCAGTCACGCATTCTCGTGGCATGGCAACGCATCATCTTCCCGGACGGGAAGGCCATGGACATAGGTTCCATGCCAGGGGCGGATGGCGCCGGTTATGCCGGCTTCAAGGACCAGGTGAACCGTCACTACTTCCGCTTGATCTCGTCGGCTTTCCTCATGTCGGCTGTAACAGCGGGGATCGCCATCAGCCAGCCCGAACGTGGGAACTCCAATTCGCGGCCGACTGCCAGCAGTGCAATAAGCGAAGCACTCGGCCAGCAGTTGGGTCAGGTGACGGCGCAGCTGATTTCAAAAAACTTGAACATTGCACCGACACTGGAAATTCGGCCCGGTTACCGTTTCAACGTCATCGTCACCAAAGACATGACATTTTCCAAACCGTACGCAGCGTTTGATTATTAACTCCAAGGAGGAATCGTGAAACCGTTCACTTACAAGGTTCTAGCCGCAAGAGCCGCCGTAATTCTGGCGATGTCGTCCATTCCCGGCGTCATTACGCCGGCGTATGCCGGCATTCCGGTCATTGACGGCGGCAACCTCATCCAGAACGTCATCAGCGCCATTGAAAGTATTGCGCAGACGATGAAGCAGATCCAGCAGTATCAAACCCAACTTCAGCAGTACGAAAATATGCTGCAGAACACGACAGCGCCTTCTCAGCAGATTTGGGACTCGGCGACAACCACAATGAACCAACTGCGCGGGTCCATCGACACTCTGAACTACTACAAGACCAACCTAGGCAGCATCGACGCCTACCTCGGAAAGTTCAAGGACACAGCAGCCTATCGCGATTCACCTTGCTATTCGGTAAATGGTTGCACTCCAGCACAGTGGGCCGCGATGAAGGACTCGGAACGCTTGGGGTCTGAATCGCAGAAGAAGGCCACTGACGCATTGTTCAAGGGGCTCGATCGGCAGCAGGACAGTATGGAGGCGGATGCCGCGCAGTTGCAGCGCCTACAGTCGGCGGCGCGGGGATCGGCGGGGCAGCTCGAAGCCATTGGATACGCAAATCAGCTGGCTAGCCATCAATCAAATCAGTTACTGCAAATTCGGGGGCTCTTGCTTGCTCAGCAAAATGTGATTGCCACGCGCAACCAGGCGCTGGCGGATCGCGAGGCCAAGGAAGCGGCGGCATCCGACTCCATCCGCGCTGGTACCTTTACGCGCACTCCTGCTACGCGAACCTACTAAGGGAGAAAATGATGAGCATGAATATCCGGAAGGTGTGCGTCACGTTGGTAGCAACCGCACTCTTGTGCGGCTGTGAGCAACGAATTGAAATAGCGCGTACTCCTTGTGATGAGCTGGGAAAGGTCACGGACCAGGTGGCTAAAGCAGACCTGGAAAAACGATGCGGCCATGGTGGTCCGACCTTTAAACCGACGCCGCCGAAAGAGTACTAAGGAGCCGATATGAAACGGCCAGCCATCTCAATGAAACCCATGCCATGGTTGCTGCTTCTATGGCTGGCGACTTTTTCGATCCAAGCCTTCGCCGTCGTCGACAACGTCGGGGTGCTCAATAACGTTCTTGATAGATTCGAGGCTGCGGCCATCAGCTGGAGAACGATTATCGTTGCTCGGGCAACCTGGTTGTTTTGGCTTCTGGCGCTGATAAGCATGGTCTGGACGTTTGGTTTCATGGCTCTACGAAAGGCCGATATTGGTGAATTCTTTGCCGAGTTCATCCGGTTCACGTTGTTCACGGGCTTCTTCTGGTGGCTGCTCCTCAACGGCCCACAAATCGCGGTCGACATCATGAAATCGTTGCGAATGATTGGCGCACAAGCCTCCGGTTTGCCGAACGATTTGGGACCATCAGGCATTGTTGACGTAGGCTTCGACATCTTCTTTAAAGTGATTGATCAATCGACCGTCTGGAAACCAATGGACAGTCTTTTTGGCATGCTGCTCGCGACCGCGATTCTGATCGTATTCGCCCTGGTAGGGACGAACATGCTATTGCTGCTCGTGAGTGGATACCTCTTCGCTTACGCCGGAGTTTTCATACTTGGATTTGGCGGATCGAAGTGGACATCGGACTTGGCTATCGGCTACTACAAATCAATCCTCAATATCGCGCTCCAACTCATGACAATGGTGCTGCTGATTGGTATCGGGAGATCGTTTGTGGACCAGTACTACACATCAATGAGCGCTGGCATCACATTGAAGGAATTGGGCGTGATGGCTGTCGTCGCGGCAGTTCTATTGTTCTTGGTCGCGAAAGTACCGGCGCAAATCGGGGCCCTCGCAGGCGGCACGACTGGAGAACTCGGCTCAAACTTTGGAGTGGGCGCGGCTGTAGGTGCTGCTGCGATGGGTGCCGCCGCAGTTGCGTCGGCGGGCGCCGCTCTTGCAGCCGGTGCGGCAAGCACAGGAGGCGGAGTACAAGCCTTGATGGCGGCGTTCTCGAAAGCGAACGCATCAGAAAGTGGTACCGGTCGCAGTGGAATGGGAGCCATGATGGACGCGGCGGGTGGGGCCGGCAGTGGGAGCGGAGGCGACACTGGTAGCGGCGGAGGTAGTGGCGGTGGGAGCGCGCTCGCATCGGCTATGGGCGATTCTGGCAGCGGCATGCAAGGTACATCGAGCTCTGGTAGTTCGTCCGCTTCGGCGGGTTCGTCTGACTCGTTTGGATCGACTGGCGGCGGCGGAAAAAATTCCAGCTCGCCAGGCGAAGTAAAACCAGGCCGCACGATGGCATCGGCCGGCGCATTGGCGGCCAAAGTCGGAAAGGTGGCAGCCGGGACTGCTCTGAATCTGGCCCAGGGATCTTGGGACGTAGCGAGGGCGAAGGTGTCGGACATGAAGGAATCGGCGATGGACCATATCGCCGAGACGACAGGTGGCAAGATTGCGGCCGCTATCGAGGCCCGTCACTCCGCGGCCAACGCAGGTGGCGAGGCGGCGCAATTCGACGAGGGCAGCCTCGCCGCAAGCAGACATTCGGCGGATCCGGAATCTGAGATTGCGGCTTTCCGCGACCGTAAATGAAGAAACAATCGTAGGGATACGCACTTCAGGTGCAACGGAACGCTAACCATCAACGCAATTGAATCGGTCCTCCCATGCCTCTCGATCTACCATCGTACATTCAAGAACGAATTGTCTGTTCCATTGCAGCGGCGGCTAAGTACGACATTCCGGCGAATGTCGTGCTGGCGGTAGCCGAGAAAGAGAACGGCCGGCCGGGGCAGTGGGTCCGCAACAGCAGCAATGGGAGCCACGACGTGGGTGCACTGCAGTTCAACACGAATTACCTACGCGAGTTGGCGCAATTCGGGATAGGCCCAAGCCACGTCGCGGCGGCGGGATGCTATCCATTCGACCTGGCCGCCTGGCGACTGCGCAAGCACATCAAGAATGACAAAGGCGACCTTTGGACAAGGGCGGCGAACTATCACTCGCGTACGCCGCAATTCAACCAGGTGTACCGTGCCGATCTGATGAAACGTGCCGCCAGGTGGGCCGATTGGTTGTCCGCGCGTTATGCGACCCATGACGTTTCAACATTAGAGGAGACACCTCGTGTCGGCTTGGCCCCCACTGCCAGAAGCAAGCCGTTGAGCATGGCCAGATGGAAAACACCGTCCGCATACGTTCAACGAAAATTGATCATCGAAGGACAACAGTAGGCACTCGAATCAACAATTCGCAGCGATTTTCGAAAGGGATAGTCATGGAAAATTTGACCCCAAAAAATGGGGACACGGCGAATGAGGAAAGATATTGCCAGGCTTTGCAAGGCCATATGACCAGTAAGTACGCGCACGCCGTACGGGTTCATCGCAAAATAGATAAGCACATGAGCCATACCGACGATTTGATACGGCAACTAGTATCCGAAAAGCCGAGTCCATTCTCCTCGCACAGTAGCCGTTTGGAATTTGAAAATCGGTACGTCAGCCTGGAATACAGGACATCCCGGCTGCATGATTGGGTTGAATTCGTAATGAACCTCCTATGGGACAAAGATATCCCAGGTGCCCGTCTCGAGGAAATGGCTGAGCGCAAATTGCGAGCGCGGGAACTGGAACTTGCCCGCGAGTGGAATGCCGCACAAAAAAGTTTTTTCTTGTCATAAGACTGCGGGAGCAGGAGCAGCCTAAGGGTGGCATTTAGCGGCCAAATAACATGAACATACCTGGCTCTTCGACGCATTCGGCAAACACTCAAAGAACACTGCCACGGCTCATTGCGTCCGATGGCACACTTGAGGCTATCAAGTGGATCGCCCTGATTCTGATGACTGGCGATCATATCAACAAGTACCTGTTCAACGGTACAAAGGAATGGTTATTTGACGCCGGCCGAATAGCAATGCCGCTCTTTGTCTTCGTCCTGGCGTACAACCTCGCGCGGCCTGATGCGATGGTCCGCGGTGCATACCGTCGGACAGTTTGGCGCCTCCTGATCATCGGGTGTGTGACGATGCCTGTGGTCGTCGCACTCGGCGGCTTGGTGGCGGGCTGGTGGCCGCTGGACATCATGTTCACGCTGGCGGCCATCGCCGGCATGTTGACGCTCCTCGAACGCGGCACTCGGGCCGGCCGGATCTGCGCCGCAGGCTCGTTCCTTGCTACCGGCGCGATGGTCGAATTCTGGTGGTCGGCATTGGCGCTCGGCCTGGCGGTTTGGCTCTACTGCAGGCGGCCGTCCTGGTTGGCGATAGGGCTCGCCGCAGCTGCCCTTGCCGGCCTTTGGTACATCAATGGCAACCTGTGGGCCTTAGCGGCCATGCCGATCGCTCTAGCCGTTTCCGGCGCCGATCTGAACATACCCCGGATGCGTTGGGCCTTCTACTCTTACTACCTTGCGCACCTAGTCGTGCTCTTGCTGATCCGAATCCCGATGAAGAAGGCGGGATACCTTTTCTTTTGACTGGGAAGCACTCGTGCGCGCTTCCGCGCTAAATGAATGAGCATGGAGATTGTTCGTGGATTGCTTCGTTTTGCCGTGTGCTTATTTGCGGCATACAAAATGGTGGAGCCGGCCATTACAGCACGGGATGAGGAAATGAAGCGCCAAGCTACGGTCTTCGGATCGATGCGCAAAACTATCATTATCAACCTGATAAATTTCGTCTTGCTCCGCGGCTGGGTCGCCTTTTCTGGCTCGCCCTTGGTGTTCTGGTTTGGTTTGGGCATCAGTGCATCGGCCACTTGGTTATCCGGTCGATTCCAATCCCGATCATGCCGACCGGCCTAAGATTCCGTGATCGTCTATGGCTGCGCATGTTCTATGCGTAATTTTGGCCGCTGTATCTGGCCTATGGCCGCAAGTAGGCCAGCCCGGCTCGGCAGCTCGATGATGGATGGCTTAGTCGATCTCGCGGCCGCGCTCGAAGCGCGCAGGATTGACCTGCGTTCGCTGACGGACCGGATTGACTCCAAGGGGGCGGCGGGACGGTTCCGACTGAGACAACAATTCGAGGAAAATTGGGCGGAATCATCGCATCGACTAGCGTCTGCGCGGCTGGCTGGAAAGGTGGGAGGGCGCAGGCAATCGATGACCCATTACAAGCTCCAAGCCAGCGCGGAAGGTGCTGAATGGTGGCCAGGCTTCTTAGGAGATGGCCAGCGGCAGGCGAGCGCAGGCCGGTTGGTTGAGTGGTATGAGTCGCTTGGCAACTCATCAATTATCTGACATAATTTCCACACAGCAGACATGCCCGGGTGCCCAGCCCAAGTTTTGAGCGGCTTAAAATGGGAATTCAATCCCTCCTTCAATCGCACCTCGCATGGTTTTCTTCCGCGGCGGCGGAAATTTGCAAGCTAGTTGTCGCCTAAATGCGGTTTTTACGCTGCTTTTTTTAGTACTGGTTTTTTCTCCTTTTTGTTGACGGCTTCCGTCACGATTTTCTCCGGATTGAGGTGCACGATCGTGACTGGCGCCCAGCTTCGCGTAGCGCCGCTCCAGCGCTCCGGACGGCGGGCCTTGGCCGCCGTATAGACCTCGGCGCGCTTGCGCAACAGCTCGCCGTCCAGGCCCGCGTGACGCTGTGCCGGTGTAACGAATTTGATGGCGCTGTGACGGTGCTCCTCGTTGTACCAACGCACGAACGTGCCTGTCCATTGTCGCGCGGCCATGAGGCTTTCAAATGAGCGCTGCGGGTAGGCTGGGCGGTACTTCAGCGTTTTGAAGAGGCTTTCGCTGTACGGGTTGTCATTGCTGCACGCGGGCCGGCTGAACGATGGAACGACGCCGAGCTTTTGCAGCGTTGCAAGCATGGTGGCGCCCTTCATCGGACTGCCGTTATCGGAGTGCAGCACCACCTGTTGAGACGAGATCCTTTCGCGCAAACAAATATCGCGCATCACCTCGCTGGCCAGCTCGCTGCTTTCCGTTTCGTAGACCTGCCAGCCGACGACTTTGCGGCTGTAGATATCCATGAAGAGGTACAGGTAAAAGTAGATTCCCATGACCGGCGTTGGCAGATAGGTGATGTCCCAGCTAAACAGCTGGCCCGGTGCCGTTGCCGCCAGCGCACGCGGCTTGTGGCGCGGTTTCGCTGGCTTTTCGGCACCACGGTGCTTGAGCTGATTCTCCGCCTTCAGCACGCGATAGAAGGTCGACTCCGAGGCGACGTACTCGCCCTGATCGACCAGCCGTGGCACGATCTGGCTTGGCGGGAGGTGGCCGAATTCGGGCGAGTTGGCGATCGCCAGCACTTGCTGGCGTTCCAGTTCGCTCAGTTGGTTCTTCGGCGTCTGCACACGGGCCGGGCGTCGATCACATGCGCCCTCGGCCTTATCGTTCTGCCAGCGCTACAGGGTCCGCTCGCTCATTGAAATCACCTTGCAGGCCCGATCCTGAGTAGCGCCGGCGGCGACCGCCTCGGCCACCAGGGACATCACTTGGTCGCGCTGCGGGAGGGAGGTCATCACTCCTCTTCCTCCAACAGCGCGCGGAACTTTTTTTGCAGGATCAGCAACGCGGCCGCCTCCGCCAACGCGCTATTTTTGCGCACAATCTCACGCTCGAGTTTCGCCACCTTGTCCTTCAACGTGCGCACTTCGCGAATGCCGGTTGCGGGCTCTTTTACCTCTGCGCAGAAAGCCGTCTCCCAGCTGGTCAGATGATGGGGGAATATACCGTGCTCGCGGCACCATGCCTGCAAAGCCTCGCCGGACATGCCATGGGTTGCCTGCAACGCGGCGAACTGTTCTGCGGCAGTCCAGTCTTGGGGGCGCTTCTCGCGCGCCGTCGGCGCGTCCTTAGTGTTCACAACTTTATTCTTCATCCAGTATTTTAGCGTGTGGTGATTCACATTCAAGTCTGCCGCGACCGACTTGATCGACCGGTCGCCTCGTGAATACACTTTGACCAGGGCTTGCTCGATAAATGCTTCGGGATACTTTGCTGTCATTGCTGCCTCTATAGATTGAAAATTAGAGGCGATAACTAGTTCCGTCGCCGGCCCGTGGGCCCAGCATCGGAGTCCGTCCTGTTCGAACAAAAAATACCAAACCTGAAGTATTGAGGGCACGGGTTCCGCTGCGCTTCACCCGTAACACCCGTCCCCCGCTCCCGGAAACGATGTTAAAAATAAAGCACTAAAGCGAACCCTAAACCCCGCTGCAACGATCAAGATCAGCACAAAATTTGTTCAAAAACACACCCGACAAGTAGTCTGACACAGGGGGGCGGTCGCTAAACGCTCAACGCCCGCCCACAAGGATAACCATGGATAAATTCTCCAAGTGGACAGGGCTTGCCCATTCCATTCTTGCTACATCGCACCCCAAGATCAAACTCAACCAAGCACGTGAATGCTTGGCTGCTTGGCTTGGACATCGGACCTACGCATCGCTACGCGTTCATGACTTGGACGTCTTGCTAGGCGTCGTCGCCAAGTACGTGGTCGTCGACACGCAGGCAGCCATAGTCCGCGCAAACGGTATAGGTTTCCCGGTCACTCGCGAGCATTGGCACGCGGTCGAAATGGCATTGAAACCTAGCGGAATCAGCGGCGGTCTGTGGCTGATTGATATGCAGACCATGCTGCTAGCCGCTCGGCTTACATTCGAGGACCAACCCCATCCCGATATTGATGCCATCTGTACGCCGAGTTGGATGCGAGACAACCCACTCACGATATCAACGGTTTGCCAAACAGCCGATGTTGACATACCTCCCCTTGAGTTGCGGTTCACCGTGCATGGGGAGGTGCGCGTATCTGCGGACCAATCCCTCGCGTTTCCTGTTATCGCTCAAGCGCTGTTCAAGCGCGTCGGTTTGCGGCTCTACGCTGAGGGTGAACTTTTATCCGTTAGGCGAGAGGGCGAACTGCATACTTATGAGCCCGATTTCGACTCCGACGGCGAACTTTACGGCATGTTGTCCGACGACTAAAAGACCTTTGGATAAAGCCATGGCATGGGCAGAAGGGAAAGATGTTGCGATACCCTGATACTAGGCTACCCTAGGGGGCGCACGCTGGTCGTCATGCAGGTATGCGGCGGATCGCAGTTTTTCAACGTCGTTGTGACTTTCCGAAATAGATGCCACGTTTTGGAAAATGCTGCGACTACCCGGCCTGAAGTAGCGAAGTCCGCCGCGTATTTCTGAGTTACACTTGCCGCGGCGAACTTCCCCTTTCGGCCAAGAGCGGAAGTCCGCTTGGTGCAGTTCAATTTCTGCTTTGCAGCGGGTCGGGCCTTCATTCTGCCAAATTCGATGCTCCAAAGCGGCTCCACAACATTTGAAGTTAGGTACTGACCATAGGCAGGTCGCCGAGAGCATCTCGAGCTGGTAACCTCCATTAAAAACGGATGCATGGAGTGCAGAAAATATGGCGAAGCAAGGTTCTGTTGGTCCTTCCAGAAGCGGCGATCAGTTCCACTATCAATGGGCCGCCCGGCAGTGCCTCGGTCTTCTTACCGGACAAAATGGTCTAGTGGCGGTGGCGGTCGAAGGAGCGTCACTGGACGAGGGGGGGGCATCTACAAGCATGGGCGACGAGGTCATTGACGTGGGTCTGTACTACGGTAGCGAGAATGTTACTGCGGCAACGTCCATCCGCTATGTGCAGCTCAAACACTCGTCCAGGCAAGCATACACCCCCTGGACGGCAAGCGGCCTCAAAGGAACCATCGAAGGCTTCGCTGGGCGTTTCAAGGAGCTGGAGGCGTCGCTTGGCTTGGACATGTTGGCTAACAAGGTTCGGTTCGTCTTTCTGACGAACAGGCCTATGGACGGAGCTGTACTTGAAGCGTTGGCCGAGATCGCTGCGGGGTCGACAGCACCGCGGCACCGCGAAGTTGACGAGTTGCTGAAACGCTACGCGGCGTCAGCTGGCAGCAACGCACAGAGTTTCTTCGCCGCCTTCTCGGTTGAAGCTGGTGAGCCGGATCTATGGGAACAGCGCAACCTCCTGAGTCATGACCTCAGCGCATACTTGTCCGAGCCGGACACCGAGGCTGCACTCCAACTGAAGGAACTGGTCATCCGCCGGGCAACCGATGAGGGAGCGAAGGACCGCTCCATCCGCCTCTACGACGTACTCCGCGCACTGCGGGTGACCGAAATCGACCTACTGCCGGCGCCCTCGTTGATCTCAGAACCGAAGCAAGTGCTTCCACGAGCGCAGCAGGCGGACATCCTCGCGACTCTCCTCACCGCACAACGCCCGGTGGTCATCCATGCAGACGGTGGTGTAGGCAAGTCGACTCTTTCTTCTCACCTGGCCCGTGCCATGCCTGCTGGATCGGTGGCGGTTCTGTACGACTGCTTCGGTGACGGGACTTATCGCCAGGCGTTAAAGTATCGCCATCGGTACCGCGATGCCCTCGTTCAGATCGTGAACGAGCTTTCAGGGCAGCAGCTATGCCTGCCGTTAATTCCGTCCAATGGCGCGGACCCCAAGCAGTTCATGCGTGCCTTCGTATCTCGGCTCAAGCAAGCCATTGATCTACTTAGAGCCCGCACGCCTCAGGCGAGCCTTTGCATCATCGTCGACGCGGCCGACAACGCGTATATTGCGGCACATGAGATCAGTGAGCGTGCGTTTGTCCATGACTTGATCAACACAGATATGCCCGACGGGGTGCGCTTGGTATTCACATGTCGATCACACCGGCAGGGTCACCTGGGAGCTCCGCTGGACGCCATAGTGATAAAGCTAGCGCCGTTCTCCAAAGCTGAGACTGCCATGCACCTACGGCTGAGTTATCCCGAGGCAACGGACGCGGAGGCTGCGGAATTCGCTTTTCTAAGTAGCGATAACCCGCGCGTTCAAGCACTCGCGATGGAGGGAGCCCCACCCATTGGCGACATGCTGAGGGCCCTGGGGCCAACACCCACAACGGTCCAGCACGCGATCGGAGGCCTGCTGACCAATGCTATCGCCAGACTGAAAGTCGAGTGGGGCCCGACCGAGGCGAACCAGATTGACCTCATCTGCAAGGGCCTCGCGGTGCTACGGCCGATGGTGCCGATTTCCATCCTGGCCCAAATCGCCGGAATTCCCGAGAGCGCCGTACGTACGTTTGCCACAGAGTTCGGCCGGCCGCTCTTTGTAAAGGACTCAGGCCTGCACTTCATGGACGAACCGGCAGAGACCTGGTTCAACGAGACATTCAAGCCCGATGCGGCTTCGCTTGATGCGTTTCTTGCAAAACTCAGGCCGCTTGCGGCCACCAGTTCATATGTGGCGGCAGCGCTGCCGCAGTTGCTACTGTCTGCCGGCCGGATGGACGAGCTGATTGTGCTAGCGCTCTCGAATGAGAGCTTGCCAGAGCTCAACCCTCTGGAGCGACGAGACGTCGAGCTGCAACGACTGATGTTCGCGCTTAGAGCATGCTTGCAGCAGGGACGGCACGTTGCTGCCGCTAAGCTCGCGCTGAAGGTTGGCGGCGAGGTAGCTGGCGAGACGCGCCAGAACACGCTCATCCAGCAGAACACTGACATTGCCAGCGTTCTGCTTGCGCCAGATCGCATCGAAGAAATGGTCTCCAGACGCACGTTCGGCGGCGGATTTCTTGGCTCGCATCACGCGTACGAGGCGGTGCTGCTTGCCGGAAACGATGACCTCATCCCTGAGGCGAGAAGCAGGTTGCGCATGGCCTGGGAGTCATTGATCGCTTGGAGCAAGCTGCCACCCAAGCACCGCAAGGAGGACAAGATCGACGACTCCGATATCGCCGAGCTTGCTATCGGAGTCCTGAGATTGCGGGGCCCTGCTGAGGTCGCGCAATTCCTGAAAGCATGGAATCCCAAATCCACCGTACTGAGAGTCACGAAGTGCGTGGCCGCTCGACTTGCGGACGTCGGCGACTTCAAACGAATGGATGAACTCGCCGAGCACGCCGAGGGAGATGCCTGGATGCTGCTGGGCCTGGCCTCCGAAGCGGTCCGGGTCGCACATCTGTTGCCGGCAGAGCCACTGCGCCATCTGATGGGTATATTGGTTGACCCTAAGATCAAGTTACCTGAGCAACATTCCTCATGGAGATCTGAGAGCAGCGTACTGGACGGAGTCCGGTCGGCAATCACGCTTGCGCTCCGATGCCTCCCGCGCGACGATGCGAATTGGGCGCAGACGTTGCGCCGGTATTTGCCAGAAGATCCGCCTCACCAACTCCATGACTTCGATGACGAGCGAGCAGACTTCATTCGGGCCTACGCTTTGGAAGCCGCGCTACGCGGAAAACGGATTGAGTTGATTGATCTGGCGCCCAAGGATATCCGCCTTGAATTTGAGAGGAAGGGATCTCTCGTTAAAAGCCAACAAGCGTCCCAGTTGCAGCAGGTGACAGGGGGCGTTCTGCCCTGGTTCGTCTTGGCCGCTGAGATCGCCTGTGGCCGCCAGTCTCCCAACCTTGATCACGAAGTCGAGCTTGCGCTGGGACATACGAAATCTGTGTCGTCACGTGACTATCAGCGGAACTTCAATTTGGAGAAGGCTGTTGCCATCGAATGGATACAGATCCTTCGCGATGCGGGCTCCATTAAGCCAGCTCAGATCGACGCGCTGCTGAAGTGGGTCGACAATAACGACCGCGTCTACTCGAGCACTCTCACGAGGATGTGCCACATCGCTGCGCGAACAACAGGGATGGGCGATTTCTCACTGCGACTCAGCTCTAAGGCATTCGATCAGATCATCGCGTCGCGCAGCGATGCGGAGGCACAGGTTGACGATCTTCAGGAGCTAGCGCGCGCCATCTATTGCGTGAGCAAGTCGGAAGCGGCTGCTTATTTCGACAAAGCGATCGACATCGCCAGCAAGATCGGAGAGGAACACCTCTCTCGATGGACAACGTTCTTGGATCTCTCGGACGCCGCGCATCGCCCTGACCAGGCCAGACCTCGGACCGCCTATCGCCTGGCACGTATTGCCGAGCTCAGCTACGAGCACATGGCCCGAGACAAATATATGGACTGGGATCGGTTGGTAGAGGGCTTGGTCGGTCTTTGTCCTTCATCTAGTCTCGCAATTCTTAGCCGTTGGCGGGATCGAGAGTTCGGCTTTGCTGGAGAGCTATTTCCCGTCGCAATTTACAGTCTGATCGACCGAGGGCTCCTTCCAAAATGGGCAGCGGTGGCCCTGAGTGGCGCCGAGACGGGATGGAAACGCGTCAGCGACATCAAAGCGGCCATTGAGGCGGAATCCGACAACAATCGGAAAAGATCAATCCTTCAGATCGCCTACCGATTCCTCCGCATCCAGACCCACGAAACGTCCACCTGGCGCGAACTCAAGGTTCTGGCCGACTCCGTGGCGATGTCGCTTACAGATTTGGAGCGGCTACTTTTGGCATCTGTGGCCAAAGGAGCTGGTGAGTCGGTGACTGCTGCTCGCACGTCCCGTTCGGGTCCTCGCAAAGAGGTGAAGGAGCCCGACTGGGATGCCATCTTCAACGGCATCGATCTCTGCGACTCAGCTGCGGTTGTCGCGGCACGGCGATCGCTGAAGAAGGTTGATGGTCGTTCGTACGCTAGTACGTTCTATGAGCAAGGCTGTCGGCGCGCGAAACTGTCGGAGATCGACGGATACCTCCGGGCGCTCCAGCTGGACGAGGAGTTTAGTGTGTTCAGCTTCATGGACGTCATCAGGCACCTCCCCGAGGCGAGCAAGAGGCTCCTGTCCGTCCGCAACGAACTAAAGAAGGCAGCCCTTTTGCTGGCTGCACGTGAACCCAACCGCGTGGGGCGCCGCGGTTGGGGCCATAAGGGCCCATTTGATGGTCTCTATGCAGAGTGCATCATCATGGAGAAGGACGTAGCGTCAGCTAGGATCAAAGGATACCTGTCGCAGCTCGACGCGTTTGATGCGAACGGCTTGTTCCATCTGGTGGAGCCGCTCTCGCGACACCTGACCGGCGACGAGGCCGATGAGGTGTTGAACTTCGGCTTCGACCTGCTCGAAGAGATTCTTGAGGGAGAAGACGGCGATGGCCCGTGGAGCGAATCGCTCGCACCGTCATCCTCTTGTGAGGTAGCCTTGGCCGGCTACTTATGGGCGGGTCTGGCGCGCCCGTCCACTGCGGAGCGCTGGGAACACGCCCACTGCGTCCGCAACTGTCTTGAGCTCGACTGGCAATCCTTGTTGTCCGCGCTAGCCACTCGCGCATCGGGAGCTGACCCGCAGCCATTTGCCGACCGCGGCCTTATTTTTTATGAGTGGCATGCACG
Source organism: Pseudomonadota bacterium (assembly GCA_040384885.1). Taxonomy (GTDB): domain Bacteria; phylum Pseudomonadota; class Gammaproteobacteria; order Burkholderiales; family Burkholderiaceae_D; genus Telluria_A. The sequence goes on along the minus strand of JAZKIN010000040.1, from coordinate 175,750 downwards.
CCAATGGCTCTGTATTGCCCTGGCACGGGGCGCCATAGACGTGCCACGTGCCATTGTTCCTTTTCTCGCGTTCCTTGACTCTTGCGCAAGGGAGCAGCACGTCGTCATCCGGCACTTCGCCTCGGAAGCATTGAGACGCCTGCATGAAGTCCATCCGTTGTCGTCGGATTTGCTCGCCATTGCGAACGGCGCAAACCGCGCCGCACTGCCCAGGGACGTTTACGACCATCGCGAGTACGTGATCGTTGATGACAGTGCCTCGGATGACGAAGCCGTGGCCGACGACGAGAGGTACTTTTTCGGCGTCGACATCGGCCCCTATTGGTTCGCCCCGTTGGGCCGTATCTTCGGTTTGAATCAGCAGTCGATCGAACAACGAGCACGGGCAGTCTTGCGTGGTCGCATGTCGCTAAGGCCTCATCGTCACGTTGATGATCAGCGCTACAAACGTGGGCTCTTCCGAGGACGAGAGACAACCCACTCACACGGAAGCATGCCGAAAGTGGAGGACTGCGTCGTTTACCAGTCTTATCACGCCATGATGTTTGTCGCTGGCCTGCTCCTGGAGAGCAAGCCGGTACGCCGTCGCGCTGATGATGCGGACCCGTTTGACGATTGGTTGAGAGGGCAATTGCTTACTCGCGGTGATGACCGGTGGCTTGCGGATCGACGCGATCCCGAAATCTTGAAGGTAGCCCCGTCGAACAGCGATCGATCTGATGCCTCATGGTGTTGGCAGGTTGATAGACAGTATCTGGATGACCAACTGAAAACGGACGACGGCATGACGGTCCTCTGGGGCCAATGGACGACCAACGATGCGGTCAACGGTGAAACCGTCTCGGTGGGGTCTGTGCTCGTTCGGTCTTGTCATGCGGCGGCGCTTCTAGCCGCCATGCAGACTAGCCCTAGTCCAGGAGAGATTTACCTTCCAGACGCGGATCACATTGATCATCGGGAGGAGGTTGATGATCCAGAGCTGAGGCTGCTTGGCTGGGTACAGACGGGAAGCGACTCGTTGAGCCTTGACGAATATGACCCATGGGCTGGCAAAGTTGATAACCCTGGCCCGCGGCCTTGTCGCGAAATCCTCAATGCTCTGAATCCCATGACGGATTCAGACGCGCGATCGTGGATGCTACCAGCTGGTGGCAGCCTACGAAGCGAATCGTGGTCGCGCAGCACGGGCTACGGGAAGGAGCGCGACGTCCTGACCGGCACTCGGCTCAGCGCCGACGACAAGTTCATTCGTGCACTGTTGGATGGGCACCCAAACACATCTCTGATCGTCTGTACAAAGGTCCGCCGCAAGCCACCGAAAGACGAGACTGGCACCGATGACTACTCCTTCTACAACTATCCCTACAACCGCTACTACCTGATCGGACAAGATGGAATCACTCGATCGCTCTAAAGCCGTCATCGAGCTCGGCAAGCGGATCGTTGCCGGCTTGAAGCTCGGCGACGATCTTACTGCCCAATGGATGGCGCACCTAGTCGCCGAGAAAATCTCCGCTGCTGAGGATGCGCCCGAAACCGTGCGAGATGCTGCGGTGGGCGAGAGCGTGGATGTCATCCTGAAACTCTGGGCACACCGGTATACATTGCCCCCGTACATGCGACCACTGCGGGAGCTAGACCCGCTGCTGCGCACACTCAATTCCTTAGGTGTGAATGAGGCAGATGAAATGAGATTTTTTTCGCGCCCGCCTAGCAGCGAAGAGCTTGAAGGTGCAACGGAGGACGAGAAGAAGCTCTTTGAGTTCGCGATCGGGATCGATCACGCAGCAAGGGAACTGATACGTCACGCACTCAGCGTTGCTGCCGAACGGTCAATCGAGGTTGTCAAACCGTGGTTGGAGGAGGCCATCAAGGGCAGCTTGGAAGCCACCGTAGAACTGCGGATTTCAAGATTCGTCGCAGAAGGTCTCCTGGAGAGCCAAGAAAAGGCCAAACAGCAAGCCATGCTCGATCGAATCGATCGGCTGGAGAATTTTGCAAAAGCAGCCTTGTTTCTGGCCGGAGATATGAGAAAGACGCTCCCTTGAGACATCGAGGAATCGCATGACTGTGAATCGGCGGGCACATAGAGCCATTCGGGTGGCTCTATCTGGCCGCCACCCGAATGGCTCTATGTGCCCGCCGATTCACACCGGCCACGTGTAAGGAAAAATTTTCTCTTGAAGTGTTTGACGCCGCATACGTAAAGGTTTGACGACACGCCATGTCTTCAGCAGACGGTGCACGGTGGACGTATTTTGGTCGTGCGTAAGGGGCGCACCAAGTGCGTACCGGTGCCATTGACCTCGCCATACTCACCTATGCCCCCGTTGGCCACTTCAAATTCCCCCACCTCCAAACCGCCGGCGGAACGTATAAATTGTAGATCAATTGGACCCGACTCGAACGATATTTGTTATCTTCTTTGCGGGCTTCGTTCGGATATCGTTACTGGGTAACGTTTCAGAATGCGAGGTTTTTCTTGCAAGCCAAAGGCCAATGTTTCGGTGAGCGCTTAGAGCGCCATGGAGCGGGCTTCGCCGTTTTTTTCGGCGAAGTTCGGCGATAGGTGCCGGGGCGGTTGCCGGACGGTTTTTCGTCCGGCAACGCCGTATCCTGTCGAAAGCATGGCGCATACCATCGGCGTGGGCGTGTCGTTGCTTTTGATTTTCGAGTTCGTCGATGGGCACCGGTCAATTTTGTAGTGATGTCGATTTTCGTTTTGCCGATGTCGTCACTTGCTTCACGGGGAGCTACTTCGAAGTACTCATCCCATCGGCGCTGTCCAAATCGATGCCGCCGATGATGCCGTCGTCCTCGATTTTGATCAGGCGTTCGATCATTTCCCGTTTCGTTGTACGGTAACGTGAGGGGCCAAACGATCGAGCGCCAGCGCGGCACTTGTGCTTACCGCCGGTCCATCAGCGCCGAGCGGCGCCGATCAAGCTCGTCTTGAAGGCGTTTTATGGAACGGCTCCTGGTTGGCCCGGGCCTGCAAGTTGCGGGTCTCCAGTGTAGCGCGGATGCCCAACAGGCGCAGCTCGCGCAAGGTGCGCTCGATTTCATTCATGGACATGCTCATGGGTGTGGCTACTTGTTGGAGGTTGGAAGATCGGCGCTGCACCGCGCGCCGAGGGTGAACAGGTCGGCGTAGTCTTCGCCGTCCCGGATCAGAAGCTGGTGCTGAACGAGATCGAGCTCGCCCTGGAAGGGGGCGTCGAGGCCATCGACCACGTCCTTGAACAGGCGTTTGACCAAGGCGAGAATTTGCTGATAGCTGCGCACGCCCTCGTTGAGGGCCATGCCGCACGCGTTGTCGATCAGGCGGCGTGGATAGGTCCTGGCCAAGCCAACGATGCCCCACAGCTTGCGCTGTCCGACGCGCCCATCCTTCTCGAACATGCTTTGGCACAGCTTCTCGGTCGCCGGTCCGATCGCCTTCGCTTGGGTCAGAATGCGATGCGTCTCGCGCGATGGGTTGAACAGCCGCTCCTCGTCGGGCAAGATGACCTTGCCGGGCGTGGCGGACAAGGCATGGGTGCGCAACAGCGCCTTCGAGTGCAGGTCGCGGATTTCAAGGTGGTGCTCGAACACGCGCACCAGGACACGGCTGCCGATCTTGGCCGGGCGCGCGGCGTAGCTGCAGTGTTCGACCTGCACGCAACTGTCTTCGCAGACCGTCCTCTTGACTCTTTGAAATACTGGAAGGCTTCGATGGACAATAGTTTCAGATACGGCCGCTTCTCCTGAAACATGGCCTCGACTTGACGGCGGATTGCGCCATGAACCCGGGTGGCCACCCACTTGCATTCCCAACGCTCGAGGTGGGCATTCTGTTCTTCGATGGTGTCGAAGCGCAGGCCCTTGAGCGCCGTGCTCTGGGTGTGTTGAATCGTATTTTCCACAGTCCCTTTTCGATCTGGATCGCGTACGCGCGGCGGGTATCAATCGGCGGGTGTATTGAACCACCGACTTGCGGCCAGATGAGGGCACTTGGAGTGCTGATTTTGGTGCTTGGACGGGGTCTATTTTTGACCTGTCTTTCCCCTTTTGCAAGGCCGATTTTTTTGCACTCTCCGGCCACGACGGTTACTTCAAATTCTTTGTGAGCAAGCACCCGTGATCGTTACTGCTTAACGAACCGGGTGGCGGCGAAATTGGGTTTGATTTCAGCACGGCGAGATCAATACCGCAAACGCCTTGTCCTTCGCTGCGTTGGCGGCGCGCCGATTTGCGGTGCTGTTACCGCGTAACGTAGCGTAACGCGCAGTGACCGTTGAACGCGATGGTAGCGATAGCCACCAACTTCTTCGTACCGGCCGGGTAAAAATTTGCGCAGTCGGCCAAGGCAATTTGAGTCTGACCGAATGTTCAGATGCCGCGGAATGGCGGCACCCTGGCGTCACTCGATGGCAAGCAGGAGCGTTTTGCGGCGCCGTCCCCCGCAGCGACGATGCCAGTCGCTCGGCGGCCAAAGCCATGATTCATGTATCAAGCTTCGACGTTACCGCGTAAGGGACCGAATGCCAATGTACTCATCATCCCATTCCGGCGAGTCGAGCTTGACTTGAGCCGCTTTGAAGCATTGTCCAATCAGGCCAAGGCCGGCGTGCGAAGTCAGCTCCAACTTGCTTGAATTTTTGATTTCAAAGTGATGCATTATCAAATGGGTGAGAGGCAATAATGCTATATTTTGCTTTAAAATCAGTGTCTTATCAAAATATTGATGAGTCCTGGACACGGACTAAGGAGAATTTAAAGGCGTGGCCCAAGAGCCGTTTTCGAACTAGGAGCATATGCCATCTCTTTCTTCACCAAATTACTCATCAAGGCTCACGCCTCGATCAGCGTGCCGTCGATCATGAGGAACAAATCAAAAATTATCTTGACGCCAATTGTTAGATGTGCAATTCTAATTTGATGGAGGAGTCATGAATGATTTAAATGTGCTGCACAGTCCAACTGGGAAATTTTCCGTTCTGCTTCATAACATTAGTGGTACTTGGAAAATCGTTGAGGGATTGCATACACTTTCAGAATTGCAGCCACTCTCTCTCAGGATGGGAGAGTCCGGGTTTTCTAAGCGAGGATATCGGGTCATCACAATATTTCTCAATAACAAGTGTAACCTTCGCTGCGATTACTGTCGGTTTGATCAGGTCACACATACGGGGATAGAGCATGGTGAGCGCGATTTAGATGCGGTTGTTAAATCTGTGCGCGCCCTGTGTCTTGCTGGCGAACATGTTGATATTCACTTCCAAGGTGGCGAACCGTTGTTGAGACTAGCGGACATAAAATATGTCTGTAATGAATTACTAGCATCTTCTAACCATTTCATTCCCCATTTTCACGTAACTACTAATGGTACTATTGCGACAGAGGACGCGTTATCCATACTTGAAGACTATGGTATATCGATCACACTCTCAATTGATGGACTTCCCGAATTGCATGACCGGCACAGGCCATTCGCTAATGGGAAGGGCAGTTTCGCCAAAGTTCTCAGTACCCTTCAACTCCTGCAGAATCGCGGAATTCCGTTCGGCGTGTTCTGTGTGGTGGCAGACCCCAAGAGAATGCGTGATATGCATGAGTATTTAGTGAATGTACTTGGCGTCACTAGTTTCGTGCTTGCACCACTTGAAATTGATGGGATGGGCACCCCGGATGAATTGGATCTATATCTAGAGAGTTTTTTTGAGGCTCAATTGGAACTTTTGGAACGGAATCTGGATCGTTTTGCAACGGATGGTTTCAGGATTAGAGAGTATCTCGGCGAGTTACTTCTTCTGGGTAAAGTTTCACCCTCATTCTATTCTAAAGCCTGTGGCGATTCACCTCGAAGCACTTGTGGCGAGCGCATGCACTCGATCGAGCGGAATGGTGAAATTCGCCCCTGCCAGAACAGTCGAATGGTATTTAACGAAGGTCCGGAGTATATCGAAGGCTGTCTAACTCGCAAGGGTATATGCGACACTTGTGAAATACGTCGTCATTGTAGTACACCGATTTGCTTTTCACGGCTGTCGCCTACATTGGTGCGTAATTTTGTCGCAGAGGACGCAGGTGCGCGAAATTATGTAAATGTAGCATGTACTCATTTAAAGAAACGTGAGCTCGCGCTTTTCGATTTAATCTATCGGCGAAAACAAGATGTTTTGAACTATCTCATGCAATAACTTTACAAGGAGGAAATATGAGTGATCCCACCCGAGACGATGAAGACCAAAAACGTTTCAAGGTAATCGAAGTTACGCCGGAAGAACTAGACGATGCTGCTAAAAAAGCTGGACGAGGAGCATGGAATATAAGTGATAGGTGGCCAGGGAGTTCAGCAATAGGTGGTAATTCAGCAAAAGGTGGTCGGACGCCTGAGTCGCGTCGCGGGGACATTGCGGCTGTTGTTGTGACAACCACTACGACTATTCGCTTTGTAAATCGAGGTGACGAAGAAGATTGCCAGAGCAATGAAGGTCGCGGCAGATCATCTTGGTTCAAGCAAGATACTTGGCCCGGGAGCGATGCGAGAAACGATAACGTCGGTCGAGGAGCATCAGCACCGTCAGCGGCCGAAAACATGCGTGAACGCTCGGTCGATGAAACGTATCGCCCTGGAGAATCCGAACCCGTGAAGAAAACAATCGACAATTCCAAAGAGGAAGAAGGTTGAACAGGCAATTTGGAGTGTTATCCGGCCGCGTCGAGCGAACCAATACTTGGGCTCAGGTGTTGCATCCTGCGCACGACCAGTTTGTATTGGTGCGGCCTGACAATTCTTGGCATCTTTTTGACCAAGCATACGTTTCCGTTGACCATGAATTGTACGAGAAGCACAGTAGACAATTGAAGTCGCTTTCTGCTCCGTTAAAGCGAACCCCTCAGGTCAGCATGATCGTTTTCGTGAGCGAAGCATGTAACTTGAGATGTGATTATTGCAAAGTTTCCTCAATGATTACGGCTCCTAACAAGATACAAACTGATGCCAAGGCAATTGCGGCGGCAATTCAGACTACCGCTGAAGGAACGATTGGGCAGGTTGATGTGATTTTCTATGGTGGAGAACCACTTTTAGAGTTTGAGGCTATCGATGAAATTTGCAGAGAAGTTGCCGCTAGCGTAGTAGGTAACCGGGTGGCGTTTTCGATGACAACCAATGGCACACTTCTTACGGAGCGAATGCTAGAGATAATGCTGAATCATCGTATTTGTGTTGGTGTTTCCATCGACGGTAATCCTTTGACTCATAACGCTCATCGAGTAAATTTGGCTGGTCGCGATACCCATGCGCGGGCCGTCGCAAATTATCGAACAATGAAGAAGGCGGGCGTGGAATGCGGCCCGATCAGTGTGGTTACGGATCCCTCTAAACTGGAGAAAGTTTTCGACTATTTTGTAACGGAATTCGACGAGACAAATATTCATTTGAAGCCGCTTGAGGTGCGTGGTTCAGAGGATGTGAGTTGGCTAAAGGATTATTTCGAAGAATATGTTGACTGCCAACTTCGTTTGCTTTCTCGCTGCGTCTCTGAATTTAAAATGGGACAAACCCGTCGCTGTGAAACCCGTACGGCTGGGGCTGTGCGGAATGTTCTTTTGTCTGGAAACCTTGATGTGCTTAGTTGCCATACATCAGGAATGCAGGGTTGTTCAATTGGGCAGGAAATATTTGGTATTGAGGCAAATGGAGTACGGATACCTTGTCCAAACGTAAAAAAATATGCTCGTAAGGATCCAATATTTATTAAAATAATTGAGACTCGAGGAGGATATTGCGATGAATGTAGCTACAAACAGATTTGCCCTAGTTTTTGTTTGGCAGAAATGGATGAAAAATTTATTGAGGGTTTTAACGATCGCGGCGAAACCGGACCAGTGGATGTATTGTGTGCATCAAATAGACGTTTGGTAGATGGTATATTTCGGCTATATCGTGAAGATGCAATAGCAGTAACCCAATATGCAGCGATCCTTTAACCGGTACTCGTCGCATAGCCAACTTGAGGCTATTAAATGGCCGCGAGTGTTTGACGGCTTGACCAGAATTGACTATAGCCGGGATAAAATTACGCCGGATTATATATCGTCATCACTAGCTGGCGCCAGTGTACAAGGCGCTATCGTAATTAATGAAACGACCCACGAGCAAGATGCTTTTTTATCCAATTTTTGTTCAAGTCTAGAAGGCCGAATATTTCCTGTGATTCGAATCGATCCTTTTGAGGAAAACGCCCTGCGGCTCCAACAAAAAGCGCTTTCGTCTGGGGGCTTTGGAATTTATCTTTCCTCGATGGGATCATTTCAATCTCCAATGCAAAGAATAGCGCTCGATTCTATTGAAAGTGCACCGCTTTGGCGGGTTGCTTCTGCATTCGAGCAGGTAATTATTGTTGAACCATCAGTAAAGGACGCCCATCTATTACCGATACTTGCGACAGCCTTCCCTCGAGTGCGAATTTTAGTGCGCGGCGGACTGTTCAGCCGCTTAACTACACGAGACTCGCCACGAACGCTTCCGACGCCGGATAGATTCACGTTCGACCGTTTACACCAGTTGGAAAATGTGTGGGTACAATTATCTCCAAGTCACGCGAGACGGATTGCTACAGTGCCGCCAGGCACGCCAGGCGGTTGGCATTCTCCAGCGAATTTATTGACGTTGTTTTCAAATGAACGATTAGTGTGGAGTTCGGAACATCTATTCTCTCCAGAGAAAGTGTATTCAGGTCCCGAGGATCCTGAGGACGAGATTCCGGACCTAAACGCCTTGGATCGGGTAGCTATAATTGGTGGTTCCGCGCGAAAGCTCCTAAAATGGACATGATAGAAAAGAACCTAAGGAAGGACGGCGTCGTACAAATTCCCAGCATGCTACCTCTAGCTGTTATGCGCAAATTCGAAAATTGCCGCGCTCAACTTTTAGCAAATGCAGAGGCCCAATGGTGTGCGGGAATATTAAATGGCACTCAGGCGCCAAATTTTTATGATTTAGACCTATCGTTTGCCCCTATGCTGAAAGACTATGTGGACAGTATTGATGCATCGATACTCGGAACTGGATATAGACAAACTCATCGGTTGATCGCTGCCACTCTGCGCCTAGTTTCGCCATTTCCACTAGGTTATCTAAACTGGCATGTTGACCATACAGATGGACCGGGAATATTTATTAAGGTACTTATCTTTCTATCTGACGTAGAAATCGGTCATGGTGATTTTTGTTACGTTCCAGGCTCCCATTTAAACAGAGATCCAGGTGTCGAGGAGTTCACGGCACGTAGCAATGGTTATAGTCGCTATCCTGGGAGGGCCGGCACCGCTGTGATGTTTGACACTGCTGGTGTTCACGCCCCGAGTGAAAACTTGGGCCCTGTCGCCCGGCAAACGCTGCTTCTTTCATTCGCACGTTGGTAAGTTCGAACCTACGCCGCGCACGAACACTCCAGCGCCCAACCCGAAGAAACTGACGCTGAATACAACTGCTGCCGTTCGTTCGACAAGTTCCGACCGTCTTGAGTTGTATGGGGCCAAAATTTCCCTTTTGATATGTCGTCGAGCTCAACAACTTGGCCTGCTGCCGATTGACCGAGTGAGCGAGTGTGAACGGGCTTTGAAAAGCGCCTAAATTTGGGTGCCACCTGCGTTTTCCGTTCGATCAGCTTCACCGGCTTCACCGGCATCCCCGAATGGCCGGCTTGCGCCATCCCTTTCCTGTAGACGCCTTTTACTGAGCATGCCCGCAGGGGACGCGCTTCGCGCCATGCAGTCGCTCGCCCCGGCGCAGCCGGGGGCCGGCCGCCGTCCGGCCGGACGACATGGCGCGCCACTGTCGTCAGCTTGGTGTGTGCGGGTGATGTGTTGCGTTTGGGCCAAGAATGCTCACGGGGATGACATTGGCCGTAGGGAGGGGTAAAACGGTATTGCCGCAGAGAGGTGGGCGCGACACCCAAAACCGGCAAGTTTCCCGTGTCGCGCCCTGCATTCCAGAGCAATGGATGCCTTTGAAGTATGCCCCTGGAAGACGCTGTCGTCCATCTTTGTCCGGCTTGACGGAGCAAATCGATGGAGTCCGTGGCCCGCCTCTTCCTGTGCTCCAGATGCCGCAAGCAGGTTTGCATATGCAGTGACTGCGATCGCGGCCAGCAGTATTGCGGTGAGGATTGCGCCGGCATAGCCCATCGCCTGTAGCAAAGGGCCGCTGGTCGGCGCTACCAAAGTACCCGCAAGGGCCGCATCAGGTATGCCGTACGGATGCGCCGCAACCGTGCCAAAAAAGAAATAGTGACGCATCACAGTTCCCCCGCACCGGCACCGGGTGCTTTACTGCTGCTATTCCTGGGCGTGATCATGGCTGCCGCATTCGCGGTGCGGACCGTACCGGCGGGAACGCGAGGTGCTGTCATTTTTGCGGACGACCCTGCTCGGTGTTCATGCGATTGAATTTCTTGTGCGGTCGCGTCGCCCAGGCACCGTAAGGGGCACGCTTGCCGCCGCCGGGGAGACTGCAGTGGCCATTCACATTGAAACAACGGCACAAATACTACGCCTTTACCATGCGGAGAAATGGCGATGCGGCACCATCGCGCGCCATCTCGGCGTGCATCACAGTACTGTCAAACGGGTGCTGGCGCAGGCTGGCCTGCCCCGTATCGCCTCGCAACGGGCGGCGTAGTTCGACGACTACCTGCCGTTCATTCTGCGGACACTGGAGAAATATACGCAGCTCACGGCCAGCCCGTCTGTACGGCATGGTGCGCGAGCGTGTTATGTGGGCGGACCCGACTATTTCCGGCGTCAGGTCGCGCGCCACCGTCCGCGCAAGCCGGTCGAAGCCTACCTGCGTTTGCGCACATTGCCGGGTGAGCAGTGCCAGTGCGACTGGGCTTCGTTCTCCCATCTGATGGTGGGACGGCGCGGCGCCCCTTGATGGCCTTCGTGATGGTGCTTTCCTGGTCGCGCCGCATCTTCCTGCGCTTCCACCTCAATGCGCGCATGGAGAACTTCCTGCGCGGGCATGTCGAAGCCTTCCAGGTCTTCGGCGGCTGCAGCCGCGTCGTCGAGTACGACAATCTCAAGAGCGCAGTGCTTGAACGCCACGGCCAGGCCATCCACTTCAATCCGACACTGCTGTCGCTGGCGGGCCACTACCGCTACGAGCCTCGCCCGCAGCAATGAAAAAGGCAGGGTCGAGCGTGCCATACGCTACATTCGCAGCGCCTTCTTCGCCGCGCGCGAGTTCCGCGACCTGGCCGACCTGAACGCCCAGGCCGATATCTGGTGCGCCGGCCAGTCGATGGAGCGGCCATGCCCCCAGGACAGGAGCATGACGGTGCGCGAAGCGTTCCTGCAGGAGAGGCCATATCTGTTGGCTTTGCCGGACAATCCCTTCCCCAGCGACGAGGTGGTGGTCAAGGCGGGCAATACACCGTACGTGCGCTTCGACGTGAACGACTACACGATTCCACACACCCATGTGCAGCGCAGCCTGACCGTGCGCGCCAGTGCCGCCACGGTCGGCGTGTTCGATGGCGTGCTGCGCCTTTCCAGCCTGCCGCGCAGCTACGACAAAGGCCAGCAGATCGAAGAGCCGGCGCACATCGCCGAACTGGTGGCGGTTAAACATGCGGCGCGACGCCATCGCGGGATGTACCGTCTGGCACACGCCGCCCCGGCCAGCTCCGAACTGCTGGTGCAGGCCGGCAAGCGCAACGGCAATCTGGGCACGGTCACGATGGCGTTGTTGCGCCTGCTTGACCGCTTCGGCGCCACCGAACTGCAGGCGGCAATCCTGGAGGCGCTCAGTCGCGACGCGCCGCATCCGAACACGGTGCGCCTGGCTTTGGAGCGCCGATGCGAGGAACAGCAGCGGCCACCGCCCGTGGCAACCATGCTGTCCGCGCATGCGCAAACGCGCGACGTGACGGTGCGGCCGCACCGGCTCGATAGCTAAGATCAGTCTTCGCTACTTTCACTGCCCCCCGCCAGGGCTGCCGAGCATCTGCATTTGCTCGGCGATGATGGCGGTGGCGTAGCGCTCCACACCGTCCTTGTCGGTGTACTTGCGGGTTTGAAGGCGTCCTTCGAGGTAGACCGCCGAGCCTTTCTTTAGGTACTGGCCGGCGATCTCGGCCAGTCGGCCGAAGAAGGCGATTCGGTGCCATTCGGTCTGTTCCTTTTGCTCTTCCGTATTGCGGTCTTTCCACTTATACGAAGTGGCGACAGCGATATTGGCGATGGCATCACCGCTCGGCATGTATCGAATCTCGGGGTCGCGGCCAAGGTTGCCCACGATGATGACTTTGTTGACTGATGCCATGATTGTTCTCCAGGTATGTTAGCCGGGCGGCGCCGTCTGGAACGACCCGGTGGGGTTTTGAGCAACGCTCACTGAGAAGCGCTCCTGCTAATCGGCCTGATCTTGACTACAGTCCTACTTTGCCGTTCTGCGCAAGCCAACTCGTACTTCTCGATCAAGTCGACCACCAGCGAGCGCACCTGCCGGTCTATCCCTTCCTTACCCAATGCGCTCTTGTTGGCCAGGTCGTTGAAGTCGGTGAACTGCTTCATTCGACTGAGGGCGTCCAATTGCAAATCGTTGAGCTCGATATCGGTTTGCTGGTGCTTGCGGAATTTCGACGGCGTGACGGGATCGAGGTGGGCAGGGTAGCTGTTCTCACCCGGCGCGAAGATCGGTAGCAAGACCCGGCCGCCGACCAACTTGGCGGCTTCCTCTGCTTTTGCTCGGCCAGGATTTACACCCTGAGCCAATTCCAGATGACGATCGTCGTCGCCAGCGATCACGATAGGTTTGTCCGGAAATTTTTGATGCAGTGCTTGTGCGACCGTGGCCAGGTTACCCGCGTCGAACGCGGAGACGGTCGCATAGCCGAGCGACTGTTTCAGGCTCGCCGCCGTTGCATAGCCTTCTCCGATGACTAGGGCAGGCGCCTTGGCCAACTCGTCCATCCCGCCGACGACGTGGAAGCAGCCTTCCTTGCGGCTCTCAATCGCAAATCGCTTGGTGCCATCCTCTTGGATGTACTGCATGGTCCATTGCTTCCCGTTTGCGTCGGTGGCTGGCAGGTATAGTTTCATGCCATCCTTGTCCGTGAATGCGCCGGCATGTGGTTCAATACCCTTGGCCTGCATGTACGGAGTGGGCTGCTTAACAGGTATTAGCTTTTCCATCTGCTTGACGACGCGCATCGCCGCTTGGTCCTGCAGTTTCGAAAGTTCGGCATCGCGTTTTTGTAGTTTTCTGGCGGCCTCGGCCGCCATCAGTGCTTTCTGCTCGGGATCGAGCGTATAGCCCTTTGATTTCCAGGTCAGTTCCACGCCGGTCTTGTTGTTCTTTACGTAACCGGCAGGGTGTCCGTCCAAGTGGCCCACATAAAAACCGGAACGAGAATTCTGGGTAAATTTCTCGCCTTCGACGGAAATGCGGTGCTTTTTCCCGTCCATGATGGGGTGCTCGCCGCTGACGAGGCAGCCGACCGATTTTAGCGCTTCGGTGAATTCCTCCCCGGGCGTCATTGCTGGTCCTTGCTGCAACTGGAAACTTTCCGGTTCCCACTGCGCCAACTTGGTTTTGTCTGCCTTCGCCCCGGCGTACCAGGACTTGGCAGTCTTGTCCCATTCGGCACCAGCCGCCTTGGCTGCCGCGCGCTCGCTGTAGGGCACGGCAAGGTATTGGCGGCCCTCGGTGCGCTTCGGCGCGGGTTCGCCGCCTGTGGGGGCTGGAATCGTCCGCACCTCAACTGCGGCTGTTTTTGAGCCCTTCTGAAGCCATTTGGAGAAGGGGGCAGCGTCGACGCCGCTCGGCACAAACCAGGACTGTTCTTTGCGGTCCCATTTTGCTCCCAGCGCCTTCGCCTCATCTTTCTGCTTGAAGGGCACATCGATCAGAACGTTTGTTTTCTTCGATTCGTTTCTTGTTGCGTTTTGCTGCGTTGCAGCCAGTTGAGCAAGTTCGCTTTCCGCGAACTGGATGCGTCGCTGCAGATCCTCGTCATTTATCGTTGCTGCGACCTCGGCACGCTTGCGCGCCTCCTTTGCTGCGGTGATGTCTTCCTCCGTGCTGTTCGGGTCGCGCCGCACACGCTCCTCGTTGATCAAGGCAAGTTTGGCCGCCTTTTCGTGTACGTTGATAGTCGAGTGGGCATCGATCAGTTTCAGGCGTTCGGCCAACTCGTCGGCCTCCTCTTTGTCTTCTTCTTTGGACACCAACGTGTGATGGCCGTCGTCGTGCTCAACATATACGTTCCAAAATTCTGGCTCTGCACCTTGGATCGGAACTGGGCGAACGATCAATTGTCCTTCCTTGTCGCGAGGGATACTACTTTGTACCGAAACACGGCCATTCCAGTCCTTGGGCAACTCGAAGCCCAACGCTTCGTAGCTGATTTCGTCAAAATTTTCCGCGTCGCCGGCGCGGCCTTCGCGTCCGAGCGATTTGCTTGCGTGTTGGCCAAACCTAGCCTCGGCGACTGGCGCATCACACTGGCGCAACAGCACCTGTTCTCGGTATTCATCGATGTCATCCTGCAGTGCGTCCACGTCCTGCGGCAGTTCATGCCGCTGCCAGAAAGGGTTGCTTGCGGCTGGCGGCAACATCTCAAACAGGACGTCCTCCATGCGCTTCAGTTGCAGGAAACTCGCGGCATTTACGGTGCGCGAAAAGTCGCCCTGTTTCACGCGGTCAACTATCCACGCCTCTGGATCGGGCCGTTTCGCCTTCTCCTGCTGCGTCACGTTCATATCAGCCTCCATCGCTTGCCGTTGCTGCGGCAAATTGAGTTGTTTGGCCTTGTCCGCCCCAAAAGCTTGATGAAGGGCGGCTTCAGTGTTCGCGTCCTGCAGCGTCATGGCGCTCAGGACCGTGAAGCTTCGCTGCCCCGCCTCCTGGCCCACGTACCAATACGCGCCTTCATGCTTCACTACACCTTGCCAATTGGCAGGCATCTGGTCGGCGCTGGTCCAGTCACGCAGCAAGCCGTTGGTGTCGATGAAGGCGACCGGGTGCTCGCTGGCTGCTTGCGTGTTCGTGGCCTCGTGCGCCTGGACCTGTTTTTGCTCCAGGCCCAGCACGTAGGCATGAATCTTTTCGGCATCCGCAGCTGCGCGGAAGATTTCCAGCGGGTCGTCCTCCAGTGCCTTGATCCACGACTTGACGTAAGCTGCGTGCTGCTCGGGATCGTGACCGATGCCCAGTTCGTCGCCCAGAATCATGCTCGCGATTTCGGCGCGCAGTTCTTCCTTGGCATATCCCTCGCTCCCGAATGGATGTGCCAAGTCGCGGCCGAGCCGCGATTCATGGCCCGTCCAGTGGCCAAGCTCGTGCAATGCGGTCGCATAAAAACTGTCGGCACTCGGGAATTGCCTCTTCTCTGGCAGGTGGATGCTGTCGGTTGCAGGACGATAGAAGGCGCGATCGTGCTCGCCGTTGCGAAATACGGCACCGGAAGTTTTCAGGATTTGCTCGGCTCTTTCAATCGCGTTCCAGGTCTGCTCGATGCGCGGCTTCGGTAGCGGCAAACCATCGATCTGCTCGGCATTGAAGACCGTCGCGAAAAACACCCTCGGCCGTTCCAGTTTTACCGACTCCTGAACGGGTTTGCCGCTGGCGTCGAGGATTGGCTTGCCTGCCGCGTCGGTCTTGATCTGCTCCTCGGTGAACTTCCAATACTGGATTGGTGTGCCTTTCTCGCCTTTGCGCACCTGCGCATCGACCGCCGCCGCCTGCTTGAACGTCATCCAGCGCTGATCCTCGCGGCCTTCGCTCATCAGGTGCAGAGCGTTGATTCCCTTGTAGCGTTTGCCGGTCGTTGGGTTGATCGGCATGTTGGCGCCAGAATCGCCCGGCTTCCAGGGTTTTTGCCACGGCGCCGTGCCTTTGCGCAGATGCTCGATAAGTTTTTCCGCGACGGTTTCGTGGAAGGGCTTTTTATCAGCGTTCATTTCGCTTCCCCTTTGTCGTCGGAGACAGCATTGGCTATGACTATCAGTCGGCTGGATGCCACGGGGCCAGCATCTGTGCTGGATGCGGTTTGCGCGTTGATCGTGTCATTCGCGCTGAAGGAATACTCGTACGAACTGGCGAATGCGTCTGCAGCCGTCAACGCGTCTTCGATGAAGGCGCCGGCGGCGTCGGCCTCGGCCGGGGCGAATTCGGCCAGAAAGCCCGGCGTCTGCGCGTCAGCCAGTTTTTCGTACACAGCATCTGGCGTGGTCGAAGTTTCACCGGGCAAGAGCGTGTCATCGTCCGGGCGGGTTCCTGGAGCGCTGGGATTATTCATGTCGGTTTGATCGTTCATGTCCTACTCCATAAAGTGAAATGAGCTGAAACGCCACACTTGGCATCTCCGCATTGATGTGTCGTATTGCGTTCTCTCACCAAGTGATGACCGGCACGATGACGGTCTTGATTTGCGAGCGGTTGACTGGTCCGAAATAGCGGCCGTCGAACGAAGTGCCGCTTACGTCCGACATGAGCAAGAGTTCGGAATTGCCGATGATGAAATTTGCGGCCTGGTATCGCGGCAGCGTTCGCCCTGCGCCATCCAAGCGGATAGGCGCGCTGAACGGAAGTAGCGCACCGTTGACGCTTACACCCGCGTCCGAGATCGTTACCGTGTCGTTCTTCGTCGCTGAAATTTTCTTCATCATGTAGCCGTAGTCGCCTGGGCAGAAGCCAGATATCAGGTAGCCTCGATGCTTGGCCTCGGCGATGACACCAACCTGCGGTGGACAGAACAGCACGTAAGAGCCTTTCGTGATCGGCCTGTCGCTGGTCCAGTAAAGGCCGAGGGGAATGCTCTTGCTGGTATTGACGCGCGCACCCACGGCATAGCAGAGGATGCCAAGGGATATGGTCGCGGCGCCGCCGATGGCGATGAAAACGGTTATTTTCTTGAAAGAGAGATTCATATCGTTATGCCTTTCTCCGTTGAAGTGGTGCGCAATATGTCACTGTGCTTTGGCTCCTGGACAGCTGCGCGCGCGACGAAAATTTTGTCTTGGAAGTACAAGGGTTGGCGGCCGTAAATCGCTGGGAAACCAGCGACATACACCACCATGTCGCCGGCCTCCACAATTTGTTCGCCTTCCTTCTTTGGGCCAGGCATACGCAGGCATTCGTCAGGGGTGAGAAGAGGGCGCTGCACCTCCTGTATCGTGCGTGAGACCTGCCCCAACAGGGCGCTGGTCCGCCTGCCGCTGGTGGTGATGTTTTCCTTTGCCACCGTTGTCGTGCCGGTGAACTTGGAAATGTGTTCGGCGGTCTCCAGCCTATTCGGCGGAAAGGCGTTTTGGACGTGGCAATTTGACGTAATCATCTCGTCCGGGCCATAGCCGGTGTCCCGGCTCTTGAGCTGATTGATGTCCTGGCAGATCAGGTAGAACTTGATGCCGTAGCCTGCGACGAAGGCTAACGACTCCTGCAGGATTTCCAGCTTTCCCAGACTCGGAAATTCGTCGATCATGCCAAGCAGACGGTGTCTGTAAGTCTTCCTCGAGCGTACGTACGACGCTCCTACTTGGTCGAAGCCGGCCTTGGTAAGTAGACGGCGCCACCATGGCATGTCGTCCACGACGCGCTCGAATTCCATTTTGTCGGCCAGCAAACGCACGACCATGTTGAGCATGATTCGGACCAAGGGCCGAAGGCGTGCCTTGTCATTCGGTTGAGTCACGATGTACAGACTGACCGGCTTGTCATGATTCATCAGGTCCGAGATACGGAAATTGGACGTGCTTACATTGCGCCCGACGATTGGATCCCGGAACAGGGCCAGGTAAGACTTCGCTGTCGACAGGACCGAGCCGGCTTCCTCCTCAGGCCGGTCCATCATGTCGCGTGCGGCGGCGCCAACTACGGGATGGTTTTCGCCGTCGATGTGGCCGTAGGTCGCCATTTCCATCCACAGTTCGGCTACGCTGCGATTGGGGTCGGCCAGCAGGTGATCGACGTACGGCAGCGATGCCGAAGTCCCCTCGTTCCTGCGTTTGTACAGCGCGTGCAGGATGACGCCGACCAGGAGCGCCTGGCTGGTCTTCTGCCAATGGGTATCGAGGCCCTTGCCATCTGGATCGACAATCAGCATAGCGAGGTTTTGCACGTCACCCACTTCGTTCCCTGTACCGACCCGGCACTCGTCGAGCGCGTTCCAGCAAACGTCGCAATTAGGATCGGCTGGTTCGAAGCGCAGTACCTTGTTCTTGGCGTACTTCTGGCGCCAGCCGGCCGTCATCGCCCACAATTCGCCCTTGAGGTCGGTGATAACCGCGCTCGACGGCCACGACAGAAGGGTAGGCACGACTAAGCCAAGACCTTTACCGGATCGCGTTGGTGCATACGTCAGTACGTGCTCCGGGCCGTCGTGGCGCAGGTAGTGCAATTTGCCGGCCTTATCCACCCACGCACCGACATAGACGCCGCTACTGGCGGCAGCCTCCTTCCCGCGCAGGATCTCATGCCACTTCCGAGGGCGTGGTAGCAGGCCGGAATCCTGGATGTCCTTCTTGTTTGCCCAGCGCGCCGAACCGTGCAGAAACTCGTTCACCTTTGACGTGTTTGCGATGACCATCTTGGCGACAGTGAGGCCTATCAGGCCGACGCCTGCGACACTGATGCCGATGCTGCCGGCGCGGATGAAGGCGTCTGGGTACTGCTGATACCACTTGCCTGCCCACTGGATGATTGCCCATGGCGGATAAATCAAGTTGACGTTTGCGCCAAGCGCCATCTGGTAGCGCATGTCATGGGCGAAGTACTGCGTTGCTGCTTGCAGGCCGCCACCGAGCGCTAAAGTAGCAAGAATCGGAATTGCCCTTACAGGGCGCGCTTTCCTCGCCCGAACCTGTGGTCCTACCGCGTTGTTGAATCGGTCTTTCATCTGCTCCGTCCTTTCGTTTTAATGGCGCCGTTGGCCGTTAGGCTGAGCGTCTGTCCGATTGCTACGCGCTTGAGGCGCCTTGCGGTCGCATCGTCCACCGGCAGAACCATGATTTCCTTACCCATATCGAGCAAGGCCAGCGCTTGTCCATCAATCTGGCGAGTGCCGGCATGCGCTGCGCTTGCGTCCTTGTGAAAAGAATAGCGGCTGTGTTTCTTTATATCGAAGCCATTGAGCCTTTTTTGTTCTCGCTCAGTGATGTACTTGTCTGCAGCGATTTGACCAATGGATCTATTTTCCGAACGGGATATGCCTGGCTTGGAAACTATGTCGGCTTTCGGCGGAGGTGTCGCTGCTGGCATGGTGAACGTTGCCTGGGTCTGGTCGCTGTCCTCGCCGATCTTGATAGCGCCCAGTTGCGTAAGGAGGCGCAGCCGGTCCTTGCTTGCCGGTGGCGGCGCGCTTCCGATTCGATGCACATTGGGTTTGCAAGTCTGTCCTGCATCGTTCGATTGCGTCGCGCCATGGGAAGCCATCATGGGTGCGCCCTCAGACACACGGTCTGCGGCAGAACGCCCGTCTTTTGTTATTCGTCCTGGCCGATGAATATCCCGTCGCACGCCGTGATTTGGTTGGGTTCTTTGATGCTCCACGTGACCAAGTACATCACCCGGCAATAACACTTCACGTCCTTTGGGGACGTGAACCACACCGAATTCGGACATTCCTCGCAGACCGTGGCGGGCCTCGGGCGGCGGATTTTGTCGAGCGCTTCGAGTGTTGGGCTTGTAGCTGTTGGTAACGCGGTGGCCATGTGCGAAGGAGGCTGTGCCGTGGTCTGAAGCTGCGGCGCGGCTGGCTGCGGCCTGCTTGCCTCCTCCATAGCAACTTCGACCAGGTCGTCTACTGAGGGTGACGCTGTTATTGCTGGTGTTGAGTCCATGTTTCTTCTCCTTGGTTTTCACTGCTTGAATCACCTGTTGGCGGCGTCGCTCAAGGACGTTGTCGTCGAAGCTGACGGAAAGATTGGCGGAAGCCGCCGCGTGTACGACCTTTTTCTTGAACGCGGCCGACCCGTTGACGGTGATTCGGCTGCCGTAGCGTTCGATCGCCATTCGAAGCATTGCTTCAAAACTGGCCTGGTTGGCGCCCCGCGAGACAATGAGCTTGTCTCCGTCGTCCCGCACAACGGATGCGCCTACACGGTAGATGACGGTCCCTTTCTTTGTAATGCTGTCGTGCTTTGTGCCGACCGGCATCCCATTAGCACTATTCTGTCCCCCGATTGTGTTGCCGCTAAGGCCAGTCGCAACTTCGCGGGCACGCAGAGTCGCTAGGGCTTCATGGTCGCCACTCATGGCCTCGTTACGGAGCCAGTCGGCCCAAGCGTGTCGCTGGTATTTCTCATAGATATCCTGCCGCTCCTTTCGATAATGCTGATTGATCACGGCGATTTCGTCACGCAGGGCTTTGCTTGTTGCCGCGTACATCAGCTTCTTGCCGATCCCTGGCGCTCCCGTCAGCTTGATTGCTGCCCTCTTCAGTCTGGCATCACGCTTCGCACTTTCGATTGACCGGTTCTTGTGTCCGATGGCCTTGGCCCATTCGGTCGCCCTCAAGGACGTGGCCAATTTCTGTGTCGCCAAGTAGCGAGCATGTAACTCGACGGTGTCTATTCGCGTACGCACTGGGTGCTTGGCGTAGCGCTTGCCGGAATCGATACTTTGGGTCGGCTCTGTTGAGGACTCGAAACTTCCGAGGCGTCCTTCCAGTCTGGCCTTGGAGAATTCTCTGGCGACCGAACTAGCCTTCACGCTTACCCCATTTTCTGAGGTGATGACCAAGCCATTCGCCCGCTCGTGAATTTTGAGCCCGTGTTCGCGCATGACTTGGTGCAGTACGGTCCACGACTGCGCACCCTGGATCTGGTCATTGCATTCGCGTTTGATCCAGCCGAGCAGACTTTCCACTGCAGCGTGCTGTTCCATATCGGTGGCCAGGTTCTCGCTCCGGACCTTGCGGGCTTTGTGGTTGTCTTTTTCCAGTCCGAGTTCGTTTTCGAGTTTGTCGCAAAGTTGGGCGAGGGTGCGGTAGGCGTTGAATGGCTCGTGAATGGTGTAGTGGGTCGGGTGGATCTTGTTGACAGCGATGTGCATGTGCAGATTGTCGGTGTCGTGGTGGATGACGCTGATGCGCTGGTGTCCGTCGAACCCTAGTCCAGTGCACAGGCGGTCTTCGATGACTTTGAGAGTCTCATCGTCAGGCATTTCGCCAACTCGGAAGCTGACGATCAGGTGGTATGTCTTGTCGGCTTTGGAGCGGGTGTTTTGCACTTGGGTATTGATTACTTCGAGAATGCCCATTTCTGCTTGCTGGGTCTGGCAATTCGTGACGCGCACGACCCCGACACGCTCGCTCTTGCCTTGTGGGCCAGTGAGGTACTTGACGAGTCCCGCGAAGTTGCTCTTCTGCGCGAAGTTCATTGGTACGTGCTTGGCAATCATTGGATGGCTCGGGCGTTTTAGCGGCTAAAGAATCACCGTTCGGTTTTTGGAATCACGACGCCACGTATTACGTCGTGCATCGTGCCTTGCGTGTCTTCGATTTTTGAAAGCAGGGCGCGTATGGTTGCCTCGCCAAAATTCTCCGTGCGGACGTCGTCGGTGAGCCAGAGCTTAAGCAGTCCGCCAAGGCGGCCGAGGTCGCCATTGATCCGGACCAGTTCTTCGACACGGCGGTTGTCCAGGATGCCCTGAACGCGGTAACCCAAGCCCACGGTCAGCAGGTACGTCGACACGCTCTTATTCGATGCGGCGGCCAAGGTTTGAAGTTGGATCCGCTCGTCGGGGAGGCAGTACACCTTGATCGGTGTCGTGTTTTTTCGTGTTGTGTTTTCCATAGTTTCACCCATGATTTTGGCGGCGGCAGCCGCTTGGCCTCGCAGAGCAGGGACCCGTTGAGCACGAAGTGCGAATAAGGGGATGGTGAAGAAGGATCACCCCCTTGGGGGTGGGCCTACTTCACCTATCCTGCCCGCCTCTGCGAGTCGAATACGCCAAGGAAGCGTACCGGTAACACTTTCGATTTATCCTCGACTAGATCAAGGAAACGTGCCGTTTTTTCGACGGCTATATCGAACGCTCGTATACTCGAACTGAATACCAAGCGGGGCCAGTCTGGCGCGATATTAGTGGGAATTTCAGCGGTGAAAAAACGAGATGGCAACCACGTACTCCGATGAGCTTGGCAACTGGATCAAGCGGCGAAATTCAACCCGTCGCGACAGGAACCTTGTCGCGTTTCTTGCGGTGCGTGACGATGTGGAACAGGCTCTTGAGGCCGGATATGCGATTACAACGATTTGGGGAAATTTATATGAGCGTAAGCGAATCAATTTCGGATATGACACTTTCCTGAACTACATAAATCGCCATATTCGCCGGAAGGTTGTGCAGTTGGCGGAGGAAGCGCCGGCTCGTCCAGTGCCACAGCTGCTCAACAAACCAACGCCGTCTATTCAGAATGCGCGCTCCGAAAATTCAAGGCGACCAATACGGAAACCCGGGGCACTTTCCGGCTTTACTTTCAATGCAATGCCGACGAAGGAGGACTTAATATAATGTCTAAAATTCATATGATTTTGCAAGGGAAGGGTGGTGTAGGGAAATCAGTCGCCGCCGCCTTTCTCGCGCAGTACAAAGCCGAAAAGGGGCAGCGGGCAGCGTGCGTCGACACGGACCCTGTTAATGCAACCTTCTGTGGATACAGGGCGCTGCAGGTGCAACGTCTGCGGATCATGGAAGCGGATGAAATCGACCCACGTAGCTTCGATGCGCTCGTGGAAATAATCGCGGCATCGAAGTGTGATGTCATCGTTGACAACGGCGCCAGTTCGTTCGTGCCCTTGTCACATTTCCTCATAAGTAACCAAGTGCCTCAGCTTCTCATGGAAATGGGGCACGAACTGGTCGTTCACACCGTTGTTACGGGTGGCCAGGCACTGCTCGACACGATCAGCGGATTCTCGCAGCTTGCCAGTCAGTTCCCGGCCGAAGCGCTGTTCGTTGTTTGGCTGAATCCATACTGGGGGCCGATTCAGCATGACGGCAAAGGGTTCGAGCAAATGAAGGCCTACACTACGCACAAGGCGAGGGTGTCGGCACTCATTCAAATTCCTGGGCTAAAAAAAGAGACGTACGGACGTGACTTGGGCGATATGCTCCAAGAACGGCTTACGTTCGACGAGGCTATTGCCATGGAATCGCGAACGATCATGACGCGCCAGCGACTGAAGATCATCAAAGGCCAAGTCTACGGACAGTTGGAAAACGCAACGGTGTTGTGATGGATGAGCGCGATCAGCTTGAGGAAATTATCAGGGAGATCGCCACGAAGCACGGCATCGCCGTGTCGCGCGACGATCCCATCCTGATTTTGCAAACTATCAACAATCGCTTGCTTCTGGACAGCGCCAAGGCACAACAGGCCATGCTTGATCGCTACAAGGACGAACTGGAAGCGCTGACACTTCGATGGGGAACTGACGCCAAGGGAAAGGCCGAGCGCATCCTTACCGCTTCGCTTTCCGCCAGCAAGGAGACGATGAGCGCGCTGATGGACGAGATGGCGCAGCGGACGGCGGCAACTGTGGCGGCTGAGATCGACGCCGCACTGGACAGGGTCATTAGACCTGTTTCGAACGTGCGTCGGATCGCGGTGCTGAACGTGATCGCCGCATGTATCACGGTGATGGCCGCTACGATTGCGTTGTGGGTGCTGCCAAATTGACGCCTTACGATTTGAGTGCTGAGCACTACAATTTTCATGCAGTCTCAGCTTCAAATCGACAGGAATTCGCCATTAAATTCTACGCCCAAGCTTGATTGACGATGGGGAGACTGTTGCTTTTCCGTCGTTGTATTTGACGCTGGAATTGGTGCCGACCTCTGGTACCTTGTCGAAGTCCGCGAGATCATGTTTGATGAAGTTCTTGCCAACCTGCTGGTAAACTTGTTTTCTGTCGATAAAGACGAATTGCCCACTATGTGACTTGCTCTTGTCGGCGGTGACGGAAAGGTGAATGTTGTAGATGCCTGGCTTTACACCAGCGGCTTTTTCGACCTTTTCAGTGTTCCATTGGCCGTCATGTTCACTCTGGACAAGTCGTTGCCCATTCATCACGAGTAAGCGGAGCTTCATAATCTTGCCCCTGATCGATTTGTTATTGAGGAAGTCATATTTAACGGCAAGAACGTCAAACGTCATTCTACTTAGACACACCTAACTTGTTAGGGAGTTTTGATTTGATCCAAAGCAAACAAGGTTACATTAAATACTCGGGTTGCCATACGTTCGCTGAAGTAATCCGTGAGCTGGTGTGCGCAGACAGGTCGTCGATTTGCTGGTCGAAACGTTCGCCGGCTTGCCGGATCGCGCGCGAATAAGCATCATGGTTTACGGTTGCTGGCCCTGAGCTCGGATATCCGGTCCGTCAAACCACATCAAACTGGCCTAAACCCGGTCAAACCAGAACAAATCTATTGTGGCTTGGAAAATCCATAGTATACTTCCTGCTAGAACCGCTATCTCTGCGGATTGGATTCTGTGTGGAAGCTGATATGGACGACCGCTGGCTCTCTGTAGACGAAATCGCCGACTATCTCGGTGTCGCCAAAGACACTATTTATAGCTGGGTAACCACCAAGGGTATGCCTGGGCACAAGGTCGGACGTTTCTGGAAGTTCAAGAAAGAAGACGTGGATGTCTGGGTGCGCGAGGGCGGTGCCGCCGCCAGCAGTGATGACTTTAACGACAAGGAGCCCCGAAATGCCTAAGCAGCGCTCCGCACAGGATAACAACGATATGAACGACCTCGATCACGAAACCCTAGCGCCCGAGCGCGCACTCGATGAGGGCAAGGTCTTCGACTACATTACTGGCAACCCAGTGAAGGACAGCGACAAGGAGCAAGTTCGCCAACGCATCGCGCGCGCCATCATCCATGAGTACGGAATTGCTGCCGAAGATATGGAGCCTGACTTTAAGGTGAGGGTGTTGGGCAAGAACCGCAAGCTCGACATCGCCATCTTCAAGCCCGGTCAAATGCACACCGTCGACAACCTCTACCGTGCCGTGGTAGTCGAAAAGGAGCCAAAGGTCGGCACCAAGGGTGCCTATCGCATGCGCGATCCGGAAGAGGCGCGCAAAGAGTTTGATGTGCTGGAAACCGTGATGGCCGAAGTCAATAATTGCGACTACGGCTTGTGGACCAACGGCCTGGAGTTTTTCTTTTTTAAAAAAGAGGTCACCCGCTTTGACACTAAGTTCAAGCCCATCGGCGATTGGCCCTTGGGTGATGACACTTTTAGCGTGGAAGGTCACTCCATGGGGCGCCTGCGCCGTGCCGACCCGGTCATGTTGCGCATTGCATTCCGACGCTGCCACAACTACATCCACGGCAACGAAGGGATGCCCAAAGATGCTGCGTTCTGGCAGTTTCTGTACCTCATTTTTTGCAAGATGTACGACGAACAGCAACCCAACGATGCACGTCGTTTTTGGGTGGGTCCTTTCGAGCCATTTGAACCAAGCGGTCGTGAGCAAATCCGACTGCGCATCAAGCCGCTTTTCGACGCGGTGAAGAAAAAATACGGTAGTCTATTTAAGGGCAATGAAGAGATTACTTTGTCCGACCGGGCCTTGGCCTTTATTGTGTCCGAACTGGCCCGCTACGACTTTGGCCGCACTGACGTGGACGCCAAGGGCACTGCATACCAAGAGATCGTTGGCACGAACCTGCGCGGAGATCGCGGCCAGTACTTCACGCCGCGTGGCGCCATCAGTCTGGTGGTCAAAATGCTTGCGCCCAAGGAGCATGAACGCGTACTTGATTCGTCCTGCGGCACCGGTGGATTCTTGGTTGAGACCCTGAACTACCTGAACAAAGCGTTTCACGAAGAAAAGCGCATTAAGGCGGGCGACGAGAACACCGAAGAGTTCATCTCCATCCGAGACCGGCTCGCTAACTACGCAGCTAAGAACCTGTTTGGCGCTGACTTCGACCCGTTCCTGGTTCGCGCCGCACAGATGAACGTGATGATGGCGGGTAATTCATTGGGTAGCCTGTATCACATGAATTCGCTGGAGTTCCCAGCCGGGCATTTACCCGGCGTCCAGGCTGCGAAAGAGGCCATCCCGCTTGGAACTATCGATGTTTTGATGACCAATCCTCCCTTTGGCTCAGACATTCCGGTCACTGAAAAAACCATACTAGAGCAGTATGAACTGGCCCGCCGTTGGGAACGACAAGGTGAGGGTTTTGTGATGACCAACGCCATCAAACCTGCGGTATCGCCCGAAGTGCTGTTCATCGAACGTTGCGTCAAGTGGCTTAAGCCGGGTGGCCGGGCAGGCATCGTCCTGCCTGATGGCATCTTGGGCAATCCTGGTGATGAATTCATTCGGTACTGGATTCTTCGCCACTGCTGGGTTTTGGCCAGCATCGACCTGCCGGTAGAGTCCTTCATCGTGGAGGCGAATGTCAACATCCTGACCAGCTTGCTCTTCCTAAAGCGCAAGCCCTCGGAAGTAATCCAAGCGGAAGATCTGGGCCACAAGAAGGATTACCCCGTCTTCATGGCGGTAGCTGAAAAGGTAGGCTTCGACCGTCGTGGCAACACGCTTTATAAGCGTCATCCTGACGGTGAAGAAATTCTTGTGGATATCAGCCACGAAGAGAAGGTGCGCATCGGTGGCGGCCTGCAAGTGCGAACGCTGCACCGCAAAGAACGCATTCTCGACGACGACCTGCCGGAAATCGCCAAGGCCTACGCGGAGTTCCGCGCTCAACATCCGGAGCCCAACAAGTGATCACGCGACTGGAAGCCACACGCTATCGCTGCTTTGAACGCCTCGGCGTTGATGTCGGCGAGTTTCGTGTTCTCGTCGGGGCCAATGGCTCTGGCAAGACCACCCTCCTTGATTTGCCAGGTCTACTCGGCGACCTCTTGGACGCCAAGTATGTGATCGATGCATTCGTGCCGCGACGTCGCAAGTCGTCGGAGGAAAAAGCTCGCGCAAGTAGCCTAAGAGAACTTGTTTTCGCTGGTAGGGGAGATGACTTTTCCTTCGCCATCGAGGCGAAATTGCCGGAGGCAGTCCAGTCAAGGCTCGTCGAAGGCATGTTTCAACGGTTGAGTAAGACCCAACGGCAAAAAACTCAGTCCGCGCTGGAGATCGATAAGAAGCGCTGGCCTTCACATATTAGGTACGAGCTAGGACTTAGAGTTTCTGAAGATCGCGAGCTGCATGTTGTTCAGGAGTACCTTTTTGTTTTCCCCGAGGATTTCAAGCCGAGTCGTACGGAGCCCGGATACCAGGGCGTTCGCGTGGGCGAGCGGGGAAGCAAGGGCTGGCGAATGATTCTACAGCGTGAATTCGGCCAAACGGCTGAATTTACACCAGAAGTGCCGCCGCCAGGGGCGCGAACTCGCTCCACAAAAGTCGGAATTGGCAATACCTTGCTTGCAATGCCTCGAATGCTCTTTGAATCAGAGCATGAGTATCCCGCGTCACGTTGGTTACACAGTCTGCTTACCACTGAAACTGTGTTTCTTAATCCGGATTGGGAGGGAATGCGGTTTGCCTGCCCGCCAGGGCAGCCGAAAACCATCACATCCGACGGTCGAAATGCGCCGTGGCTCGCGTTGGAGTTGATGCGCGAGGGCGCATCGGAAGATGCGGGCGCCGACTACCGCAGCGAGCGCTATGCCGATTGGGTTGCGCACGTGCAGACCGCGCTCCCGCAGGTAATGGACGTAGCTGTGCGCGAGCGCGAAGACGATCACCATGCCTACTTCGTTGTCAGTTACAAAGGCGATTTCCAAGTGCCATCCCCCGGCTTGTCGGATGGCACCTTGCGTATCCTTACGCTGACGCTGTTGCCTTACCTCAGCAAGCATCCCGCCATCCTGGTGACCGAGGAACCAGAAAACGGCATCCATCCGCGCGCCATCGAAGCGGTCTTGCAATCGCTCTCATCCATGTACGACAGCCAAGTATGGGTGTCCTCGCATTCACCCGTGGTGCTGGCCCGTGCCAAGCTGGACCAGTTGCTTTGTGCCAGGCTCGCTAATGACGGCGGTGTCGAGATGGTTGCCGGCACCGATCACCCACGCCTCCAGGAGTGGCGCGGTGGCATTGATCTGGGCAGTCTGTTCGCAGCGGGGGTCCTGGGATGATGAACAAACGCCCTTGCGTCATTTTGGTAGCCGACAGCAATATGGCGGCCACCTTCCGCGGCTACTTCAAGCGTGATGGTTGGCACCTGAGCCTCGGCTGTGCGCCATTCGAAATCAATACCGATGTTGGCGCCGACCTGCTGGTGGATGAAGGCGGCAACGACCCTGGCGTGTACACCAAGGGCCACGAGTTGCTGCGTCCCTACCAAAACAGCCACCATCGCGCCCTCGTAGTGCTGGACTGCGAATGGGACGGCTCGCCTGGCAAGGATGCAATCATTGCTCACATTACGACCAACCTGGCCGGCAGTGGCTGGGCGGAGGATGCGGTCAAGGTGATAGCTATAGATCCCGAGTTGGAAAACTGGCTGTGGCAGGACAAGCCGCAGGTTTCAGACGTGCTTCGCTACAAGAGCGACAAGTCGCTGCGGCAACATTTGGCCGATAGCGGATGGTGGCCGGCTGACGCCGCCAAACCACCGCGACCGAAGGAAGCCGCTGAGTGGGTGTTGAAGCATACCCGGCAACCTCGTTCTTCTGCAATCTACCAAAAACTGGCTGAGCACATCTCCATCAGGGGCTGCACCGACGCCGCCTTTGTTGAGATGCATAGTGCGTTTCTAGCGTGGTTTCCGCTGGAGGTGGCAGCATGACCTTCGCGAGTTTCAAGTATGCGCGAATTGTTCGGTCCAGTTGGCTTGACGAAGGCGGCCGACGGCTCGATTGCAACCCGTACATGTCTGGCGCTCAAGAGGCTAGAGACGCCCTGCGCCGTTTGAGTGTTCGTAAGGACGCGCTGCTGACCGTGACTTCTGGGTATTCGGGTGGCATCTATAACGGGCCTGTGTTCGCGCGAGTTTGGGTAGATCGCCCTGAGTATGGCGTTCCATTCCTTGGCAGCAGCAATATCTCGAATGCAGACTTGACTACTCTGCCTCTTCTAAAGAAGTCTTACGCCCAATCAAAGAAACTTGCGCATCTTGAATTAAACGAAGGAACCACACTGATCACGTGCTCAGGGACGATTGGTCGTATGGCCTATGTCCGCGCGGACATGGCGGGCATTTGGTCATCGCAACACGTCATGAAGGTAGTGCCTGACCCAGACAAGATTCCCGCCGGCTATCTCTATGCTTTTCTTTCGAGTCGTTATGGCGTACCCCTAGTCGTTTCAGGAACCTATGGCGCGATCATTCAGCACATTGAACCCGAGCACATCGCTGAATTGCCGGTGCCGAGGTTCGACTGTAGCTTCGAGCAAGAGGTGGCGCAGGCCATAGACGCTGCTGCGGCTGAGCGCGTTGCGGCATCTGAGCACCGTCGCACAGCACTTGAGTTATTCCAGGCCAAGATTGAGTGGACCAATCATTCTGGCTCTGCTGCTGATGCCCCAATGGCATCTTCACTGCTCGGGCGGATGGACGCATTTCACTATTCATCGAGAGTCGAGGCAGGTCGAGCCGCGCTTGCCGGACATTGCAGTGTTCGGCTTGGCGATCAAGTGGAACGAGTCTTCGAACCCAATCGAGGCTCACGTTTGAAGGTCACCGACCCTACCTTCGGTGTGCCCTTCCTGTCATCATCATCCGTTTTTGAGTTAAACCCCAGCGCAGAGTATTTGGTCTCGCGATCACTGACACCGCATCTGAAAGGGCTATTGCTATCGGATTGCGACGTCTTGATTCCCCGAAGTGGGCAGCTTGGCGGGATCATCGGCCGTGCGGTATTGCCCTTACCAATGAACGTCGGCCAGGCTGGCAGTGAGCACCTGGTTCGTGTGCGGTGTGATTCGCCATCAAATGCGGCTTACCTGTGGGCTGTTTTGGCGTCTGAACCAGGGTACTGGGCGCTGATCGGTACGGCATTCGGATCGTCCATTCCTAGCCTTAATTCCTCGTTGATCAGCGACCTAAACATTCCCTGGCTGTCCGAGCTGGAGCGTGAAGAGATTGGGGCATTTGCTATAAAGGCGGTTGCGGCGCAGAACAAAGGCAACGAACTGGAAGCGGCAGCCGTTGCGATGCTAGAAGAAAAAATTATGAAGGAAAGCTGATGGCAAAGGTGATCCCAGTAGGCCAGCCGGTCAACGATGCGGAGCGCAACGCCATCGCTTACCTTCGGGATAGCCTACCAGACAGTTTTGTCCTGCTCCATAACTTCGAGATTGAGCGCCACGGTGAACGCTTCGAGATCGACATCGCGCTGTTGACCCCGCACGCGCTTTACCTGATCGACGTGAAGGGTACGCGCGGCACCATCGACGTGTACGGCAACAAGTGGTATCCCGAGGGGCGCGCTCCGTATCCGTCGCCGCTGGGCAAGTTGCGAAGCCACGCCCGCACCGTGAAGGGCTTGGTGACCCAAGCCAATCCCGGGCGTCATGAGCTGGACGGCATCTATGTGGATGCCGCCATCCTGCTCACCGCGCCCGACGCGCATTTGAACGATCGCGAGCAACTTGACGCGGACCGGGTAGTCAAACTGAAGGACGCTGAACGTTACTTTCGAGACGCCACGCGCATCCCCGCGCGCTTCTCCAAGCACATCCTGCAACAGCAGGGGTTGATTCTGCATGCGTTGAAAGTGGTGAAACCTGCCTCCGCCGTGCAGCGGTTTGGTCACTGGCAAGTGAAAGAAAAGCTCGGGGCAGCAGAGGCTTACACGGAGTTCCGTGCCGAGAACGCGTTCGCGGGTGGCACGGCCCGCCTGCGGGTGTACCAAGCTGACCCCTATCAACCTGAAGATGTGCGTAAGGCGCAGGTCAACCGCATTGCAAATGCCTATCGGGCACTTTCCAAGCTGCCGCTGCACCCCAATATTGTGGCGGCGCGGGACTTCTTCCCAACCGAAGACGACAAGTCGTTCATCCTGATCTTGGACGATGCGCCGGGTCAAGCGCTGACGATACACATGGTCCGACCTCAACTGGCGCTGACGCTGGACCAGAAGTGGCGAGTCGCCAAAGACCTGTTGGCAGCTTTGGCCCATGCGCACCACCACGGCGTGGTTCATCGCAACCTCACGCCTGGTGCGATCTTGATCGGTCAAGACGGCACCACACGCATCACCGATTTCGATTTCGCCAAGCCTGGCGCGGATCGCACCCTGACAATAGCGCCAGACATTGTTGACCTCGTGGAAAAGGCCTATGTGGCCCCGGAGGCATACCGCGAGCCGGGTGCTGCATCCACGGCGTCGGACATTTTTTCCGCTGGCGTCATCCTCTATGAGCTGTTCACTGGGGAGCGTCCGTTCGCCGGCGATCCCACAACGGTGTGGGATCGAGCGGGCGAGTTTTTGAATAAGCCCTCTGCGCTACGACTTGAGCTGAACGAGACTTTTGACGGTTGGCTACAGAGCCTGTGCGCATTTGACGAACACAAGCGCTTGACCGCTTCCGCCGCGCTGGCGACATTGAATGCCATATTGCAACCGGCACCCCATCCACACGCTGGGCCAATCGAAGTGCTGAAGCCTGAACCGGTTGAAGCGGCAGAAGAAACACTCACCGATTACTTAAACCTTGCAGCAGGCTACCCGCTGACTCACAAGTTCATCGTCGAGAAGAAGTTGGGAAGAGGCAGTTTTGGCGTGGTCTACAAGGTGATCGATACCTTAGGGGATGTAGCACGCACGGTGAAGCTTATCGTCAGTGACCGGCACTCGACCCTGGAGCGATTAAAGAAGGAATATCGCCACCTGGTGCAAATTCCAGAGCACCCTCACGTGGTACGGGTGCTGGATGCAGATGTGATCCCTGGCCATGACATCCCGTTCCTTGTGTTTGAGTATGTGGAGGGCTCCGACGTTGGCGACATGATCCAGGATCGCCTCCTGTCGCCAGAGGATGCGCTGGAACTGGGCAAGCAGGTGATGGAAGGACTGGTACACCTGCATGCGCACGGCTTCCATCACTGCGACATTAAGCCGCGTAACCTGCTGTGGACCAACAAGGGCGCCAAGATCATCGACTTCAATGTCTCGGTTCGAGCGGATGATAAGGAGTCGCGCGGTGGTGGCTCACGACGCTATCTGCCCCCGGACTTTGACCCCGAGGTCATTCCACACAACGGCGAGCGCGCGGACCGTGATCTGTATGCCTTGGGCCTCACCCTATATGAGGCACTGACTTCCCGCTACCCTTGGGACACGACGGAGCCGCCCATCAATAAGCCAGCGCCGGACCCGCGCAATTTGTCGGGTTTTGATGACTTGGCCTCAGAGCTGGTGAACGTGGTGTTGAAGGCCATTGCCCCGCGTCGGGCTGAGCGTTATCACACCGCCGTTGATTTCCGGGATGCGCTGGCAGAGGTGCGCCACGCGCGGCGCGTTCAAAGCGTCAGCCTGACAGCCATGGCGACGGCGGTCAGCAGTGGGCAAACCGTTCTGGCCGAACCCGCATTGAACAGAAATGCTTTTGTGTCGCACCTGCTGACGTTATATAGCCAAAGCAGCCGTAGCAATGCGGGCACGCGGGGCATGGACGTGCTGGGCTTCTCCGCTTACGTGGATACAGCGCTGGATCGGGCCTTGTTGCCCGCTGTGCTGCAGGGTGAATTTCGATTGGTGCTGATCTCGGGGAATGCAGGTGATGGCAAGACGGCCTTCTTGCAGCGCCTGGAGAAAGAGGTTGAAGCGCGGGGCGGTTCAGCCAATCGAGGCCTGCCCAATGGCAGCGATCTGATCCTGGCGGGCAGGCGCTATTTGATCAACTACGATGGCAGCCAGGACGAGGGCAACAAAGACAACAACCAGGTTTTGCTGGATTTCCTGGCACCGTTCAAAGGCAACGACGCGAGACTATGGACGCCACATGAGACCCGGCTGATCGCGATCAATGAAGGCCGATTGGTGGACTTTCTGGCGACCTATGAGAAGGACTTTTCCGCATTGACGGCGCTGGTTCGGAGAACGTTTTCGAGCGGCGAAGCCGACTCTGGTGTGGCGGTGGTGAACCTGAACAGGCGCAGTGTGGTGGCCGACGCTGAAGGCGGTTCAATTCTGGAGCGCACGCTGCAAAGCATTGTACAGCCCAAGAATTGGTCCGCTTGCGAACAATGTGTCCTGCAGGACAGGTGCTACGCCTTGCACAACGCCCGCAGCTTCCAGGACGAAATCGCCGGCCCGCGCTTGCTAGAGCGACTCAAGATGCTATACACCATGGCGCACCTTCGCGGGCGCTTGCACATCACGATGCGCGACCTGCGCTCGGCTTTGTCCTTCATGTTGATCGGGAACCGCGACTGTGCCGAGATTCATGCGCTGTACGCGGCTGGGAAACATGATGACGTGGCGCGCAGCTTCTACTTCAACAGCTGGATGGGTGCCGAACAAGCCACCGCAGACCGACTGCTGACGTTGCTTAGCGATCTTGATGTCGGCAAGCAGGAAGACCCACGCTTCGATCGTGGGTTGGACTTTGTGCAACCCGACGACCGGGCCTTGTTCCGTTTTGAGCGCCGGGGGCAGTTCGACTTCGAGATATTGAAACGGCTATTCGCCGATCTTCCGCGTGGACTATTTGATTCTTCGGTTCGCCAGCGTGCCCGAAAGCACCGGACGTACGTGGCCATGGCTCGCCGCAAGCACTTCTTTGAACGGCGCGACACAAGCTGGGAAAAGATGCTGCCGTATCGCTCCGCCAAGCGCATGGTGGAGATCGTTCGCGGAGAAACGCCCATCGAAGAACTCACCAGCGAAATCTTGCATGCGATCAACCGTGGTGAGGGACTTCAGCGACCCGAGCGCCTGGGGGCCAGCTTGGCCTTGCAGTTGCGCCAGGTCGAACACGGCACGGTTCGCAGTTACCGGCTCTTCCCTATGGAAGGCTTCCATCTGCAAGTGCAAGACTTTGCGGCAAAGGCGCGCTTCGTTGAGCACCTGCCGACAGGTCTGCTGCTGAAATATGAAGGGCAAGGCGTAGGTGCGATCACAAGTGAATTGATCATCAACCTGGATGTGTTCGAGATGCTGGTACGTCTGAACGAAGGCTATCGGCCCAGTGTCGAGGAAATGCAAGGTTTCTATCTTTGCCTCGGCGTCTTCAAGAATAGTTTGAACGCACAGCCCTATCGGGAAATCTTGCTGACCACAACGGGACACGACTTCTTTCGCTTGGCTCGCCATGACGATGGCCGCCTGGAGATTCGTTTGCTGCAGGGTCCAGTAGTGGGTATTGAGGGAGCAGCCGTTAAAAACGGCGTCAAGGGGAACTGATGGCATTGCAGAAGAAGGACCGGGAGTTTCGCCTCCCGAAAATTAGCTATCTCGATTTCAAGACGATCGAGATGGATCGGGTACTCACGGGCCTGTTCGAGCGGCTTGAGCATGGCGGCTTTCCGAGCGTCTTCCGGGACAAGCGCGAGTTAACCGTGGACAAATTCGTGGATGACATCATCGACGCTAGCGACAAATTCTTGGGCTTCAGGCAGCACCGCGACATAGTGGAGCGTTGGGTCGAAACCCACCTGATGGACATTGTGAACCGAGGCAAGAAAAACGCGGCCGTGGCTGGTCCGCGCCCCTTGCATGGTTATACCTACCGCTTTCGCAATCCGAAACACTCGCGAGACTATGGCGCGTCCCAACATCTCTACCAGATGCTTCATCACGCTCGGAACCTTGCAGGTCACAAGGCAATCGAGCATCTAAAGAGCTTCTTCTTCGACGGGTTCGACAAGCTCACGCGAGAGTTGAACGAGAAAGCGCTGACCGACATTGAGACAGCCACGCTGCTGCATTTCCTTTCTCAGCGAAAAGACACGGCTGACACACGTGCTGGAGGCGACCGCTTCGCGCCGGTTTGCATCGGCTCGGCTGACCTGATGGCCGAGGACGTTCAGCGATTGCTTTTCTATAAACCCTTTATGCCACGCTCGGTGATGGTGGAATATCTAAAAGTGCTGTTGTCGTTCCACTTGGCCCTTTACCACCTGCGTCTTATGAAATTGCTGCCTGCTTGGCAGAAGCTGGAGGGGGCAAATTCCCTTTGCGCCGAATCGACGTGCCCAATGAAGCCCCGCGAACAACGCGATCCTCAGGGTGATTGCCCTTACAAGCTCGGCTTATATGTTGATCTTTCTGGCAGCGCGAATTCTGCAACGGCGACGCTGGCTGAGCGAAGCGCAGACGGGTATTACCGGCGTATTCCTAGCTTCGTTCGTGCGTACTTCGTCGCGAAGAAGCTAGACGAGTTCTCAGAGCACCTCGTCAGACGTGGAAAGCTGATCCGCCCTTTGAATTCGGTATTTTCCGTTGGCCAGCTATACGGGCTGCAAGGCGACCCCTTTGCGGAGGAGCGGAACAAGTTCTTCGGCGAACGACTTTCCGGACTGTTGGAATCCCTGGCTGAGGGGGATGCTGGCTTGGATGCGGAAGTCGAGGCGATTACCAAAATGGGGCTCCCGGATTTTGATACTTACATTGAGATTCTGGTGGCCCTTCGTGGCGCTTTCCATCGGAAGTACATCGTCGAGTCACTGGATGCCACTATGCTCAAGAATAAGTCGGGAGCGCTGCTCGCACAGACTCGCGCGCGAAATGCTCCCCGGCGATTTGTTTTAGAAAGCCGTTTGCTTGAAGTGCTTTTGCAGATTGCCGTCCTGCGACCCGGTGGTGATCAAGGCTACTTCACGGGAGAGATGCGGATCGATGAGCTGATGTCGTTTCTGCGTGAGCGTTACGGCATCCACATTGACCAGCTGCCGCCCGGCGAAGGCTTCAGCACGCCAACTATCGACGAGCGCAAGGCGCTAAGGAGCAACGTGCAGGCCTTTACCGGACGCCTTCGCGAAATTGGTTTCTATCGAGACCTTTCCGATGCGTATGTGACACAAACCGTTGTGCCGCGCTACGTAATCGCAGAACGCGCGGAGGGCGCACGCACATGAGCCAAGGATTACGTGAACTCACCAGCCAAGAGCTGAACGCCGCGCTGGAAACCGTCCTGCTGCCGAAGCTTTCTAAGCTCTTGGCGACTCGCGATCTCGGGCATTGCATGCGGGTCACGGACCTGGACCGTGAGCTGATGATTCGTTTGACGGGTGGTCTTCGTGCTGCAGTTCCTTCAGCTAACGTTGTGATTCTTGCAGATGACAGCCTCCGTGCTCTGGCACCAGATTTGTCGGTTAGCAGTACCAAGCTGGTGGAACTCAGAAATCCGCTGCCTAACGAAGAGCTTCGGCCGCCGCTGCTCGTGTTTGTGCCAAACGACATGCGGGCATCAGCAGAGGACTCATTCGGAGTTGCGACGTTTGAAGAGGTGTCGATTGATGGAGCCTATGCAGAGCTGAATGCACATCTGATTACACAGGTTCCAGCCAATGTGCGTGTTGCCGTCGAAGCTTGCCTAGGTGAGCTGCGCCAAGGTGAGGCCCGTTGGCGATATGCCGACGATGCCGCAGTTGCGCGATATCTGCTGACCTGCAAGGTCAATGATTTTGAGCAGGATGCCATGGGCGCAGCGCTGTGCGAGTTCGCTCTGATACCTGACTTTGAGCTGTACCAGCAAGCAGAGCGAGCACCTGCTCGTGTGGCGCGCAATCGCGAGTGCGTCGAGCGCATCACTTGGTCTACAAAGACCGAGCGTGTTCGAGCTCTGGAGTTAGGCTTGCTTGACCCTCTGTTCTACAAGCAATTGGGCGAATTTTTCTCGCGGGTGGGTGTTGCCAATCCCAAGGAATGGACGCAGCTGATTGTTCGCGACCGTGTGCATTGGCCTCTCGCGTTCAACAAATGGAATTTTGCGGATGGTGGTGTCAATCCGGACGCCGTCTACATTGGTGATGTAGTCCTGCCAGACTTGCCAGTGGTGAAGGATGATAATGAAGACCCTCGCTTGGCTGAGCTGATTGGCCACAAGGTGCTGCCCATCTCAAAGACTGGGTTGAAGAAGTTCAGCGTGTCTTTCCGTGTCGATCCCGTTCCATCCAAAGTAGAGGGCTTGTCCCGCTTTGTCGCAGAGGTAGTTTCGCGCGACAATGGTCCGACCGGGCTGCGGCGGCGTAAAGCGGCATGGGCCAAAGGTACGGATTCAGGGGTGATCGCCTTTTCGTCGATTGGCAAGATCGACTGGGAAGAGGGTTGGCATTTCGTTCGGGTGTATGCAGAAACGGAGGACGGTGACCGCATTCCACTCGCTGACGGCGAAGGCAATCCGGTGCGCTTCAACAACGATGCATCGGAAACGCATGCCAGCGCCAACGAGAGCGATCTTTTCTATGTGGTTACGGATGAAGAGGTCGAGGTAGAGCCTCCGCAACGCGCCGTGCCGCGGGAGTCGAGTTTGATGCACGCCTTGCTGCGCGCACGTTTCGCTGCGGTGTCTCAGGATCGAGACCCCGGTTCTGTCTCGATCACTGGATGTGCATGGGTCGAACGAGGCAGTAAGGCTGCGACCACCGCTGAGACCCTGGAGATTCGGTTGGGCAAGGAAGGAAAAGCAAACGTCTTGGTGTCTGGTGTGTTGGCCAACCTTGAGCGTGCCTTTCTTAGTGATCCAGATGGCCTCAACCGATTGAGGCTGTCAGTCAGCGCCTCCGGTGTAGCCACGCGCTCAACGATGTCCTTCAAATGGCCCACCTCAGACGAGGTGGCGCGCTTCCGAGAAGCTCGGGCGACGCTCTTTGGAGCCGTTCTACAGGGCGATCAACGCCTGATCATGCAGGCAAGTGACCTTCTTCGACTGCAGGAGCCCGCTCAAAACTACGCCGCTGCTTACTTGGCTTGGATTGACGCCGTACTGGTCCGATCCAGCTCGACCGATGCCGCGGTGGCGCGCCAAGCAATGGATGAGCTACGGTGTGCACTGACCATTGATTCGGTGGCGCTTGCCCTGGAAGACTATCAAGGCAGACGCCGAGACGCTGTGCTGCTGGGGCCAACACATCCGCTACGCTCAACCTGGCATGTCGCGTGGAGCCAGCTTGGACAGACCTGGATGGAGCGAAGTCGAATGAGCAGCCGCGAGTTCGTGGTGCCGACCCGTGATGCTGTGATCAAGCAACTTGCACCAGCAGCTTTTCCTCCAGTGCTCCCCTTCGGTGAGGAACTGGGGCGCGCTGCTCTTGCCGTGGACAACATCAATCCATTTTGGGCGCTATATGCGGCGACCGACGAGAAGGACCCTCGAGGCTTGGTTGGAGAGGTGTGCGCGGCGCTTGGCATTCAGGAGCCTGCCATCGGCGGTGCAACCATCGACAGCGCCTATTTGGCGTCGCGTGTCCAGCGCTATTTGATTCAGCACCCATATGTTGAGACCTTGACAATCAATGCTTTCAACGCCGGGAGAGCTGCGGCATTGGCTGACGTTCTATTGACACTGCAGCGTCATTCTGAGTTTGCTGACCTTCGTTACGACGTTCGGCTGTTCGTACTTGACCCTGCCGTTCCATCGACCGGG
The DNA here is from genome assembly GCA_040384885.1 of Pseudomonadota bacterium. Classification (GTDB taxonomy): domain Bacteria; phylum Pseudomonadota; class Gammaproteobacteria; order Burkholderiales; family Burkholderiaceae_D; genus Telluria_A. The sequence continues at coordinate 137,219 of JAZKIN010000040.1, read as the reverse complement.
GAGGCTCTGTTGGAACTCTTGGCGCCAGACTCAGGCACCAGTGCGAAAGAGGCAGATGCGTTTTCAACGCCAACAGACAGCCATCTGCACCCGAAGTTGCGATTGGCGGTTCGGGCCATTAAGGAATTCCGAGACGACCCCGACTCGCATGCTGCGCACCTGTCATTCCTGTTTGACCTGTTCCCTGCAGAGGAAATTAGAGCCGTAGATGTGCGAGAATCGGATGATTCCTCATTCGTCCACGGCCTAATTCAGCCCTTTGAGGTGGATTATTTTGAGGACGAACAGTCCATTACCTGGCTTCGTCGCCCGCTACACGGTATCGCTCAACCTCTGGAGGGAGCTGAGGCCTTATCCGACCTGATGGGTGGCATTTCCCGCGCGGTATCGGTCGCCGTGGCGGCCGTTGCCCGCAGCCAGTACCTTCCGCACGCGCGCCCTGTGGTTGCGCTAAGCTTGTCGGCTGACGAGCGCGCAATGCTTCATCAGGTGCATGAGGTCAGCGATTGGGTGCTCACGATTGATCGAAATCTTGGCATCGAGTTCTTTGATCATCGGCGGCACTCAAAACGGCCCGACTATCTTATCGATCACTCGCCCGACATGGCCAACGCGATGAGCCATCGGTTGGCGATTACCTCGCGCTCGGTCGCGGAGCTGGAGTCTTTATTGGTGCCCATCCTAGGCGAGTATGGTTTGCCAAACACTGGCCACCATGCCTTGGCGATGTTGGATCAGTTGCGCTCACTGTCTGGTCGTCTGGCCCTGAAGTTACTCTCCTCCTCATCGCAACGAGCTGAAGCAATGGGGCTTGCACTCTCGCGTTTGTTCCTCGAACATCAAGGCGTTTTTCAGAACCAGGTCGTAGTGCCGTTGGATGCACATTTGGAGCTGTACAAGGCACTCCGCCAGAACGCCGAAGAGATGGGTGATGACGTCAACTTCCGGCGAACTGATCTGGCACTGTTCGATCTAGATCCGTCCAGTCGCGTGATAACTTGTCGCTTAGTCGAGGTCAAGTGCTATAGCCAGGTTGGTGATGTCGCTGCCTATACCCAGTTGAAGGCGTCCATTGCTGAGCAAATTGCACAAACGGAACAAGTAATCGCTTACCACTTCGACCCGAAGCGCGCTGAGGTTGATCGCCCTGATCGCCCGATAAAAAACCGTGATTTAGCGGCATTGCTAGCCTTCTATTTGGATCGTGCGGAGCGGTATGGTGTCGTTTTGCCCGAGGCGGCAGAAGAAGCGCACTACTTTTTACGTCGCCTCGATGAGCGCCCCTACACGCTGAAATTCACGCGAAGTGCGGTGGTGTTTGATTTTAGCAGGCCAGGAACCGAGCCGGCTGAGCACGAGTGTAGTATTGAGTACTATCGAATTGGTAGCGACCTAATTCGGCAGCTAGTTGAGTCGGCTGTTATTGAGACCGAGAGCATGCCTAGCCTTCAGATCGCCCGGTCCGCAGATACGGCGTGGGAAGTCACGCAGGAGCTGCTGCGCCGCAGGGAGTTGGCACCAGCAGTTCCGGCCTTCGAAACCGCAGCCTTCCTCAGCCCACACCGCGATCGAACGCTGGCTTGGGATGACGGCCCACGTGCCACATACCGCCCTTTCAAAGTCGTTCACGCCCTCCAGGTGGGCGAATCAGCACCTGAAGTGTTTGTGCCACATGTGGTCGTTGCTCTTACCCAGCCGCCAATCGTCAAACACGAATCAGCACCATCCACTTTGAAAGAGCAAAAGAGAAATAAAGTTCCGGCGGGGCACGAAAGTTTAGCTAAGCGGCCTGCCGACTTCGTGCCTTTAGCTACACCTATCGTGCCAGCCGATGCTCCGGTTACCTACGACATTATGCTGGGTGCCACGGGCTTGACGCCTCAGTACGGCCTGTTGGGCGAAGTTTCCGGGCGCAAGGTTGCCCTAGACCTCAATCAGACCCACACCATTAGCTTGTTCGGTGTTCAGGGTGGAGGGAAGAGCTATACCTTAGGCAGCATTGCAGAGATGGCCTCGTTGGCTATCCCTGGTATTAACTGCCTGCCCCAGCCGTTGTCCACGGTGATCTTCCACTACAGCCCAACCATGGACTATAAGCCCGAGTTCACGTCAATGGTGCGTGCTAATAGTGTCGAAGATCAGGTCCGTGCGTTGAAGGAAATATACGGGGCTGAGCCAAATGCGCTCGCAGATGTCTTGCTACTTGTACCTGCAGACAAGATCGAAGAGCGGCAGATCGAGTATCCCGATATCGAGGTACTGCCGTTACAGTTCTCTGCAGCAGAGTTGAAGGCATCGCACTGGAAATTCTTGATGGGGGCTGTGGGCAATCAGGCCACCTATATCCGTCAAATCATGCGCATTATGAAGGCAATGCGCGATGACATCAGCCTGGAGGGACTGCGTGCGGGAATCGAGGCAATGTCGGTTCCTGAGCACCTAAAAGAGCTTGCCAGGATGCGCCTGGACTTAGCTGCGGAATACATCAACGACTCGACCTCGCTCACTGACGTAGTGAAGCCCGGACGGTTAATCATCGTGGACCTCCGGGACGAATTCATCGAGAAGGATGAGGCGCTCGGACTGTTTGTCGTGCTCTTACAGTTGTTTGCCGAAGCACGGATCAATGGGCGCAGCTTCAACAAGTTGGTAGTGTTCGATGAGGCTCACAAGTATATTGAGAGCCCCGACTTGGTTGCCGGGCTGATCGAGGTGGTTCGAGAAATGCGGCACAAAGGCGTAAGCATAATGGTGGCCAGTCAAGACCCGCCTTCTGTCCCGGTCAGCCTAATCGAGTTGTCCACCCAGATCATCATGCACAAGTTCAACTCGCCGGCGTGGTTGAAGCACATTCAGAAGGCCAACGCCGCGCTGGGCAATCTGACGCCTGAGCGAATGGCTCTGCTGAAGGCGGGCGAGGCCTACGTATGGTCCAGCAAGTCAACCGATGAATCCTTCTCGAAGGGGGCCGTCAAGCTGAGGTGTCGGCCTCGGGTGACCCAGCATGGTGGGGCAACCCGGGTGGCCGTGAAAGAATGATCGATGTTGCTACAACAAGTGGGCGTAGGGATTAGGTCTGATGCAGGCTTCTTATGGAGTCAGTCCAGGGCTGGTCTATGCGGAGAAATCCTTCAAAAGGAAAGGTAGGTAGGTAGGTAGATAGCACTAATTTTTCTGCCTTTTTACCTCAGTGGTTCGACGGACACCGTCTCCGTCAAACTGTAACTGTAACTGTATCTCGATGAAGCTCCCTGAAGCGATGCAAACAAGCTTCGCCGAGCCTTCAATCAACGTATGTCCCAATGCGTATGCTGCTACCGACGACGGACTCGTGATGGCCAGGGCTGGGCAATCACACTTTGCGCCGCCGCGATCCGACATGGCGGGTCTAAGGGGTACTATGCCCGGAGCATTTCCAAGGCCACCCCAGCCGCCATCGCGGCTTTGAGCCAACCCGGCCTTGGCCCGTTCCCGCTCCATTTATTTTGTGAATTCTTTGGATCTTGATACTTTTGTCCCATGCGCCGTGTTCTCGTGGGAGGCGGGGATCCACCTTCCAAAACAACGTGTAGGGGCATTCCCAATCCATGGGCTACAGCATATATCCGCTCTATCGCGTCCTCCCGATCTTTCTTCTGGCGCTTCTCGATGAGTCCAGAGACCGTTGCTTCCAAGGCCAGCAATTCAGCGGCCGACATTTTTGACAAGTTCATGCAATCTCCATTGGTCATCCTCGGCTGAGAATTCTACCTGATATGCAAACGATAGGTTTCACCATACCCACGCATCGCCGTGACCTTTGACTTACAAGCGCGGTGGCAAAGATGCGGCCCTTTTCAGCCCCGCTGCGGGGTTCGGTAGCCGGTATGGAATCGCTGTGAACCGAGCTGTAAAAGTGTGTGCACTTTTTTGCCAAAAACGGCGCCAAACACGCGCTATGCGCGCGTTGCGCCAAATCAAAAGCGTGTATCCATGCGGGTTCCAGCTGATCTGCCCGTCAAGGCGTAGGACTCGAAATGCGGATGAGTCATCTGTGAAACCATTACTAAGAAGTCGCGGCGTTTAGGAGGGGAGGGGGACGGGCTTTCGCTTCGTCGGGCGGAGCTCCGATCAAGAGCTGCCCACCACCGTCTGGAGCCGTCCGGACCCGCCCACAATGACCGCGTCAGTTTGCCAAAGGTGGTTAATTCGGGTGGTTATCACTGTAAGTCCTTGAATTTAAAGGACTGCGAACGGCCTGCAAAGCCGTCCAGATGGGTTCGATTCCCATCCTCGCCTCCAGAATATCATGCTCAAAGTTGTACACTTTGAGCGTTCGCAAAAAAAGCCAACCTCCATTCTGGATGTTGGCTTTTTTTGTTAACTGCTTACAAGCCGCGTTGCTCCTGTTTTCATATCCGCAGCTCTCGTGTTGGACATGTCGCCAGGTGGAGATGGGCCACGTTGGAAAATGCACGAGGGCTGGGGCTGTGCTCGCTTTTGTCGAATACCAGCCGAAATGGCATCGGCTATAGGCCTCTATGATACCCGGATAGCCGTGCTACACTCACGCGAAAATGGCGCCTGAACGGGCTCGATATGTCATCCTTAGGAGTTTGTCAGATGCCGACTTGCTGGATAATTGGCGGTCCCAACGGCGCCGGGAAGACAACGTTCGCGCTGGAGTACCTGACGCAAGTGGCGAACGGCATGCGGTTTGTGAACGCCGACTTGATCGCGGCCGGTCTGTCCCCACTTGCTCCAGAACGTGAATTGATGGCGGCAAGCCGTTTGTTTCTGCAGGAAATCGAATCATGCATTGTCCAAGGTAAGGATTTTGCGTTCGAAACGACGTTAGCCGGCCGCAGTTACTTGAAGCTGATTCGTCGGTTACGTGGCGATGGCTGGCGAATAGAATTGATTTACTTGGCGCTTCCCAGCATGGAGATGTCGCGACTGCGAGTTGCAGAACGTGTGGCGCATGGAGGCCACAATATTCCAGTCGTTGACATAGAGCGCAGGTTCGCGCGAAGTCTAGCGAACTTGCTGACGACTTTTAGCCCAGTGGTAGACGCTTGCAGGTGTTTCATGAACAGTGGCGCAGCGCCCGAGTTGGTGTTCGAACAGTATGGCGAACAGCGCACGATTTCCAACCTATCTCATTACCAACATTTGCTGAAGGAATCTAAGTCATGAAGATCATCTCCGGACCACCGTCGGCTCAGGCCCAGGCAATGCTGAAGGCTTTGCAGGAGGCCGTGACAAAAGACTTAACCAAGAAACAAAAACTAGGCCAGTACGCTGTTACTTGGCAAGATGGCCGCGCGATTCTAACTGGCGATGACTTGCCACCTGTGGCTGGATGACGCCCTTCAGTGACAGCGCAGTTCTACGGACACCCTTAGACGTACTCTCTCTATGGAAGCAGAAGAATAATTCCCTGCTGTGTGGCAGAAGCCAGCGTCACGCAGCTTGGCTGGTGTAGATACTCACACGGAGATAGCGCGTGCGCGTGTAGCATATGTGACTGAACTTATGGGTGCCTTCCCAAGTCATGGCGGTTTGGTAGTTTGAAACTGTCGACAGGTGCTCTCGTAGTGAAGGATTCCACGTCTCTCCTATGTTAGAATCCGACGCGAAAACAAAATATCAACGATTAGTGATATTTTCCGAGGCCAACTGGAGTCTGAATGCTCGACATAGAAGAAAAACCAGCCCGACGCGGTCGGCGTGCTGGAAGCAGCAATACGCGTGAACTGATCCTTGCGGCGGCAAAAAAAAGCTTTTCCACCGACGGTTTTGCGGCGACCACGATCCGCAAGGTCGCCACCGACGCGGGCGTCGACCCCGCGCTCGTGATGCAGTTTTTCGGATCCAAGGACGAGTTGTTCGCCGCGAGTTTGGCAGTCTCGGCAGAATCCTTGCGTTGCATGGCGGAGGCTTTCGACGGGCCGGTTGAAGGCCTGGGACTGCGCGTCACACGTGCATTCCTAAGCCTGTGGGAGCAAAAGAGCAAGGACGCCGAGGCGCTGATCGCGATGCTGCGTTTTAGCATTTCGAGCGAGCTTGCGTCGGCACAGGTCCGCGGTTTCATTCAGTACCGGCTCGTCGAAGTGATCAGTCCGAAAATCCACGGACATGCCGATGCCCCACTTCGTGCAGGCCTTGTCGCGACCATGCTCGTAGGTGTGATCCTGGGCCGGAACGTCGTGCGCATTCCCGCCGTGGCCGACGAAGGCCAGGAAAGGGTGATCGAACTTGTCGGTTCGGCCATCCAGGAGATATTGAACGAGTGAGTCCGGGTCTGGTTGGCGAAGTCCTATGGTTTTCATGTTACAAGGGGCGCCGCGATAGCCATCCCGGCTGACTAAACGTTCTTGCAGGCGATCCCCGCCTTTAGTCGGGGCCGGGCGCCGCGCCGGTCATTTGGCGTCGGGCGCCACGCCCCGATCCGCCCCCTACACCTTGTGCGTCTGCACGAGTCATCCACGCCACGCGGCGTTTTGCAGCGTGCGCCAGAAGTAAATTATCCATCATTCAATTCGGATCTGATTGTCACCTTGGGCCCCCCCCTGTCGTTGGTAGTCCTATTTTTTGCCCCCCGCTTTTTCTACACTCGGTGAGCCGCAGACGTAGATTGACAGCGATGCATGCCGCGAAACCTTCATGTCTAGCGCCTTTGCACGCCGTCGATTTCAGGGCACTCGTGGTGCCGCAAGCCTGTTGAAAGAAACGCGCGGCTTTGCTTGTCCGCTAAAAAAACAGGACCTGACGGTACCGTTGCGGAGGTGCGCGATATCGAGCGCACCTGAGGGAAAAGAATAGGAGACAGACAGATGGAACAAAAATTCCAGGGCACGGCAAGCGCTGGCGGGCGGCAGGTAGACGTGAACAAATTGATTGACGATGGCAGATTCAATTCATTCACATTAAGTGTGGCGGTGATTTGTTTCCTTGCGATCGTCTTCGATGGACTCGACGCGGCACTGTTCGGCACGCTGCTCCCGGCGATCATGAAGGACATGAAAATGGGCCCGGCCGAGGCGGGGATCCTTGCCAGTATTGGGCATATCGGGGCGGTGGGCGGCGCTGTCCTGTTTGGCGTGGCGGCCGATGCAATCGGCCGCAAGCGGATGATGCTCATCGGGATCACCATCTTCACGGTATTCACCGCGGCCTGCGGCCTCGCGTACGGATTCGTCGATTTCGCGATTTACCGGTTCATCGCCGGTTTCGGTCTCGCCGGAATTGTTCCGATCGCCGTGGCGCTGGTCTTCGAGTATACGCCGGGTAAAAGGAAGGCCGTGGTTTCGAGCATTTCCTATATGGGAATCACGGTCGGCGTTCTACTGTCGGCGCTGCTGGCAATCGCCTTTCTCTCGACTGCCGGATGGCGGGCGATACTGCTAGCCTCGCTGGCCTGCATCATCCTGGTGCCGATCGCGCACCTGTGCCTGCCTGAATCGATGTCCTTGTTGGTGAAAAATGGCAGAACCAACAGTATCCGCAAGATCCTGAAGAAAGCCGACCCGACATTTATCGCGCGAGACGACGACCAATACGTTTTGACCGAACGGCCAATGGCGAAGGTGCCGGTTCTGCGCGTCTTCCAAGCTGAATACGCGCGCAACACGCTCTTTTTAGGCATAGCGCTACTCTGCCTGATGATGATATCCGTCACCCTGACGACTTGGATCGCGCACCTGATGCTGCAGCGCGGGTTCACTCTAGCAACGGGAATTACCTTCATTCTCGTGTTCGCCAGCAGCAATTTTATTTCCACGCCGCTCGCTGGATGGATGTCCGACAAGATGGGCTACAAGAAAGTCTTCGCCATCTACATGCCGATCCTGTTTGTCTCGATATCCCTGATCGGCATCGTCGATAAGCCCGTTGCCGCCCTGGTCTGTATGTTCTTTGCGGGATTCTCGGCGCTGGGCGCGACCTGCCTGCTGCTTCCCTACGCGGGGTCGCTGTATCCGATGAGTTTTCGTTCAACGGCGATGGGGGTGATCTACGCCATCGGCCGGGTCGGCCCCATCGTTGGCCCTTCGATCGCCGGCATGATGCTTGCCGCCGGAATGCGTGTGCCGGTGATATTGGTGTGGATTGCGGTTCCCAGCATTGTTGCGCTGGCCGCGTTTCTGCTCGTAAGAAATGTGCCTTCGCAGCATGTGCCGCAGCGCGGTACTCCTTTGGCTGCACAGCCGCGGCAGGCGTAGTCCAAAGCGTTTGAGCGCGTCGGCTGTATCAGGAAATGTTGCCGCTGACAGTACTTAAGCATTCGTTTTTATAAATTTAAGGATCGGAGAAATAGATATGAGTGCACTGCAAGATAAATCTGAGATTATCGATGTGATCAATTTGTACGGTGTCGCGCTCGACAGCCATGCGTGGGAGTTGTTGGACGATATTTTTACGGTGGATGCGCATGCGGATTTTGGCCCCGCCGGCGCGGTATGGAAATCGGTCGGCGCGCTCAAGTTTGCTTTCAAGGATTTCCACGAGACGCTGACCAATCACATGCACACGATGACGGGCTCTTGCGTCCACGTCGACGGTGACCAGGCGTACGCCTTGACCTATGGCGATTGGCTACTTTCGCGCGACTCCGCGAAGGGCGGTCCGGACTGGGTTGGCCGGGGCTGGTATGACGATGTGCTTGTACGAACCGACAAGGGTTGGCGCATCAGCAACCGTACCTGCAGACTGATCTCATGGACGGGCAACCCGCTCGTTCCCGAGCCGGCTTTCGAACAGCGCCCGGTGATGACGACTAATTCGCTGCGGCGTCATCGCGAGGAGGGAAAGGTCAAATTTTTCCAGGCGATCGCCAAGAAATAGACGCGGTAATTCCGTCGTCGGCGTGCACCAACGGTAGCGCGACCACTTCCTCTTTTTGACGGACGTGGTCCGTTTTCGTTTACGGTCCCTCGCGACAAACTTTCCCCTCCGGCCGCCGGCCGATCCTTCACTGTCAGACCGTTGCGCTTGCGCCACAAGCGCACCATCACATGGCATGACTTATCCGCCCCTTTCGCTTGGCGCCGGCTGCACCATGGCACGGTAACGGCGCAGGGACGGGCCAGCCGCGCCCTTAGGCCGCTTTGAAGAATTGGCATTTGATGCCGCGAACGGCTTGTCGCCTGCGGCCCCCTGCTGTCGCTGGGAGCCCTATTTTTCAGTGCAAACATCCTTCTATACTCAGTCATGCCCGAACACACTGAAAGATCGGGAAACCAGACGAAGCACATATACGCCGCGAAGATGGCTTAAACCCAATAATGGAGATAATCAGAATGAAACACTCGAACTTGCATATCTCGGCGCTGACCATGGCGCTGGCCGGCGCCTACCCGAACATCGGCTTCGCCCAGGCCGCCGATGCCAAGCCGGCCCCGGCGTCAGTCGCCGCCCAGCCTGCCGCCGACGCCCCGGCCCAGATCGAATCGGTCGTCGTCACGGCGCGCCGCCGCGTGGAACGGCTGCAGGAAATCCCGGCCAGCGTCGCTGCGATCACCGGCGACAAGGTGTCTAATATGTCCTCGCTGGCCGACATCCAGTCGCTGATCTCGGGCGTGACCTTCAAAACATTCGGTCCTATCCCGACGGTGGGCATCCGCGGTTTCGGTAATCGCACGGTCGCGGGCAACACCACCAACTCGACGGTTGGGATCTTCCAGGACGGCGTCTTTGTCGCGCCGCCGCTCGTGGTGATAGCCAGCAAGATCGACACCGAGCGCGTCGAGGTCGCCAAGGGGCCGCAGAGTACGCTGTACGGCCGATCCTCGTTCACCGGGGCGATCAACATCGTGTCGAACGATCCCGAAAAAGAGTTTGGCGGATATGTCGATGCCGGCGTCGGCGCGAGCTCCGTGCACGGAGAAAACCTCTGGCATGTGCGCGGTGCGGTTTCGGCGCCGATCAACGACAAACTGTCGGTCCGCTTTTTCGGGCTGCGCGAGTCGCGCGACGGCTATACCTACGATTCGTCCAACGGCAACCGCGGCAACAGCTACGATCGCAAGATCGGCCGCGTGAAATTCCTGTGGACGCCAAACGACGACATCAGCGCGCGCCTGACCCTGACGGCCATCCGCGACAACCTCCCGCTCGGTCTGGTCCACACCGGACGCAATCCAGCGACCGCGGCGCCCGGCGGCGTGCAGCAAGTCATTTTCGGCAACAACGCCAATCCGGCCGTTCCCGCAGCGATTAGCTATGGAAAAAATGTTTGGGACGCTACGAACCAATACGCTTTGCCGATGTCGGGTAAAACGGCGGGCCAGCAAGCCACGCTTGACCTGCGCTTCAAGACACCCTTCGGCGAACTCGCCTCGCTTACGGACTACCAGCACAGCGAACAAGTCCTGAAGGTTTCGCTCGACCTGACGCCGCTCAACATCGCCCGGGGCGATACGCCGTTCGAGGAGCGGCGTGCGTCGCAAGAGTTGCGCCTGTCCAATCAGATCGGGCCGGTCAGCTATCTGGTCGGTGCCTATTACCTGACTTCGCGCAACCAGCAGGCGGGCAACGATGGCCCGGACCTGGCGCACCCATCGATCCTCCTCAGTCCCGGTGCTCTGCTCTACGACAATCCATTCCTGCGCAGGAATGCCATCTATCAACCATCGAACCTGAAGACGCAGGCGCATGCCTTGTTTGGCCAGCTCGGTTATGACATCACCACGCGGCTCAATCTGACCCTTGGTCTGCGCCAGGGACACGAAGAGCTGTCCGGCTCGGCGGGGACTTTCTTCGGCACGATAGCGGGCGCAATCATCCCGGCGCCGGCGATGACCTACCGCGAGGCGGAATTCGACGCGACGACCGGCAACGTCAACCTCAGCTACAAATTCACGCCCGAGGTCGTCGGCTACGCCATCTACTCGAAGGGCAACTCCCCAGGGGGATTCAACAGCGGGGCGTTTGCAACTGCCCAGTACAACTATTCTCCGCAGCAGGTCGACGCCTTCGAGCTCGGAATCAAATCCCAGCTTTTCAACCGCCGTCTGCAACTCAATGCTGCCCTGTTCAACAACCAGTACAGCGACCTCCACCTGACGCAGAACACGTTTGTCAGCGGCGCCTTGGTGTCGCGCATCACCAACGCCGGCAAGGCGCGTGGACGCGGTCTTGATTTCGATGCCACCGGGGTACTGTCGAAGGACTGGCGGGTGGGGTTGCAGTACACCTACGCCGATTCCAAGATCACACGCTACGACATGCTGCCGGCGCCGGCCCTGCAGGTCGATTTCACGGGCGTTCCGCTGGTGCGTTCGCCGAAGCACTCCGCCAATGCTTCGGTCACGTACCGGAAAATGATCGGACCGGGCAGGCTCAGCCTCACGGCGGAGGAAAGCTACAGCGGGAGCTATACCAACGACTACCAGGGCGTGCCCGCCACGTTGACGACGCCGCAGCGCCTGGTGCTGTACCGGACGCCGGGCTATGCGACCACCAACCTGAACGGCAGCTACAGCTGGGGGGATTGGACGCTCAACGGCTATGTGCGCAATGCGTTCAACCGCCAATACATCGCTTCGGTGCTTGCCTTTGACGCTGTTTCGTATCCGCAAGAACTGCCGGGCGAACCGCGCACCTTCGGACTCTCGTTGAAATACAAGTTCTAAAGTCGCGCCGTCGCCTCGCGCCAAGCGTCCAAGCGCTTGGCGCGCGCGCCTGGGGATCAAAGAAAAAGGGGCCGTTCGGCCCCTTCCTCATGTGTGCAGCAAGTTCGACATGCCGCCTTCCAGGGGCGCATTTCGGCCAGCGGCAACAGTCCTTCAGACGGTGCCGGCGTTCCTGTAGTTGCTTGGTGACGTATTCGACCACCGCTTGAATGCGCGTGTGAACGCGCGGCGGTCGGAAAAGCCCGAACGCTCGCTGATTTCATCGACGCTGTAATCGGTATTGCGCAGCAGCGAGCATGTCATCTGAAACCGCGACTGCGATTGAACCTCCGAAAAGGTCTGGTTTTCCTCGTGCAGCCTGCGTTGCAGGGTGCGCGGTTCGATCTGCAGCTTGCATGCGGCGGCGTCGAGCCCCGAGACGAGCAGTTCGGGGTGTTTTGCAAATAGACGGCTCAACTGCCCCACCATGCTTGCCAATGAGGATAGTTTCGACACCCGGTTCAGGATTTGCGCTTTGGCTTGCTGGTGCAATGCCGGCAGCGCGCCGTTAAGTTTGCAATCCAACAGCTCGGTTCGCACGACCACGGCATCGGCCGCCTGGTCGAACTGTATCGGCATGCCGAAAAATTTCGAATAGGCCGCAGAATAGACGGGGGGCGCGTGCCGGAACGTCAATCGTTCGATTTCCTTACGCCCCAACAAGCGGGTGACCAGCTTGACGATCGACGAGATCAGCGTCTCCGTAAAATAGATCGATGCATTGGTGCGGTTCTTGGGATTGCCGATGTTTATCCTGATCTGGGTGAACCCGTTTGCTTCGTGGAGTGAAAGGTCGACCCCGTTGCTCATCAGCTCCTGAACCCATTTGTAGGACTTGATGGCATCGCGCAAGGTCGCGCAGGAGCAGATATAGGCCTGGATTTCGGGCAGCGATTCGTTCGCGGAGTTCTCGCCGAAGACGAAGGGGAAGTGTTCGCCTTTGGCGCGCGCGACACAGGCTTCGATCAATCGGAATGACTGATCCTGGGTTATCACGATACCGTGGGTGCCGCTGTCGACGACCGGTATGCCGATTTCATCGAGCACGGGTGCAATCGCAAAGCCGCAATTGACCGCGGCCCGGATCCAGCTCGGCAATGGAACGAATGAAACGAGATTTCGCTGAGACAAATTTACTTGGTTCACTCAAAGCCTCCTAATGCACCTACATCGCCGTGGACTGCGGACCGCATCGGAAAAACATGCGGGCTTGCAGAATAACACCCCCGGCCGTGATTGCGCATTTTGCGCCATCACGGCCGGGGCTGTCCATAGCGTGCGGGACGGGGAGGGATCCGATCCGCACGGGCGCCGGGGCGCCGTGTTCCTGGTGACTTAGTCCTTTCTTGAACCGCCCTTGAACTATCCCTGCCTGGCGGGGATGATCGGCAGTTGCACGAAACTGGGGTGCGCGGGACCCGTATAGATCCGGTTCACCGCGCCGACGTGGTAGCTCTCGTCGTAGGCGCGCACCGGCACCCCCGATGGCGAATACGGCTGCACATCGACCCGCAGGCGCGAGCCTTTACGGATCAGTGCCGTGCTCGGGTTGAGCCCGACTTCGATCGGCACGATTTCGGCGCCGTCGAGCGGGGCGCTGTCTTGCTCGAGATGCGAATGGACTGGCCAATACTCGGTCGAACGTTCGGGGTCGAGCTTGCGGCGCGACACTTTCAGCAAGCCGTGGCCGACCGGGTGGATGTGGTTCAAGTCGACCGGCAGCACCAGCGACTCGTAGCGGATCTCGCGGTCGTGCTCGTCGATGATGCGCAGGGACACGAAGACATCCATGTCCTTGCTGCTCGAGGCCACCCACAGGCCGACCTTCATATAGCCGGCCAGCGTCAATTCTTCGGTCATCGGCTCGCTGATGAACGAGACGCCGGTCGACCAGCGCGGGGTGCCGCCGATCGGGCCGCTCGGCGCGATGCAGGGCGTGCCGAGGTCGAAGTGGGCGTCGTACTGCGCCGACCCACTCTCGGCCGGGGCCGCTTCGCTGATGCGCAGCATGTCGCCTCGCCGGCCGTCCTGCTGCCAGTCGGACGGACTGGCGTCGAGGTGCCAGCGGCGATAGCTTGTGCGCGCGACGGGCCATTCGTGTTCGTGCATCACGCGGTGGGCGGCGTTCCCGGTCCTGAGCTGGATGCGCACGGGCGGCTCGTCCATCACGCCGTTTTCAACGCCCTTGAGCCAGTAATCGAAATACCGCATGTGCTCGGCGGTGGTCTTGCCGGTATAGCTGCCCGGGAACCAGGCATCGGTGAAATCGAATTTCTTCGCCTTGGCGGCGGTGGAATGGATGAAGGTCTCGCTGCTGCCGAGCTGGTGGATGATGGCGCCGCACTGCGGGCCGACGATCCAGACCGGCGCGCTCGCCTTCGACAGGTCCGGGCGCATGAAGATCGTGCCGCGCGGGCCATACGCGGCCGGATCGTTGAACGGCGTTGCCAGCACCCGGGCCATCCAGTCCGTTTCGGCGCGCGTGCCGCAGTGGTTGTTGCCCGACCAGATTTTCCACCACCAATTCCAGAAGCCGGCGCCGAAGATGCCGCCGCCGTACAAGGCTTCGTTGTAGATGTCGGCGTCGGTGCCCTGCGCGATCATCGCCTTCAGATGCGGGGGCTGCAAGCTGGCCACGTTGTGCTGGGTCATCGCCAGATACGACATGCCCCACAGGCCGACATTGCCGTTCGACCAGGATTGGGTGCCGGCCCATTCGATCGCGTCGTAATAGTCTTCCGCCTCCTGCACGCTCAGCGGCGCTTGCAGGCCCGGACTCTTGCAGACGCCGCGCGACTCGACCCGGATGCAGACATAGCCGGCCGGCACCCACACCGAGGAATCGACGCTCTCATGGTTTTCGTACTGGACGCCGTCCGGATTGCCCGAAAAATAGCGGTCCTCCATGGCTTCCTTGCGCAGCACGTCGGCTTCGCAGGATATGCAGTCGTGGTAGAAGCTCTTGCCGTAGAAGCCTTTGTTCATGACGACCGGATAGTTGCCGGGCGCAGCCGGGCGGAACACGTCGGCGCCAACATACGCGCCGTCGCGCACCGGGATTTTGACGTCGGTCATCTTGATAATGCCGCGTATATTGCGCCGTAATTCATTGCGCGTGGTGGCCGGATCGGACAGCTTGCGCGGCAAGCCGGTGGCGAAGGCGCCTGGGGCGCCGTTGAGCGCATCGAGGATGGCGCGCACCTTCGGGTCGTTGCCGAAGTGGTTCGCGCCGTTCGGATCGCTGGCCACGACGGGCTGCTCGAAGTTGAGCGTCATCGGGCCGATCAGCTCATGCACGACCGGCGCGATCCTGACCCCGGTCTCGATATTGCCGTCATAGTCGAGCGCGTGGACCAGGCGCCCAAGGTTGGTCACGAAGGGGTCGTGCAGCTTGTCGATCTTGCCCGCCACGCGGTTCACCAGTTGCGCCAGGTTCAAACGCGGGGCGCCCTCGACAGCCCCCAGCACCAGCCCGCCGACGAGGAAACAGACGGCCTCGCCGTCCCGGTAGTGGAATGCGCCGTCGTCGGCGGTCAAACCCGACAGCGTCGGGGTCTGGTATTTGAGGCCGGACGTCGGCCCGGCAAAATAGCCCGTCAGGACGGGGCTTTGATCAATGGCGGAAGAAGTTTGCATGAAAAGGTCCTTCAGGATGTGTACGGTGGAGGGCGGTCGGTCCCGGCGGCGGGCGCCGCGTGCCGGGACGGGAGGAAATGCCGCGAACGATCAGGCCGCCTTGACTGGCAACAGCAGATAGGAGGCGTGTTCTCCGCCGGTGTGGATCACGTGCTGGCCGCTGTTGGCGCCGGCGTATTCGCGGATTCCCGGCATCATCGTCCCCATCAGGTTGCGCCCGCTGATTACGAAGCGCAATTGTTCGCCGGCGTGGAAAGCCAGTCCAATCGGCAGCAGGTCGATGTCGATGTCGACGACCTGGCCGGGCGAAAGCTTCTCGACGCGGTCGAAGCTGTGGGCCGGCACGTCCTCAGTCGACAGCGCCTGGTCGAGGTGGCGCGCCGAGACCCGCAGCCGGCCGTCGGAACCCTTGTAGCGCAGGACGGTCGAACCGTGGTCGGTCAGGTCGTGGACCCGCGCGTTCTGGTTGGGCACGGTGAACTGTTGTAAAGGCGAACCGTAGGCGTCGAGTTTTTGGATCAGCACGAACAAGTCCATGTCGTCGGCGCCTTGCGCCTCGACCCAGAGGTGCGCCTTCGGGTAGCCGACCAGCTCGGTTTCCTGCTCGAAGCGCACGATGAACGAGACCGCATCGGGCTTGACGGCCACATTGTAGGACGCCGGATTGGCGAGCGTCGGTGCGCTCGTGGTGAGCGTGCGCCTGTTGCCGTCGAGATAGTACTTGGTCGCGCTGACGCCGGCCGGCGGGAACGACTCGGCCGGCAGGTTGACCCGGTCGCCGCCCTTGAAGTCGTGCACGGCGTAACGCACGCGCGGAGTTGTTTCCCAGCCGTTGTCGAGGTCCTTGAGGTAGCGGTCGAAGAAGCGGCGCTGGTCGGCCAGGTTGGCGTCGTCGTAGTAATCGGGCCATTCCTGGCCGTTATGGATGCGCAACCATTTGTCTTGCGAGGCCATGCGGCGCCAGGCGCGGAAGGTGCCCGCCGTGTGCAGAGTGTTCGAGTAGCAGGCCACGACGAACGCGGGCACGGTGATGCGGTCGAAGGCGGGGATCTTGTCTTCCCACAGCCCGTTCATCAAGGGATAGGCCGCTGCCTCCGACAGCACGTCCTCCTTCCGGTTTTTGCCGAAGAAGCTGCCGTCCTGGAGCAACTGGGTGAAGCCCGTGTCGGGCATGCCACCGCGCATGACCAGGTCGCGGTAGACGTCGCTCACGCCTTCCCACGGATTGATCGCCGCCAGGTGCTTGGGCTGCTCGGCCGCGGTGAACCATTGCGCGACCGCGAGGTAGGAGGTGCCGCTCATGCCGACCTTGCCGTTCGACCAGCTTTGCGTGCCCAGCCATTCGATCAGGTCGTGGCAGTCGCGCCCTTCGGCGCGGTCCCACAGCACGCTGTCGCCCTCGGAATCGACGCAGCCGCGGATGTCGGGATTGCAAATCGCGTAGCCCAGTTCGCACCAGTAGGCCGGGTCCGGGCCTTCGAATTTCTCGAGGCCCGAGACGATCCCGTTGCTCAGGCCGACCAGGCCGAACACGCCCATCACGCTCATCGAGCTGCCCTGGCCCTTTCCGTACGGGCTCCAGGCCAGCAGCACCGGCACGTTTTCGACGCCCGCCGGGCGGAACAGGTCGACGTAGATGGTCACGCCGTCGCGCAGCGTGACCGCGACGTCCTTTTCGAAAATGATATCGACCGGCAACGCGCGAAATTGCGGCGCGAGTTGGAAGCCTGCGGCCAGGGTGCGGGTGCCCGGTTCGAAAGCCGTCAGGAGGCCGCTTCGTCCCGCAGGAAGTGGGCCCGAGGGCACGAAAATCGTTGGTGTTTCACTCATGATTCGTCTCCGTCTGTTCTTTTTTAAGGCGGGAAAAGCTCCCGGTCGGTACGAGTGTAAGTCGCCTGCTTAAAAAAATCAACACCTGTAGATATTTGATCCGGTCCGGGAGGCCGGGGCAGGGCGGCGCATGGCGCGCCGGCGGCGGCCCCGGCGCGCGCTTCTCGCCCGATTGTCACTTTCGGTCCCCTGCTGTCGCTGCCAGTCCTATTGTTCGCCGCGCATTTTTTGCACACTCTCCACATCGCCGATACTGGCCAAACGTCGTGCCCGGCTGACACAACAGTTCGGTGTTGAGGAGGACATGCGATGGTGACCCACATTGTGATATTCAGCTGGATCGCCGAGGTCAAGGCGGAGCAAATTGAAAACCTGCGCCAGGCATTGGACCGGCTGGCCGTGCAGTTTTCGGCCACCGCCACGGTGAGCCACGGGCCCGACCTGGGCTTTCGCGACACCGGCGGCGACTACGCCCTGGTCGCCACTTTCGCCGACCGGGCGGCCTGGGACGCCTACCAGGCCGATCCGCGGCACAAGGCCGTGGTGCGCGATTTCGTCACGCCGATCCAGGCGTCCCGCCTCACGGCCCAAATCTAAACTGCCAACAATCCCCACTATGAACGACATGCCTACCAACATTTATCCCAATCCTTCCAACGAGAACGTCTTCGCCTTGTTCGAGGCGGCGGCGAGCGCCCACCCCGAGCGCGCCTTCCTCGTCGTCGAGGGCGCAGTGCTGCTGACCTATGCCGGCATGTTGCACGAGACCGCGCGCGCCGCCGCCTGGCTGGCGGCGATCGGCGTGCATCCCGGCGAACGCGCGGTCGTGCAGGCGCACAAGTCGCCCGCCGCCGTGATCCTGTATTTGGCCTGCCTTCGCGCCGGCGTCGTCTTCATCCCGCTCAACACGGCCTACCAGGAAAGCGAGCTGGCCTATTTCCTCTCCGATGCCGAGCCGGCTCTGCTCGCGGCCACCCCCGGCCTGCCCGGCGCCAGCGTCGCCTTCGACGGCGCGCGCGCGCTGATCTCGGGCGCGCTCGCGCAGGCGCCTTGGGCCGCGCTCGAGGCGCAACTGCCGACCGTGCAGCGCGTGCGCGACGACGCCGCGGCCATCCTGTACACCTCCGGCACCACCGGCAGGTCGAAAGGGGCGGTGCTGACACACGAGAATCTTTCGTCCAACGTCAAGGTGCTCGGCCAGGCCTGGCAGTGGCGCGCCGACGATGTGCTGCTGCATGCATTGCCCATCTTCCACGCGCACGGCCTGTTTGTCGGGCTGCACTGCGCCCTGTTGCACGCCTCGCCGATCCTGTTCCACGAGCGCTTCGACGCCGCGGCGGTGGTGCGCGACCTGCCCGCTGCCACGGTGTTCATGGGGGTGCCGACCTTCTACACCCGGCTGCTGGCCGAGGCGGGCTTCGACGCGGCCGTGTCGCGCAACATCCGGGTCTTCATCAGCGGCTCGGCGCCGCTGCTCGACTCGACCTTCGACGCGTTCCGCGAGCGCACCGGACAGGCCATCCTCGAGCGCTACGGCATGACGGAGGCCTTGATGATCACGTCGAACCCGTATGACGGCGAGCGCATCGCCGGCAGCGTCGGGCCGGCACTGCCGGGGGTAACGGTGCGCGTGGTCGCCGAGGACGGCCGCGCGGCCGCGGCCGGGGAGCCGGGCGTGCTCGAGATCAAGGGGCCGAATCTGTTCGCCGGCTACTGGCGCAATCCCGAAAAGACCGCGCAGGACCACACCGCCGACGGCTTCTTCATCACCGGCGACATTGCCACCGAAGACGGCGCGGGCGTGATCCGGATCGTCGGCCGGGCCAAGGACCTGATCATCTCGGGTGGCTATAACGTCTATCCGAAGGAGATCGAACTGGCGATCGACGCGCTCGACGGCGTCACCGAAAGCGCGGTGATCGGCGTGCCCCATCCCGACTTCGGCGAAGCCGTCGTGGCCGTGATCTCGCGCACACCCGGCGCCGAACTCGATCCGAAGGCGATCACGGACGTTCTCGCCAAACAACTGGCAGCGTTCAAGCGGCCCAAGAAGATCGTCATCGTCGACGAGCTGCCGCGAAATGCCATGGGCAAAGTGCAAAAGGCCGAGCTGCGCGGCCTGTACAAGGCGTCTTTTGTCGCCCCCTCCGCCTGAGAGCCTTACCACGCTGCCCCCAACCCCATTTTAGAAAGTCATTCATATGCGCATCGTCACTTTTTCCCTCAACGGCAGTATCCGGCACGGTGTGCGCACCGAGCGCGGCATCCGCATCCATCCCACGGCGCTCTCCGCGGTCGAGCTGGCGATGAACCCCGCCGCCCATCCGGCCGGCGCCGAGGTCGCCCTGTCCGAAGTGCAATTGCTCGCGCCGGTGCCGCGCCCGGGCAAGGTCATCTGCATCGGCCTCAACTACCGTGCCCACGCGGCCGAGGGCGGCTTCGAGGTGCCCGACTATCCATCGATCTTCCTGCGCGGGGCCACCTCCCTGGTCGGGCCGGCGGCGCCGATCATCATGCCCGAGTGCTCGGACAAACTCGATTTCGAGGCCGAACTGGCGGTCGTCATCGGCAAGACCGCGACCAATGTGCGCGACAATCCGCTCGACTACGTGGCCGGATATTGCTGCTTCAACGACGCGACGATCCGCGACTACCAGCGCAAGACGACGCAATGGACGGTGGGCAAAAATTTCGACCAGACGGGCGGCTTCAGCGCCGACTTGGTGACACCGGACGAGCTCCCGGCAGGCGCCGCCGGTCTGCGCCTGCAGGCCCGGCTCAACGGCGAGATCATGCAAGACAGTAATACCGGCGACCTCATTTTCGACGTCGCCACGCTGATCACCACGCTGTCCGAGGCCATGACGCTCGAGCCCGGCGATGTGATCGCCACCGGCACGCCGTCCGGCGTCGGCTACGCGCGCAAGCCCCCGGTCTTCATGCGCGAGGGCGATTTGATCGAAATCGAGATCGAGCGGATCGGAACGCTCGCCAGCACCATCGCGCGGCGCGCCTGAGCGCGATCGATAGCGGACCATGAGCCATAGCGACCAACAAGGAATAGCGACGATGCGCCCCATCCGTGTACTAGCAATCTCGGGGAGTTTGCGCAAGCAGGCTTTTTCCAAAGCCATACTGTTCGCCTTGGCCGACGCGACGGCGTCGGAGGCGCAGTTCGACTACGCCGACATCGGCGCGCTTCCCCATTTCGACCAGGACCTGTATGTCGATCCGCTGCCGACAGGGGTCGAGCGCCTGCGCCGCCAGATCGCCGAGGCCGACGGTTTGGTGATCGCCTCGCCGGAGTACAATCACGGAATTCCGGGCGTCTTGAAGAATGCCCTCGATTGGGTGTCGCGCCCCCATAACGGCTCGGTGCTCAAGCACAAACCGGTGTTGATCATCACGTCCTCGCCGGCCAGCACGGGCGGGGTGCGCGCCCAGTATCAAATCCGGGAAACGCTGGTGTCGGCGCTGGCGCTGCCGGTCAACACGCCCGAGATCGTGATCGGCTTGGTCGGCACGAAAATCGTCGACGGACGCTTTGCCGACGCGGCCACGATCACATTCGCGCGCGCCGGCTTTGCGACCATGTTCGAGGCGATCGCGGCCAAATCGCCGGCCTGAGTTCGCGCCCGGGTTTGCCCCGCACGCGGACCGGCGCCATGCATCGCAGCCGCGCCATCGGCGATCGGCGCATATCAGGAGAAAACATGCAGTTTGCAAATTCAGCGGCTTCCGACATGGACGTGACGCTGGAAATTAAAGAACCCGTCGCTACGGTCACGATCCGGCGTCCGTCCAAAATCAATGCGCTACGGCTCGCAAGCTGGCAGGCGCTGCGCGCGCTGGTCGCGGCGGCCGACCGTGATCCGGCGGTGCGCGTGATCGTCGTGCGCGGCGCCGGCCGGCACTTCAGCGCCGGCAACGACATCGCAGCGCTGAGCGCCTTCCCCGCCGATGTGGCCGCCGCGCGCATCTTCGGGGCCGCCTGGGCCGATGCGATACAGGGCATCGAGGACGCGTCCAAGCCTGTCATCATGGCGATCGAAGGCGTGTGCTACGGCGCGGCGCTGGCGTTGTCGCTCGCCGGCGATGTGCGCCTCGCCTCGGCCAACGCCGTGTTCTCGATTCCGGTCGCCAAATTGGGCGCGCTATACCTTCGCAGCGACCTGCAACGGCTGGTCGCGACGATCGGCATGGGGCAAAGCAAAAAGCTGATTTATTCGTCCGAAAGTTTCGGGGCCGCCCAGGCCCTGCGGATCGGACTGGTCGAAGAGGTGTTCCCCGAGGCGTGTTTCGAAGCAGAACTTGGGCAATTCGTCGAGACCATGCTCGCGCGCTCCGCGTTCACGATGGCGCGCTCCAAAGCGATGCTACGCGAGCTCGGCGGCGGTGCGGTCTGGCGCGAGACGGAAGAGAGCCTGGCCGCGTTCGCCGAGTCGACCCAATGTGCGGACTTCGTGGAAGGCATTTCCGCCTTCTTGGAGCGAAGGACAGCGCGCTTCCTTTAAAGCGAGGCGGGGCATGGCGCTTGGGTGCCGTTGGTACTGCCGGTGGTACCGCCCGTGGCGCGCCTGTGCAAACTGCCGCGGCATCAATACGCGTAATCAATTCAAGTGCGGGCGAAAGCGTCGCGACAAGGCCCGGCCCGGGCGGGCCAGGCCGGAACGCGGGCTACGGCAGCGTCAGGATCACCTTGACGGTGTCGTCCACCGCCGTTTTGTCGATATAGCCGATCGCCTTCGGATTGTCCGCGACGGCTTTCCGGACTTCGGCGTTGCTTCTATATTCCTTCGGCAGCGTGGCCTTGCCGGTAAACACCAGCTTGGCCCAGAGCGCCTTGACTTGCGCGGGCGCCTTGTCGGCCAGCTTCTGATAAAAATCGGTGCGGATGGGCGAGCCTTCGGCCTGGTCTACCGGCGTGAACATCGTCGACTTTCCCAGGAAAAACTGTGAAGCCTGCTCGGAGAACATCCGTGTGGCCGGGTTGTGCGCGCTGACGATCACCACGGTTTCGGCGTGCGCGGGCAGGGCGGCCGCGGTGGCGGCCAGGATCATGGAATTGACTATGGTTTTCATGTATGCCACCTTAAAAGACGAAATCGAGTGATGCGCCGATCACGGTGACATCGCGTACCGTGGTGCCCGGCTTTGGATGGATCAGGGCGCCGTTTTTCCTGGTCGGCCGCACGCGGTCAAGCTGCACCTTGAGCGCCATCGCCTGGGCGAAGTCCCAGCGCACCCCGACCAGGTTCGACGATTGCGCCGATGGCGCCAGCAGGCCGGCCACGGCGGCCGCCAGCGGCGGCGCCGTTCCCGCCAGCGCGGCCGGCACCGTCACGCCAGTGCCGGTGCTGCGCACCTCGGCGTGCGCGAAATAGGGCAGCAATTTCCCCATCCGGTAGCCGGCCATCAGGTACCACGAGTTGCTGGAGGGGACATACACCGCCTCCCGCGGCCGGCGCCGCGCGTACTCGGCCTGCACGAGGAGATTCTTCCAGTCGAGGTTCAGGCCGATCTCGGTGAAGTCGACTTGCTTGTCGACCAGCTCGAGGTCGCGGCCGAGCTGGGCGAACCCGTTGGCGCCCAGGGCGTTGACAAGGTTTTCGATCGGCACGATGCCGCGCGCGCTCAGGTCGGCGCGCATGTGGGCCAGGCGCACGGTGGCCGGTCCATGTTCGGCCGCCAGCGCGAAGCCGTAGGCCGGCGTGTGGCTCTTGGCGGTCACGCCGCCGGCCGCGATGTACAGCTTGCTTCTGGCGACGCCGCCGAAGCCTTGCAGCGTCAGATTGGTGTCGCCGAACGCGCGCTGGTAGCTGGCGTCGATGCCATCGATGCCTTCGAGCGGCATCTGGCCGTACATTTCGATCGGCGGGCGCATCATCGTGTTGGCGTAGCCGAGGTTCTGGTAGTCTGAAATCGCGAACACCGGCAACACGACGCGGCCCACGCGCAGGCTGAACGCATCGTTGAATTTGACCTTCATGAAGGCCCAGGTCAGCTCGGTGGTGAATTGCGGACTGGTGTTCTTGCGTGTCAACACCTGCACATTGGCCGACAGCATGTCGCTGATTCTGTAGCCGGCCTGCAGGCCGAGGTTAGAATCGAGGCCGATGCGCGGCGAATCCTTGACGCCGACCGCCTGGTTGTAGCGCACGAACTCGATGTCGCCGGTATCGCTTTTGGCGATGCCGAGGGTGCCGAAGCCGCTGATGCTCAGATCGCCGCTATCGAGCGCGCCGGCCTGCGCCTGCGGCATGCCGATCGCCGCCAGTACCAATGTTGCTAAAAATTGCTTCTTCATTTGGGGTCTCCATGCATTGTTGTTGGCGGTCGTGCTCCGCCCGTACGGCTTACGCGCGCGGGAAGCCGCCGCCGAACGCGATCGCCGACAATGGCTCGCGTACGCTGGGTTGCTCCTTCTTTTGCAGGTCGTCGGCGAGCGTCTCGGGCGGCGCCTGCCGGCCGATCGCGATCGCGGCCTCGATCCGATAGTGCTCGGGCACGTTCAGCGCAAGCCGCGTGCGCGCCATGTCGATGCCGATGATCCCGTGCGCACGCAAGCCCTCTAACGTCGATTGCAAGCCCAGTTGCGCCCAGGCCGCGCCGGCATCGAACGAATGCGTGTACGAAGGCACCCATTCGTCGCCCGCGTCCTGCTCCGCAGACGGGTTCTTCATCAGCGTGTTCGAGACGACGAACACCAGCGCCGAGGCGTTTTTGGCCCACACCTGGTTGTCGGGAGTCAAGAGACCGACAAACCGGTCCCAGTCGGGCGTGTCGCGCATCGCGTACAGGAAGCGCCAGGGCTGGGAATTGAAGCACGAGGGCGCCCAGCGCGCCGCCTCGAGCAGGGTCATCAGTTGCGCTTCTGGAATCGGCTCGGCGGTGAACGCGCGCGGCGACCAGCGGTGCAGGAACAGCGTCTCGACCGGGAAGTTCGGCACGCGCCGCGTCGCCAGGTACTGGCCGTCGGCGTACAGCAGCGGCGAGACCAGCTCGCCGTTGCGCACCGTGTTGACGCGGCCGATGAAAATCGTGTGGGTGCCGTAGGACACGGCCTGGTCGATATCGCAAAACAGATTGGCTTGCGCGTCCACCAGGTACGGCAGGCCGCCTTGCTCCTCGCCCGCCTTCCAGGCGCGGTCGGCGAAGCGGTCGGCGCCGCGGATCTTGCTGCTTGAAAAGGTGCCGGCATACGACTCCTGCGAGGCGCGCAGCAGGTTGATGCAGAAGCGCCCACCGGAATGCAGGACCTTGTGCAGCGTCGCCGTGGTGTTGACGCACACCAGCACCGAGGGCGGATCCATCGACACCGACGTCACCGAGGTGGCCGTCATGCCGTGCCAGCCGTCCTCGTCGGCGGTGGAGACGATGCACACCGTCGCCGCCAAGCGCCGCATGGCGCTTTTGAAATCCTGTTGCAGTTCGGGCGCGGCCGATTGCTGAGCCTCGCGCGGGGTTGGGATAGTCATGCTTGCTCCAATCTTATCGAGTGGCATGGCCAGCGCGGTTGCGCCGCCTGCCAAATTTTCCTTATGGCCGCCGCGAGTTCGCGCCGGTGGTCGACGGCCGCTTGCGCCATCGTCGTTTGCCGCTTACGCTCAGGCGGCGTGGGCGCGCTGCGGCTGCCCGCCGCCGGTCCCAAGCAAGGCCTCGGCCAAGGCCAGCAGCGGCTTGAGCTGCGCGGCGGACGCCGTGCCGAAGATGTAGAAGTCGGGCCGCACCAGCACCGCGTCGGCGCCGAGGCGCTCGAACCAGTCGGTGTAGCTGCCGTCGAGGTCGACCGTGTCGCCATGCGCGCCGAAGTCGGCGGCGACGCCGCCGAGCCGGCGCAGCGCTTCGCGCACCGGCTTGTCCAGCGCGGACCCGCCGTGCGCGCGCAGCAGCAATTGCCAGCCCTTGCCGACGACGTCGTCGAACAGGCCTTCGCGCCCGCCGTGCCTGACGCGCCCCTGCACCGACAGGTAGCCCGCATGCGGGTCCGCCGCCACGAACGCGCCGCCGTCGCCGAGCCGGGGCTCGGGCGGTGGCTTGAGTGCGAGGGCGGGGTTGCGCATCGCCTCTTTCATGGCGGCGTCGCGCGCCGCCACTTCGGCCGGATCGAGCATGCAGATCAGGCGGCCCATCTCGACGGCCTGGCGGATGATCTCCTGCACGTGCACGCTGCGCTCGGGGCCGTACGAGTCGAACAGCGCCTCGGGCGCGCCCTTGCGCAGCACGGCCTCGGTGCGCCAGCAAAACGCGAGCGCGTCGCGCATGCCCGAGCACAGGCCCTGGCCCAGGAACGGCGGCATCAGGTGTGCGGCGTCGCCCGCCAGGAACACCCGGCCCTTGTTCCAGCGGTCGGCCCACGAGCCGCGGAAGGTGTACACCGCGTGCCGCTCGACCATGGCATTCTCGGGTGTGACGTTCCACGGCGCCAGCAGCTCCCAGGCCTTCGCGGTCGTGTTGAGTTCCTCGATCGATTCGCCCGGCAGGCGCATGAACTCCCAGCGCCGGCGGCCCGGCCCGCTGGCCACCAGCGTCGACGGGCGCGCGGGGTCGCAATGCTGGACCACATACGGCTTCCACACCCGTTCCTCGTTGGGGATGACGTCGACCACCAGCCAGTCGTATTCGAAGCCGAGGTCGGTTTGGCTGATGCCGAGCAACTCGCGCGTGGTGCTGCGCGCGCCGTCGGCGCCGAGCACATAGCGCGCCTTGGCGGCGATCCTGTCTTGCGGGTTGCCGGTGGCGCCGAATTCGAGCGCGACATGGTCGTCGTGCTGCTTGAGCGAGAGCAGTTCGCGCCCGCGGTGGATCGTCACGCGCGGCGAGGCCTCGATCCGGCGCGCCAGCAATTGTTCGACGTCGGGCTGGTAGAACATGTTCATCTGCGCCCAGCCCGAGGCGCCCGGACGGTTCCAGTCGATCTTCAGGATCGTCTCGCCTGCGCCGTTGAGGAATTCGTAGGCTTTGTCGGGCCCAATCACCGGGTCGAGCAGGGGCGCGAGCTCGTTGGCCAGTCCGGCGTCCTGCAGTTGCCGGATGATCTCGTGATCGACCCCGCAGGCACGCGGGCGCGGGTAGAACGCCGGCCAGCGCTCGTACAGGGCGACCGTCATGCCGCGTTGTTCAAGAAGCAGCGCGGCGAAAAGCCCGACCGGACCGGCGCCGACGATGACGACATTGTTCATCCACATATTGGCCTCGGTTTTAAAGGGCGGATGGCTGGCGCGTGCGCGCGTACTTGATCGAGGTTCGTCGCGAGCCTCTTGGATTTGTCGTTGACCATATTGTTTTCGTCCCCTCTGTGTTGTGGTTTCGGCTGCTTCGCGCCGGTTCAATGCTTGCGTCTTGTTCGCGTCGTGATGCCGTCCCGGGTGCGACGACAATATATCAACACAGGTTGATATTATTCAAGACTGTGCCGGGTGTCAATGGTTGGGGGAAGAAAAGTCGGCCGCCCGCACACGCCGGCTTTGGGCGCGGGGCCGCTCAAAGCGGCGGCACGCCCGGGCCCGCGTCCGGCGCGCCGACATACCGGCTGGTGCGCGGTGGCGCGGCGCCGATGTGGAACGCCAGGCGGCGCTGGCCGAGCCCGATATCGGCGGCGGTGAAGCGTTCGAGGCGGCGCTGGTGTTCGGTCCAGTTTTCATCGAGGAAGTGTTCGATATAGCATCCGGCCCGCGCCGTGTCGCGGAACAGGCCCCAGGCGCGCGCGCCCTGGCGCAGCCGCGCCAGCCGGGTCTGCCGCATCACGGCGTCGAACTCGCGCGCCCGGGCCGGATCGATCAGGTATTCGATGGTCACCAGCACCGGACCTTCGTGCGGTCCGATCGCGATCACCGGCGGCGGCACCTGCGCCGCCGCGGCCGGCGTCAGGTCCTCGTCGAAATTGCCGCCGACGCCGCGGCGCCGGCTCAGCAGGAACACCAGCGGCCCCAGCGCGGCCGCCGAGACGATGGCCGCCTGCACCGAGGCGACGGTCGCGAGCGCGCCCCACAGCGCCGCGCCGGCGGCGCTGCCGCCCATCACCGCCATCTGGTAGATCGCCATGCCGCGCGCGCGCACCCAGTTCGGCAGCGCCAGTTGCATGGCGACGGTGAGCGAATTGGCAGTGGCGATCCAGGCCATGCCGGCGACGGCGGCGGCGGGCGCGGCCAGCCACAGGTTCGGCGCCAGCGCCACCGCGGCCGAGGCGGCGGCGTGCACGCAGATGCCCGCGCCGACCAGCGACGCGCGGCTGGCGCGGCGGCGCAGCGACTCGAGCTTGAACGCGATCAGGACCGCACCGGCGCCCAGCGCGGCCAGCAGCGTGGTGAAGGCGGCGGGGCCGCCGCCGTCGAGCCGGCGCGCCACCAGCGGCAGCAGCGCCATCAGGGCGCTGGTCTGCAGGAAGAACAGGAAAATGCGCAGCAGGATGACGCGCAGCCGCGGGGATTGCAGCACGTGTTGCAGCCCGCGGCGCATGGCGCCGCCCAGCCGTTCGCCGGGCAGCGCGCTGGTCTTGGGCGGGGGGCGCCAGCGCAGGATCAGCGCCAACGCGGCCACGCTGAGCGCACCGTTGAGCAGGAACACCCACTCGCTGCCGGCGCCGGCGATCAGGGCGCCGGCGATGACCGGGCCGACCACGCGCGACAGGTTGGCGGCGACGCCGTTGAGCGCCAGCGCGCCCGACAGCGCGTCGCGCCGCACCAGATCGGGCAGGATGGCGGCGAACAGGGGCCAGCGCATGGCCATGCCGATCCCGTTGGCGAAGCTGCACGCCAGCAGCAGCGGGGCGCTCAGCGCGCCGCCGAACGACAAGCCGGCGAGCACGATGGCGACCGCGGCGACCCAGACATGGGTCAGCGCGAAATAGCGGCGCCGGTCGACGATGTCGGCCAGCGCGCCGCTCGGCAGGCCGAGCAGGAACAGCGGCAGCGTCAGCGACGCCTGCACCATCGCGACCATGTAGGGCTGGTCGGTCAGCGAGGTCATCAGCCAGGCCGAGGCGACGTCGTTCATCCACAGCGTCAGGTTGGCGGCCAGCCACACCAGCCACAGCATGCGAAATTCGGGTTGGCGCAGCGGCGCGAAGGCCGTTGCCGTGCTGGGGGCGGCTTGCAAGCGGGGTTCTCCTGGTGGGCCCGGCGCCAGGAAGCGCGCGTGCGCCCCGGCCGCCGCGGCGCGCGGCTTACTTGGGCGCCGGCGGCGTGACCACGATCATCGCCGCCGCCGCGCCGCTCTCGTTGCGGATCGCGCGCGCCTGGCCGGGTGCGATGAAGATGCTGTCGAGCGCGTGCAGCACATGGCGCACGCCGTCGGGCTGTTCGATGACGAGCGAGCCTTCGGTGACCACGTACACCTTGCCGATGGCACCGGCGCCCATCGGCACCACGGCGCCGTCGCGCAGATACGAGTGTCCCACCAGCGCGAAGTCGGCTGAGCTGGCCTGCGCGCCCTGCAGCCGCCGCGCCACGACATCCTCGTGGTCGGGGGCTGTGTAAAAGGGGGCGTCGGCGAATTTGACTACTTCCATGGTCGTTCCTTCAGGTGGGCGCGCGCCGGGGATCGGCGCCGCTGTTTGGTTTTTGTTTGACGCGCGTCCGACTTGCGGAACGAGGCTCCCGCGCCTCAACGCAGCCCGGGAGCGCGTCCCGGATGCACGTTCTCATAGTGCTGGCGCAACAAATCCTTGCCGTAGTCGTTGCCGTTCGGGGTGCGCACCACCGTGTGGATGTGGCACTTGGCCGGCGTCTGGTTGGCCAGCCAGATGCCCGCATGGTGGTCGAACTCGGTCATCAGGATCGGGCTCTGGATCCGGTAGTAGAACGGATCGTCCTCGCCGTGGCCGCCGATCCAGCACCACCAGGTGCGCTCGAGCATGGCCTCGACCTGCGACATCTTTGCCGCCAGCGGCCCTTTCGGCAGATAGCAGATGAAGGCTTCGACGATGTCGAGCAACTGCCGTTTTTGCAGGCCCGAGAACTCCTTGACGCTGATGCCCTCGTACGGCACCACGCGGTTGTCCTGGAATGCGCCGCCGAGGTGGCGCTCGTCGCCCGGGTTCCAGCGCCCCTCCGGCATTGCCGGATCCTTGAGCAGCTTGTAGACCGTGGCGCGCTCGCGCAGGGCCTCCGGCAGCGAGCGCATCAGGGCCAGGCCCACCTCCTGCTCGACGTCGAACAGTGTCAGCCCCTGGTTAGGCCCCTCGTCGATCATGTTCGGCTCGGCGCCCATGAAGGTCGGCGAGATCACCATCTGGCTGCCGAGGATGAACACGTTCAGGCACAAGTGGTGCCCGTACATATTCCAGCCCCAGGGCTGGTCGAGCGAGGGCTCGCCGAACAGCAGGAAGTTGTAGCTCCACTCGTTCATGATGTTTTCGAGCTGGCACAGCTGGCCGAGGAAGGCGTTGGTCTTCATGCAGCCGCGCGCCTTCTCGAAGCCCTTCGCGCTGAGCGAGGCCCGGATCAGCCGCAGGATCGCCTCGCGCGATGCGGTGCCCAGCTCCTCGAGGCGCAGGCCGTTCGGATTGAGCAGGAATTCGGGATTGCTCCACCTGCGCCATTGCGGCGCATCGATCGAATAGCGCACCGCTTCGCGCTCGTCGGGGCGCAACACGGCGAGCAGGTCCAGCGCCGCGGCAACCAGCTCTCGCGTCGGTGCGCCCTCGTTTTTAATCTGGAACAAGCCGGTTTCCTTGTGGCCGTCGCAGGTGATGCAGGTGTGCGGCTCGGCGTCGAGCTTCCTCCAGTTCGCGACCAGGGCCGCCGGGATCGGATGCTTGATCGCCTCCTGGCCGAAGGTGCGCGGGTCCATCGCGCGGAACGGCGTCAGACGCGGCGAGTCGAGCGGATAGAGTAGGTCTCTGAATTCTGGCTTGCTGTGGTTCATTCCGTGTGCTCCGTTTTAGGTGTTTTTCCGCCAACCCGTTGCGACGGGCGGGGGCCTGGTGTCTTCAATGCTTGATGCTATCGAGCAACCGGTGCGCCGCGGCGCCCGGTGTGATTCTTCCTTCGGCAACCGCCCGCGCCAGCGGGCCGAGCTGGTCGGCGACCGCCGGATGGCGCCGGAAATGCTGGCGCACGCCGGCGTCGACCATGCTCCACATCCAGGCCAGCGCCTGGCGCCGCCGCTTGGACTCGAACTCGCCGCTGGCGCCGAGCGTGTCGCGGTAGCGTTCGACCTCGGCCCAGAACGCGGGAATGCCACGCTTGGCCAGCGCGCTGACGGCGAGCACCGGCACCCGCCAGTTCGGGCTGGCCGGGCGCAGCATCGTCAATGCCGATGTCATCTGGAGGCGCGCCAAGGCCGCCGCCTTCTCGTCGAGGTCGGCCTTGTTGAACAGGACCAGGTCGGCGATCTCGACGATCCCCTTCTTGATCGTCTGCAGGTCGTCGCCGGCATTGACCAGTTGCAGCAGCACGAACAGATCGACCATGCCCGCCACCGTGGTCTCGCTCTGCCCGACGCCGACCGTCTCGACGATGATCACGTCGTAGCCGGCGGCCTCGAACAGCAGCATGGCCTCGCGGGTTTTTTCGGCGACGCCGCCGAGCGAGCCCGAGGTCGGACTCGGGCGGATGAAGGCCTCCTCGCGCTGGCACAACGATTCCATGCGCGTCTTGTCGCCCAGGATGGAGCCGCCCGAAATCGACGAGGAGGGATCGACCGCCAGCACCGCGACGCGTTTGCCGGCATCGATCAGGAAATTGCCGAGTGCTTCGATCAAGGTCGATTTGCCCGAACCGGGCACGCCGGAGATGCCGACCCGGATCGCGCGCCCCGTGTGCGGCAACAGCGCCGCCAATACCTGCCTTGCGCGCGCCTGATGATCGGCCCGGGCCGACTCGACCAGCGTGATCGACTTGGCCAGCGCGCGGCGCTGGCGCGCGCCATGGCCGAGCACCGCGTCGACCAGTTGCTGGTCGGCGGCCGACAAGGCGGGGACGGGGGTGTCGTTCATGTCCATGCCGTGTCCATGCCGTGCGCGCGGGCCGGATCAGGCCGCAGTGGCGGCGAGCGCCTTGCGGATTTCGGCCAGCGTGGTGCGGGCCGAGTCCTCGATGCGGGTGCCCGGCCCGAAGATCGCCTTGGCGCCCGCCTTGAACAGGTAGTCGTAGTCCTGCGCCGGGATCACGCCGCCGGCGAACACAATGATGTCGTGCGCCCCCATATCTTGCAGCGCCTTGACCAGCGCCGGCAGCAAGGTCTTGTGGCCGGCCGCGAGCGAGGACACGCCGATCGCGTGCACATCGTTTTCGATCGCCAGCCGGGCCGCCTCCTCGGGCGTCTGGAACAGCGGTCCGACATCGATATCGAAACCGAGGTCGGCGAACGCGGTGGCGACCACCTTGGCGCCGCGGTCGTGGCCATCCTGGCCGAGTTTGGCGATCATGATGCGCGGGCGGCGCCCCTGGTCGGCGAGGAATTGCTCGATGTCGGCCTTGATCTCCTCCCAGCTGGCCTGGCCCTCGACCACCGCGCCATACACGCCGGAGACGGTTTGCTGGGTCGCGCGGAAGCGGCCGAACACCTTTTCGAGCGCGTCGGAGACTTCGCCGACCGTCGCGCGCAGGCGCACCGCCTTGATCGACAGGTCCAGCAGATTGCCTTCGCCGCCGCCGGCGCAGCGCGTCAGCGCGGCCAGCGCGGCCTGCACATGGTCCTTGTCGCGCGCGACCCGGGTCTTTTTCAGGCGTGCGATTTGGGCCTCGCGCACCGCATGGTTGTCGATGTCGAGAATTTCGAGCGGGTCTTCCTTGGCCAGTTTGTACTTGTTGACGCCGACGATCACATCTTTGCCGGAGTCGATGCGGGCCTGCTTGTCGGCGGCGCAGGCTTCGATCTTGAGCTTGGCCCAGCCCGATTCGACCGCGTGCGTCATGCCGCCCATCGATTCGACTTCCTCCATGATCTTCCAGGCCTCGTCGGCCAGGTCCTGGGTCAGCCTCTCCATCATGTAGGAACCGCCCCAGGGGTCGACCACGCTGGTGATATGGGTTTCCTCCTGGATCACCAACTGGGTGTTGCGCGCGATGCGCGAGGAGAAGTCGGTCGGCAGGGCGATCGCCTCGTCGAGCGCGTTGGTGTGCAGCGACTGGGTGCCGCCGAACACCGCGGCCATCGCCTCGATGGTGGTGCGCACCACGTTGTTGTAGGGGTCTTGCTCGGTCAGGGTCCAGCCGGAGGTCTGGCAGTGGGTGCGCAGCATCATCGATTTGGCGTTCTTGGGCGAGAACTCCTGCATGATCTTCCACCACAACAGGCGGGCGGCGCGCAGCTTGGCCACCTCGAGGTAGAAGTTCATGCCGATGGCGAAGAAGAAGCTCAGGCGCCCGGCAAACTCGTCGACGTCGAGCCCGGAGGCGATCGCGGTTTTCACGTACTCGCGGCCGTCGGCCAGCGTGAAGGCCAGCTCCAGCGCCTGGTTGGCGCCGGCCTCCTGGATGTGGTAGCCGGAGATCGAGATCGAATTGAACTTCGGCATATGCTGCGCCGTGTAGCCGATGATGTCGGCGATGATCTTCATCGACGGCGCGGGCGGGTAGATATAGGTGTTGCGGACCATGAACTCCTTGAGGATGTCGTTCTGGATGGTCCCCGAGAGCAGCTCCTGCGGCACGCCTTGCTCCTCGGCGGCGACCACATAGCCGGCCAGGATCGGCAGCACGGCGCCGTTCATCGTCATCGACACGGACACCTTGTCGAGCGCGATGCCGTCGAACAGGACCTTCATGTCCTCAACCGAATCGATCGCGACCCCGGCCTTACCGACGTCGCCGGTGACGCGCGGATGGTCCGAGTCGTAGCCGCGGTGGGTGGCCAGGTCGAACGCGACCGAGACGCCCTGCGCGCCGGCGGCGAGCGCCTTGCGGTAGAAGGCGTTGGACGCCTCGGCGGTCGAGAAGCCGGCGTACTGGCGGATGGTCCACGGACGCACAGCGTACATGGTGGCCTGCGGGCCGCGCAGAAACGGGGCGAAGCCGGGCAGGGTGTCGGTATGCGGCAAGCCGTCAAGATCGTGCCTGGTGTACAAGGGCTTGACCTTGATGCCGTCCGGAGTGGTCCAGTTCAAGGCGTCGAGATCGCCCCCGGGAGCGGTTTTGGCCGCCGCCTTTTGCCAGGCATGGAGTCCGGCGTAGTCGGGCGCTGCGGCAGTAGTTGAATTCGACATCACGAAGCCTTTCGTTTGAAATCTCGACGGTGCAATTTGCCGATGCAGGTCGTTTGCGCATGGCGCCCGCGGGCGCCGTCGCATTGCTTGGTTCCGGCAGCCGGCCGCGCGCGCCGGGGCGTCACGCCGCCCGGCACGCCAATCGCGACGGGCTGCCGTTGTTGGTGCTGCGCTTGCCGGCGCCCCTGCCGCGATCGGCGACCGGGGACGGCGGCCGCGGAGGGGGCGCGCCGCCTGCTAGGCGGCGCGCGCCGCCGGCACCGGCGCGAACCGGTCGAGCGTGGTGATGCCCGCGAAGTTGTGGGGCTGCAGTCCGGCCATGAGCCGTCCGTAGTTCTCGCACAAGGCCTCGAGATTGAGCGCGCCGTGCAAGGTGATGATGCGCGCGTCGCGCCAGGCGCGCTGGATCGGCTCGAACAGCATGATCGCGGTCGAGCCGGAATTGCGCTGCAGGAGTTCGATCGCCTCCGCGCACCATTTGGCCGCGTAGGCCGTCTCGGCCAGCACCCGGGCGCTGAACATTTGCATGTATTCGGCGTCGGCCGGGGTGCCGGCGGCGGCGAGCGCGCCGAGACGGTCGGTCTCGTCGGCATTGGCGCGCGTCATCAGCAGCGCCGACTGGATCTTGGAATGGACTTCGGCGAGCATCAGGTGCGTCAGCGGCGCTTCCAACTGGTTCTTGTAGGTGGTGCCGCGGATGGGGCGGCCGCCGGAGCGCTCGAGGAAGCGCGCGAGCGCGCCTTGCGCAAGGCCGATCGACATCCCGGCCATCAGGCTGAACGCCCAGCCCAGCGATGGCGCCTTCCACAGGCTGCCTTCGAGGCCGCTGTCGATCGTGGCGCTGGTGATCTCGCGGAAATCGACGGCGCGGTAGTCGGGCACGAACAGCTCCTCGCTCGAGAGCGTGATCGAGACGCTGCCGGTGGCGCACATGCCGGCGACCTTCCAGTCGTCCTTGAAGCGCAACTGGTTCAGCGGCACTTGCGCGCCCACCAGGAAACCGCCTTGCCCCTCGTCGGCGATGCATCCGAGGTTGGTGAACGGCGCCCAAAGCGCGTCGCTGCCGAAGGTCCACGGGCCGCCGGAGATGATCCAGCCGCCGTCGACGCGCTTGGCCTTGCCGCGGGTGGCGGGGAAGTGGCTCGAGCCGGCCACGCGCGGCCCGACCCACCTGGGGCCGAACACCTCTTCGATGACGCGCGCGCCCATGCCGGCGGGGATCCAGTTGGTCGCCGCGCCGACCCACACGCTCCAGCCGGCCGAGCCGTCCCATTTGGCGACTTCGGTGACAACGTCGAGCTGCTGGCGCACGGACAATTCGTCGCCGCCGTATTCGGCCGGACTGCCGATGTTGAACGCGCCTGTGGCGTCCAGGGCGGCGATGGTCTCGTCGGAGTGGCGGTTTGCGCGTTCGGCTTCGGCTGCCCGCTCGCGCAAGGTAGGACCGAGCGCGCGGACATTGTCGAGGATCGTCGTGAGCCTCTTGGATTTTTCGTCAACCATGATGTTTCGTCCCCTCTGTGTTTTTTGTCTGGTCCAGCCGAACCATGGGATCACGTGCAGAACCGCAAATATTAAAGCGCGATACTGGCTGCCTTGCCGTTTCTTCCATGCTCGATTCTGGTGCGTGTATTAGTGCGGCCCCGGCCTGACGCTGGGCTTTGCTTCGCGGCATGCAGCCAAGTTTGGCGATGGCCAAACCGGTCTTGACTGGACCCGTGTTGACCTTGCCTTAAGCTCGGAATTAAATATCAACACGCATTGATATTATGTGAGGCTGACTCGAGTGTCAAGCGGAGAGCGAAGATAATTCGATGCCGTGCGAATCAGGGGGCGGCGTGGTGACGCGGGGTGAAACCCCGCACGCGTGCGGTTTGAGGGGATGTCAATTTGACTGCGGGTGCGCCCTTGCAAGCGGCTGTTGCGCTCGACGACGAGATAAGAAAACAGTTGCGCCAGGCAGTTTGACGATGCGCGACTACGCGGCGGTGTCATTTAACTTTAGGATCGCGGCGTTCTGGGTGCGGGTGGCCAGAAGGGCGTATCGTTTCGTGCTGCGCCCGTCCTTGCGACCAAGCATGGCGCCGACCGTGCTTGGCAGCGTCACGCTCAGCGCGGCCCAGCTGTCGATGCGTCTAGATTCGGCAACATCATTTCTGCTCCTCCTTGTACATGTTCGCGAAGCGCACACCGTAGAACAGGATGAACAGATAGCAAGCGGCCGGCACGATGAACGACAGGTGCAAGCCCATGCCGTCGGCGATGGCACCCTGTGCAAACGGCACGATGGCGCCGCCCACGATGGCCATGCACAAAACACCCGAGCCCTGGCCTGTCTGCGGTCCCAGTTTGTTGAGCGCCATGCTGAAAATGGTCGGGAACATGATCGAATTGAACAGGCCCGCGAGAATCACCGCCCATATCGCGAGCGCGCCTTCACCGAGCATGGCGACCGCCAGCAGCGTGACCACGCAGGCCGAATTGAAGGTCAACGCCTTGCCCGGGCTTACGTGGCGTGGCGCATGACGGCAAAGCCGATAAAACGTCCAACCATCGCGCCACCCCACCCCAGTAGAAGCTGACGTAGTGTGCGGCCTGCGCCGGAGCCATGGAGGCCACGCTCTTCTCGGCCAGGAAATTAATCAAAAAGCTGCCGATGCTGACCTCGCCGCCGACGTACAGGAAGATGCCGATCGCGCCCAGCAGTAAATGCGGTTGCTTGAGCACCGAATCGGCCTTGAGGCCGCCTTGGGCTGGCGCCTTGTCGCCGTGCGAGATGCGCGCCAGGCGCGCCAAGGCGAATAGCACGCCGAGCATCAGCAGCGCCGCGCCCAGCGCCAGGTACGGGCCCTGCACCAGTGCCGCTTCTGCGGCGCGGTGCGCGGCCAGTTCGGCGGCCTGCAGTTTAATGGCCGAGATGGAAAAGCTGTAAACCGAGCAGTAAAAGTGTGTGCACTTTTTTGCCAA
Source organism: Pseudomonadota bacterium (assembly GCA_040384885.1). Lineage (GTDB taxonomy): Bacteria > Pseudomonadota > Gammaproteobacteria > Burkholderiales > Burkholderiaceae_D > Telluria_A. The sequence goes on along the minus strand of JAZKIN010000040.1, from coordinate 100,985 downwards.
AAACGGCGCCAAACACGCGTTATGCGCGCGTTGCGCCAATACAAAAGCGAGTATCCATGCGGGTTCCAGTGATCGGCCCGTCAGGGAGTAGGACTCGAAATCCGGAGGATTCGTTTCACCCATCTGACATTTCGCAATCAGAGGCCCGGCTTGGTTTTTCGGGGCAATGCTTGGGTCAGCCATAGTCGGCGCTGTGGGTCAATTTGGCATCGGCGTCAACAGTCAAACTACCTGCACATTGGCCGGCCTGATGGAATCGCCACATGAAACGACAGGTGGCAAGTCAATTGTCGTCTCGCTGCCGATCAAGCGAAACTGAAGCGGAAAAGTCGAAGATGCCGCTCCCGCTAAAACCGAATTTTGCAGCATCGTCCAACCATCGCGGCGGGTGCTGCCGTGGTCAGCGATGCGAACTGGCGCAGATGGCTTTTCCCGGCGCGTCGGCACCATGGCTTGGCCTCGATGTTCTTGCGGACATTGCGCTGTGCCATTTGATCAATACCGAGGTGGCGGCCGGAATGAAGCAGATGCTGGCGATGTCGCTTGGCGTGGGGTGCGGCTGCTCGATGCCGGACGCCGACAAGACCGATGCCGAAGTCGAAGAATTTGACCAGGTAGCCGCTTCCGACGCGACGCCCCCCGTGCCGCGCTTTCACGACAGTCGCTAATTGTATTATTGCAATTTTTTTGTTACTATTTATTGGCTTGGTTTTTCGACAACAAGCAACAACCCAATCATAATTGCCGGGAGGTTTTAATGAAGGATGATGAAAAAATAGTGAGGTTCGACACCCTCGAGGAGGCACGCACCTTTTTCGCGGGCGAGGGCAATGACGGCAGGGACGTCGCCGATGTAATGCCCAAGGGCGATTTCGTCGCCCAGTATTGCCAGAAGGAGTCCGAAATGTGCTCACCGGGTGGCGGCACCTATGACAATGGCGTCCGTACCCGAGTAGTCTGCATCGATCAGGAAGGCAACAGGTATGAAGGCGAATGGGGGCCTTGTCGTTCGATCATCGCGCCGGGGCAGTAAGAACCAGTCCAGCTAGGGAAGTGTCACAGTTGGCGCGTGAGGCGCCAAGCGACACTCAGTGCGGCCTGTCGGTGCGGTTCGCCCAAGTGACGGGGCGAACCGCAGGTAGCGGTCGGGGGTGAGCGCCATCAGCGCCAGTTCACTGGTCGGCGTCTCGATCTACTGGAAGTTTTCCGCCTTGCCCGGCGCGCCCCCCCGCTCAGCATTTCATTGCCCATTGATTGAGATACGCGCTGCAAACCTTGGAGTTTCCATGCGGCTTCTAGCTAATTTGCCCGTCAAGGTGTAGAGCTCGAAATCCGGACGACTCATCTATCAAGCCATTACTAAGAATGCGCGGTGTTTCGGAGGGTAGACGGAGGCGGATGGGTAAGTGCTCCGCCGGCGGAGCTACGATCATGCGCCGCCCACCACCGTCTGGAGCCGTCCACAGTGGCCGCGTCAGTTTGCCAAAGGTGGTTAATTCGGGTGGTTATCACTGTAAGTCTTTGAATTTAAAGGACTGCGAACGGCCTGCAAAGCCGTGTAGACGGGTTCGATTCCCGTCCTCGCCTCCAGCATATCATGCGCAAAGTTGTACACTTTGAGCAATCGCAAAAAAGCCAACCACCATTCAGGATGTTGGCTTTTTTCGTTAACTGCTTCTAAGCCGTTGGAAGTGCCGTGCGCCTGCGAAGGCGTGGTAATTCGGGCGTCGTCGCAGTGGTCGTCGGCGGCGACCCGATTGCGCCCATCTTGCTTGGCCTGGTACACCGCGCGGTCGGCAGCGCTGAACAGGCTCGCCGGATGCGCTGTCACGCTCCGGCAGCGATCCGATGCCGATGCCAATTGTCACGATCCCGTGGATCGATGTTGCATGCGGCAAAACCATCGCCGCCATGGCGGCGACGCGCGTTTCGTCCAGGTGCGCCCGGCTGGATAAGTGCAAATTCTTCGCCACCACAGCGGACAACGACCTCGGCGCCGCTTCTGATAAGGTTGGCAAGCGCGTCGGCCACTATCTTCAGGCAATGGTCGCCGGCCGGGTGGCCGTCATCGTCGTTGTACAGCTTGAACTGGTGGATGTCGATCATCGCTGCGCTCACGGCCGTACGCGGACGTTGCACTCGCATCCACTCCTTTTCCAGCGCAGCATCGAAGTGGCGGCGGTCAGCCAGCCCGGTCAGTTCAACCGTGATGCTGAGCGCCGCCAGCTCGCGATTGGCAAGTTCCAATGCCTGCGTACGCTCATCGACCTTGCGCTCGATCGGCGCGTACAGCATCGAATTGTCGAGCGATACGGCGAGCTTGCCGGCCATCAATTGGACCGCCTCCAGACGGTCCGCAGCAAAGGTGCCGCGGCGCTTGCGGTTTTCCAGCAGCACGGCAGGCAATACGCCCTGGTTCAGGATGGGCACATGCAGCATCACGCCTGTCACCATGCCCGAAAAACAGGGATCATCGGCGAAGCGGTGGTCGCGCAAGGCTTCGTCAAGCACGAGCGGCGCGCGGTTGCGCTCCACATAGCGCAACGCCGATAGCGGCAGCAAGCCGTCGGCGGCGGCCTGCTCGACGCTGCGCTGGGTCTCATCCGGCCGGTTGCGATCAGCGCGTTTCGCTCGCCTTCCAGATTGCAAATTCAAAAGGCCGCAAACCGTAGCGCGCCAGTACACCCTCATGCAAGCGGCGCAACTCTTCAATCACTATCACTTGAACATTTGCGCGTTCTGCAGTGTGCACATGGGCCTCAACAGCATGCGCAACGATCGTCAGCGATTCCTGTCCCGGCTTCTCCACCACCTCGCGACGATGAACGTGCGCGCGCGCGCGGCCGCGCCCGGTCCGGCGCGTTTCATCGACTACACACCGGCGCGTTTCTTGCTGCCGTTTGGCCGTTGCGATTTGGCGCACGCACTTGCCGACATCGACGCGGCGCCTGCGTGCCCAACCGCACTGCCCGGCTGACCAGCCCCACAGCATCAGCGTGTTGGCGCTCGAATGCAGCGTCGGCACTCAGCGCTCGAGCGCCTGGACCAGGGCTGCAGCTGCCGATCGTCATCGACACGCTGAGCGCGCCCACCAGCAACCCGCGTTTGTTCTTGAGCGGGACCGACACTCCGCGCAATCCCATCCCGTACTGGTTCTCGCTGACACCGTGGCCGTCGACGCGCAGCGAGAGCAGCTCGACCGGCCGCGCGTCCTTGTCCAACTGCGTCATGTGGGTATCGGCGACCAGCTCGATCCGCTCGAGGTAGGCCCGCAATTGGTCGTCGGGTTGGTTGGCCAGCAGCATCCGGCTGGCGGTCGAGGCGAGGGCAAGGTTGCTGCCGACCTGGCGTGCCAGTTGAATGCTGACGGCGTGACGCGGCGCCGCATTCCTTATCTGCCGCCGAAGGCCGCACTGCATCCAGGCTCGGCGAGCATGGCACTCGAGACGATCGTGGCAAGCTTGCGCGAGGTAATCGCAACGGCGTTCAACGTGACGCTTGTCTTGGCGTAGGCGGGTGGCCAAACACATTGAAGTTTTCCAATACAGCTTTTCGAAAAGCAACTGCACCAGCCATGGTGAAAGCATGGCACTCAGCTTCTGCCAAAGGATTGACGGCCATGGACTTCAATCGCGTAGCACGCAATGCGTGCTGCGCGCTTTGCTTTCCATTGGCTGCCTGCACCGGCCCGGGACCTCCGACCTGGCATGCCCTCACGCGTCGGACGTGCGTAAACCATACGTCCTTTGCCATGCGATGGCGACCATCCGCCATACCCCTGTCGAGACCCTACCGCTAACATGACGCTCAACAGAAATTCATATTTCAGAGGCTTCGCGGCAATGACTGCGGCGTTGGCATCAGCGAATTTTTTCGAGCATCCCCGAAGTGCAAGCGATGCCACGAGCCAAAAAACCGCTGTTCGCGCAAGCGGAACAGAATAAATATTACAACCGTTAGGAGACTGTATGCGTATGTCGAACAATCAAAAAGTGGTGCTGCGACGTTCCGTGGCGCTGATGCTTGCCATTCCGGCCGTTTCATGGACTTCCGCCTATGGGCAGACGGCCGTCGCCGCGCCGGAAAACGCCATCGGCGCGATCGATAGAGTGGTCGTCACAGCGCGCCGCCGCGCCGAATTGATCCAGGACGTGCCCGGAGCGGTCAGTGCGATATCGGGCGCCGAGCTGGAAAAGCAGGCGGTGCCGGACATTACCGCGCTGACCAACTTTGTTCCGAGCACGACCCTGAAAAGTTCGCGCGGCACCAACACGACCCTGACCGCCTTTTTCCGCGGCATCGGCCAGCAGGATCCGCTTGCCGGTTACGAGCCGGGCGTCGGCATCTACCTCGACGATGTCTACATGGCGCGTCCGCAAGGGGCGCTGACCGACGTCTACGATCTAGAGCGGATCGAGGTTTTGCGCGGCCCGCAAGGCACGCTGTACGGCAAAAACACGATCGGCGGCGCCGTCAAGTATGTGACGCGCAAGTTGGCGCCGAAGATGACATTTGGCGTCAAGGCGACGCTCGGCTCCTATGCCGAAAAGGACCTGGTCATCAACGCCGGCGTGCCTGTCTCGGACACGCTGCGTATCGGCGGCTCGATCGCCAGTTTCAACCGCGACGGTTTTGGCCGCAATGTCATCAACGGCAGGCAGAACTACAACAAGGAAGCGCTGGCCGCGCGCGTCAGTATCGAGCTCAGTCCAAATAGCGAGCTGTTCATTCGTCTTTCGAGCGACCGTACGGTCGACGATTCGCAGCCCAAGCAAGGGTATCGCCTGACGCCTGGCCCGGCACCCGCGAGCCTGCCGGTCTTGGAGAACAAGTACGACACACGCGCCAATCTGTACTCGGTGCTCGGCCGGCCGCAGCAGGTGGTTACCCAAGGCACCGCACTGCTGGCCGAATACCAGATCGACCCGCTGCTTTCGATCAAATCGATCACCGCCTATCGCAAGTCGACATCGTATGCCGTCATCGATTTCGATTCGCTCAACACGCCTTTGTTCGAAGCGCCGGGCATCTATGGGGACGACCAGAAGAGCCAGGAATTCCAGCTCACCTACACCGGTGCCAAGGTCCAGGGCGTTGCCGGCCTGTTCTACATGAAGGCCAGGGCGTTCAATGAATTCGACATCCTGTACAGCGCGCCGACCGGCCCCCTGTCGCTGTATACGCTGGGTGACATCGATAGCGAAACATGGGCGGCGTTCGCCGACATCAGTTATAGCGTTTCGGACACATTCAATGTCAACGTGGGCGGGCGCTACACCCACGACGCGCGCGCCGCGCGCATCTACAAGCGTAACTTCCTCGGCCTGGCCGGTTCTCCGACAATGGGCAACCCCGCCGCCATCGGCGGGGCGCCCAACACCGACCAGACGCCGGACGGACTCAATCGCACCGACACCAAGTTCACGCCAAAACTGGGCTTCGGCTGGAAACTGGCGCCGCAGCACAATCTTTATGGCACCGCGTCGCAGGGCTTCAAGGGCGGCATGTACGATCCGCGCATGGACCTGGGTGGCAATCCGAATTCGGCCGCGTCGCTGATCAAACGCCAAGGCGTCGATCCGGAAGAGGTGACCGTGTTCGAATTGGGACTGAAGTCGAGCATGAACGGCGGGCGCCTGCAGACCAACGCGGCGCTCTTCTTCACCGACTACAAAAACGTCCAGATCCCCGGTTCGATCCCGACCTACGACGCGGCGGGCAACGTTAACGGCTTCGCCGGCTCGCTGACCAACGCTGGCAAGGCCAAGATCAAGGGTCTGGAGCTCGAGGCCGTCGCGCAACTGACCAGATCTTTGAATGTGAGCGGCATGTACAGCTACATCGACGCCAAATACCAGGAGTGGATGGTCGCCGGCGCAACGGGCCTGATCAACGTGGCGGCGCAGGCGGAGTTCCAGAACACCCCGAAGCATTCGGCCAACCTGTCCGCGACCTACGACTGGACGATGGCGCTGGGCGGGCGTGCCGGCACGCTGTCTCTGTTCAACAGCGTGTCGTTCAAGGACAAGGTGTATCAGAGCGAATTTGCGCGCACCGGCGCCACCGCCGCGCTCGACGCAACCGTGCCCGGCAACCTGATGCTCGCCCAGGATGCGTACTCGCTGTGGGATGCCGGCCTGGTCTGGACCAGCTCGGACCGGAAGATGCAACTCGGCCTTCACGGGCGCAACCTGACCGACAGGCGCTACAAGGTTGCAGGTTACAATTTCACCAACTTCTTCGGCACTGCCACCGCGTTCTACGGCGCCCCGCGCACGGTGAAGGCGACGTTAAGCCTGAAGTTCTAGTGTCCTGAATTGCAAGTTCGTTGAACAATTAGTGTGGCGAAATCGGCCCGGGACAAGGAGCAAAGCACAGCAGGGCCGAGTCCTTGCGCGCATTTTTGACGCAGTATCGGGTCGATGCTCGCCATATTTCGACTCGCATTACGATGATGATTTGTTCAATACGCAACAAGCGCGCCATCCACGGCCACGGGCCCGTCGATCCTTGCGGCGGGAGCTGAGGGTGGGCAGCACCATCCTGAGCCCGTATGCGCCGGTCACCATCTCGATCAGCTTCGTGCATACGATGTTGTCGGGCAGGACGGACGCTTGGCCGCCGCTCGCGGTCGTCATGGAGCAGGCCGGCATTGCGCCGGAACTATTGCAACACCCGGGCGCGCGCATCACTGCCGGACAGTACGTCACACTGTTTCGCGGCCTGTGCGACCGCCTCGATGACGAATTGCTGGGCTTGCTATCGCGCCCGTTCAAAAGGGGCAGCTATGCCTTGATGGCGCACTCCGCGTTGGGCGCCCAGAATCTGGAGCAGGCTGTTCCGCGCATCGCCAGTACGCTTCGCCTGCTGCAAGACGACATGACGCTCCATCTTCTGGCCGACAAGCAGCTTGCGGGCCTCGCGCTTCGCTTCGCCAACCCCGTGATCGCGGGCCACCGCTTCGTGCCCGAAATGATGTTGCGTTCGCTGTGGCGCTTGCTTGATTGGCTGATGGGCGGCAGCATGTCGATCGCGCGTTTCGATTTCGCGTTCGCCGCGCCGTCGGGCGTGGACAGCTACCGCGAGTATTTTAACGCGCCACTCGCCTTCGAGCGCCCGGACTCGGCCTTTTGGTTCGACGCGAAGCAGTTGAAATCGCTGGTGCGGGTCGACGAAAGTGGCTTGTCCAATTTCCTTTCCGACCCGCGGACAAAATGCAGCTTGCCCAGACGCAGCGGCGACGAAATGAGTGCGAAAGTGCGTAGCTTTTTGCACCAGAGCAAACCGGCATGGCCTGACCTCGAGGCCATGGCCATGGTGCTTTGCATCTCGGCCGGGTCGCTGCAAAAGAAGCTGGCCAAGGAAGGAACGTCGTTCCAATCGCTCAAGGACAGGCTTCGGCGCGACATGGCGATCACCTTTCTAAACACCACCACAATGACCTTGACCGAGTTGGCGCATTTGTTGGGTTTCTCGGAAAGCGCGGTTTTCCAACGTGCATTCAAGGGATGGACCGGAATTGCTCCCGGAAGCTATCGACGCGCGGAAATGGGCATCGAATAATCGACTCGCGTTTCGAAGCCGCACCTCCGCGGCCATTCCCGACAGCGCGGTGCGTTCTTCCCCAGGCCATTCGCGGCAGCGTGGCGGTCGGCGCGATCGCTGCGTGGCTCATGATGTTGCGTCCAGTTGCGGCGCCGCTGCGTTGAGGAACTTGCCGATTTCGGCGAACGCTTCGCCCGCCTCCGGTAAACCGGGGTCGAAAATATGCCAGACGTGCAAGGTGTTGTTCCAGCTTTGCAGCTGGGCCGGCGACCCTGCCGCCCTCGCACGGTTCACATAGCGTCGGGCGTCGTCGTAAAGCATTTCTGTCTCACTCGCATGCACCAGTGTTGGCGGCAAGCACGACAGATCGCCGTACACGGGCGACACCGTCGGGTCATTGGGCCTGATGCCGGAACTTATCCACACAATCCAAAGCAGCAAGCTCGGCGGCATCCACCCGATTTTTCCGAACCCCGGCCCCAGCATCGGGTCGCTTGCCATGTTCGCCCGGATGCTCGGGCCGGAAAGCGTTGAGTCGGTGACCGGTGAGAGCGCCACGGCGGCGTCGGCCTGTCGCAGGCCCTGGTCGCGCGCCCAGGCGAGCAGCGACAGCGTCAAGTTGCCGCCGGCAGAGTCGCCGGCGACAAACACCGCCTGCGCCGGCGCCGTCAGATCCGGGCTGTGCTCAAGCATCCATTGGTAGGCCCGCCGGCAGTCGTCAATGCCCGCCCGGCGCTTGTGCTCGGGCAACAGGCGGTAGTCAATCGCCAGCACCGCGGCGCCGCTCAACGCGGACATGCGGGCGGTGATTGTGCGGTGGCTGCGCGGGCTGCCGATTCGAAAGCCGCCGCCGTGCAAGTACAGCATGCGGCGTGCCGGGTCGATGCCTGGCGCGCAGACCCATTCGCCGCACACGCCGTCTGTCTGGACCGGAATGAAGCTGGCGCACGGGGACTGGTCGTCGAACATGCAATCCAATTTGCGGCGCGTGGCGGCAAGGCGTTGCGAGCGCGGCGTGCCTGCATCGGGCAAGCCGCCGGCCAGGCGCCGTATCGCATCGGCAAGCTGCGGGCTGGGCGGACGAGCGCTGGCGAAGCGCAGACCGGTTTCGCCGTCGTATGGCGCCAAGCTGGCGCCGCGCAGGTACAAGCGTGCGACCAGCCACGCCAGAACAAGACAGGCGCCTGCGAGGATGAAAAAGAGGCTCACTCGGGCGCCGCCGTGTTCGACCCGCGGCGCATCGGCAGAATTGATTTCAGAAATATCGAGCCCGGCCGCCAGGCCGCCGCAGTTGGCGTGGTGGCATGTTCGAAAAGGGAGGTGTGGCAATGTTTCATGCAATCTTTCGTCGCGGTCTGTGCCGCTGTTGTCTCATGGGATACGGATTATTTACCGCTCCCATGTTAGCGGGACAGCTTCGAGAGGGAAATGGCGGATGGCTGCCATTGCATGGCAAACGGCATATGGTATGAGGGGCGCGGGACGGTGCCTGGCAGGTCGAGGTGTTTTGCTATGCGATAGGGGCGATCCGCCATCGCGCTGGCGGTATGCGCGCACTATCATGATGGCGCGCAGGCGGCGTCGGGCGAGCCGGGGGAAATCGCGATTCGTGGATACAAGGCCATGAAGGGATATTCCAGACGTCCCATGACAGTGGAAGGGATCATGAATAACTATATTGAAGGGAAGGACGTAGCCGGGCACTTCTTGTCCGGATATGAAGCTGTTTTCGATGTATTTTCGGACACCTTTGCACGCGGGCTTGAAGCCGGGGCCGCATGCGCCGTGTTCAGGAACGGCAGTCCGGTGGTCGACCTGTGGGGTGGTATCAGCGACTCGCAGGGGGGCTCGCCATGGCAGCGCGACACGCTCGTTCCGGTCTACTCGGTGGCAAAGGGGATTGCCGCCTTGGCCGTCCTGCACCTGGTCGACCAGGGATTGCTGGTCCTCGACGAGCCGGTTGCCACATACTGGCCCGAGTTTGCCCAGCATGGCAAGCAGTACGTCACGGTGCGCTGCCTGCTTTCCCACCGTTGCGGGCTGCCGTTCGTGGAGGGGGAAGTCAAGCTCGACGAACTGGCAAGTCCGCAGCACATGGCCGCCCGTCTGGCCGGCCAGGCGCCGATTTTCGCGCCCGACTCGACCCACACGTATCACGCGGTGACGATGGGCTGGCTCACCAGCGAGTTGGTGCGACGCGTGGCCGGCGAGTCCCTTGGCCCCTGGATCGCGCGCCGCGCCGCGTGCCTCGATATCGATCTGTGGATCGGCCTGCCCGAGTCCCAACGCCCCCGCGTCGCGGTGCTGGAGGCCGAGAAGCCTGAGCAGCATATGATGCTGTGCACGCTTTGTCCTCCGGGCTCGTTCCACTGGAAAGTGTTCACCTTGAATGGGCTGCTTGAGCTAATTCCGGGAAATGGCGGACTCGACCTCAACGACTACCGGCTGCAGTCGAAGGAGCTTGCAGGCTCCAATCTCATCACCAACGCACGGTCGCTGGCGAAGTTCTACGGCAACTGCATGGAGACGGCCGGCCATCCCGCATTCGTCTCAGCGGACACGCTTGCGCAAGCGTGCCGACCGCACTCGACTGGCGTCCCGTTCGATAGTCCATTGCCGGGGGCATCGTGGGGAGCGGGCGTGATGCTGCCGTGGAGCAATCAGCCCATGCTCGGGGCCGGCAGTTTCGGCCACGATGGATACGGAGGGAGCCTTGCCTTCGCCGATCCAGAGAGCGGCTTCAGCTTTGCATACGTGCGCAACCGGCTTCCAGCCGGCGGCGCAAGGGATGAATGCGTCTACCGCCTGGTCGATGCACTACAAAAAATGATTTGACACCATGGATTGATCCCTAAGATCACTCTTCTTCACTGCAATTGCGGCCATCAAAGTCGCGCTGCGCCTGTTCCAGGTCGGCGGTGTGGTCGAGCGCCCACTGATACACCTCTTGGAACGGCTTCTGCAGGGAACGCCCCAGCGGGGTAATCGAGTATTCGACCGCCACGGGCGAGTCGGCTATCACGCGCCGCTTCACCAGTCCGTTGCGCTCCAGGCGCCGTAGGGCTTGGGTCAGGGCCTTTTGGGTTATCCCCTCGAGCCGGCGGCGCACGACGTTAAAGCGCTGCGGTTTTTCACACAACACACTCAAAATCATGACCGACCACTTGTTGGCCAACTGGTCGAGAATCGGCCGCGTGGCGCAGGCGGCGGCGAAAGTGGGTTCTTCAAACGTGCCCATCGTGGTTTCCTCGTGTAGACCTGGGCGACTCCAGGTACCTAATTGACATCAAGTATAACTTGTATACCATCATCCCATCACAACAATGGGAAGAGAAAAATGCCGCATTTAAATGGAAAAATTGCATTGGTAACGGGTGGAAATAGCGGTATCGGTCTGGCGATCGCGCAGCGCTTCGTGGCCGAAGGTGCTTGTGTATTCATAGTAGGCCGGCGCCGGGAGGCGCTCGCGCAGGCGGTCACGCTGATTGGCGACAACGTCCATGCGATTGAGGGGGATGTCACCAGCCACGCCGACCTGGCGCGCATTTTTGCGAACGTGAGGGCAATCAAGGGCCGGCTCGACATCCTGGTGACATCGTCCGGCAGGGCCGATTACGCCACCCTCGCCGACATGTCAGAGGTCCATTACGATCAAACCTTCGATGTGAACACCCGCGCCGCCGCCTTCACCGTCCAGGCGGCGCTGCCCCTGATGGGGGCGGGCGCCACGTTGTCCTGATCGCTTCGATCGCCGGCGCCATCGGCACGCCGGGCTACGGCGCGTATGGGGCCAGCAAGGCGGCACTGCGCGCCTTGGCGCGCACCTGGACGAGCGAACTGGCGGGACGCGGCATACGTGTCAATGCGCTTAGTCCCGGGCCGATCGATACCGCGATGTTCGACGAGGCCACCGATGAAGTCAGGAGCGCGCTAACGGCCCTGATTCCCCTGGGCCGCCTTGGCCGCGCGGAAGAAGTCGCGGCAGCCGCGCTGTTTCTTGCCTCCGACCAAAGTAGCTTCGTCGCGGGCGCGGAATTATGCATCGACGGCGGCATGGTGCAGGTCTGAACACCCGGCATATATGGTGCTGGCGCGGGGCTCGCGGGGCTGGACGCAGACTACTCAAAAATTAATTTCTTTTTTATATAAGAAAGAAGTTGACCGGCCGAGCCGGCTTACCTATAGTGGGCGCCTATAGCAACGTATGAAGAGACCAAGAGTGGACACGACCCGCACGCATGCAGCCCCTTTCGTCTGGACTCCCAGGCAGCCGATTGACGAGAACGGATTTCAGGCCGTCAAGGGGCGCCTGCCGGCCCGGGATGACGGACTGAACCGCTGGTTCCTGTTTCGGAACACGTTTTCGTTGGAGCGGGTGCCTGCCAACGTGCCGCTCGATATCACCGTTGATGGCCGCTACATCGTCTACGTCAACGGCGCGCAGGCGGGCAGGGGGCCGGTACGCTGCAGTCCTCTGGCACAGCGCTATGACAGCTACGATATCGCAGCGCATCTGGTGCAAGGGGTCAATGTGGTCGCCGTGCTGCTGCACACCTACGGTGTCGACACCGCCTTCCACGAGACCGTCAAGGGGATGTGGGCGCCGACCTTCGGTGAAGGCGGCTTGTGGGTCGACGGTCCGCTGCTCAGCACGCGCGACCGGTGGCGATGCACGCAGAGCGCCGCCTGGGACAGCAACACGCCGCGGGTCAACCACAGCCTCGGTTTTGTGGAGTCGTTCGATGCCAACTTGCTTCCCGCGCGCTGGAACGATGCCGATTTCGACGACAGCGGCTGGGATGAGGCACGTGTCCTGGTCGCCCGTGGCGGTGGCCCCGAGTCGATTTACGGCGGTCTGGTGGTGCGCCCGTTTCCCATCCTGATGCCGCGCCAGATCCCCCACCTCGACGAAGTTGCGATGCAGGCGCGCAAGGTGGTCTGGAGCCGGGGGCAGGTGGCCAACCCGGCGTTGCCGATCGAGCGCCGCATGTATGAGGAGGCGCTCGTTCCCCTCGCCATAGGGATGGCATCCGGTCTTGATGGTTTGCTGCGCGACGGCAACGGCGCTGCGGCAACTGTGTTTACTTCATCCAAAGCCGATACCGCATTCACGCTCGACTTCGGCCGCGTCCTGACCGGCTACCCGTGTTTTGAGATTGTGGCTTATGGCGGCGAAATGATCGAGATCGCCTGTTCCGAACGCCTTCCCGGCGAGTGGGAGGCCGGCGGAATGCAGCCCGATGCGCGCATCACACCGTTCCGGGTGCTCGGCAACGACGCGCACCTGTGCCGCTACGTCGCGCGGCCCGGAACCCAGCGCTTTGAACGGTTCGAGTGGTGCGCCATTCGCTACATGCACGTCGTGGTCCGCAATGCGCCCAAGGGCCTGACCATCGGCCGGCTCGGCGCGACAGCGACCAACTACCCGGTGACGGAGCGCGGCAGCTTTGCCTGCTCCGATCCGCTGCTCACCAAATTGTGGTCGCTCGGCGCCTACACCCTGCGCCAGTGCATGCACGACGCCTGGGAGGACTGTCCCAGCCGCGAGCAGCGCCAGTGGCTGGGCGACGTCACGGTCGAGAACCTCGCAAGTTGGGCCGCGTTCGGCGACTCCGCCGCGCCCCTGACCGCCAAATTCCTGATCCAGGTCGCCGAAAGCCAGCGTCCGGACGGGCTCACGCAGATGTTTGCGCCCGGCGACCATTTCGAAAACGGGAACCTGATTCCGGATTGGACGCTGCAATGGATCCTGTGCGCGCACGACTACTGGAACCTGAGCGCCGACCTGACAACCATCGACATCATCTGGCCGTCGATTCAAAAGGCCCTGGCCTGGTTCGAACGGTTATGCGGTCCCAACGGGCTGGTCGACGATATGCCGTACTGGCATTTCATCGACTGGGCGGGCGTGGGCCGCCAAGGGGAGGCCGCCGCGCTCAATGCCCAGTATGCGGGCGCGTTGCGGGCGGCGTCTGCGTTGGCCAGGGTGGTCGGCTTCGGGCGCGCCGCGATGGTCTACCTCGCCAAGGCCGACGGCATCATCGCCGCGCTTGAGGCGCGCCACTGGGACGAACGCCGCGGCGCCTGGGTCGACATGGTCGATCCGGCCTCCGGGGTGCAGCAGGCGCGCGTCTCGCAGCATGGCAACGCCGCCATCGCGTTGTGGGGCGAGCCGGCGGCAGGGCGCGTGGACAGGGCGTTCGACAGGATCACCGACCCTGGGCGCGAAACCAGCACGCCCGCCCCCCCGGTGGTCCCGTTTGGCGCCGCGCTCGACGAAGAGCACGGCGTCGTCATGGCGAATACTTTTTACGGCCACTTCGTGGGCGAGGCGCTGGCGCGCCACGGCCGCATCGACGCGGCGCTTGCCCAGATCCGGCGCCGCTATGGCGCCATGGTGGAGCAGGGCGCCACCACGCTGTGGGAGGCAAGGTCGTCGTGGGCCAGCCTGTGCCACGGCTTTTCCGCCTCGCCGACCTATTTTTTGTCGCGCTACATCCTTGGCGTCTCGCCGGGAGCACCAGGCTTCGAGCGGATCCGCGTCAGTCCCGATATCGGCGACCTGCAGTGCGCGCAAGGCGTGGTCCCGGCCGGCGTGCATGAGGTGTCGGTGTATATGGAGCGGCAAGGTACGGGGTTCGTGGCGTGGATCGACGGAGCGCCGAACATCGACATCGTTGCCGCGCCCACCTGGCGGATCGCCCGCCACCAACAGATTGAGGGGCGCGACATCGTGCAGTTCGAGCCAGCGCCCTGATAGTTGCTCCTACCGGGGGCGGGCAGCATCTGTCCCCCGGATTTGGCCAGCCCGCTCACGCGCGCTGGCTTTTTTTTCCTGCTGCAGGGACAGCACCTACAAAAGTTATCCGCCTGTTGCCGGCTTGGGCGGTTTCGATGTCTTGGCTATTTTTGCTGGCTTGGCGGGGGCGCGGGGCAGGGCGGTGAAGCCGGCGGCAAATACCGACGCAATGTGTTTGCCGGCCGTTTTGAGATCGCTCGACTTGCACAACCCTGCGGATATCCGGTCGATCTGTCCCGTCTGGGCCAGGGAGACAATCACCGCGCCGGACAACAAATGGTAGTACCAGAACAGGTCTGCATCACCGACGCCGATCGCCAGCCTGCGCAGTAGTACAAGAAACGACTTGATGACCGGGTCGAAATTATCGCGATGAATCTCGCCTTGGCCGCCCCAGGCGGGCAGGATGCCGATTTGGGCGACCAGCGCACCGAACGTGCGCCAGCCTTCCTCGTTGCCGAATGTGTCGAAGATGGGGGAGAGGTAAGCGTCAAGCAAGCCTTCGATCGTCATCTGACTGCCGGCTTTGTTTTCATACTCGCCCAGCGTGCGTAGCCGCAATTCGTTGATGACCTGTGCGCGCCGCTCCAGCACCGCGTTGAGCAGTGCTTGCTTGTCGTCATAGTAGTAACGGATCAGCGCGGTCTGCATGCCGCACTGCGTAGCGACGTCGTTGAGGGTGACGCCGTGAAAGCCCAGCCTGGCGAAGTTGAGCTCCGCGCAATCGAGAATCTTCTGGGTCGATTCGGCCCTGCGTTCGGCCTGCTTGCGGCGCGCGCCGGTTTCCTCTGCGCCCGCCTGGGGGGCGCCCGCCGTTTTTGTTCTGGTCGCCATGATGCCGCCTTAATGATTGAACTGTGGGTATTCTATCGAATTTTTTCCTTTTTCAACAAGAAAGATGCAAGTTGGCGCAAGTTACACACGGGGCGGCAAAGCCTTGCCGCCCGTTCTGGTGTCTGCTCAGTCCTGGGCCAGGCTCACAGTCGCGCTCGTCACATTCGTCGTGCTCCCGCCCCGGTATTGCTGGCCGGCGTTCGCTTCGCCCAGGTGCGCCGTGAACGTCGCCCGCCCGTCCGGCGTGGCCACTACGTTTGTGGCGACGCCGTCGATGACCACGCTTACCGGCCGCGAGGCGATGAACAGCGGCGGCGTGGTGACTTGGGTAGCACCGGATCCCGCAATTGAGAGCCCATGGCTGCTGACCCCGCTAAGCGCGAGGAATTCCAGCGCGCGGGCCGGATCGGCCGCGACCGACCATCCGTAGACCGAGAACGCGGGCTCGATGCTGCGGTAGTCGAATGACGAGGGCGCAGGCGTGCCGAATGCGGCGACGAAGCCAGGGAGCGTGTCGGCGACCGACTGCCCGACCAGCGCCGCACTGTGGCAGCCCCACGAATACTGCTGCCACGCGTGCGCGATACCCAGCGCGCCGAGCCGGTTGTGGAAGCTGATGGACTCCGGCACGATGGCCGCCGTTTCAACAAGGCAGCCGACGAGGTCACCCAGGCCTTCGCCGTGCGATGTGCCGAGCGAGCCATTTCCCAGTCTCACTTGCAAATGCACATCGCGCAGGTTTTCGGCCAAGTCCGGCGGGTTGTGGCCGTGCCAGCGCACCGCCTCGTCGGTCCTGGTGCCGTAGATCGGCACCAGGAGCGGCGCCGTGACCAGGCGTATCAGGTTGGTGACCGGGGTCTCCGGGCTGTAGCTGGTGTCGACGGCGCCCGACAGGCTCGCGGCGGCCACGAACAGGTCGGGATGGCGCGCAGCCATCATCATCGTCCCGTACCCGCCCATCGACTCGCCCATGATCGCCCGGTGCGACCGGTTCGCGATGGTCCTGAAGTTCGCGTCGATCAACGGAATCAATTGCTTGATGACGAAGGTTTCGTACATCGGCGGGCCGCCGGCGCCCGCATTGAGCCAGTCGCTCCACATGCCCGCGTCGGCCTTTGGCGCCACGATGATCGATGGGTAGGACGCCGTCAGGTGCTCGCCGTTGTAGATGGCGCGAAAAGTCGCATGGTCGCGGTTTGTGCCGCCGAGATAGTAGGTGACCGGCCAGCTTTTCCGCGGATCGGCCTCGTATTGCGTCGGAAGCATGATCTCGACAAAAGTGTTGGCGGCGAAGGAGGGCGTGGCGATGGTCAGTTCGACCGTGCGCGCGCTGCGCTGGATTTGGCTGACGATGCGGGCGCCGGCGACCTCAACATAGGCCGGCGCCGGCCCCGGGACCTGCGCAAGGGCGCTGCCCCCGAGCAGTCCGGCGAGGATGGCAATGAAGTTCCGTTTAATGCGTGGGTTCTTTGTCATTTCTTGTCTCCGGAAGTGCATCAGAAGCGATAAGTCAGGTCGACGCCGATGGTGCGCGGCTGGATGACGGCGGCGGTAAACGGATTGCCGGACGGGTTCAGCGGCGACTGGTCGCCGATCGGACCGGCAAAGTTGATGCCGCGCGCATTCGTCAGGTTCTTGGCATACAGCGCGACGCGCACATTGCGCATGTCCACGCCGGCGTTCAAGGTCAACGTCGTGTAGGCGGGCAGCGCCTGCGGCTTCTGCTGGCTGTAGTCGGAGCTGCGCTTGCCGAAGTGGCTGGCCGTCGCGCCCACGTACGCCTGCGCGCCAGCGAGCGCAAAACGGTAATCGGCGCCAACCGAAGAACTCCATTTCGGCACGTACGGCATGGCGTCGCCAGCGATCCCGCCGACCGCCGGCGCGTCGCTGGTCAGGCGTGTGTTGGTGTATGCCGCGTTCGCGCGCAGGGTCAGATGTTTGCTCGGGAAAAACAGCATCGTCGCCTCGGCGCCACCGCTGCGGGCGGTGCCGCCGTTGGTGCCGTAGGCAAGCGCGATAAAGGTCTGGGGCGGCTTGGCCGGCGCGCTGGCCATCAGCTGGATGTCCTGCCAGTCGGTGGTGAACAAGGCCGCCTCGATCGATGCCTTGCCGCCGAGGAATGCCGATTTGAAGCCGATCTCGTAACTGGTCAGCTCGTCGGGCTCGAACGACGCTTTCCCGTTTTCCAGCAGGCCCGGCACCAAGGCGCTCGGCCCGCCGGGACGGTAGCCGCTCGCCACCCGCGCGTACAACGATGTTTCCGGGTGAATCTTGTAATTTGCCCCCAGCATGTAGGTGACGTTGCTGTGCTTGACGTCTTGGACCAGTTTGATCGGCGCCGGCGACAGCGTCGACGCCTTGTAGTCGAGGTCGAAGTGCTGGTCGTCGGTGGCGTGCCGGATGCCGGCCAGCAGGACCAGCCGCGGCGTGAGGAAATAGCTGATGTTGCCGAAATACGAGTACTCCTCGTAACTCGAGGCGATCGTGCCGTTGCCCAGCGCGGGAACCGGCAGCGCGACGCCGGTGGCATAGAAAAACGGCGAAGGCAGGTAGGCCACGTGCATGTCGTTTTCCTTGGTCCAGAACATTCCGACCTCGTATTCGAGCCGTTCATCGAAGGCGCTCGAGCGCGCCCGGAACTCCTGCGAGACACGGCGCGTATCAATCGTCACATCGAGCAATCCGCCGAGCCCCGGCAAACCCGTGGCCATCTGCAGCAGCGCCGTGCTGCCGACGGTGCTGTCGCTGACGCGGCGCGCCTTGCTGGTCTGGTAGGTGGTCGAGGAGACCAGGTCCACATTGCCGACCTGGCCCTTGACGGCGACGTTGGCGACATCGAGCGTGATGTCCTGAATCTCGTCGATGTAGGCGATCCGCTGCAGCGGAAGGTTGAGCGGCTTCAGGCTCGGCGCCAGCACGTCCTCCGAGCCCATGCCGTCCGACTTGAAATTTTGGGTCAGGGCCCAGGCCCGGACCGACCAGTCGGGGTTGAGCTTCAAGTCCATCGCCACGCGCCCGCCTTTGATGCGCGCCTCGTTGATGTCGGCCTCGCTATTGAACGGATTATCGATATAGCCGGCCTCGGTGCGATCGAACGCACTGATCCGCAGGCCGAGGACGTCCTTCTTCAAGGGGATGTTGATGGCGGCGCGCAGGTTGGAGCCATCGCCGCCGTCCTTGACCCGGCTGGCGCCGGCGGAGACGGCGCCGCTGAAGCGCTGGGTGTTGGCCGGGACCGTGACATAGCGCACCAGGCCGCCGACGGCGCCGGCGCCGTACAGCGTGCCCTGGGGGCCCTTCAGGACCTCGATGCGGCGCAGATCGTAGGGGTCGATGTCCGGCGTGATCTTGGTGCCGGTGCCGTAGGCGTTGATGGAGCCGATCGGCGCGTCGTCGATGTACTGCGCCGTGGTCGGCATGGCCTGGGCGCTGCCGGTGCCAATGCCGCGCAGGGTGACCGCGGTCTGGCCGCGGCTGACCGCCATGATCGCCATGCCGGGGATTTGCGCCACGAAGTCTTCCAGGCGCGTGGCGCCGCCCAGGGCCAGGCGTTCCGCGTTTACGGTCGATACCGAGGCCGGTACGTCGATCGCCGCTTGTTCGCGCTTGTTGGCCGTCACGATGACCTGGTTCAGGGCGACCGCGTCGGCATTCGCTTCCGGTGCGCCACTCTGGGCGTAGGCGGACGCGGCCATTGAACACAGCAGCGAGGCTGCAATCGCGATGGCGGTACGGCCGGTGGAAGGGGTGGTGTGGGGTGAGCCGAGGTGTTTCATATAGTCCCTTTCATTGCGGTCTGTGCCGCTGTTGTCTCTAAAGTAATGAAGCGCCATGCCTGGCGTTTGCAGCTGGGGGCTGCGGGTATTCCGAATTTCTTTCTTATTTAAACATGAAATAAAATTTTTTCATACTAGTTTCTTTTCTGTAAAAGAAATAAGTTGCGGGGCGGAGCCGGGGCCGGCGTCATTGGTCAAGCCGGGACGCCAGCTTGATAGGTGCAGAAAACCTTGAAGGGGGAGGCGCTGGCAGAATTTGCCCGCGATGTCGAAATGCGAGGACGCTGCGGGAATGTCAATTTGGGGGGGGCGTGGATCGTGCCCTCCGTATTCATGGTCTGCTCGGCAGCGGATTGGATTTCAGCTATTTGCAGGCTACTGCCCCCGGGTTGCGCGGAACTTGTGGGCCACGGCAAACCACCGTCGCAGCACCGCGAACGTGCATCTGCGATTGCGGCGCGAACAGGGCGTTTTTTTGCTGTGGTTCGACTTTTCAGCGTGGTAGCGCTCGCCAGCTGTCAAGCTGGCTGCGGAGTCATGCGGGGGGGCGAGGCCGGCATGGGCCGAAAAAGTCTGCTTCGAGGTGCCGCAAGGCCCGCCAAGCCGGCGAGACGCTATAGATTCCCGTTCGTCTCTCAGCTGGGGCGAACGCGCGCACTCGATGTGCGAGGCACCAAAGTGGTCGGCAACATGACCGACTCGGCGCGCTCGCCTTCGATCTGTCGCATCACCGCGGCAACCAGGCATTGTCCTGCTTCGGTCATCGGCTGATGAACCGTTGTCAAGGGCGGATGGGTGTAAGCCGCGGCCGCGATATTATCGTAGCCCGCAACCATGACGTCTTCCGGCACCTTCAGTCCGTGGGACAGCAGCGACGAGATGAGCGTAATGGCGGCCATGTCGCTGCCGGCGAACGCGGCGTCGAATCTGATGCCATTGGCGAGCATGTCAGCGAGCTCCTTCTGGATCGCGTCAGGCGTCAGGGGAATAGGCCGGGTGAGGGCGGGATCGAGCATCAGGCCGCGGCTGACATGGGCCTTGAGGTAGCCGTCGTGGCGCGGACGGCCTTCAGTCAGGGCTGTGTCGCCGAAAAAGGCTACCCGACGCGCACCTTGGTCCAGTAAATGTCCCGTCACCAGTTCGCCGCCAAGTGCGTTGTCGCTGCCGACGGTGGCGTACTGCTGCTGCGGCAGCGGCGTTCCCCACACCACCAGCGGCACCCCGCGCGCGGTCATTCGGTTGAGTTGATCATGAAATCCCGATTGACCGATCATGACGACGCCGGCGGCCCGGCCCGAGTCGTAGAGTTGGGCTGTCCGTTCCGGCTGGTCGATATTGATGCGCGAAATGAGCATGTCGTAGCCACGGTCGCTTAGCGCATCGCCTATCCCGCCCAGCAGCGCGAGCAAGAATGGTTCGGAGATCGGCTCCCGCGTCGCGCGCTCGATCGGAACGACCACTGCGATTGTATTGTTCTGGCCCGACTGGAGATTCTGCGCCGCCACATTCACCGAATAGTTCATCGCGGTCGCGATCTGAACGATGCGTTCGCGCATCTCGTCACTGGTCCTCGAGCTGCCGGCCAGCGCCCGCGACACTGTCGAGATCGTCACACCTGCAATGCGCGCGATGTCGGCCATGCGCGGACGCGCCGACGGGCCGGGCTGCGCGCCTGCTGTTACCGCTCGGCGCGGCTTTTGCACGGCGCTCTTCTTGCTAGCCGAGTTGTCGTCGGGAGTGACCGACGTTTCGGCAGAATCTTTCGGGTTTGCTGGCATGGGGCGGGGAGGAGTTGTGGCCCGCCGATTATAGTGCAAACCGAGCGCGGTGAGACAAACGCTTGTATTTTCTTGGTACGGTCCCACTGTGGCGGAAATGAGCCAAACGTTTGTCCATCGATTTTTCTCTTGCTTTGGGGCGGTCACGTGTTACTATCTTCGCACAAGACAAACGTTTGGCAAAGAATCGCAAAAGGTCGGCCCGGCTGCCGCGTGCGGCGCGCCGCGCAGCCATTTAGCTACACGCAACACCACATCGTCATTGGAGAAAACATGAGTCTGGATCCCGTCCTTGCAGGTTTGCTGCAGGCCCTGCCCAACCACATCGAGTTGCCGGTCGACTGGGTCGGCCTGCGCGCGCAAAGCAAGCTGATGCTGCCGCAGCTTATCGGCGCCGACGGCGTGGCGCCGGTGGCATCGGTGGAGGAGGTGGAGATTTGCGGCGGCCTGCGGGTGCGCATCTACCGGCCCGCGTTAGCGACGCGGCTGACGCTGGTTCACTTGCATGGCGGTGGCTGGACGGGCGGCGACCTGGACACGACAGATCACACCGTGCGCGTGATCTGCAATGCGATGCCGGCGGTCGTGGTCTCGTGCACCTATCGCCTGGCACCGGAACATCCATTTCCGGCGGCGTTCGACGATGCGCTCGCTGCCACCCGTTGGGCCTTGCAGCATGCCGCCGAACTGGGCGGCGATCCTGGGCAGGTCGTCCTCGCCGGCGACAGCGCCGGGGGCAACCTTGTCGCCGCAGTCACCATCGCGCTGCGCGACGCGTTCGGCGCCGCCAGCGGTGGGGGCGAACCGGTCCAGCCTCGCCTGAAGGCGCAGCTGTTGCTCTATCCCGCGGTCGACTTGCGGCCGCCTGCCAGGGAAGCCACGTCCTACAAGGCCGATCGCGACCCCGCGCTGCGCGCCCCCATGGTGCACCAATGCGAGGACGCCTACCTGCAGGGGCAGGATGCGGACAACTGGAAAATTTCGCCGCTTGCAGCCGGGGACCTGGCCGGCCTGCCGCCGGCCCTGCTTGTGGTCTTGAGCGTCGATCCGCTGCGCGACCAAGGTTTGGCCTATGCCGAGCGCTTGCGCGTCGCCGGTGTGTCGTGCGACATCATGGAGTTCCCGCATCTCACCCATGGTTTTATGCATATCCGCGGCGTGGTGCCGGCCGCCAGCGTCGCCTTCGACGAGGTGGTGGCGCGTTTTCGCACCATGCTGTTGTACTGACGGCGACACCCAGGCTCACGTTCTCGCTCAGCCTGGGGGCGGCTAATTTACTGCAGCAGTAGCGGCCAGGCGGCACGACGGCCGTGACGGCAGTCGATGTGCGGCTGATCGAAGACTGACTCTCAAACATCAAGGAGCTAACAGATGGGAAACAATCGCTGGAATTCCGACGGCCTGGCGCCGTGCACCGCGAACCACGCGCCGCTTACGCCGGTCGCGTTCCTCGACCGGGCCGAACGTGTATTCGGGGACCGTGAGGCGGTGGTGTACGGCGTGGAACGGCAGACCTGGGCGCAGTTCGCGCGCACCTGCCGCCAGTTCGCGTCGGCGCTGTCGCGCGCGAACCTGCAGCCGGGCGACGTCGTCGCGGTCATGATGTTCAACACGCCACCCATGGTGGCGGCACATTTCGCCGTGCCGATGGCCGGCGCGGTGCTCAACACGGTCAACACCCGACTCGACGCCGACTCGGTCGCCTACATCCTCGGGCATAGCCAGGCGCGCATGCTGATCGTGGACGCAGAACTGTTCGCGGTTGCCAGCGCGGCGCTGGCGCAGATGGCTGCGCCGCCACGCCTGGTCGTGGCCGCCGATCCGTCCGCGGGCGTGGCGTTGCCAGCGCAAGTGGAGGGCTTCCAGACTTTTCTGGACGGCGGCGACGGCGATGCCGCTCCATTGGCGGTGACGCACGAGTGGAGTCCGGTCGCTGTCAACTACACCTCCGGCACCACGGGCCGGCCCAAGGGTGTGGTCTATTCCCATCGCGGCGCCTACCTCGCTGCGGTGTCGACAGTCGTCAGCTGGGGCGTGCCGAAGGGCGCCTCGTATCTCTGGACACTACCGCTGTTCCATTGCAACGGCTGGGGCATGCCCTGGGTGCTTGCGCTCCAGGGCGGGAAGAATGTATGCCTGCGCCGCGTCGACGGCGCGACGATCGTCCGCCTCATCGCCGAGGAGTCGGTGACACATTATTGCGGCGCACCGATCGTGCATGCCTTGATACGCGACGAGGCCGAGCGTCAGGCGCGTGTGTTCGCCCCCAATGTGGCGGCCATGATCGGCGGCGCGCCGCCTTCGCCGAGCCTGCTGCGGTCGATGGAGGCGATCGGGGTGCGGCTGACCCACTGCTACGGTCTGACAGAAACCTATGGACCTGCCGCAATCTGCGAGACCCAGCCGGCGTGGGCGCAACTTGGCGAAACCGAACGCGCGGTGCTCAGTGCGCGCCAGGGCCTGCCGTGCGCACTGCAGGCCGACATGGCGGTGCTGCGGACCGATCGCGCCGAACGGGTGCCGGCGGACGGCGTGACGGTGGGAGAAATCGCATTCCAGGGGAATATCACGATGATGGGCTACCTCGACGATCCTGCGGCGACCGAGCAGGTGTTTGCCGAAGGTTGGTTCCGCTCGGGAGACCTGGCCGTGTTGGAGGCGGACGGTTACGTCCGCATCAAGGACCGCTCCAAAGACATCATCATCTCGGGAGGAGAGAATATCTCGTCGGTCGAGATCGAAAACGTTCTGTATGCCCATCCGCTGGTCGCTGCAGTCGCGGTGGTGGCGCAGTTCGACGAGCGGTGGGGCGAAGTGCCCGTGGCGTTCGTGGAGCTGCGGGAGGGGAGTGTGGTAACAGGCGCCGAGTTGATCGCACTGTGCCGCCAGCATCTGGCGCATTTCAAGTGTCCGAAGCGGGTCTTGTTCCAGTCGCTTCCCAAAACGGCAACCGGGAAAATCCAGAAAAACCTGGTACGCGAACAATTGCGTGCTCGCGCGTAATGCAGTGGTAAAAACGTTTGACCTAACTAGCCTGACTTTACAATAAAACCTCGTGGAGACAAAGAAATGACCAAGAGAAATGCCCGCGCCTTGACCGGCGTACTCGCAGCGACGCTGACCGCCGTGCCTGCCTTTGCCCAAGAAGTGCAGGCGCCCGCCAAGGCGGGTTCGCAGCAGCCGCAGAACAATCCGGACCTGCCGCAAGCGCCTGCCAAGAAAGATGCGGCGCCGGCGGCGCTGGAAGTCGTCGTCGTTACCGCCCGCCGCCGTTCGGAAAAGCTGCAGGACGTCCCGCTGTCGGTGACCAATTACTCGCCCGATGCGCTGGCGGCGCGGCGCATTGGCGATCGCACCGACCTCGCCAATTTCACGCCGTCCCTGATCTCCATCACTGGCGGCTACCCCAAGGAGTTTGCCTTCTTCGCCCTGCGCGGACAGGGGCCGGCCTTCGGTTCCACCCCCGGTGTCGTCAACTACTTCGCCGAGGTGCCCAATCCGATCGGCGTCGATGGTCGCGTCGGCACGTATTTTGATCTCGCCAACGTGCAGGTGCTGGCGGGACCGCAGGGTACGCTATTCGGCAAGAACGCAACCGGTGGCAACATCCTGTTCGAGCCGCAGCGTCCAACCAACAAGTTCGGCGGCTATGCACAGCTTGAGGCCGGCAATCTGAAGAACCGCCGCGCCGAGTTCGCCCTCAACGTGCCGATGTCGGACAACCGCGTCCTGCTTCGCATCGCCGGTGAGCGTGGCGTGCGTGACGGCTATACCAAGGACGTCGGCCCCTACTTTGCCGGCAAGGACTATGACAATCTCAACTACAGCAGCCTGCGCGCGAGCCTGATCGTGCGGCCGACTGAAAACACCGAGTTGTACACCGTCGCCCGCTACTACGAGTCGGACAACAACGGGCCTGGAACGGTCCTGACCCAGTTCAATCCGACGCTTGGTGAGCCGACGACGCCTGCCGCGGCCATCTTTCCAGGTCTGGCAGCGGTGATGCCGGCGCAGCAGGCACGTGGTCCGCGCCGCGTGTCGTATGACCTCGACGAGTTCTCCAAGACCCGTTATGCGCAGTTCATCAACCATGCCACGCTTGCCCTGGGCGACAGTCTGAAGCTCAAGAATATCGTCAGCTATTCCAAATTCGAGATGCGCTACGGCTATGACTATGACGCCACGCCGTTCGCGCTCGGCGGACAGACCAGCAGGACGGGCATGCCGACGCAGGCGCCGACCTATCTGACCGAAGAGCTGCAACTGCAGGGCGACGCCTTCGACAACGCACTGAACTTCACCACTGGCCTTTATTACGATCGCCAACGCCTCAGCGAGAGCCAGGGCGGCATCTTCACCCAGTTCCCCCTATCACTGGCCATCGGCAACGTTCCTGTGCGTGTAGATAACACGAGCGAGAGCAAGGCGGTATTCGGCCAGGCCACCCTGGACCTGGCCAAGGTCGGGCTGCCAAAAGGCTTGAGTCTGACGGCGGGATATCGCTACACATGGGAGAGCGTGGCAAATGAAAGCCAGATCTGGATCCTGCCGGTGGCAGGAGGTCAGGCCGATTTCGAATACGGGAGCTATAACTTCACGCTCGACCACAAGGTCAGCGAGAACATGCACATGTATGCCGCCGTGCGCGACGCCTTCAAAGCCGGCGGCGTCAACGGACCTGTGCCGGTCACGTCGTCGTACCGCACCTTCGCGCCGGAAGAGCTCAAGGATGTCGAGCTGGGGGTCAAATCCGAATTCAAGATCGGCAACATGGCCGCGCGTGCAAACCTTGCAATCTACCACGGCAAGTATACGAACATTCAACGGACAGGCTCGGAAGCCATCGATGGCGTTGTGCTCAATGTGACGCGCAGCGCTGCCGAGGGCAAGATTCAGGGCGCCGAGCTGACCGGAGCGCTGGTTCCGGTGCGGGGCCTCACCTTGACCGGTTCGTACTCCTACACCGATGGCAAATACACCAAGGTGGCCGACGCCGGCATCGGCGCCATCCTGGCGGGATCGACCTTTCCCTTCACCCCGAAAACGAAGTACGCACTTGGGGTGACGTGGGAGCAGGCGCAAGCGTCGCTTGGCACCCTGGTCCTGTCGGCCAACTACGCCCATCAGAGCAGCTTCTCGACGGCACAGAACAATCTGGCCCGGGTCCAGTCCTTGCCCGCTTACGGCACCCTCAGCCTGCGCGCCGCCCTGCGCAAGATCGGCGGGCGCCCGATCGATGTCAGTGTCTACGTCGCGAATGCCACGAATCAGACATACGCCTCTGGCCTGGCGGATTTCTACAGCTCGCTCGGTTCCGTTACGTACACCTACGGTGAACCGCGGACCTTCGGCCTCCAGGTGCGCTACGCCTTCTAACTTTTAACGACAAGCATGGAGGCAAGACCGTGAAACTCGATACCTGGACTGTGGGCAATGGCCCCCGTACCGCGGCGCTCGTACATGGGGCATCGAAGGGTGCGGACGTGTGGCGCGACATTGCGCGCATTCTCGTCGACAAATACGACATGACGGTCGTGCTGCTGGACCAGCGCGGGCACGGCGCCAGCCCGCGTGCGGGCAGCTATCGTTTGGCCGACTTTTCCGGCGACCTGGTCGAGACGCTGCCCACCGGCCTTGATTTTCTTATCGGCCATTCGCTCGGTGGGGTCGCCGGCGCCTGGGCCGCTGCCGGGCTGCAGCCGAAGCACTTCATCGGGCTCGATCCCGGCTTCTCGGTGCCGTCGTCGATGAAGAAGATGGCCTATTTATTCAAGGCGCTCGGACCGCTGCGGCCGTGGTTCCTCAATTGGACGCTGCAATTGCCGGGTGCCATTCCGGAAGGCGCTGCGGCGGACACGCTCGAACGTGTCCGCGCCATGACCCGCAGCTGGGATTCATCGATGATGTTGCCACTGCTGAAATCAGGGGAGCAGCAGCCCTTCGTCGTCGCACCGCCATCGGTGCCGTCGACGCTGCTGCTGGCCGAGAACAGCATCGTCGTGTCCGACGCCATGGCCGGCGCACTGCAAAGCGCGGGATGGGATGTGCGGATGATGTCTGGCGGCGTGCATGATTTCATCTTGCAGGACCCGAGCCGCGTGGTCGCGCTGCTGCATGATGTTCTGATGCCGCGGAGCCGATAAATGGACGAATCCAATTGGCCAAGTCCCCAGCAGCAATGGGGGCCATTGTTCAAAGCCGTCCAGCTGGCCGGCCTGTTCGCCGATAGCAAACTGTTCGCTGACGCGAGGCCGCGCAGCCGCGACATGGCAAGCTTGCTCGCCGAGTTCGCGGTTCAGCGCACCAGGCCCGGTTTCAGTCTAAAGGCCTTTGTCTGCAACGCATTCGAGCTGCCGGAGTACGCGGCGGTCGAGACGGCGCCATCGTGCGCACCGAGCGACATCGAAGAGCATATCCGCGCCCTCTGGGTGCGCCTGCTGCGCCGAAGTGACCAGGAAGATCCGGCCCGGAGCTCGCTTTTGCCGCTGCCGCATCCTTACGTTGTGCCAGGCGGCCGCTTCCGCGAAGTCTACTATTGGGATTCCGCGTTCACCATGCAGGCGCTGCTGCTGCATGATTTGCGTCCGATCGCCCAGGACATGCTGGACAACTTTGTGGCGCTGGTTCGTCAGTTTGGTCATATACCCAACGGCAACCGCAGCTACATGCTGAGCCGCTCTCAGCCGCCGCTGCTGTTCCGCATGGTGGAGCTGCTGTCGGAAGCCGATCCGGGGCGCTACCTCGATGTCCTGATGGCCGAACATCGATTCTGGACCGCCGGCGAAGCCGGGCTTGCCCCGGGCCAGGCATCCCGTCGCATGGTCCGCCTCGCCGATGGCACGCTGCTGAACCGCTATTGGGACGATGAATGCACGCCGCGCGACGAGGCCTATAGCGAGGATGTGGCCACCGCCGCCGACATGCCTGAACGCGAGGCCGCCCAAGTCTGGCGCGACCTGCGCGCCGGTGCGGAAAGTGGTTGGGATTTCAGTAGCCGATGGTGCGCCGATCCGGATCGCCTGTGCACGATTGAAACGACTGCACTGCTGCCGGTTGACCTCAACAGTTTGTTATGGGGGCTGGAGCGGGCCATTGCGCGTGGCGCACGCCATGTGGGCAATGATGCCGCCTGTGACGAGTTCGTGGCGCGCGCTGCCGCCCGCGCGGCGGGGATCCGCCGTTACCTTTGGAGCGAGCGCCAACACTGTTTTGTCGACTATCACTGGCGCGAGGAACAGCAGCGCGAACTGACCGCCGCCACGGTCGTGCCGCTGTACGCAGGCCTGGCCAACGCGACGGAGGCGGCCGTCATCGCCGGAGTAATCGGGTCTCAATTGCTTGGAAAAAACGGCCTGCGCACCAGCCTGCGGTGCAGCTCCCAGCAATGGGATCAACCCAACGGATGGGGGCCCTTGCAGATCATGGCCGCCGAAGGGCTGCTGCGTTACGGGCATCCGGCACTCGCTGTCGATCTTGCAAATCGGTGGATGGGCGGCATCGAGCGTCATTTCCGTGCCAGCGGCAAACTTGTCGAGAAGTACGACACCGAGCGCGATCAGATCGGTGGCGGCGGAGAATATCCCACGCAGGATGGATTCGGCTGGACCAACGCGAGCTATGTGATCTTTAAACGATTGATCGAGACCCATTCATCCCCGACCGACAAGCCCAGGAACACGCCATGACGATCGAACATACCAGCAAGTTACCGGTCCGCACCAAGCTGTTGTTTGGCTCCGGGCAAGGCCTGGAATCGGGGGTGAGTTTTGCGACCAATACCTTCCTCCTGTATTACCTGACAAACATCTGCAAGATCCCAGCATCGACTGCGGGCACGCTGATCTTCGTCTCTTTACTGATCGACGCCATTGCCGACCCCGCTATCGGCTCGCTGTCCGACCGCTGGCGCTCGCGCTGGGGCCGGCGGCTGCCCTTCATGGCCTTGGGCCTGCCGATGCTGGTGGTGGGTGCGATCGGGATGTTCGAGAGCCAGGCTGTAACGGGCCTCGCGCTGATGGCTTACGTCCTTGCGTTCAATCTGCTGGTGCGCCTTGGGACCTCCCTGTTCAGCATGCCCTATTCGGCGATGACGGCGGAGCTCACCCCCGACTACAACGAGCGCTCCAGCATCGCGGTCTATCGTTGCTTCTTCGGCTTCCTTGGTGCGATCGTGATCATCGGGCCGGCGTTTGGCCTGATCTTTGCCAAGGCCGACGCGATGTCCTCGCCCCAGGCATACCGCGAACTCGGTTGGCTCATGGCCGGCACCGCGATCCTGTTTGGCGGCGCGTGTATCGCCGGCCTGTTCCGGGGGCGCCACGCGAGTCAATCGCAGCCCGGCCTCTCGCATCAGTCACCGCTGGGAGACCTGCGTGACATGCTGCGCAACCGCTCCTTCCTGGTGCTGTTCCTTGGATCGGTGGTGTGCGCGAGCGGCGCGGGGAGCCTCAATGCGATCAATCTGTATGCCTACCGCTATTTTTGGAACTTGCTGCCCGCGCAGATGCAGCTGATGCAACTGGCAATCCAGATCGGTTTTGTCGCCGGCATTCCCGTCGCAGCGTTCGCTTTGCAGCGCTTCGAAAAGCATAAAGCCTTGATGGTCGGGCTGTCGGTGCTCGCGGTCTTTCAAGGACTCAGTCCGCTGGTGGTGATCATGTTGCCGGCCGCCGCCCCACAGCTCATCATCACCACGCTGTGCGGCACGAGTTTCGTGTTTGGGGCCTGCCTCTCGCTGATTTTCGTCGCATTCCAGTCCATGGTGGCCGATGCGATCGACGAACATCAGCTCATGTTCGGCGCTCGCTGCGAAGGCTTGTACTACAGCTCTTTGGTGTTCGCGGGCAAGGCCGCTATCGGCATCGGGTCCATGGTGGCCGGCTTTTTGCTGACGATGATCGGATTGGGCCGGCCAGACCAGGTGGCCGTGGCGGCGCTCAATCCCGATGCGGCGACCTGGCTCGGCATGATCTGGGGACCGGGACACGCACTGATGTTTGCCGCCACCGTACCCGTGCTGCTTGCCTATAAGCTTGACAAGCGTCGACATGCGCAGGTCCACGTCAGGCTGTCCCAAGCAGCACATGGCGTCGGTATCGCCTGACTTGGAAACGATCGTTTATGAGCGGCCAAGTGCAAGTTAGATATGGTATCCGGGCGGTCGTGTCGACCCGCCCGTCCAATCGAAAGCTGTTGCTGATCGAAGTGGCCGAAACACTGTTTGCCACTCTCGGCTTCGACGGCACCACAGTAAGGGAGATTGCCAGTCGTGCCGAGGTGCCGGTGCACGCTGTCTATCAACGATTCGGTAGCAAGGCCGGGCTATTGAAGGAAATCGAAGCGGCACGAGTTCACGTCGCGCAGAACTTTACGCCTTCGCCGGCCAAGAATCCTTAACGGTTTTTTGCGGACGGATTATCTGGATGTTCTCATATGGTTTGTGCTCGAGGTTTGGACGACATCGTAGCCGCGGGGATGCCTTCGCGGGACCGAGTAGCCTAGGGGCGCTTCGAGAGAGTGTGTGAGTAAGCAATACAAACGTTTGCATTGTAGGCTTTCCTAGGTATAATTTGGCATTGGAAAAAATTTTCTGCTGCAAACGCTTTCTGGACAAGGCGGGGCGCACGGGCGCAGCACGAATGCCGGGGCCGAGGACTTCAAAAGCTGAGCCAATCGGGTCGGCTAAGGTCCATTCATCGAACTGAAAGTAAAGGAAATACATGGAAACGCGCCAACCGGTGAAGGCTTCTCGAGGGCGTCTACGCTTTGCGATCGCAGGGCATGCCCTTAAGCTGCTTACCTTGCTTCCTGCGCAGGTGCGCAGAAAAATGATGCGCACCCACGTCGACGCCGACTTGCCCAAATTTGCCGATTATTTCGAAATGCTGAAAGTGGTCGACCCGACCATCCACTTTGGCTGGGCGGCGGTTCCGGCCGCACTAAAAGAGGAATTTCCACACGTGGCTGCGGTCGAGGTGACCGACATCACGCTTGCAACGTCAGCCGCGGACGTGCCGATGCGCCTGTATCGCGATCCGTCCTTGCCCGCCACATGTGCGCTGGTCTGGATCCATGGCGGTGGTTTCACCGGCGGGGGGCTCGATTGCGCGGAGGCCAATTGGGTGGCGCTTGAACTCGCGGCGCAGGGCATCCCGGTGCTGACCGCGAGCTACCGGAAAGCGCTGCGCGGCGTCACTTTCCCCGCCCCGTCCGACGACGTGTTGGCGGCTTGGACGTGGGCCGTCGCCAACGCCGACAAACTCGGGGTCGACCCGGAACACATCCATATCGGCGGGGGCAGCGCTGGCGGCAACCTTTCAGCCGGTGTGAGCAAACGATTGCGCGACCAGGGCGGTCAACTGCCGGCATCGCTCCTGATGGTTTATCCCTTGCTCCACAGCACCTTGCCAAAGTTGGCGCCGGAGGACGAGGCGTTCTGTAAAAGCCAGGTCAAGGCCTTTGCCGGCGCCGACTTCGTGCTGGCGGCCTGCCTCAACTATGTCGGCGATCCTGCGGCCCTTGACAACCCATATGCCTTTCCGGGAGTCGGTTCCCTGCATGGACTGCCGCCCGTCTTCATCGTCAATGCGCAATTCGACAGCCTGCGCGGTTCCGGGGACGCCTTCGCAGCCCAGCTCGCCGCCGACGGCGGCACGGTCACCACAGAGTGCGAAACCGGCGCGCTGCACGGTTACCTGATGATGCCGTCGTCGCCTTTCGCGCATTCAACCGTTGCGAGGATGCTCAAGTGGCTGAAGAATTTTGCCCGCACGCAAGCCGCCGATTTACCCGGCAAGTGAGTGCC
This sequence comes from Pseudomonadota bacterium, assembly GCA_040384885.1. Classification (GTDB taxonomy): domain Bacteria; phylum Pseudomonadota; class Gammaproteobacteria; order Burkholderiales; family Burkholderiaceae_D; genus Telluria_A. The sequence goes on along the minus strand of JAZKIN010000040.1, from coordinate 69,449 downwards.
TTCGGTGCCGTGGCCGATCCCGATAGCCGCCCCCCTAAAAGCGGGCAAGTGGCGCGCCGCAGCATCGACCGTTTGCGGGTGATTGCGGAGGACGAGCTCAGCGGACGGCTGCACGGGTGGGACGGCGCGACGATTTTCTCGCTGTCCAACGGCCAATCCTGGCAACAATCGGCGTTTCGCCTGCGCCGCCTGCATCTTTGCCGTCCGCAGGTCCGCGTGTGGCGCTGCGGCGATCTCTACTGGCTTGAAATAGAGGGTGCCGGAGAGCTGCTTCCTGTGCGGCGCATCGCCTGACATGCTGCGATGAACGATTCATAGGAAGGTGGAACGTTTGCAATCTATTGCAAATATCACCACGAGGACCGTCAAATCTTGTCAAGAATTCCTGCATGATTTAGCAATGTGGCCACGCCGGTCAGCCGATCTTCAGGAGATGTTGGAAATTTTCTTGCACGGAATTAGCAACACCGCTAATATCAACTAAAAATACAAACGTTTGCATGTCTAAGGTTGGGTTGCGCGCACCTTATGCTTTGTAAACCATTTCATGAGGAGTTGGAAGTGAGCGAAAAGTACGAGATCGGGCAAGGCAAGGGCGTCCACGGGCGCTGCATGCCCGGCTACGAAGCGATGGTCGACGCTTTTGCCGACACCATCGCGCGCGGCCTCGAAGTGGGCGCCGCATGCGCGGTGTTCAAAGACGGCATCCCCGTGCTCGACCTGTGGGGCGGGGTGGTCGACCGGCGGGCGGGTACGCCGTGGCGCGAAGACACGTTGGTGACGGTCTACTCCGTCACCAAAGGGGTTGCCGCCTTGTCCATCCTGCACCTGGTCGACCAGGGCCTGCTCGAGCTCGACCAGCCGGTGGCGAGGTACTGGCCCGAGTTTGCCGTGCATGGCAAGCAGGACGTGACGGTGCGCGAGCTGCTGGGCCACCGCGCCGGCCTGCCTTTCGTCGAGGGCGAGATCGCGCTCGACGAACTGGCCAGCCCCGCACACATGGCGGCCCGCCTGGCCGCCCAGGCGCCGCACTTTGCGCCCGGCACCACCCATATGTACCACGGCCTGACGATAGGATGGCTCACCAGCGAATTGGTGCGCCGGGTGACCGGGCAGTCGATGGGGCCCTGGGTGGCGGCGATGGCGCGCCGGCTCGGGGTAGAGCTGTGGATCGGCCTGCCGCAGGAGTTGCGCCCGCGCGTGGCGCTGCTCGACGTCCAGGCGCCCGAGCAGCGCACGCTGCTGCGCGACTTTTACCCGGTAGGCTCGGTCGGCTGGAAAGTGGTCACCCTGAACGGGCTGGTCGAGCCCATGCCGGGCGACGGCGGGCTCGATTTCAATGACTACAAGCTGCAGTCGAAGGAGCTGGCCGGCGCTAATTTGACCACCAACGCGCGCTCGCTGGCGAAGTTTTACGACAGCTGCCTCGAACAGCCCGGCCGTCAGGCGTTCGTCTCGGCGCGCACGATTGCCGACGCCAGCCGGCCGGTGTCGACCGGCGTCCCGTTCGACAGTCCGGTGCCGGGCGCGTCGTGGGGTGCGGGGCTGATGATTCCGTTCAGCGTGCAGCCGATGCTCGGCCCCGCCAGTTTCGGCCACGACGGTTACGGCGGCAGCCTTGCCTTCGCCGATCCGGAAAGCGGCGTCAGTTTTGCGTATGTGCGCAACCAGTTGGCGCCCGGTGGCGCCAAGGACGAAACCGTCTATCGCATGGTCGATGGTCTTAAAAATATTTTGAAAGGCAGTGCATGAATTTGGATCCAGACCTGCTGCGTCTGCTACAGTCAATGCCCCCCGATATCAAGGTCCCGGTCGACTGGGTCGCGCAACGACGGGCCGGCAAGGCCATGGAGCCGCAACTGGTGGGGCCCGATGGCGCGCTCCCGGTCAAGTCGGTCGAGGCGCACCGGATCGACGGACCCGATAGCGGCGTCGACCTGCGTGTGTACCGGCCCGACGGGGTGTCCGCGATGACGATCATCCACGTGCACGGCGGCGGCTGGACGCTGGGCGACCTTGACGCGGTCGACCATACCGCGCGGAAGATATGCCGCCGTTTCAACGCGGTTGTGGTGTCGTGCACCTATCGGCTGGCGCCGGAGCACCCTTTCCCCGCCGCCTACGACGACACCCTGGCAGCCGTGCGATGGACGCTGGCGCATGTCGGCGAACTGGGTGGGGATGCGGAGCGTGTGTTGATCCTCGGCGACAGCGCCGGGGGCAACCTGGTGGCGGCGGTCAGTTTGGCGCTGCGTGACGAAGCGCGCCGATCCCCGGGGACGCTTCCCGCCTTGCGCGCCCAGTTGTTGCTCTATCCGGTGGTCGACATGCGCGACTCGGTGCGCGCCACGCCGTCGTATGCGGCCGATCGCGATCCATCGTTTCGCTCGATGATGCTCGATCTGTGCGTGGAGGCTTACGTGCAGGGCGATTCCCATGGCGACTGGCGCGCTTCGCCGCAGGCCGCCGACGATCTTTCAGGCCTGCCGCCGACGATGGTCGTGGTGCTCGGGGTCGACCCCTTGCGCGACCAGGCCGTCGACTACGCCGGGCGCATCAAGCAGGCGCAGGTCCGGTGCGAGCTGATCGAGTTCACGCACCTGACCCACGGCTTCGCCCATATCGGCGCCCTGGTGCCGGCCGCAGCGACGGCCCTCGACGAGGTGCTCACGCGCTTCGAACAATTTGCAGATGTTAAGGCTGGAGAAAACCGATGAAACCAGCAGGGGAGGCCGGCACCACGAATGCGACCCGGCTCGCATTGGAAGATGGCGCCATAGAGGGCCAAGACAACGGCGCGGTGCGCCGCTTTTACAGTGTGCCGTACGCGGCGCCGTTGACCGCCGAGCGGCGTTTCCGCGCGCCGCAGCCGGTGGAGCGCTGGCCAGGGGTGCGCGACGCGACACGTCCCGGTCCGAGCGCCCCGCAAAGCCCGCCGCCACCGTCCGACGAGATCGACATCGAACCCTTGCTGGGCGTCGCGCTCGCCAACGGTCCCGACTACCTCACGCTCAACGTCTATGCGCCATCCGGTGTGACTCGCGACCGGCCGGTGATGGTGTTTGTCCATGGCGGCGGCTTCGTCGCCGGCAGCAAGGATGCGCCCATGTTCGACGGCAGCGCCTTCGCGCGCGACGGCGTGGTCTGCGTCGTCATCAATTATCGGCTCGGCATCGAGGGCTTCTTGCCAGTCGCCGGCGCGCCGACCAACCTCGGGCTGCGCGACATCATCGCCGCGCTGGCCTGGGTGCGCGCCAATATCGCCGCTTTCGGCGGCGATCCCGGCAAGGTCACCGTGTTCGGCGAATCGGCCGGCGCGTATGCCATCGCGTGCCTGATGACCTCGCCCCTGGCCACGGGGCTGTTCCAGCGGGCGATCTGCCAGAGCGGGCATGCGTATATCAGCCGCGACAACACTGTGATGCAAAAATTGGTGCGGCGGCTGGCCAGGCGCCTCAAGACCACCCCCGATCGCGCGGGCTTTTTGCGCCTGAGCCCGGAGCAGATGCTGCCGGCCCAGGACTGGGTCATGAAGCCGAGCTTTTGGTTCGATATGCGCGACGCGCAAAAGCGCGACCCCTCGTTCGGCATCACGCGCTTCATGCCCCTGCACGGGGACGATGTGCTGCCTCTGTGCCCGCTCGAAGCGATGCGCCAGGGCGCCGGCAAGGAGGTCGAGCTGCTGATCGGTTCGACCAGCGAGGAGGCGCGCATGCTGCTGGCCGCCGGCAACGCGATGTCCAAGCTCAAGCGCTGGCTCGCGCTGATGATCGTCAGAAAGGCCCTGCCTGACGCCAAGGCGGCGCTGCGCGCCTATGGCCTCGACGAAAAGGGCGCCCGCCCCGGCGAGGTGCTGACGCGCGCCTTGAGCGACCTGATTTTCCGCGCGATGGCGCGGCGCACGGCGGAACTGCATCACGGACGCTCGCACGTCTACGAGTTCGATTGGCGCTCGCCGGCCTTCGGCGGCCAGCTTGGCGCGGCACACGGGGTGGAGCTGCCGTTTGTGTTCGACACCCTGGCCTGCGCCAGCGGGCCCAAGGGCGTGCTCGGCGAGAATCCCCCGCAATCGCTTGCCGACGCGATCCACGCGCTGTGGATAGGCTTTGCAACCGACGGGGGTTTGCCCTGGCCGCAATTCGACGCCGGGCGACGCCAGGTCTGGTCGCTCACCCGCCAGGTCGCCGAGCACGAACCGCTGATGCCGGCAAGCGCTTTCCTGCCGTGAGCCGCGCTTGTTGGCGCCTGCGCCGGACCTTTTCGATTTTTTGTAATAACGTTTGAAATATTTTCAAAATTCCACGGCGACAGCCGGTCAATTCTTGGAAAGGCCCCGACATTTTTTCGCGCAAGCGTCAACGATGTAAGGGCTATTTAAATAAAAACCGGACATTTTCCTTGCAACGAATGCGCAACGTCGATACTATTCAAGAATAATACAAACGTTTGCATAATTGGGCAGGCCGGCTTCGAAATAATCTGAAAGGCAGTTCATGAATTTAGATCCAGATATGGTGCGCTTGTTGGAATCGATCTCCATCGATTTCCAGACGCCGGTCGACTGGGCCGGGGCACGCGCCGCCGCCAAGGCCTTGGAGCCGCTGCTGGTCGGTCCCGAAGGCGCCGCCCGCGTCAAGTCGGTCGAGGAGCACCGCATCCACGGCACAGACGGCGCGCTCGATGTGCGCCTTTACCGGCCCGAGGGTGCCCCCGCCATGACGGTGGTCCATTTTCACGGCGGCGGCTGGGCCCTGGGCGACCTCGACATGCACGATCACACCGTGCGCAAGATATGCCGCCGCCTGGGCGCGATCGTGGTGTCGTGCACCTACCGGCTGGCGCCTGAGAACCCGTTCCCCGCCGCCTACAACGACGCCCTCGCGGCGACCCGGTGGGTGCTGTCGCAGATCGAAGCACTCGGCGGCGATCCGGGGCGCGTGGTGATCGCGGGCGACAGCGGCGGCGGGAACCTGGTCGCCGCGGTGACGTTGGCGCTGCGCGACGAGGCGCGGCTGGCCGCAGCCGAACTTGCGCGGCCGCTGCCGGCCCTGCGCGCCCAGTTGCTCCTGTACCCGGGCGTGGACGTGCGCGACAGCGCGCGCCAAGCGGCATCGTTTGTCGCGGACCAGGATCCATCGATCAGCTCGGCGATGATCGGCGAATGCATATCGGCTTACGTCCAGGGCGGTCAACACGGGGACTGGCGCGTCTCGCCGCTGGCCGCCGCCGACTTTTCGGGACTGCCGCCGGCCCTGGTGGTCGTGCTCAGTGTCGATCCGCTGCGCGACCAGGCCGTGGCGTACGCCGCGCGCCTGCAGGAGGCGGGCGTACCGTGCGAGCTGATCGAATTCGCGCACCTGACGCACGGCTTCTGCCACATTCGCGCCCTCGTGCCGGCGGCCGAGCTGGCATTCGACGAGGTGCTGGCGCGCTTCGAATTTTTCGTCAATCTGGGTAACGGAGGCAAGTGATGGAACACGCAGGCGAGGGCGCCCCGGCGGCGCAGACGGTGCGGGGGCGACGCTTCAGCGTGGTCCAGAAGCTGCTCATCGGCAGCGGACAATCGGTGGAAACGGCGGTCGCCTTCGTTGCGGCGACCTTCCTCCTGTACTACCTGACCAACGTGTGCGGCATCGACCCGGCCATCGCCGGCGCGATCCTGTTCGTCTCGCTGGCGGTCGATGCGGTCGCCGATCCGCTCATCGGCTCGTGGTCGGACCGCCTGCGTTCGCGCTGGGGGCGCCGGCTTCCGTTCATGGTCGTCGCGCTGCCCGTTGTGAGCCTGGCGGCATTCGCCTTGTTCGCCATGCCCACGGGGTGGGGCAGCGCGGCCACCATCAGCTGCGCCTTGTTGGCCAATATCGTGCTGCGCGTGAGCACTTCCGTGTATACGCTGCCGTACGCGGCCATGACCGCCGAGCTGACCACGGACTATGGCGAGCGCTCGAGCATCGCCGCCTACCGCGCGCTGTTCAGCTTTGTCGCGGCGGTCGCGTGCGCGGTGCCGGCTTTCCAATATATCTTCAACAGCCCGCAAAAAATGTCGAGCGCCGGCGCGTATGTCGAACTCGGCATGCTGGCCGCTGCGGTGGTGTTTGCGACCGGCGCCATTTGCCTGCTGGGGATGCGTTCGATGCCGCGCTCGCAAGCATCGTCCCGCCCGACCGCCGAGCCGCGCGGCTCGATCGCCACCGACGTCCGGGAGCTGTTCCGTAACCAGTCCTTCGTAGTGCTGTTCCTCAGTTGCCTGCTGTGTTTGGTCATCGCGGGTAGCCTGCAAGCCTTGAACCTGTACGCCTACCAGTATTACTGGCACCTTTCCACCTCGCAGACGCAGCAGGCGGTGCTGGTGTTGCAGGCCGGCTTCCTGGTCGGCATACCGCTCGCGCTGGTGCTGTTGCGCGCCGTCGAAAAGCGCACGGCGATGGCGATCGGATTCGTCGCCCTGGCAATTGTGCAGGGCGTGTTTCCGCTGCTGGCCAAGCTGGCGCTGTTTGCTGCCGTGCCGCCGATCGGCATGGTGTGCTCCATGACGCTCGTGTTCGGGTTGTGCTCGTCGTTGTTGTTCATCACGATGCAGTCGATGGTGGCCGACGCCGTCGACGAACACGAGTACCGCTTCGGTACCCGTTGCGAAGGGCTGTATTACAGTTCGCTGATCTTTGCGACCAAGGCGGCCAACGGCCTCGGTTCGCTGCTGGCGGGCGTGGTGCTGTCGGTGGCCGGCCTCAAGGGGGCGCAGTCGGCGGGCGGCACGGCCGCGCTGTCGGAGCAGGGGGCCGACTTGCTCGGCTTGTTGTGGGGCCCCGGCCACGGCCTGATGTTCCTGCTGCTGCTCCCCATTTTGCTCAATTACCGCATCGATCGGCGCGAGCATTCACGCATCATCGCCGCGCTGGCGCAACGCGCGGCGTAAGCCAGAACGAGCATGCATTCCGAGATCGAGGACACCGCCCGCTGCTGCCACTGCCGCCTTGGCGCGCTCGACGTGCATGTGCGCGCAAGGGCGATCTCGCAGCAACTGGCGCGCGTCGAATCGGGCCGCAGGCACGGCGCGAAGGTCCTGCTCCTGGGTGCCGGCGCTTGTGGCGGCCAGGGCGGGCCGCAGCTTTTGTACGACCGCTACCTCGACAGCATGCGCATCATTTACAGCGCGCTGCCTGCGGACTGGGTCATGGTCATCGAACGCCACCCTTGCGCGGCAAGCCGCGGTGCCGCGGTGGAGGACTGGACCGTCGAGATCGGTTCGAGGTTCACCTTCTTCGAAGACCTCGATTGCGACGCCTTGCATTGTGCGCTTTGAAACTATCGGTTTCACAAACGTGTGTTTGGATTGGCATGCCGTCGTGCAGCCGCAGTCGCTGAAAATGCAATTCAAGCGTTTGTATTGGTGGCGCGGGTATGGCATATAATGATGGTTCTCCACTATCGACTGATTCTATGCCACGCGCCCCAAAACCCGCTCCAAACGCCGCTGTAACGGGGGGCGGAGGCCGCCCGCGCCTGGCCGACATCGCCCGCATGGCCGACGTGACCATCTCGACCGTCTCGCGCGCGCTGGCCAACAACCCGCTGGTGAAAGAGGAAACCCGGGCCCGCATCTTCGAAATCGCCACCGCCTTGAACTACTCCGCCAACGCGGCCGCGCAAAACCTGCGCACGGGGCAAAGCCGGACCATCGGCGTCGTGGTGCCCCTCGATCCCGCATCCAAAGACCCGGTCTCTGCGCCCTTCCTGCTGGCGCTGCTGGGCGGAATCGCCGACGCCCTGACCGAGTGTGGATACGACATGTTGATCTCCCGCATCATCGTCGAGCGGCTCGACCGGGTCGCACAGCTGTACGATTCCGGACGCGCCGAGGGGATCATCATGATCGGCCAATGGGGCTACCACGAGCACCTCAACAAAATGACCGAGCGCGGCGTTCCGCTGGTGGTGTGGGGCGCGCCGCTGCCGCACCAAAAATACGCCACGGTCGGCAGCGACAATGTGCGCGGTGGCGAACTCGTGACCGGCCACCTGCTTGACCAGGGCGCGCGCCGCATCGCGTTTTTCGGCGACGACGAAACCAACGAGGGCCGGCTGCGCCACCAGGGCTACAACAACGCCCACAAGCAACGCGGCCTCATGGTCGATCCCGCATTGACGCGCTCGATCCCGTTTGGCGGGGGCTCCATGCAAAAAGAGGCGCTCGCCATGCTCGAGCAGGGGCTCAAATTCGACGGCGTATTCGCCGCCAGCGACATGGTCGCGCTGTCCATCGTCGCCGGCTTGAAGGGGGCCGGGGTGCGGGTGCCCGAAGATGTGCTCGTTGCCGGCTACGACGACATCGGCCCCGCGGCATATGCGCATCCATCGCTGACGACCGTGCGCCAGCCGATGCAGGAGGCCGGACAGAGCCTGGTCGACTGCCTGATGAAGCAACTGGCGGGGCGCCCGCCCGAGTCCGTCATGTTGTCGACCGATCTGGTCACGCGCGAATCGACGCGGCGCGCCCCTTAGCAGCCTGTCGAACTTAGGATCGTCAGCTGCAAAAATACCTGGGACGGTCCGTATTTCGCCGTTTTCTCGGTCAATAGCTCGCTATTGACACTGCGAAATCGTCAAAATCTGTCCTCGCCCAGCTTTTTTTTCGCTTTGACTCCCTAAGTCCGACAGGCTGCTAGCGCCGCTTGCGCCTGCGGCAGGCAAGGCCCGCCGCAGCGATCGTCATTGCGCGACATTCCGGCGAATCCCTCCTTCCAGGTGACGCAGTCCGCGGTGGCCCCGTCGGCGCTAAATCGGCGCCGCCAGGACAAGCCGCGATGCCGCCGCGTGCGGCCGCCATCGGCAATCCTGCGCGCCGCGTTACAAACGTTTGCATTTTAATCGTTGGAGCCGTAAAATCGTTTGATGCAGTAAATTCGCAAACGAATATTCAATCGTTTGTAATTGTGTCGGCGCACGCACCCACATTGGCTAAGCCGACACCAGAGCGCGACAACGAGGAGAACGGCATGTACATTACACAGGGATTGCACCGGGCGCTGCAGCAAAAGCCGGATGAGATAGTCATTCGCCTTGCCGGCGGCGGACGCACATATAGGCAATTCTGCGAGCGCGTCGCCAAGCTCGCCGGCGCGCTTCAATCGCTTGGCATGGCGCCCGGCGACCGCGTGGCGATGCTGTCGCTCAATTCGGATCTTTATCTTGAATACCAGTTCGGGGTGCCGTGGGGCGGCGGCGTGGTAAACCCATGCAACACCCGCTGGAGCGCGGCCGAAATCATCTATACCCTGCAAGATTCCGAGTCGACGATTTTGATCGTCGATGACGCCTACAAGGCGATGGCCGCCCAGATCGTCGAACAAGTGCCCGGCATGCGCCACGTGATCTACGCCGGACAGGGCAAGACGCCGCCGGCGATGCTGCGCTACGAAGACCTGCTGTCGGCCAGCGCGCCGGCGGTCGACGTCTGCCGCCGCGGCGACGATCTGGCGGGAATTTTTTATACGGGTGGCACCACAGGCTTCCCCAAGGGCGTGATGCTTAGCCACCGCAACCTGTGCAGCTCCGCCGTCGCCGGCTTGGCCGAAGGCGTGGCGCAGGCCGGCCGCACCTACTTGCACGCCGCGCCGATGTTCCACCTGGCCGATATGGGCATCGCCCTCATGCACTGGGTGTGCGGCAACAGCCATGCCTTCGTGCCCGCATTCGCGCCCGAGGCCGTGCTTGCCAGCATCGCGCGCGAGCGCGTCACCGACATGCTGCTGGTGCCGACCATGATCCAGATGCTGGTCGACCATCCGGCGCTCAAGAGCGGTTACGACCTGAGCAGCCTGAAACGCATCGTCTACGGCGCCTCGCCCGTCTCCGAGGCGGTGCTCGACCGTGCCATGGCCGCGCTGCCGGGCGTTGAATTCGTGCAAGCCTACGGCATGACGGAACTGTCGCCGATCGCGACCATCAACCATGCCTGGTACCACACCGTCGAGGGACGCAAGGAGGGCAAGCTGCGTGCGGCCGGGCGCGCCACGGTCGGCGTCGAGGTGAAGATCGTCGACGCCGGCGGCGTCGAAGTGGCGCGCGGCGAGGTTGGCGAAGTGGCAGTGCGCGGCTCCAACGTGATGCTCGGTTACTGGAACAAGCCGGCGCAGACCGCCGCGGCCGTGCGCGACGGCTGGATGCACACCGGCGACGGCGCCTACATGGACCCCGAAGGCTTCATCTTCATCGTCGACCGCATGAAGGACATGATCATCAGCGGCGGCGAGAACATTTTTTCGGCCGAAGTCGAGAACGCCATCTCGCGCCACCCTGCGGTCGCGACCTGCGCGGTGATCGGCATACCGAGCCAGGCATGGGGCGAGTCGGTGCACGCGGTGATCGTCGCCAAGCCCGGCGCCAGCGTCGCGCCGGACGACATCATCGCCCACTGCAAGGCGCTGATCGCCGGCTACAAGTGCCCGCGCAGTATCACCTTCGTCGACCAGCTGCCCTTGTCGGGCGCGGGGAAAGTCCTCAAGACCAAGCTGCGCGAGCCGTTCTGGCAGGACCAGAAGCGCGGCGTCGGCTAAGGAGCGCGCGGGCGGGCCATGCGCGGCGGGCCGGCTAAAAAACGGACTGCCGCGCGGGCCCGGGGGCGCCGAAGCCGGAGCCGCGCATCCATGGCAGGAAGTCGTCGGCCGGCAGCGCGGGGCTGATGAAATACCCCTGGGCCTCGTCGCAACCGAGCAGGTGCAGGGCGTCCCAGATTTTTTTGCTCGCCGCGCCTTCGGCCACCACCTTCAAGCCGAGGTTGTGCGCCAGTTCGATGGTCGACCTGACAATGGTGGCCGCCTTCTTGTCGTCGATCATGCGCATGGTGAAGCTGTGGTCGATCTTGATGACATTCACAGGCAAGCTCATGAGATAGCTCAGCGACGAGTAGCCGGTCCCGAAGTCGTCGACGTAGAGGCGGAAGCCCATGCCGCTGAGGCGATTGAGCTGGGCGATGGACAGCTGCGGGTCCGTCAACAGGCTGCTTTCGGTGATTTCAAGGCCCAGGCAGTCGGGGGCGGCGCCGAGGGCGGCCAGCGTGTCGCGCAAATGCTGCACCAGGGACGGGTCGATCAGGTCGCGCGGCGACAGGTTGACCGCGATCGGTATGGCGAAGCCGGCCCGCCGCCACGCGAGGCTTTGTTTGATCGAGGCCTCGAGCATGAACTCGGAAAGGACGTGGATCAATTCGGTCGGCTCGATCAAGGGGATGAACTGGTTCGGCGGGATGAGCCCGAAGGTGGGATGCTCCCAGCGCACCAGCGCCTCGGCGCCGATGATTTTTCCGGTGCGGATGTCGGCCTTGGGTTGGCAATACAGGCGCAGTTCGCCGGCCAGCAGGGATTTGCGAAACTCGCCGATCAGGGCCAGACGCTGTGGATTGTATGGATCGTGGTTGGGGTCGTACAACAGCCAGGCCTGGCCCGCTTGTTTTGCCTGGAACAAGGCGACGTCGGTCTTGCGCAGGATGGTCGCCGCGTCGCCGCCATGGATGGGCGCCAGGGCGATCCCCGCATGCGCGCCCATCCCATAGCTGATGCCGGCGACAAGGAAGGGCTTGTGCAGCGCCGCAAGGATGGTTTGCGCCGTGGCGCCGGCCCGTTCGCCATCCGCGTTCATCAGGGCGACCGCGAACTGCGAGCTGCCGACCCGGGCCACAAAGCCATCGCCGTCCAGGCTTTCGCGGATGCGGCTGCCCACGGCCCTGAGCAATTGGTCGCCCTCGCCATGGCTGAGCGTAAAATTTATTTCGCGGAAACGCGTCAGATGGATCATCAACAGCGCGAGCCGGGGCTGCGCACCATCGCGCGCGGCAAGTCCGTCTTCGAGGACCTGCTCTAGGCTGGTGCGGTTCGGCAGTTGGGTGGCCTTGTCGAAAAAGGCGAAATACTTGGTCTGCTCCTCGGCGCGCCGCGATTCGGTGACATCTTGCACAAAGCCGACCAGGCGCGGGGCCTGGCCGTCCTGGGTGGGCACGGCCTCGGCGACGGAATGGACGATGCGCTCACCAAGCGTCGGATTGAGTACCCGGAACTCGGCGTCGTAGGGCTGGGTGGGATCGGCCAGCGTGCGTTCGAATTCGCGCCGCACCCGCTCGCGGTCGTCCCGGTGGATCCTGTCGTCCAGGACAAAATCATAGGTGCGCAGTTCGGGCGGGTCATAACCCAACAGGCGGAACGTTTCGTCCGACCACGAATCGAATTTGCCGGTCGCGGTATCGAGCACCCAGGTGCCGATATGCGCGGCGCGTTGCGCGCACTGCAAATCTTTCTGGGCTTGGCGCAATGCGCTTTCGGTGCGCGATTGTTCGGTGACATCGAGCGATGTGCCGATCAGTTGCACGGGGTGTTGGTCGTGGTCGTGGAGCACGATCCCCTGTTGCCGCAAAAAACGAATACTGCCGTCCGGCCAAACGACCCGGTGCTCGAACGCGAACGGCTGCCTGGTGGCTACGGCCAGGTCGACCGCGGCGCCCACCCGCGCGCGGTCGGCGGGGTACACGCAGGCCAGGAAGGTTTTGATGGCGGCCGGAGTAGATTGCGGCTGGAGGCCGAAATTGCGGTAGGTTTGATCGGACCAGCGGCTGGTCCTGGTGTCGAAATCGCGGATCCAGCTTCCCAGCCTGGCGATATGCTGGGTCCGGTCGAGTTCTTGCTTGGCGTTGCGCAGCGATTCTTGCAATTGGCGTTCGGTGCTGACATCGATCACGATGAGCAGCGCGGCGCTGTTGCCGCCGTACGAAATGCGGTGGCGCACGACCTCGATATCGATCGGCGCCCCGTCTTTTTTCACATGGCGCCATGGACCGGCGCGGCAAACGGGTGTGTCCGGCAGCGCCGCGAGCAGTTCGGCGGCGCCGGTGAAGTTGGTTTCCAGTGAGAGGTCGGCCATCGTCAGCCGCCTCCACTCGTCCCTGGAATAGCCGTAGTGCTCGATGGCGCTGGCATTCACGTCAAGCAGGCGGTACGAGGCCGGGTCATAGACCAGCATCGGCCACGGGCTCGATACGAACAACACCTGGTACCACATCCCATTCACGGGCTCGGTTTCCACCTCGCTCATCAGACTCCTCCCATCACAAAAGTCACCCTATCGCGTCAAAGAGTATGAGCCGATTCGATCGCTGCCGCAACGCCGGCGCGGGTGCCGCGGCCTTGCCCCGTTTCTGACGAGGGAGGCGATCGCGCGCCGCGCGCGCAATCGCCTCATTCACCCGGGGCTCAACCTTGGACGAAGGCTACGGACGCGCTTGTCACTACCGTCGTGCTGCCGATCCTGTACTGCTGTCCGGCGTTGGCGCCGCCCAAAATGACATTGAAGGTGATCCGGCCGTCCGGCGTGGCTATCACGGTCGTCGCGACGCCGTCGACGACGACGCTGACCGGGCGCGAGGCGGCAAACATCGGCGGCGTGGTGACCACGGTCGTGCCCGATCCCGACAAGTTCAAGCCCTCGCTCCCAACGTTGCTCAGCATTAGGAACTCGAGCGCGCGCGCCGGGTCGGCCACCACCGACCATCCATAGACCGAGAACGCGGGCTCGATGCTGCGGTAGTCGAACGACGCGGGCGCCGGCGTGCCGAACGCGGCGATGAAACCGGGTAGCGAGTCGCTGACCTCCCGCCCGAAAAACGCCGCGCTGTGGCAGCCCCACGCATACTGCTGCCAAGCGTGCGGGATGGTCAGTGCGCCGAGCGCATTGTGGAAGCTGGTGCTTTCGGGCAGGACGAACCCCGATTCGAGCACGCAACCGCCAAGGTCGGCCAGTGTTTCGCCGTTCGCCGTGCTCAGCGCGCCATTTCCCGTGCGCACCTGCAGATCGACGCCGCGCAGGTTGGCCGCCAGGTCCACCGGGTTGTGGCCGCGCCAGCGCACCTCGTGGTTGAGCCGGATTCCGTAGATCGCGCCGGGCAGCGCCCCCATCATCAGGGGCGTCACCGTGTTGATCAGCGGCGCCGGCGCGAAGTTAGTGTCGACGCCACCCGACAGGCTGGCGGCGGCCACGAACAGGTCGGGATGCCGCGCCGCCATCATCATCACCCCGTAGCCGCCCATCGACTCGCCCATGATGGCCCGGTGCGAGCGCTTGGCGATGGTCCTGAAGTTGGCGTCGATCAGGGGGATTAGTTGCGAGCTGACAAAGGTTTCGTACATCGGCGGCCCGCCGGCGCCCGCGTTGTACCAATCGCTCCAGCTGCCCGCGTCGCCTTTTGGGGAGACCACGATCGACGGGAAGGACGCGGTCAGGTTCTCGCCGTTGTAGAGCGCGCGGAAAGTCGCATGGGTCTGGTTTGTTCCCGCCAGATAGTAGGTGACGGGCCAGCTTTTCGTCGGGTCGGCCTCGTAGCCGGTCGGCAGCGTGACCTCGACGAAAGTGTTGGTGGCGAACGAGGGCGTGGCGATCGTCAGCGCGACCGTGCGCGCGCTGACCTGGGTCTGGCTGACGATGTGGGCGCCCGCGACATCTACATACGCCGGCGCGGCAGTGGCCGCCGTCGCCGCGAACAATCCTAGCAGGGCGGGGAAGTGATTCATCTTCATGTCATTGTCTCCTTATTTAAGGCCTAGTTTTGAACCAGGGCCACATTCGCGGTGCTCACGGTCGTCACGCTGCCGATGCGGTACTGCTGCCCGGTGTTGGCCGCGCCCAGGTTCACATTGAAGGTGATCCGGCCCGCCGGCGTGGCCATCACGGTGGTAGCGACGCCGTTGACGACAATGACGACCGGGCGCGAGGCATCGAACAGCGGCGGCGTGGTGACCACGGTCGCGCCCGATCCCGAGATGGTGAGTCCCTCGCGGCTGACGCCGCCAAGTGCGAGGAACTCGAGCGCGCGCGCCGGGTCGGCCGTGACCGTCCATCCGTAGACCGAGAACGCGGGCTCGATGCTGCGGTAGTCGAACGACGCGGGCGCCGGCGTGCCGAACGCGGCGGCAAAGCCGGGGAGCGTGTCGCCGATCTCCTGGCCGAAGTGCGCCACGCTGTGGCAACCCCACGAATACTGCTGCCAATCGTGTGCGATACCGAGCGCGCCCAAGGTGTTGTGGAAGCTGATGCTCTCCGGCAGGATCACCGCCGATTCCGCGACGCAGCCAACCAGGTCGGCAAGAGTCTCGCCGTTCGCCGGGCTGAGCACGCCATTGCCCGTCCTCACCTGCAGACGGACATCGCGCAGGTTGCCGGCCAGGTCCACCGGGTTGTGGCCGCGCCAGCGCACCTCCTGGTTGAGCCGGGTCCCGTAGATCGCGCCGGGCATCGCCAGCATGATCGCGGGGGACAGGTTGGCCAGCACGGTCCCCTGCACGAAGTTGGTGTCGGGGCCGCCGGAGAGGCTCGAGGCCGCCACGAACAGGTCCGGATGGCGCGCGGCCATCATCATGACCCCATACCCGCCCATCGACTCGCCCATGATGGCCCGCTGCGCGCGGTTCGCGATGGTCCTGAAGTTGGCGTCGATCAGGGGGATCAGTTGCGCGCTGACAAATGTCTCGTACATCGGCGGCCCGCCGGCACCGGCATTGAACCAATCGCTCCAATAGCCGGCGTCGCCGTCCGGCGAGACGATGATCGACGGGTAGGACGCCGTCAGGTTTTCGCCGTTGTAGAGCGCACGGAAACTGGCCTCGCTTTGGTTGGTTCCGGCCAGATAGTAGGTGACCGGCCAGCGCTTGGCCGGATCGGCCTCGTAACCCGTCGGGAGGGTGACCTCGACCACGGTGTTGGTGGCGAACGAGGGGGTGGCGATGGTCAGCGCAACCGTCCGCGCGGTGATCTGGGTTTGGCTGACGATGTGGGCGCCGGCGACATCGACGTAGTTCGGCGTCGCATACGCCGGCGTCGGGACCGCCGCAAGGCTTGTGGCGGCCAACAGTGCGGCCAGTGCGAAAACTGTGGGCAGCGATTTCGCGTGCGTGTGATTGATTTTCATGCTTGTCTCCTTGGATTTTTTTGTGTTGGTACTTCAGTTGCAGCTGCGTCCGGTAGGGACGCGGGGCGCCGTTCGGGCCGGAAAAGGCCTCCTTTCTCTTCAAAAAACAACATCGTAACGTTTGTAATTTTTTTTGCATTCGTACGGCGATCGCCATGAAATTTCGCAAAATCGTTGGCAATCCAATGCAATATGGCCGCCCAGTGAAGGGGTAATGTGAAAAAAATTCGGGAAATTTTCTTGCACTCAATCGCTAAGGCCGCTACTATTGAATCACAATACAAACGTTTGCACAACAAGGGAGGGGGAAGTAAATGCGCGGCAAACCGATTTGGAACTGAAAAAAATTAAAGCCGGTGTGGTGCCACGCGCTTGCCCCAACAGCGCAAGACCGCAACGGGGACCCTGTCGGCGTCGACCGACAGCAGCATCGCAAGACCGATTTATTTAAACCACTAGAAATCTGGAGACGAATCATGAACAAGCAAATCCGCTTCAACCTCACCGCCACGGCGGCCGCCGCTTCCCTGTTTTGCACCGTGACGGCGCTGCCGGCGTACGCGCAAATCCAGGAGGTCGTCAATGAGCAGGGCATCGACAAGGTCATCGTGACCGCGCAAAAGCGCGAGCAGGCCGCGCTCGACGTGCCTGGCTCGGTGGCCAGTGTGAACGCCGAGCGCCTCGCGCGCGACGGCAAGGTGCGCCTCGAGGATTACGTGGCCGCGGTGCCGGGTCTGTCGATCTCCTCGTACCGCCAGGGCTTCACGCAGGTCATTTTGCGCGGCATCACCACCGGCGTTGCGCAGTCGGCCGCCACCACCGCCTTCTACATCGACGAGGCGCCGATCGGATCGGTCAACGCCTACACCCTGGGCAGCTCCATCACGCCCGACCTCGACCCGGCCGAACTGCAGCGCATCGAAGTGCTCAAGGGGCCGCAGGGAACCCTGTACGGCGCCGGCGCGATGGGCGGCATGGTGCGCTACGTGACCGCGCCGGCCGATTTTCGCAAACTGCGCGGCAGCGTGACCCTGGGCGGCACCCGGGTCGACGGCGGCGCCAACGGGTCCTCGGGCCGCGCCTCGCTTAACGTGCCGTTCGCCGACAACACCATGGCGCTGCGCTTTTCGGCGTTCAGCCGCACCGACGGCGGCTTCATCGACACCACCAAGGGCAGGGAGGACATCAACAAATCCAAGGTCTCGGGCGGGCGCGTCGCCTTCACCTGGTTGTTGAACAATAATTGGAAACTGAACGCCTTCGCGCTGACCCAAAAGGTCGATTCGCAAGGCACGGCGATGGAGGACGTCGACGCCAAGACCTTGCAGCCGCTGTACGGCGAATACAAACAGCAAACCTTCGTGCCCGAATCGTCGTTCGCCCATCTCAACGTCGCCAACGCGACCCTGAGCGGCACCGTGGGACCGTTCGACCTGGTCTCGTCGACCACCTGGCAAGACATCAAGACCCGCACCGCCACCGACAACACCTACGGCTTCGGCGCCGCGCTCGGCGCCGTCCTCGGCATTCCCGACCTGGGCATCGTGGGCGACCACTACGCCGGGACCAAGCGCTTGTCGCAAGAGGTGCGCCTGCGCGCCAACGCGTTCAACGAGCGCCTCCAGTACGAGGGCGGCGTGTACTACACCACCGAGGACAGCAGCACCCTGATTCCTACGCCAACCCCGTTTTCGTCGACCACCGGCGCGCCGTACCAGCTTCCCGAAATCGCGCGCGCGGCGATCGTCTCGAGCTACAAGGAGTACTCGGTGTTCGCCAACGCGACCTACTCGCTCACGCCGAAGGTCGACCTGCAGGCCGGCCTGCGCTACGGTTCGGACGACCAGGACTACGAGCAGGCCTACCAGGGCCTGCTGGTGGGGCCGGTGCCGCTGGTGTTCGCCTCCGGTGCCAAGAACAGCAAATCGACCTACCTGCTCACGGCCAGCTACAAGCCGTCGCCGACCGACGCGCTGTATGCGCGCGTGTCGAGCGGCTACCGCGCGGGCGGGCCCAATGCGATTCCGCCGGCCGCCGTGGTCAATGCCGCGCAAAGCTTCCGGCCCGACACGCTGACCAGCATGGAGGCCGGCTACAAGGCCGTGTTCGCCGGCGGCAAACTATCGTTTGAAGGCGCCGTCTTCAGCACCAAATGGAAGGACATCCAGATCTCGACCAGCGCGGCCGGTTTCGCCTACTTCGTCAACGGCGGCACCGCCAGCAGCCGGGGCGCCGAAGCCGCGCTGGTCTACTACCCGCTGCCCGGGCTGTCGCTGCGCGCCGCCGCCGGCTACACCAAGGCGGTGCTGGACGAGGATGCGCCCGACGCCGGCGGCCTGGCCGGCGACCGCCTGCCGTTCGTGCCCGAGATCACCTCGTCGGTCGGCGCCAACTACCGCTGGGCGCCGATGCCGGGCTGGCAAGCCTCGTTCGGCGGCAGCGTCGACTACACCGGCGAGCGCCGTTCCGACTTCAGCGCGCGCGCCCCGATCGATGTGCCGACCTTTAAAACCTTCAACCTCAGCGGCGGTCTCGAGAAGGGCAACTGGCGCCTGTCGGTCTACGGCAAAAACCTCGGCAATGCGCGCGGCATCACCTACATCAAGTCGCGCTCGCTCGCACTCGACGCCAACCCGTTGGCGGCCGGCATGATCGCTCCGCGCACCCTCGGCGCCGAAGTCAACTACCGCTTCTGACGCGGCCGGCGGGACCGGGGCGGCGCCGATGCCGTCTCGGTCCTGGCTGACGGCAGCACCCAATATCGATGCACGATGCCGGATCGGGCGTGGCCGCAGAGCCATGCAACGAGACGGTTGGCCCTGGCGGGCCGATCGATACGGACCGCGTTTTGCGGTCCGTCCCGCCGGCAGTTCTTATAAAAACCCATGGAGACAAAACATGAAAAATCAGATTTTTGCGATCAGCGCGATGGCCGCGGCCATCCTTCTCTCCGCCTGCGGGGGAGAAGCGCCCGCGGCCGCGCCCGCCGCGCCTACGACATTGCTCAGCACCATTCAGTTCGGCAACGGCCAGCAGCCCAAGTGCGCGCTGCCCGCCACGGGCAAGTTGTTCGGCGCGCTCAACGCCGCGCAGCTCGGCTTCGACCAGGCGCGCCTGGACGCCGCAATCCAGTTCGGCGAACGCCTGCCGAGCACCTCGGTCCGTGTCTACCGCCACGGCTGCCTTGCCGGCAAGAGCGCGCTCGACGCGGCCAGCGTGCATGTGCCGCAGGTACTGTTCAGCGCCTCCAAGACGGTCCTGTCGCTGGCGGTCGGGCGCGCCGTGACGCTGGGTTATCTGCATCTGGACGATCCGATCGGACAGTACCTGCCCGAGGCCGACGCGGCGCACGGCGCAATCACGGTGCGCCAGTTGCTCAACCAGACCTCCGGCCTGCAACTGGTGCTGGCCGACGAGGCCGCCGCGTTGACGGCCGACCCGGTACAGTACACGCTGGCGCTGCCGTTTTGGTACGCGCCGGGCACCGAGTTCATGTACGCGCAGAACACCCTGACCACGCTCTCGCGCGTGCTCGAGCGCGCCACCGGCCAGGATTTCCAGGCCTTCACCCAGCAGCAGTTGATGAGCCGGGTCGGCATTCCACGCGACCACTGGGTCTGGCTGCGCGACCGCAGCGGCAGCACCTTTGCATGGGGCGGCCTGTTGATGCGTCCCGACGACGAGGCGCGCCTCGGCCACCTGATGCTGCGCCAGGGCAAATGGGGCAGCGAGCAGGTGATCAGCCCCTCCTACATGAACCAGGCGACCACCGGCACGGCGGCCAATCCCGGCCACGGCTTCTTGCTCTGGCTCAACTCGGGCGACCATTTCAAGGCCGCCTCCATCGGACGGCCAAGTTTGGTCGAGCATCCCGTGCTGCCGGGCACGCCGCGTGACACCTACGCCGCGCTGGGGGCCATGGGCCAGGTGACGGTCGTGGTGCCGAGCCGCGACCTGGTGTTCGTGCGCAACGGCACCGGCGGCGCGGACACCGTCGAGGGCAAGGACGTCAATGAGCTGGTGCGGCTGGTGATTGCTGCGGTCAACGACATGCCGCAGAACACCGACCCGGGGCCCTACGACTACGCGGCGCCGGCCTCGACGGGGGATCTGGTCTCCCTCGACAACAATATCGCCGACTGGCGGCTGGTCGGCACGCTGCTCGGCGTCGGCGCCGGCGCCACGCCTGGCTGCACGCTGGTGCTCTGCAACGGGCGCAACCTGGTGGCCGATGCCGGCGGCCTCGGCGTGGATGCGGTCCAGCAGTTGCTTGCAGCGGTGGCGGCCACGACGCTCGATGTCGCGGAAAGCGCCTTGTGGTGGCTGTGATCTGGAATATTTAGGGAGAGCGGCGGCGGTAAATGTCGCGAAATTCGCGACTTGAGAAAACAAAACCACATCGTCCTGCGTGGGCGGGGACGATGTGGTTTATTGATGTTTAAGTTCTGGTCACACGACTTCTGAAGCGCGTCAAGCTCCGATTGAAGAAGTTCTACAGATTGACGACCCTGCCTTCGCGGTGCGAAAGCGCCGCCGCCTCCGCCAGTTGCAGCGCTTTCAAGCCATCTTCGACGGTCGTGCGCAGCGGCGTGCCCTTGCTCAGCGCGTCGAAAAAATGCGCCATCTCGTTGGCATAAGCGACCCGGTAGCGCTCGAGGAAGAAATCCTCCGGCTTGTCGTGGCTGACATTGAGCGCCGTGTGCAGGCTCACTTCGGTGGGTTTGTGGTTGCCCGCCTGTAGCATGCCGGCGCTGCCCAAAATTTCGAAACGCTGGTCGTAGCCGTAGGCCGCCCGGCGCGTCGTGTTGATCTGGCAGAGCCGGCCCTTGACGGTGCGGATGGTCACCGCGGTGCAGTCGAGGTCGCCCGCTTCGCCGATGGCCGGGTCGGTCAGGCAACTGCCGGTCGCGTGCACGCTGGCCGCCTCGTCGTCGAGTATCCAGCGGAAGATGTCGAAGTCGTGGATCAGCATGTCCTTGAAGATGCCGCCCGAGCTCTTGATATAGCCGACCGGCGGCGCGCCGGGATCGCGGCTGGTGACGACCAGCATCTCGGGCGTGCCGATCTCCCCCGCCAAAATACGTTCTTTGACTGCGAGAAAGGTCGGGTCGTAGCGGCGCTGGAAACCGATCATGCACAGCACGCCCGCCTGCGCCACGGCCGCCGTGCACGCGCGCGCGCGCTCGATGGTCAGGTCGACCGGCTTTTCGCAAAAGATCGCCTTGCCGGCCGCGGCCGCGCGCAAGATCAGCTCGGAATGGGTGTCGGTGCTCGAGGCGATGACGACCGCCTTGACGGCCGGATCGGCCAGCGCCGTCTCGATGCTGGCCGCGCCGCCGCCGTGCAGGGCGGCCAGGGCCGCGGCCGCGTCGGCGTTCACATCAACCACATACTTGAAACGGACGCCCGGCTGCGCGGCCAGGTTGGCGGCGTGGATTTTGCCGATGCGGCCGGCGCCAAACAGTGCTACTTCAATCATTGTCTTCTCCTGGGTTCTTGATTTCTTCGATGTCTAATTCGAGTTTGTAGGCCAGCGCGATGAACAGCGCCTGGCACAGGCAGATGGTGCTCGTCAATGAACGGAAGGCGAACGCGCTGCCCTCGGTCACGGTCAGCAGGGCGTCGGCCAGGCGGGCCAGCGGCGCCAAGGTGCTGTCGGTGATGACGAGCACCTTGGCGCCCTGGTCCTTGGCCAGCTTGATGCAATGCTGGGTTTCTTTGCCGTAGGGCGCGAAGCTGATGGCGATCGCCACGTCGCCCGCGCGCACGCTGCGCATCTGTTCGCGGTGCATGCCGCCGAGCCCGGCGACAAGGTGGACGCGTTTGTCGGTGTGCTCCAGGGCATAGGCGATGTACGAGGCCACCGGAAACGAGCGCCGCACGCCGACCACATAAATATTTTCCGCCTTGTGCAGCAAATTCACGGCCGCGTCGAGTTGCGCGTCGTCGAGGCCGGCCGCCAGGTCGTCCAGGCCGGCCCGGCTCGCGCCCACGAATTCGCGCGCGATGTCGCCTACGCTAATGGGCTCCTCGCGCGTGGCGATGAGCTTGCGGATGCGCTGCTGGTAGTCCGGGGTGGCGGTAGCCTGTTCGGTGTAGGACAGGCGGAACACGTCCTGCATCTCGCTAAAACCCGAAAAGCCGAATCGCTGCGCAAAGCGCACGATCGCCGATGGCTGGACATCGCAGGCGTTGGCGATGTCGCTGATGCGAACGAGCATCAGGCCGGCGCGGTGTTTCTCCACATATTGGGCGATCAATTTGAGCTGGCGCGACAAGGTGTCGTACTCGCCGGCGATTTGCTGCATCAGTTGGTCGATCGGTGACGGTTCGGACATGGATGGCCTTTCTATTGCGCTGGATTGAATTATAAGGTCCCCGGCATAAAATAGAAATTTATTTCTAACTTTTTTTAATTTGAAATTTCCGTTGCATTTGCTTTTTTTGTGGATTAAGCTGTTCACAGTGCAGCAAACGCCCCTGATGCAGCGCCTTTTAAAAGGCCTGCGAGCGCACCCGAAAAACGAATACGCAACCGGGACACCAGATCCCAAGATAGAGACTAGGAGACTGAAATGAACAAGAAACACGCGATGCGCAGCGTCATGGCTGCCAACGTCACGGCCGCGCTGGCCTTGCTGCAGGCCGGCCCGGTGCAGGCCCAATCCGCGCCGCAAGCCCAGGACGCGCCGGAACAAGCCAACGTGGTCATGGTCACCGCCCGCCGCACCCTCGAGCGCCAGCAGGACGTGCCGGTCGCGGTTTCGACGCTGTCGGCCGGGCAGATGGAGCAACGCGCCATGGTCGATTTGCGCGACATCGCGCGCTTCACCCCCAATGTGTACATGTCGAGCACCGGCGCGCAAAGTCCCGACCAGGTCTCGATGTTCATCCGCGGTATCGGTTTGTCCGACGCGTTTGCCACGACCGACCCCGGCGTCGGGCTCTACATCGACGGCGTCTACTTTTCGCGCTCGCAGGGCGGGGTCATGGACCTGCTCGACCTCGAGCGCATCGAAGTGTTGCGCGGCCCGCAGGGCACGCTGTTCGGCAAGGGCACCGCCGGCGGCGCCATCAACGTCGTGAGCAAGGCGCCCAACCACAAGGGCGGCGGCGAGCTGGCCCTTAGTGTGGGCAATCTTGGCCAGCGCGAAGTGTCCGGCCGCGCCAACATCGGCCTGTCCGAGACCGTCGCCCTGAGCGTCAGCGCTTTGAGCAAGCACCGCGACTGCCTGGCCAACAGGTCGAACGACGGCGCCTGCTACGGCAGCATCCGCCGCGATTCCGGCCGCGCCTTCCTGCGCTGGACGCCGAACGCCGACCTCAAGGTCGACCTGATCGGCGATGTCACCCATGGCAAGTCGACCGTCCGCCCGCACCATCCGATCGGCTACGATCCAAACTCGGGCGCGATGGGACTGTATTCGCAACTGGTGCCTGCGGTGCCTGGCGGCAATGCGTACACCACCACGAATCCGGGCGTCAATCCGGCGCGCTACGCGGTGGGCGGCACCTCGCCGACCGAAGTCCCGCTGCGTTCGAAAGGGGTGTCCTTGCAGGTCGAGTACTCGCTGCCTTCGGCCACCTTGCATTCGATTTCCTCGTATCGGAGCGCGGCGGCACCGTCGTTCGAGGATACCCTGGGCAATCCGAATACAGGGCCGTACAGCCCCGCGCAGGTCGCCAGCTATTCGAAGTCGGACTGGTGGTCGCAGGAGTTCAGGCTCGACGGCAGTGCCGGCAAATTGCACTACATCACCGGCTTGTACTACTTCCACGAGCAAGCCCAGACCAACGAAGGCGCCAACCTGTTTCCACCGGTGCCGCTTGGCTGGGTCAACTTCAATGATCAAACCCAACGTTCCTACGCCGCGTTCGCGCACCTCCAGTATGCGCTGACGCACAAGCTCAGCGCCAGCGCAGGGGTGCGCTATTCCGGCGAGACAAAGGAGTTGCAATTCAAGTATTTCCATCTTGGTTTGCTGGCCACGCCGAGCTACAACCCGGCCACCGATATGAACGCCATCTTGCAAGCCAACCCGGCCGCCTATCCGAACGAGTTGCAAGCGGCTCCCGGTTCGACCGCCTTTTCGGTGGCCAAGGGATCGTGGAAACCGATCACCTGGCAGTACGGCCTGGACTACAAGGCGGCCAAGGACCTGATGGTCTTCGCGAATGTGGCGCGGGGCTTCCGCTCGGGTGGTTTCAACGGCCGCGCCTCGTCCGGTGCGGCGACCAACGGCTTCAATCCCGAATATACGACCTCGTACGAACTGGGGCTCAAATCGAGCTTCGCCAACAACCGCGTGCTGTTCAACGCGACCGCGTTCCACACCGACTACAAGGACCTGCAGCAGACGATTTTGACCTGCGCCCGTGACGCGGCCGGAAATTGTCTGGTCGGCGCGGGCGGCGTGCCGATGTTCTCCCCGATCGTGGCCAATGCGGCGGCGGCGACCCTGGTCGGTGGCGAGGCGGAGTTGAAAATCGCGGTCGGCGCCTTGCGCTTCGATGGCAGCGTCGGCTACGTCCATGCGAAGTTCAAAGATGTGGATCCTTTGGCGACGCAGGCTACCGGCTTGAACACCGACAGCAAAATGCCGTTCGTGCCGAAACTGACAGGTGCGCTCGGCGTCCAGTACGAGTTCGCCACCGGCGCGGGACGCCTCACGCCTCGCCTCGACTATACCTACCGCAGCGAGGTGGCCTACAACCCCAACCCTGGCCCCCACGGCAAGGTCGGCCCGCTCGGATTGGTCAACGCGAGCCTGCTCTACAAATCGAACACGGGCGGATGGTCGGTCAGCCTGTATGCGCGTAATCTGTTGGACAAGGAATATATCACCAGTGCCAACGAGTACAAGGCGATCGGCGCCAGCGACACCGGCGCGGTGGTGGCGCCGGCCGATCCGCGCGAATTCGGCATCAAAGTCTCGCGCAAATTCTAATCGGCCGCCGGCTCCAGGCATTCGGCCCGGTCCGGATGCCTGGTACTAACAAGTGAGGATGTATGGACAACAGCTCCACAATTAACGCGCTCGACGGCGCCGCATCGAAGGGGACCTTCCTCGGTTTGGCGAATTTCCGGCTTTTGGGTTTGTTGCTGCCGACCTGCGCGGCGGTGTACGCCGGATTCCAGGGGATCCAGCAAATCCTGATTCCGGTGCAGGTCGAGGCGATCGACGCCGCGCACAAGATCGAGAACCTGGCGCTGCTCACGACCATCACCTCAGTCACCGCCGTGCTGGGCCTGTTGGCCGGCGGCGCGCTGTCGGACCGGACCACCGGACGCTTCGGCCGCCGCGCGCCTTGGTTGGTGTTGAGCGCCTTGATCTCCGCGGTGCTTTTCATCGCGCTGGGAATGGCCGAATCGCTGGTCGCAATCGCCGTGGCCTATTCAATTTTGTGGTTCACGCTCAATTTCTTCGCCGCCGCGTTCACCGCGATCCTGCCGGACCGCATTCCGGTCGCGGCGCGCGGCGCGGCGTCCGCCGTCCTCGGCCTGGGCACGCCGCTGGGCATCATCGTGGGGGTCAACTACGTGGCGCGCGTGCCGAGGCTGGAAGCCTACGCGGGCTTGGCGTTCTTTCTCGTGATCACCACCATTGCGCTGGTTGTTTTTGCGCGTGAACAGCCGGTTGCAAAGGGCGTGGCCCCGGCCGCCGCGCCGTCGCAGGGCCCGTGGTATGCCACGGCCTGGCGGCACACGGCGACCATGTTCAGCGGATTCAGGTCGCGCGATTTCACGCTCGCGTTTGTTTCGCGGGCATTCATGTTCCTGGGGGCCTTCACCGTGACGGGCTATGCCTTCTATATCTTGCAAGACCACATAGGCACGGCCAATCTGCCAAGCAAGGACCCGGCCATCGCCGTCAGTGTTTTAGGGACGCTCCAGGTCGTTGCGTGGCTGGTGTCGGTGCCGGTCGCCGGATGGGTGGCTGACAAGTTCGATTGCCGCAAAATCGTCGTCGGCGTCTCCTCCCTGGGCATGGCGGCCGCAATGGCGATCCCCGTGTTTTTCCCGACCTGGAACGGCATGGTGGCGTTCTATGTGATGGTCGGGACCTTCTTTGGCGCCTACATGGCGGTCGACCTGGCGCTGATGTCGCTTGTGCTGCCGGACAAGAGTTCGGAGGGACGCGATATGGCCGTGCTCGCGGTCGCCACGGCGGGTCCGCAATTTCTGTCGCCCGCCATCGCCGGTATCATCATCAACTACCTGGGATATGACCAGCTCTTCTATTTCGGGGTGGCCGCCTCGGTGGTGGGCGGCCTGCTGGTGTTCCTGATTCGAAGCGTGCGCTAGCGCCCGTTCAGCATGACGAGGATTGCAATATGAACTACACGAGCGG
Organism: Pseudomonadota bacterium; assembly: GCA_040384885.1. Taxonomy (GTDB): domain Bacteria; phylum Pseudomonadota; class Gammaproteobacteria; order Burkholderiales; family Burkholderiaceae_D; genus Telluria_A. The sequence continues at coordinate 43,151 of JAZKIN010000040.1, read as the reverse complement.
CAACGGGGCAAAAATCTACTACGAGACCATGGGTCCCGCAGACGGCCTGCCGGTCTTGCTCATCCAGGGATTCAGCGCCCAGATGATCGGATGGCGCAACGGATTTTGCCAAAAACTGGTCGAGCGCGGATTCCGGGTGATCCGGTTCGACAACCGCGATGTCGGCCTGTCCGAAAAATTCGGAGGCGCCGACGATGTGGACGGCGGCTACAGCCTGGCCGATCTGGCCGCCGACAGTTTCGGCGTGCTGGACGCGCTCGACCTGTCGAGCGCGCATGTGGTGGGTCAGTCGATGGGCGGCATGATCGCCCAGATCATGGCCGACACCCGTCCGGAGCGTGTGCGTTCGCTATCGTTGGTCTACACCGCGCCCGGCTTCGAGCAGCGCCATTTCGGCGTGGCGATCGAGAATGCCAGCATCGCCCCGAGTCTGGCGCGCCTGGCACGCCAAGACGCCATCGAAGCCTACGTGATGCAGGAGCGGCATGCCGGCTCGACCGCGTATCCGTTCAACGAAACGTGGATCAGGCAGTTGGGCGCGCTGGCCTTCGATCGTTGTTATGCGCCGGACGGACATGTGCGGCAATGGCAGGCCATGCTGCGCGCACCGAACAGTTTCGCCGATCTGGAACGCCTGGCGATGCCGGTCTCCGTGATACACGGCCGCGACGACGGACTCATCAAAGCCTCGGCCAGTCTCGAGTTCGGCGCAAGGATACCCCAGGCCGAAGTGCACATCTATCCCGGCATGGGGCACGAGGTCGTCGAACCTTTGTGGGACGAATTTGCCAACATCATCCACCGCACCGCGCTGCGCGCAGCCTAATGCCGGGTACGGACAACGAGATGAACGAGGCCCCGGAATGGTATGAGGCAGGGCAGGGCAGTACCCTGGTGCTTCTGCACGGCTTTGGCGAATCCTGGCGGGTCTGGCGCCCGTCCTGCCGCTGCTAGAGCGCCACCATCGCGTTATCGCGCCGACCATGCCCGGCCATGTCGGCGGCATCGCGCTGAAGAAGCGCGCCAGCCCGGTCAGCATCGCCGAGGCCTTGGCGGAGCAACTGCGCGAGCGCGGCATCACGCGGGCGCACTTCGTCGGCCAGTCGCTGGGCGGCTGGGCGGCATTCGAGATGGCGCGCTTCGGGCTTGCACGCTCGGCACTGGGACTGTCGCCGGGCGGCGCCTTCAGCGACCGCGACGCGATCGGGTCCTTCATGCGCGGTGCGAAAATCAAGCTCAAGCTGCTGCCGTTCGTGCTCCCGCTGCTCAAGTTGGCGGTGGGGCCGGCCGCCCTGCGCAAGCGCGTGCTGGCCGTGGAGATGCAGCATGGCGACCGCATCACTGCGGCCGAGGTGCGCCTGCGCTTGGATCGCATTGGACGGATGAAGAATGCCAGGGAATACCTGGACGAGAATCTGGCGCCGATGGCGCCGCTGCCGGCCGACTGCAAGGTACCGCTGCGCGTGGTCTGGGGCGCCTGCGACAAGGTCCTGCCTTTCCAGAAATTCGGCCAGCCCTTGCTCGAGGTGCTGGGGCTGTCGTCCTGCATTACGCTGGACGACTGCGGTCACAACCCGATGTGGGATGACCCCGAGGCGGTGGCGAACACGATCCTGGCGTTCACACACGAGGTCGAAAACGGCGACGGCGGGGTGGTGGCCAGATAGCGGAAATGCGGATGGCGGAGGCCGCCGGCCGGAATCAGATTCGGCCATCGGCCGCCGCTCCGTCCATCATGAGTTCGACTCCCCGCTCCGCCACCGCCATCGCGGTCGCGTTGGTGGCGGACGAAATAATCGTCGGCATCATCGAGACGTCGAAGACACGCAGCCCCGCGACGCCGCGCACCCGCAAGTCGGGCGTGAGCACGGCCATGGGATCGTCGTCCATGCCCATCTTGCAGGTGCCGCAAGGGTGGTAATAAGTGCGCACGTTGCGCCTGATCGCCTCCAGCAGTTCCTCGTCGGACTGGACGCCCGGTCCCGGCACGCGCTCCTCCTTCACCATGGAGGCGAAGGGCTCGGTCGCGGCGATCCGGCGCAGGAACTTGATGCCCTGCAGCATGCGGCGCGCGTCCTCCGGATCGCTCAGCCAGTTGTAATCGATCTCGGGATCGTCGGCCGGCTCGCGCGATTTGAGCCGCACGCGTCCGCGCGAGCGTGGCTGCACGAAATTGGCGCAAAGGGTCACGCCATCGCCGTCGGGGCCGCCCTTATAGCCGTCGAGCATGAGCGGGATGCAGTAGACCTGGATGTCCGGCTCCGCGGCCGGATCGGACATGTTGGTGAAGGCGATGGCGTCCGCGCCGTTGGACGCGATCGGTCCATCGCCGAACACGAGATAGCGGAACGCCCCGGCCACGGCGCGCAAACCCTTGTCTGCGCCATACATCCCGTAGCGGCCCTTCGTGCTCAGGGTCAGGGAGATGATCGGATGGTCGTGCAGGTTTTCGCCGACGCCGGGACTGTCGACGATGCAGTCGATTCCGAGGCTGGCAAGGTGGCCGCGCGGACCAATGCCCGAGAGCATCAGCAGTTTGGGCGACGCCAGCGGGCCGGCCGTAAGAATGACTTCGGCACCGGCCCGTGCGTGGATCGTTTTGCCCTCATGAAGATATTCGACACCGATCGCGCGCTTGCCGTCGAAGTCGATTCTTCGCACCTCGGCGCCGGTCAGCACCCTTAGCCGCGGGTTGTTCCTTATTGGGGCGATGAAGGCATCGGCGGCGCTGCAGCGTATTGAATCGTGGATGTTGGTCTGCGAGAAACCGACTCCGCGCAGGTCGCCGCCGCCGAAGTCGGCGCGCCACGGCAGGCCGACGCGCTGCATGGTTCGCAGGAATATCTCGGTGCTGGGCGGCGAGGCGATCGGGTCGCCGACCTTGAACGGTCCGTCGCCGCCGTGGGCTGCGTTGTCGAAGCGTCGATTGCCCTCCTGGCGCTTGAATATGCGGACCAGTTGGTCCCAGCCCCAATCGAAGCCGCCGGCGGCCTTGGTCCAGCCATCGTAGTCGGCTTTGGAACCGCGTAAATAGGCCATGATGTTGACCGAGCTGCCGCCGCCGAGCACGCGGGCCTGGGTGATTTCGATGCGTCTGCCATTCACGTGCGTTTGCGGCGTTGTCTCGAAATGTTTGACGAAGTCTTTGCCCTGGATGACAGAGTACGCCAAGGCGGGCCATTTCAGGCGCAAGCCTTGGTTGGGCGGCCCCGCCTCGAGCAGAAGGACCCTGGCCTTGTAATCGGTGACCAGCCGGTTGGCCGCGACGCAGCCGGAGCTGCCCCCGCCCACGACGATGTAATCGTATTCGTGCAAATTGGACATCGCGCTTCTCCTGGTGGGCCGTTGCTTAGCGAAACAGCGCCGGGATATTCACGGCGATGGTCAGCAAGGGCCAAAACAGCATGAAGATCCCGACCACGCTGACGATGAACGAAACGGTCCGGGCGACGGGGATGCCGGCGGCATACAGCGGCAGAAAAACGCAGCGCGCGGCGAGCCAGGTCAGCGCCCCGATCGCGGTCCAGCGCGAGTGCAGGCCCGTGATGCCGATCAGCGCGATTCCGGCCACCACGATCGGGAAGGTTTCGAAGTAGTTGCTTTGGGCGCGCATCAGGCGCCCCAGCAGCGGTTGCGGTGGCGGCAACGACTCGTCGCGTGCGCCCATGCTCCAGTCTGAACCGTACTGTTTGATTTTGAGCCGGACCGCCAGGAACAGGTGGATCGCTCCGAGCACGCAGCCCCATACTAAAACAATGAATTCCAATCGCATGTGTCACCCCTTTGCCAATGCCGAGAAAGACCTCGACCTGCGCGAAGTTTGCCACGCGGGTCGCATCGGCAAAAGGCGTTAAATTCCGATGGGTAGCATCGCTGCCGGCGATGGATATGCACGCTGCCGGCCCCACAAAAAAAGCGCGCCGTGTTACCTTGTTTTCGATAAAAATTACCGATGGAATCCGCGTCATGCTCGACGGTGTCTCACTCGATCAACTTAGAACTTTTATCGCGGCGGTCGACGAAGGAAGTTTTTCGGCCGCCTCGCGCAAGCTGCGCAGGGCGCAGTCCGTCGTCAGCGACCTGGTCGGCAATCTCGAGGCGCAGTTGGGCGTGCGGCTGTTTGATCGCTCGGGCCGCTACCCCGCGTTGACGGCCGAGGGCGGCGCCTTGCTCGCCGACGCCCGGGGCATCGTCGGCGGTGTCGATTTCATGAAGGCGCGGGCCAAGGGGATGTCTTCCGGTGTCGAGCCCGAGCTTGCCGTCGTGGTGGACGTGCAATTTCCGATCGAGGCGGTCACCGACGCCGCCAACGAATTCCGCGAGCGGTTTCCCGGCACCCCGCTGCGGCTTTTCGTCGAGGCGCTCGGGGCGGCCCATCAGCGGGTGCTAGATGGCACCGTCAGCGTCGGGGTGGCGGTCGGATTGCCGACCATTCCGGCCTCGCTCGCGAGCGAACACTTGGCCGGGGTCACGCTCGTCATGGTCGCCGCGCACGATCATCCGCTCGCCACGTTCGCCGGAACGATCCCCGCATCGGAGTTGGCAAAACATGTGCAACTGGTGCTGACCGACAGATCGATCCTGTCGGCCGGCATGGAATTCTCCGTGCTCTCGTCATCGACCTGGCGCCTGGCCGATCTGTTCGCCAAGCACTCCTTCCTTCTCAAGGGCCTTGGCTGGGGCGGCATGCCGCTGCACGTTGTCGAGCGCGACATCGCGGAGGGCCGATTGGTCAAGCTCGTCATCGACGATGTTCCACTGAGCGGCGTGATCGTGCCGATGGCGGCCGTCTACCTGGCCGCAGCCCCGCCCGGGCCGGCCGGGCGCTGGTTCATCGAACGCCTCAAGCGGCATCGGCCCGCCTGACGGCTTCGGCCGTGGCGACATAGTATTTCTCGCCGCGCGCGAGCAAAAACACCGCCAGCAACAGGGCCGGCACCGCCACCAGCGCGGCCGACAACATCAGCCCATTGGGCAGGTGCTTGAAATGGTCGGACACGAAACCGGTGACCGGGGGCGCGATGGCGCCGCCGGCGGCCGCGATCATGCCGATCACGGCGACGGTGCGGGCACGCAGATGCGCCGGCGCGAGCGCCTGCAAGGTGGTCGGGTACACCAGCAGGGCGGCCGTGAGCGTGACCAGATAGGCGCCGTGGATGATGAACATCTGCCGCGCGCTGGTGGCAAACACCATCAGGCTGACGGCCAGCGCGCCCAGCACGCAGGTCAGCCACAGCGAGCGCACGTTGACGCCGGGGCCGATCCTCTCCCTGAAATAACGGGTGCCGTAGACGCTGGCCGGAAAGCCGACCAGCACCGCGACCAGGGCGATTACGCCCAAGGCCGCGCCCAGCTCCTTGGCGCCGACGCCATGCATGCGCAGGTAGATCACCGCCAGCCAGGCGCCCACCGCACTAAAGCCGAACAAGGCGCTGAACAGCCCGCCGCTGAAATACAAGAAGGTCGTGCGGTGCGCCTTGAGGTGCGGCAGCAGCGGCGCGGCCCCGGGCTGTTCCGGTGCCGGCTCGCTTGGCGCGGCAGCCGGCTTGGCCGGACGGCGCAAGGAGATCGTCGCGATCATCAGCACCATGATCGGCGCCGGCAGGGCCACGGCGAAGAACCCCAGGCGCCACGCGTCGAGGCCCTGCAAGCGCAGCGGCAGGTCGGGGCGCAGCACCTCGACCATGCCGATCACCTGTCCGCACAAGGCCATGGCCAGCGACGAGGCGCTCATCGACGCCATCGCGAACACGGAATTGGCCATCTGGCGCTTCTTCTCGCCGAACATGTCGGGAATCATGGCGTAGGCGATCGGCACCAGACCGGCCTCGCCGGCGCCGACCAGCGCGCTCGCGAGCAGGAGCTGTTCGTAGGTCTGCGCCATGCCCGAGGCGACCACCGCCGCGCTCCAGAACAGCGCGCAAGCGCCCAGCACGAGGCGGCGGTCGAAGCGGTCGGCCAGCCAGCCCAGCGGAAAGGTGGCCAGCGCGGTGAAGGCGGCGACCGCGGTGCCCTGCAGCAGGCCGAGCTGCACGTCGGACAGGCCCATGGCCTTGCGGATCACTTCGGCCTGCAGCAGCAGGATATTCCTATCGATGAAGGCGATCAGCGTGATGACGGTCAGCACGCCGAGGGAATACCAGGCGCCCAGCGGCGTGCGCTCGCGCGCGGCCGACGGGGCGGTCGGCGTGGCGGTGAGCGGGATCGCGGCGTCGCTCATGCCGCAATCCTTTCCGGCGGGGCGGCGGCGGCCAGGAATTTGCCGATCTCGTCGAACGCTTCGCGCGCCTCCGGCAGTTCCGGATACAAGATGTGCCAGGCGTGCAGGGTGTGGTTCCAGCTCTGCAGCGTGGCCGGCGAACCGGCCGCGCGCGCGCGGTTGACGTAGCGGCGCGCGTCGTCGAACAGCATCTCGGTCTCGCTCACATGCACCAGCAGCGGCGGCAGCTGCGACAGGTCGCCATACACGGGCGAGACCAGCGGGTCGTTCGGCCTGATGCCGGTGCGCAGCCAGCTGAGCCACATCAGCACGCTGCGCGGCATCCAGCCGAGGATGCCGTAGTGCGGTCCGAGCATCAGGTCGCTGGCGAGATTGGTCCGGATGCTCGGGCTGGCGAAGGTGGTATCGGTGGGCGGCGACAGCACCACGGCGGCATCGGCCGCGCGCAGGCCCTGGTCGCGCACCCAGGCCAGCAGCGCCAGGCTCAGGTTGGCGCCGGCCGAGTCGCCGGCGACAAACAGGGCCTGCGCCGGCGCCGCGCCGTCGGGGCCGTTCGCGAGCAGCCAGCGGTAGGCCTGGCGGCAATCGTCCACGCCCGCCATGCGCTTGTGCTCGGGCATGAGCCGATAGTCGAGCGCCAGCACCGCGCCGCCGGTCAGCTCGGCGAAGCGCGCGGTGATGGTGCGGTGGCTGCGCGCACTGCCGAGCTGGAAGCCGCCGCCGTGCACGAACAGCATGCGCCGCCGCGGATCGGCGCCGGGGGCCAGCACCCATTCACCGCGCACGCCGTCGGCGGCGACCGCGATGAAGCGGGCCGCATGGACCCGGTCGGCGAACATATTGTCGAACTCTTCGCGCAGGAGCACGATGCGCCGCGCGTGCGACAAACCCTTGGCGGGCGTCTTCGGCGTCATGAGCGCCATGGCGGCCGCGATTTCCGGGCTGGGTGCGCGCTCGCTGGCGAACCGTTGGCCGGTGTCGGTGTCGAAGCGGGCCAGATTTTCGCCGCTCAAATGCAGCTCGGCGACCACCAGCGCGACGACGATGACGCCGGCGGCCGCTAACAGGATGATCATCATGGGCTCTCCCCTGGAGTGGATAGTTTTTGAACAACGGAGATCTGCGTGGCGTCCGTGCCGGCGTCGAACAGCAGCGTGGCCGGCCATGCGGGCCAGTCCACGCCGAGTCCGGCATGGTTGGGGTCGCCATGCCTGCAGAACGCGGCGACGCAGTCCATCATCGCCGCCGACAGCGCCAGGCGCCCAGGCCGGTTCGCGCTCGCCGCCATCACGGTGGCAAACGTCGACGGCCCGAAGTTGCCGAATAAAAATGGCACATCGAAGCCGTGCGCGGCGCCGTAGATATCGTTGAACGGCGCCGGCTGTTCGTCCCAGTCGAAGCGGTAGTGCCACACCTCGTCCTGTTGCGCCCGTAAAAGGTCCAACAAGAGGTCGCGGTTCGAGGTGAAGATCATCGCGGTGATCTGACCGGTGCGCGCATTGAATCCCGTGCCCGGCGCGCCCACCGGCAGGTATTGCGCGGGAATCCATTGCTCGACGCTGGTTTGCGGCGCGTCGTCGGGGAGGTAGTCGAATTGCAGGCCGAACGCCGTCAGATCGTCGAGCAGCCGGCCGGAGACGCCGCCCAGCGCCGGCGCCAAGGCCAGCGCGGACGGGAACAGCTTGCCTTCGTCGCGTGCGATGCCGGCCAGGACCGGCACCTTCACGTAGTGGCCGGCGCGCATCGCGGCGATCGGATCGCGCGGCACCACGGCGCCGTCGGGAATCGGGCACGACCCGGCCAGGCCGCGCGGGGCCAACTGCGCCGCCACCGTGCCCAGCAGGCTGTCGGCGCTGCGGGCGCGCAGCCAGTCGGCCACCTCGCGGTCGCCGTGCGCCCGCACCCAGGCCTGCGCCGCCGCCTCGTCGGCCGCGACGCCTTCGGCGATCAGGGCGTGTACCAGCAAAGCCGTGCCCTGCGCCTCGCGCGCCGCGGCCGGCTGCAGCGCCGCCACCGCGCCCGGCGCCAGGTCCGCCGCCAGCGACAGGCCGCCGCTGATCGGCAGGGCGCGGTGCACCAGTTGTGGCGCGGCGTGCACCAGCAGCGGCGAGGCCAGCAGGGACCAGACGTTGACCGCCCCGGCCGACTGCCCCATCAGCGTGACGTTGCCGGGGTCGCCGCCGAAATTGGCGATGTTGCGGTTGATGAACTGCAGCGCCTTGACGATGTCGAGCAGGGCGAAGTTGCCCGAGTCGTCGCCGGCGTCGAGGCCGTGCTTCAATTGCGGCAGGTTCAAAAAACCGAATATGCCGAGCCGGTAGTTGACGGTGACCACCACCGCATTGGCGCGCGCGGCCAGCGCGCCGCCGTCGTACAGCGGATCGGCCGTGTAGCCGGTGATATTGCTGCCGCCATGTACGAACACGATGACCGGCAGCGGACCCGCGGGCGTCGACGCCGGCGACCAGATGTTGACGTACAGGCAGTCTTCGGAGCCGACCGTCGCGCCCAGCGAGGCGCCGATGCTGCGGTCGTAGCGGTTGTTGCGGCCGGGCCCGTAGACCCGTCCGGTCTGCGCGCAGGCATTGCCGAACTGCAGGGCGGGGCGCGGCGCCGTCCAGCAATCGGGCTCGCGCGGCGCGCGCCAGCGCAGTTCGCCTGTGGGCGGTTTGGCGAACGGCAGCCCTTTCCAGGCCAGGGCGCCGCTGCGCGCCGACTCGTCGACGCCGACCACGGGGCCGTAAATGGTGTTGCGCTCGATGGTCTCCATCAGAAGCGATAGCTCAGGTCGAGGCCGATGGTACGCGGCTGGATCACGGCGGCGGTGTACGGGTTGCCGGACGGGTTCAGGGCCGACGGGCTGCCGATCGGGCCGGCGAAGTTGATGCCGCGCGCATTCGTCAGGTTCTTGCCGTACAGCGCGACACGCACTTGTTTGATGTCGAGGCCGGCGTTCAGCGTCAGCGTCGTATAGGCTGGCAGGGCCTGCGGCCTTTGCCCGCTGTAGTTCGAGCTGCGCTTGCCGAAGTTGCTCAGCGTGCCGCCCAGCCAGGCTTGCGCCGCGCCAAGCGCGAAGCGGTATTCGGCGCCGGCCGAGGAACTCCATTTCGGCACGTAGGGCATGGCGTCGCCGCTCAGGCCGCCGACCGCCGGGGCCGCGCTGGTCAGGCGCGTGTCGGTGTAGGCGGCGTTGGCGCGAAGGGTGAGCTGGCTGGTCGGGAACAGCAGCACCGTGGCCTCGGCGCCGTTGCTGCGGGCCGAGCCGCCGTTGGTGCCGTAGTTGAGCGCGATATAGGTCTGCGGCGGTTTGGCCGGCGCGCTGGCCATCAGCTGGATGTTCTGCCAGTCGGTCGAAAACAGCGCCGCCTCGATCGACGCCTTGCCGCCGAGGAAGGCCGACTTGAAGCCGATCTCGTAACTGGTCAGCTCGTCCGGCTCGAACGACGCCTTGCCGTCTGGCAGCAAGCCGGGCGCCAGGCCGCTCGGGCCGCCAGGGCGGTAACCGGTCGCCACCCGTCCATATAAGGAGGTGTCGGGATGGATCTTGTAGTTGGTTCCCAACATATAGGTCATCTTGCTGTGGTCGACGTCCTGCACCAGTTTGATCGGCGCCGGCGACAGCGCGGAGGCCTTGTAGTCGAGGTCGAAGTGCTGGGTGTCGGCGGCGCGCCGGATGCCCGCCAGCAGCGCCAGTTTGGGCGTCAGGGCGAAGCTGGCGTTGCCGAACAGCGAGTGCTCCTCGTAGCTCGAGGTGATGGTGCCGTTGCCGAGCGCGGGCAGGGGCAGGGCGGCCCCGGTGGCGGCGAAAAACGGTGGCGGCAGGTAGGCCGTGTGCAGGTCGTTCTCACGGGTCCAGACCACGCCGACTTCGTATTCGAGCCGTTCGTTGAACGCGCTCGTGCGCGCCCGCAACTCCTGCGTGATGCGGCGCGTGTCGACCACGGTGTCGATCATCGCGCCGAGCCCCGGCACGCCGGTGGCCATCTGGAGCAGCGCGCTGCTGCCGACGGTGTTGTCCTCGACCCGGTGCGCCTTGCTGGTCTGGTAGGTGGTCGACGAGGCCAGGTCGACATTGCCAACTCTGCCCTTTAGCGCGATGTTGGCGACATCGAGCGAGATGTCCTGCAACTCGGTCACATAGGCGATCCGCTGCAGCGGAAGGTTGAGCGCCTTCAGGCTAGGCGCTAGCACGTCCTCGGAGCCGACGCCGTCGGACTTGAAGTTCTGGGTCAGGGCCCAGGCACGGAGCGACCAGTCGGCGGCGATCTTCCAGTCGAGCGCCACCCGGCCGCCCTTGATGCGCGCCTTGTTGTTGTCGGCCTCGCCGTTGAATGGATTATCGATGTAGCCGGCCTCGGTGCGGTCGAAGGCGCTGATGCGCAGGCCGAGCACGTCCTTGCTCAAGGGGATGTTGAGGGCCGCGCGCAGGTTCGAACCGTTGCCGCCCTGGTCGACGCGGCTGGCGCCGGCCGACACGGCGCCGCTGAAGCGCCGGGTGTTGGCCGGGACCGTGACGTAGCGCACCAGGCCGCCGACGGCGCCGGCGCCGTACAGCGTGCCCTGGGGGCCTTTGAGCACCTCGACCCGGCGCAGGTCGTAGGGGTCGATATCCGGGGTGACCTTGCTGCCGGACGCATACGCGTTGATCGAGCCGACGGGGGCGTCGTCGATGTATTGCGCCGTGGTCGGCATGGCCTGGGCGCTGCCGGTGCCGATGCCGCGCAGGGTCACCGTGGTCTGGCCGCGGGTCTCGGCGGTGATCGCCATGCCGGGGATTTGCGCGACGAAATCCTCGAGCCGCGTGGCGCCGCCCAGCGCAAGCCGTTCGGCGCTGACCGTGGACACCGAGGCCGGCACGTCGATCGCGGCCTGCTCGCGCTTGTTGGCCGTCACGATCACCTGGTTGAGTCCGACCGTGTCGGAATTGACCTCCATGGTGGCGTTCTGGGCGTACGCGCTCATCGTGCATAGCAGCGAGGCGGCGACCGCGGTCGCGGTGCGCGCGGTGGAATGGGTGGGGCGGGGGGCGCGGAGGTGGTTCATGTGTTCCCTTTCGTTGCGGTCTGTGCCGCTGTTGTCTCGTAAAATAACGAAGTGCAATGCATCGGGCTTGATGTTAGCGTTGGCGCCAACAGGTGGAAATGGCGCGGCGCCTTGATTGCATGGCAAACGGCATCGCTGCGCGCGCCACGTATACGCCGGCTCGGGGCGCGGCCCGCTCAGTCCTGGGCCAGCGTCACCGTCGCGCTCGTCACATCCGTCGTGCTGCCGGGCCGGTACTGCTGTCCGGTGTTTGCCTGGCCCAAGTGCGCGGTGAACGTCACTCGACCGGAAGGCGACGCCATCACGCTCGTTGCGACGCCGTCGATGACCACCCTCACCGGCCGCGAGGGGATGAACAGCGGCGCGGTGGTGACCCGGGTCGCGCCGGATCCGGCAAGCGAGAGGCCTTGGCTGCTGACGCCGCTAAGCGCGAGGAACTCGACGGCGCGTGCCGGGTCGGCCGCGATCGACCATCCATAGATCGAGAACGCCGGCTCGATGCTGCGGTAGTCGAACGAGGAAGGCGCGGGCGTGCCGAAGGCAGCGACCAAGCCCGGCAGCGTGTCGCCGATCTGCTGTCCGTTGAGCGCCACGCTGTGGCAGCCCCACGCATACTGCTGCCACGCGTGCGGGATCGCCAGCGCGCCGAGCCGGTCGTGAAAGCTGACCGACTCCGGCAGGATGGCCGCCGATTCAAGGACGCATCCGCCGAGGTCGGTAAGGCCTTCGCCGTTCGATGCGCTCAGCGAGCCATTCCCCGTCCTCACCTGCAAAGCGACACCACGCAGGTTCTCGGCCAGATCGACCGGGTTGTGGCCGCGCCAGCGCACCTCCTCCTCGGTGCGGGTGCCGTAGATCGGGGTGGCCAGCGCCACCGTGATCAGGCGCAGGAGGTTGTTGACCGGAATGTTTGGCAGGTAGTTGGTGTCGACCGCGCCCGACAGGCTGGCGGCGGCCACGAACAAGTCGGGATGGCGCGCCGCCATCATCATCGCCCCGTATCCGCCCATCGACTCGCCCATGACGGCCCGCTGCGAACGCTCCGCGATGGTCCTGAAATTGGCGTCGATCAAGGGAATCAATTGGCCGATGACGAAGGTCTCGTACATCGGCGGCCCGCCCGCGCCCGCATTCAACCAGTCGCTCCACATGCCCGCGTCGGCCTTCGGCGAGACCACGATCGACGGGTAGGACGCGGTCAGGCTCTCGCCGTTGTAGATCGCGCGGAAAGTCGCCTGGTCGCGGTTGGTGCCCCCGAGGTAGTAGGTGACGGGCCAGCTTTTGCCCGGATTGGCGTCGTAGCGCGTCGGCAGCGTGACCTCGACCAGCGTGTCGCTGGCGAAGGAGGGCGTGGCGATGGTGAGCTCGAAGGTACGCGCGGTCAGCTGGGTTTGCTTGACGATGCGGGCGCCGGCGACCTCGGTATAGGCGGGCGGCGTCGCCGGGTCCGCCGCGAGGACCGTGCCGGCGGCGAGTCCGGCGCAGGCCAACGTGAAGTTCAGGGATTTACTGCGAGGTGTGCTTGTCATTTTTTTGTCTCCTGGATTGTGTGTGGGCGCGCAGCTGTCGCATGCGCTCCCAATCGTTGCTGTCTGTGCGCAACGGGTCCGATGTTAGCGGGGCAGCCGGCCGCTGGAAATGGCGCGGCGCCTTGATCGCATGGCAATCGGCATCGCGCCGGGTGGCATGTATCGAACGCTTCAGCCCGGGTTGAAATCGCCGCCTTTTGTGTGTTATGGTTGCCGGACCATGGCGCAATTGGTCTGCGCGCAATCCTCCGACTTGCATACGATGACGATATTTTTAAGCGGGGCCTGACGGTGGCAAGTTCCATCTTGAGTCCGTATGCGCCGGTCACCATCTCGATCAGCTTTGTGCATGCGATGTTGTCGGGGCGAACCGACAATTGGCCCCCGATCGCTGACGTCCTGGACGAGGCCGGCATTGCCGAAGAGCTATTGCGGCATCCGGGCGCGCGCATCACGGCCGGGCAGTATGTCGCCCTGTTCCGGGGGCTGTGCGACCGCCTCGATGACGAATTGCTCGGCTTGCTTTCGCGTCCGTTCAAACGCGGCAGTTATGCCTTGATGGCGCAATCGGCGCTCGGCGCGCAGAATCTGCAGCAGGCGATCCCGCGCATCGCCAACACGCTGCGCCTGCTGCAAGACGACATGACGCTGCATCTGTTGGCCGACAAGCAGCTTGCGGGCCTGGCCCTGCGCTTCAGTGACTCCTCGCGGGCACGGCACGGCTTCGTGCCCGAGATAATGCTGCGTTCGCTATGGCGCCTGCTCGACTGGCTGATGGGCGGAAACATGTCGATCGCCCGCTTCGATTTTGCGTGCGCCACGCCGCCCGACACCAAGAGTTACAGCGAGTATTTTCACGCGCCACTCGCCTTTGAACGGCCGCTGTCGGCTTTCTGGTTCGACGCCAAGCAATTGCAGGCGCTGGTGCGGGTCGATGAAAACGCCTTGCCCGATTTTTTGTCGGACCCGCAAACCAAGTTCATCCTTCCGAAGCGGAGCAACGACGAAATCAGCGCAAAGGTGCGCTGTCATTTACATCAGAGCAGACCGGCATGGCCGGACTTGGACGCCACGGCGGCCGTGCTGTGCATGTCGTCGGCTTCGCTGCAAAGGAATTTGGCCAAGGAGGGCACATCGTTCAAGTCGCTCAAGGACAAGCTGCGGCGCGACATGGCGATCACCTATCTCAACACCACCACGATGAGCTTGACCGAACTGGCCGACATATTGGGCTTTTCCGAGAGCGCCGTGTTCCAGCGCGCGTTCAAGTCGTGGACCGGGATCGCGCCGGGGAGTTTCCGGCGCGGTGAAAAGGGCGACGGGTGAATCGTCGCAAAACCACATCGTCCCCGCGGAGGCGGCGGCGCATTGCGCCACCGTTCTATGCGTTCCGCATGCGCGGGGACGATGTGGGTCTTTGAGATTCCAAGTGACGGTTTATGTCGCCTCAGTGACAGGATCAGCGCCTTGTAAGCCTAATCCAAAAGGCATTGAACGCTAATCGGCAGCTTCCCGGGTTTTTTTGATTTCTTCGATGTCCAACTCAAGTTTGTAGGCCAGCGCGATGAACAGCGCCTGGCACAGGCAGATGGTGCTCGTCAATGAACGGAAGGCGAAGGCGCTGCCCTCAGTCACGGTCAGCAGGGCGTCGGCCATGCGGGCCAGCGGCGCCAATGTGCTGTCGCTGATCACCAGTACCTTGGCGCCCTGGTCCTTGGCCAGCTTGATGCACTGTTGGGTTTCTTGCCCGTACGGCGCGAAGCTGATCGCGATCGCGACGTCGCCCGCGCGCACGCTGCGCATCTGTTCGCGGTGCATGCCGCCCAGCCCGGAGACCAGGTGGACGCGCTTGTCGGTGTGTTCGAGCGCATAGGCGATGTACGTGGCCACCGGAAACGAGCGGCGCACGCCGACCACATAGATGTTCCCCGCCGCCAGCAGCAAATTGACCGCCGCGTCGAGTTGCGCGTCGTCGAGGCCGGCGGCCAGGTCGTCGAGTCCGGCCCGGCTCGCGCCGACGAATTCGCGCGCGATGTCGCCCACGCTGATCGGGGCGTCGCGGGTGGCGATGAGTTTGCGGATGCGTTGCTGGTAGTCCGGGGTGGCGCTCGCCTGTTCGGTGTACGACTGGCGGAACACGTCCTGCATCTCGCTGAAACCCGAAAAACCGAAACGCTGCGCAAAACGCACGACCGCCGAGGGCTGGACGTCGCAGGCGGCGGCGATGTCGCTGATGCGCACCAGCATCAGGCCGGCGCGGTGCTTCTCCACATATTGCGCGATCAATTTGAGCTGGCGCGACAAGGCCTCGTACTCGCCGGCGATTTGCTGCATCAGTTGGTCGATCGGTGACGTTTCGGACATGGTCTACTTTCAGTTTCGCCGGATTGCATTATAAGGTCAACAACATCAAATAGAAAAGAATTTCTAAATTTATTTAATTTGAAATTTTCGTTGCATTTGCTTTTTTTGTGGATTAAGCTGTTCATAGTGCGGCAAAGGCGCCACAACCTTAGAAACAATCCCATGTAAGTAATTGGAAAGAATTAATGATGCAAAATCCAAGCCAATGCGCGCCGGGCAGGGCGCTCGATCTGATCTGCCTCGGACGCCTGGCGGTCGACTTGTACGCGCAACAGATCGGCGCACGCCTCGAAGACGTGGCCAGCTTCGCCAAATACCTCGGCGGTTCCTCGGCCAATATCGCCTTCGGCAGCGCCCGGCTCGGCCTGCGCTCGGCCATGCTCTCGCGCGTCGGCGACGACCATATGGGGCGCTTCCTGACCGAGACGCTCGCGCGCGAAGGCTGCGACATCAGCCATGTCGCGGTCGATGCGGAGCGGCTGACGGCGCTGGTGATGCTCGGCCTCAAGGACAAGCATACCTTCCCGCTGATTTTTTTCCGCGAAAATTGTGCCGACATGGCAATCGCACTTGAAGGCGTCGACGAGGCGTTCATCGCATCGAGCAAGGCGCTGTTGATCACCGGCACCCACTTTTCGACCGCGGCGATGCACGCGGTGAGCAGCAAATCCCTGGGGTTCGCACGCAAGAACAATGTGCGCACCGTGCTCGACATCGATTACCGCCCCGTGCTGTGGGGTTTGTCCGGCAAGGGCGACGGCGAAACGCGCTTCGTCTCGAGCAGCGACGTGACCGCCCATTTGCAGGCGATCCTGCCGTTGTTCGACCTCGTGGTCGGCACCGAGGAGGAGTTCATGATCGCCGGCGGCGGCGCCGACATCATGACGTCGCTGCTGGCGGTGCGCGCTGCGACCGGCGCCACGCTGGTGGTCAAGCGCGGTCCCCTCGGTTGCGCCGTGATCGACGGCGCCTTGCCGCCGACCCTCGACGACGCCTTCAACTATCGCGGCGTGCAAGTCGAGGTGCTCAATGTGCTGGGCGCCGGCGACGCCTTCCTGGCCGGTTTTTTGAAGGGCTGGCTCAACGGCGCCGACTACGCCACCTGCTGCAGCTACGCCAACGCCTGCGGGGCATTGGTGGTGTCGCGCCACGGCTGCGCACCGGCAATGCCCACCGAGGCCGAGCTCGCCTATTTCATCGCGCACGCGGCGCGGCTGCGCCGCCCCGGCGACGACGCCGCGCTAAACCGCCTGCACCGCGCCAGCGTGCCGCGCAGGCAATGGAGCGAACTGTGCGTGTTCGCCTTCGACCACCGCAACCAGTTCTTCGACCTCGCGCAGCAACACGGCGCCGGCGAAGCGCGCCTGTCGGCGCTCAAGGAATTGCTGGTGCGGGCCGTGGGGCAGACCGAGCAGGCACTGCAAATGGGTGGCAAAATTGGTGTGCTGATCGACGACCGTTACGGCGCCGACGCCCTCAACGCGGCCTCCGGGCGCGGCTGGTGGATCGGGCGTCCGGTCGAGCTGCCGGGTTCGAACCCGCTGCAGTTCGACTGGGGCCGCTCGATCGGCTCGCATTTGATCAGCTGGCCGCAAGAGCATGTCATCAAATGCCTGGTGCAATTGCATCCGGACGACGCCATCGAAAACCGGCTCGAGCAGGAGGCCCAGCTGAAGGGGCTGTACGACGCGGCGCAAATCAGCGGCCACGAACTGCTGCTCGAGGTGATCCCGCCAAAAAACATGGCCGCCGATGCCGACACCGTCTACCGCGCCGTCAAGCGCCTGTACAACATCGGCATCTATCCCGAGTGGTGGAAGCTCGAGCACATGAGCGCGGCGCAGTGGAAGGCCATCGACGCCTTGGTGCTGGAACGCGACCCGTATTGCCGCGGCGTGGTGCTGCTTGGCCTGCAAGCCTCGATCGACGAACTGGACGCCAGCTTCCGCGAGGCGGCCGACAGCGCGACCTGCCGCGGCTTCATGGTCGGACGCACGATTTTTCACGAGCCTAGCCGGCGCTGGTTGAGCGGCGAAATCGACGACGCCGGCCTGGTCGCCGCCGTGCGCGCCAAGTTCGAGTCGCTGATCGCGGCTTGGCGGCAACGCCGCGGCGTCGCACTGGAGCAGGCGGCATGAGCGCGACCATCCGCCTTACCATGGCGCAGGCCCTGGTGCGCTACCTGGCGGCGCTGCGCGTCGATGCCGGCGACGGCAGCACTTACCCCTTGTTCGGCGGCGTGTTCGCCATTTTCGGGCACGGCAACGTGGCCGGCCTGGGCGAGGCGCTGTTTAAGCAACGCGACGACGCGGAGCATCCCTTGCCAACCTTTCGCGCCCACAACGAACAGGGCATGGCCAACGCGGCCATCGCCTACGCCAAGGCGAACATGCGGCGCCGCATGATGGCGGTCACGAGTTCGATCGGCCCCGGCGCCAGCAATTTGTTGACGGCGGCCGCGCTGGCCCATGTGAACCGCTTGCCGGTGCTGCTGCTGCCGGGCGACGTGTTCGTCTCGCGCGCGCCCGATCCGGTGCTCCAGCAGCTCGAAAGCGGCGCCGACGGCAGCGTGTCGGTGAACGACGCCTTCAAACCGCTGTCGCGCTATTTCGACCGCATCATCTACCCGGAGCAGTTGCTGACGGCCTTGCCGCGCGCGATCCGGGTGCTGACCGACGCGGCCGAATGCGGCCCGGTCACGCTGGCGCTGCCGCAAGACGTGCAGGCCATGGCCTACGACTACCCGAGCGATTTCTTTGCGCCACGCCCGATTTCGTTCCGTGCGGCGGCGCCGATCGACGACGAGCTAGCCGAGGCGGTGGCGTTGTTGCGGGCGGCCAAAAAGCCCTTGATCGTCGCCGGCGGTGGGGTGCTGTACGGCTTGGCCGGCGAGTCCCTGCGCAACTTCGCCGAGCGGCATGGGGTGCCGGTCGCCGAGACCCAGGCCGGCAAGAGCGCGCTGGCCTGGGACCATCCATTGCAACTCGGCGCGGTCGGGGTCACCGGTTCGCCGGCGGCCAATCTGCTCGCCTCCGAGGCGGACGTCGTGCTGGCCGTTGGCACCCGGCTGCAGGATTTCACGACCGGCTCCAATTCGTTGTTCGCCACGGCGCGCCTGATCAGCTTGAACGTAAACGCGTTCGATGCCTTGAAGCGACGCGGGCTTGGCGTGCAGGCCGACGCCAAACTCGGTCTGGAAAAAATATCGCAATCGCTCGACGACTGGCAAAGCGAGGCCGCCTGGCATGGCAAGGCCCTGCGCGAAGCCGAGCAGTGGAGGGCCACGGTCGCGCGCATCACGGCACGCCGGGAAGTGGCCTTGCCCTACGACGCCGACGTGATCGGCGCGGTGCAGCGCTCGTCGAGCGAATCGACCACGCGCGACATCGTGGTCGGCGCCGCTGGCACCTTGCCGGCGGAATTGCACAAATTGTGGCGCACCAGCACGCCGGGCGGCTACCACATGGAATACGGCTACTCGTGCATGGGCTACGAAATCGCCGGCGGTCTCGGCGTCAAGATGGCCAGGCCCGATGCGGAGGTGATCGTGATGGTGGGCGATGGCAGCTACCTGATGATGAATTCGGAGCTCGCCACCTCGGTCATGCTCGGCATGAAACTGATCATCGTGGTGCTCGACAACCGTGGTTACGGCTGCATCAACCGCCTGCAGCAGGAATGCGGCGTTGCACCTTTCAATAATATGTTCGACGACTGCCTGCAGGGCGGGGCGGGGGCGCCGCAGATCGACTTCGCGCTGCACGCGAGGTCGCTGGGCGCCGGCGCCGAGAACGTCAAGACCATCGCGCAGCTCGAAGCCGCGCTGGTGCGCGCGCGCGCCGCCGCTTCGACCTACCTGGTCTGTATCGACACCGATCCAAGCCGCACCACCGGCGAGGGTGGCTGTTGGTGGGAGGTGGCGGTGCCGGAGGTGTCGGAACGCGAACAGGTGCGGGCGGCGCGCGCGCGCTACGAACAAGCCAAGAAGGGACAAGGGAAATAGGATGAATAGCACAAACACCGGTTTCAAGGTCAAGATCGGCATCAACCCGATCTCTTGGATGAACGACGACCTGCCGTCGCTGGGCGGCGAAACGCCGCTCGAGACGGCGCTCGCCGAAGGCGCCGAGATCGGATATCTCGGTTTCGAGCTGGGTAACAAATTTCCGAAGGAGTCGGGCGCCTTGCTTGCCGTGCTCGGCAAGTACAAGCTCGCATGCGTGTCCGGCTGGTACTCGGGCCGGCTGGCGCAGCGCTCGGTGGACGACGAAATCGCGGCGGTGGAGCCGCACTTGCGCCTGCTCGCTGAGAGCGGCGCGACCGTGATGGTGTACGGCGAGGTGGCCGATGCGATCCAGGGCGAAGCGCTGGCCTTGTACAAACGCCCCCGTTTCACCAGCGCCGCCCAATGGCAGGACTATGCCGACAAGCTCGGCGCGTTGGCCCGGCACACGCTGGCGCACGGCGTGCGCCTGTCCTACCACCACCACATGGGCGCCTATGTCGAGACTGAGGATGATGTCGACCGTTTGATGGCGTTGACCGGGCCCGAGGTGGGCCTGCTGTTTGACAGCGGCCACATCACGTTCGCCGGTGGCGATGCGCTGGCGGTGTTGCGCAAGCACATAGCCCGGGTTTCCCACGTCCATTGCAAGGATGTGCGCCCGGCCGTCGTCAAGCTGGCGCGCAACGGCAACTGGAGTTTTTTGCAGTCCGTGATGAACGGCGCATTCAGCGTGCCGGGCGACGGCTGCATCGATTTCAAGGCCATCTTGCAGGCGCTCGACCAGCACGGCTACCAGGGCTGGCTGGTGGTCGAGGCCGAGCAGGATCCGGCAGTGGCGCCGAGCTACCGCTACGCCCAGATGGGGTATAGATATCTGGCGCAACTGGTCGCCGAAATCGAACAATCGCGGCGGGTGGCGGCATGAACCTGCTCGTCAAGGGCCGGGCCACGGGGCCCGATATCGTGCAAGTGACGCCCGAATCGGCCGGCTGGAGCCATGTGGGATTTGCGGCGCACCGGCTGGACGCTGGCGATCGCCTCGGCTTCGAGACCGGCGCGCGCGAGTATTGCATCGTGGTGCTGGCGGGCACGGTCAGCATCGAGGCCGGCGGGCGCCATTGGGCCCAGCTGGGCGGGCGCGCCAGCGTGTTCGACGATCGTTCTCCCTACGCGGTTTATGTCCCGGGTGGGATGCGGGTGGCCATCGTCGCCGATAGCCGCGCCGAGGTGGCCTTGTGCAGCGCGCCCGCCAAGACGGCACGTGCCGCGCGGCTGATCGAACCGGCCGGCATGCGCCGCTCGGTGCGCGGCACCGGCGCCAACACGCGCTACGTGTGCGATATTTTGCCGCAGACCGAGGAGGCCGACGGCTTGCTGGTGGTCGAGGTGCTGACACCTGGCGGGCACTCGTCGAGCTATCCGCCGCACAAGCACGACAACGACAATATTCCCCTCGAAAGTTCACTCGAAGAAACCTATTACCACCGCCTCAATCCGGCCCAGGGTTTCGCCTTCCAGCGCGTCTACACCGACGACCGCTCGCTGGACCAGTCGATGGCTGTGGAAGACCACGACGTCGTGATGGTGCCGCGCGGCTACCACCCGGTGGTGGTGCCCTACGGTTACGACTCCTACTACCTGAACGTGATGGCCGGACCCAAGCGCGAATGGCATTTCAAGAACGATCCGGCGCACGAGTGGATGCTCAAGGCCACAATCTGATTTTATAAAAGGGTAACAAATGACTACGCAGAAAAAAATCGGCCATTTCATCGGCGGGCGCCCGCTCGCCTCCAACTCCGGGCGCAGCAGCGATGTATTCAATCCGGCCACCGGCGCGGTCAGCGCGCAGGTGTCGCTGGCCACCGTCGGCGAACTGAACGCGGCGGTCGCCGCCGCCCACGCCGCCTTTCCGGCGTGGTCGGCAACCTCGCCCTTGCGCCGCGCGCGGGTGATGTTCAAGTTCAAGGAATTGATGGAGAAGAACGCGGCCAAACTGGCGCAACTGATCACCGCCGAACACGGCAAGGTGTTTACCGACGCCCAGGGCGAGGTCGCGCGCGGCATCGAAGTGGTCGAGTTCGCCTGTGGCATTCCGCAACTGATGAAGGGCGAATACACGGAACAGGTCGGCAACGGCATCGACGCCTGGACCATGCGCCAGGCGCTCGGCGTGTGCGTCGGCATCACGCCGTTCAACTTCCCGGTCATGGTGCCGATGTGGATGTTCCCGATGGCCATTGCCTGCGGCAACACCTTTGTGCTCAAGCCGTCCGAGCGCGACCCGTCGGCGAGCTTGCTAATGGCCGAACTGCTGACCGAGGCGGGCTTGCCGGACGGCGTCTTTAACGTGCTGCAGGGTGACAAGGACGCCGTCAACGGCCTGCTCGCGCATCCCGACGTGCGCGCCGTCAGTTTCGTCGGCTCGACCCCGATCGCGCAACACATCTACGCCACCGGTTGCGCCGAGGGCAAGCGGGTGCAGGCCCTTGGCGGCGCGAAAAACCATATGGTCGTGATGCCGGACGCCGATCTTGCGCAGACGGTTGACGCCTTGATGGGCGCGGCCTTCGGCTCGGCCGGCGAGCGCTGCATGGCAATCTCGGTGGTGGTGGCGGTGGGCAACGTCGGCGACCAGTTGGTCGAGGCGCTGCTGCCGCGCATCCGGGCCCTGAAAATCGCGCAAGGCATGGACCTGAGCGCGGAAATGGGACCCGTCGTGACCGAAGTGCACAAGAACAAGATCATCGGCTACATCAACGACGGCGTCGCCGCCGGCGCCACCCTGGCGATCGACGGGCGCGGTTTTGAGCTGCCCGGCCACGAGCAGGGCTTCTTCCTGGGCGGCACCCTGTTCGACCACGTGACGCCGGACATGACGATCTACAAGGAAGAGATTTTCGGGCCGGTGCTGTGCATCGTGCGCGTGCCGGACTTTGGCGCGGCCCTGAAGTTGGTCAATTCCCACGAATTCGGCAATGGCACGGCGCTCTACACGCGCGACGGCAACACCGCGCGCGAATTTGCGCACCGCGTCGAAGTCGGCATGGTCGGTGTCAACGTGCCGATTCCGGTGCCGATGGCCTTCCACAGCTTTGGCGGCTGGAAGCGCAGCCTGTTCGGCGACCACCACGCGCACGGTCCGGAATCGGTGCGTTTTTACACGCGGCAGAAGGCCATCACCCAACGCTGGCCGGCGTCGACCGCGGCGGGCGCGGAGTTTGCGATGCCGACGATGAAATAATCGGAAACGACGGCAAGACAACATCGTCCTAGCGCATGCGCGAGGACGATGTTTTCGCTTTTTCCGGAACACGAATCTTCCTTCCGCGCTGCACCACAGCTTGGGATATTTTGCAAATAACTTGCGATGTTCAGCAATACCGCGACAGACGGCAGTGGGCCTAGTATCGAAAGGGGTGGCTGGCCCTGAGGCCGGTCATTCTTGTTCAATCCCAGGAGACAAAAATGAAAAAACAACGATATGCTTCAAGCGCTATGGCCGCAGCCATCCTTCTCGCCGCGCTCGGCGTCGGCACGCCGGCGCGCGCCGGCTTGGATGTGCCAACCACATTGCAAGCGGGCACGACCACAACGGCAAGCGGCGTCGCGCCCAAGTGTGCACTACCGGCTGCGGGCCAGTTGTTCGGTGCGCTCAATGCGGCACAGCTAGGCTTTGACCAGGCGCGTCTCGACGCGGCGATCCGGTTCGGCGAGCGCTTGCTCAGCACCTCGATCCGGGTATACCGCCACGGCTGCCTCGCGGGCAAGAGCGGGCTCGATCCTGCCAGCGTGTACGTGCCGCAGGCGCTGTTTAGCGGCTCCAAGACGGTTCTGTCGCTGGCGGTCGGGCGTGCCGTGACCATGGGCCATCTGAAGCTCGACGATCCGATCGGCAAGTACCTGCCGGAGGCGGACGCGGCGCACGGCGCCATCACGGTGCGCCAGTTGCTCAACCAGACTTCAGGCCTGCAACTGGTGGTCGCCGACGAGGCTGCCGCACTCACGGCCGACCCGGTCCAATACACGCTGGCCTTGCCTTTTTGGTACCCGCCCGGCACAGAGTTCATGTACGCGCAAAACACCTTGACCACGCTTTCGCGCGTGCTCGAGCGCGCCACCGGCCAGGAGTTCCAGGCGTTCACCCAGAACGAGCTGATGAATCGCGTCGGCATCGCGCGCGACCACTGGGTCTGGCTGCGCGATCGCAGCGGCAGCACCTTTGCATGGGGCGGCATGCTGTTGCGGCCCGACGACGAGGCGCGCCTCGGCCACTTGATGCTCAATAACGGCAAGTGGGGCAACGAGCAGATCATCAACCCTTCGTACATGAACCAGGCGAAGACCGGCACGGCTGCCAATCCAGGCCACGGCTTCCTGCTTTGGCTCAATTCGGGTGACTTCTACAAGGCATCGCTGATCGGCCGCCCGCAGCGGATCGACCAGCCGATGCTGCCGGGCTCGCCGCCGGACACTTATGGCTCGATGGGGGCGCTTGGCCAGATGACGATTGTCGTGCCCAGCCGCGACTTGGTGTTTGTGCGCAATGGCGGCCCCGGCGGTGGCGCCGAGACCGTCGAGGGCAAGGAATATCACGAGCTGGTCCGGCAAGTGATCGCCGCGGTCAACGACATGCCGCAGAACACCGATCCAGGGCCGTATGCCTATCCGGCGGCAACCTCGCCGCTTGATGCCGCCAGTTTCGACAACAACATCGCCGACTGGCGCTTGCTTGGTACGCTGCTCGGGGTTGGCGCGGGGACCACGCCGGGTTGCACATTGATCCTTTGCAACGGCAGCAATCTGGTGGGCGACGCCGGGGTCCTCGGCGTCGATGCGGTTCAGCAGTTGCTAGCGGCTGTGGCGGCCACCTCGGCCGATGTCGCGCGAAGCGCCTTGTGGTGGTGATCTGAGTTTGGAAAAGACCTAAACCCACATCATTCTCGCGGATGTGGCGGCGCACGCGCCGCCGCCTTCGCGGGGACGATGTGGTTTTTTGATATTAGGTGCGCTGCCGATAGGTCCCCGGCGCGCTTCCGGTCCAGGTCTTGAATGCGCGTTGGAACACCGCCTGGTCCGAAAAACCCAGTTCGGCGGCGAGCGCCGCCAGTTGGACCGTGGATGTGTTCAGGCGCATGATCGCGAGGTCGCGCCGCAAGTGATCCTTGACCAGTTGGAACGAGCTGCCCTCGCTCGCCAGATGCCGTTGCAGCGTGCTCACCGACATGTTCAGGGCGTCCGCCGTGGCCGGCAGGTCGGGCCATTGCGGGCGGACCTGCTGCAGGTGGGCGCGGATCCGTTCGCTGGTCGAATCCTCATTGCGTTGTGGAATCACCACGTTGCGTGGCGATTGCAGCATGTAGGCGTGCAGCGCCGCGTTGTCGCGCCGCATAGGGGCCATCAATTTCGCGGTGGGGAACCACACCGCCGACTGTGGCTGGTTGAAGCGGACCCGTCCGGGGAACAGCTTGTGGTACTCGTCCGCATGCGGCGGGCTGGCGTAGGTGAAATCGACGCCGTGCGGCCGCAGCCTGCCGCCGTGCAGCCACACGATCAGGCGGGACAGCACGCGCAACAGCAACTCGTGCACGAACAAGCGATCGGGCGCATAGGCGCTCGGCACAATGATGCGCACGCCCGTCAAATGCTCGTCCGTGATGGTATCGAACTGGACGTCGTCCTGCACCAGCGCGAGCGCGCGGCATAGGCGCCGCGTCGCCGACTCGACCGTCGAGGCGGTCAGTGCGCTGCGCATCGCCAGCGCGATGGTGCCGTTGCGCAGCGGCCGCGAAAAAAAGCCGAGTGCCTCGTCGTTGCAATGCGCCATCACCACGCCGAAGAGCGCGACATACTGCTCGGCAGTGACCCGGCCGGAAGCCTGCGCGATCAGCGCCGGCGAAATGCCCGCAGCGAGCAACCACGCGTCGGCGCTGTTGCCGTCGGCGCAACAGGCGGAGAGCATGCCGCGCACGAATGCTGCCGAAACGGTGAATGGGGGATTGTGCATGGCTTCAGTCGCTTGGTGGTGAATGAGGTATTTTGCAATACAAACTGTGCCAAACGCAATAGCATTCGATGACCCGCCGTCCTATGATCTATCCCATAGAAACAATAAAGCGCCGACATCAGGCCGCGATTTTTCAGGAGACAGACATGTACACCACCCAGGGACTGCATCGTGCATTGCAGCAAAAACCGGACGCCGTCGCGGTCCGCTGCGCCGGCCGCGAACGCAGCTACAAGGAGTTCGCCGGGCGCGTCGCCAAACTCGCCGGCGCGCTCCAATCGCTGGGCGTGGAGCCGGGCGACCGGGTCGCGATGCTGGCCCTCAATTCGGATCTGTACCTTGAGTATCAATTCGGCGTGTGGTGGGGCGGTGCTGTCGTAAATCCCTGCAACACCCGCTGGAGCACCGCCGAAATCATCTTTTCCCTGCAAGACTCCGCGTCGACCGTCCTGATCGTCGATGAGGCCTTCACGGCAATGTCGGCGCAGATCATGAGCGAGGTCGGCAGCCTTGTGCACGTGATCTATGCCGGGCAGGGCGCAACGCCGCCGGGCATGCTGGGATACGAAACCCTGATAGACGCGGCCGTGCCGATCGACGACCTGTGCCGTCGCGGCGAGGACCTGGCCGGCATCTTCTACACCGGCGGCACCACCGGTTTCCCCAAGGGCGTGATGCTCAGCCACGGCAACCTGGGTGCCTCCGCCATGGCCTGCATGGCCGAACGCCTGGCAAAGCCTGGCCGCGTCTACCTGCACGCAGCGCCGATGTTCCACCTGGCCGATATGGCGATGTCGATGACGCACGCGATCTGCGGCAACACCCATGCGTTCGTGCCGGGGTTCACGGTCGAAGGCGTGCTTGCGAGCATTACCCGCGACCGGGTCACCGATATGCTGCTGGTGCCGACCATGATCCAGATGCTGGTTGATCACCCGGCGATGCAAAAGGGCCCCGACCTGAGCAGCCTGAGACAGATCTACTACGGCGCTTCGCCGATCTCCGAGGCGGTGCTCGACCGCGCCATGGCGGCCTTGCCGGGCGTCGAATTCGTCCAGGCGTACGGCATGACCGAACTGTCGCCGATCGCCACGCTCAACCATGCCTGGTACCACACCGCCGAAGGGCGCAAGGCGGGCAAGCTGCGTTCGGCCGGGCGCGCCACCGTCGGCACCGAAGTCAAAATCGTCGACAGCGACGGCGTCGAAGTGGCGCGCGGCGAGGTCGGCGAAGTGGCCGTGCGCGGCGCCAACGTCATGCAAGGCTACTGGAACAATCCGGCACAAACCGCCGCAGCCATCCGCGACGGCTGGATGCACACCGGCGACGGCGCCTACATGGATGCTGACGGTTTCATCTTCATCGTCGACCGTATGAAAGACATGATCATCAGCGGCGGCGAGAACATCTTCTCGGCCGAAGTCGAGAACGCTATCGCCGGCCATGCCGGGGTCGCGGCCTGCGCCGTGATCGGCATTCCGCATGCGGTTTGGGGCGAGTCGGTGCATGCGGCGATTGTCGCCAAGCCAGGCGCCACGCCGACGGCGGAAGACATCATCGCCCACTGCAAGGCGCTGATCGCCGGTTACAAATGCCCGCGCAGCGTCGCCTTTGTCGATCAAATGCCGCTGTCGGGCGCCGGTAAGATCCTCAAGAACAAGCTGCGCGAGCCTTTCTGGAACGACCAGCAGCGCGGCGTCGGCTAAGCCAAACACACCTTCATCAATCGCAATCGAAAGCACGCAATGACACAGCAAATTCTGGTGGCCGGGGTTGGCATGATCCCGTTCGCAAAACCCGGGGCCAGCGCGCCATATTTCGAGATGGGCGCGCAGGCCATCCGGCTTGCCCTGGCCGACGCCGGCATCGGCTACGAGCTGGTGCAGCAGGCCTATGCAGGCTACGTCTACGGCGACTCCACCAGCGGCCAGCGGGCCCTGTACGAAGTCGGCATGACCGGCATACCGATCGTCAACGTCAACAACAACTGTTCGACCGGCTCGAGCGCCCTGTATCTGGCGCGGCAAGCGATCGCCAGCGGCATGGTCGATTGCGCGCTGGTGGTCGGCTTCGAACAAATGCAACCGGGCGCGCTCGGCTCGATCTGGAACGACCGGCCCAATTCCTTCGCCAAGTTCGATCAACTGTGCGACGAACTGACCCCGGAAAGCGCGGCCCTGCCGCTGGCGCTGCGCTACTTCGGCGGCGCCGGGCAGGAGCACATGAAACGCTACGGCACCAAGCTCGACACCTTCGCCAAGATCCGCGCCAAGGCCAGCCGCCACGCGGTAAACAACCCGTTGGCGCTGTTGCGCAAACTGTTGACCGAGGACGACGTGATGCAAGCGCCCGTCTTGTGGCCCGGCGTGCTGACGCGGTTGATGGCGTGCCCGCCGACCTGCGGCGGCGCGGCGGCCCTGCTGGTCTCGAAAGCCTTCGCCGACAAGCACGGCCTGTCGCCCAAGGTGCAGATTCTGGCGCAGGCCATGACGACCGACTACCCGAGCAGCTTCGAGAGCAAGTCGATGATCGACCTGGTCGGCTTCCAGATGACCGAGCGCGCGGCCAAGCAGGTCTACGAGGCCTCGGGCATCGGCCCCGGCGAGGTCGATGTGGTCGAGCTGCACGACTGCTTTGCGCAAAACGAATTGCTCACCTACGAGGGCCTCGGACTGTGCCCGCTGGGCGGTGCCGAGCGCTTTGTCGAAGACGGCGACAACACCTATGGCGGCAAGATCGTCACCAATCCGTCGGGCGGCCTGCTGTCGAAAGGGCATCCGCTGGGCGCGACCGGGCTGGCGCAGTGCTACGAGCTGACGCGCCAGTTGCGCGGCAGCGCCGAGGCGACCCAGGTGCCGGGCGCGCGCATCGCGCTGGCGCACAACCTGGGCCTGGGCGGGGCCGCGGTGGTGACGATGTACGGCCAGGCATAGGGGAACGAGATGGTTGACAAAGCACACATTGGAAAAGTGTACGGACGCGTCACGACGGAGGTGGAAAAGGGGCGCCTGCGCTTTTTCGCCAAGGCGATCGGCGAGGCCAACCCGGTCTATACGGACGAGGCCGCCGCGCGCGAGGCCGGTTACCGCTCGCTGCCGGTGCCGCCGACCTACTTCTTCTGCCTGCAGATGCTGGACGTCCAGGATCCGACCGCATGGGTCGGCGAGATCGGCGTGAACCTGCAGCACATCTTGCACGGCGAGCAAAGCTTCGAGTATCTGGAGATCGCCTGTGCGGGCGACAGCCTGAGCTTCGAGTCCGTCATCACCGACATTTACGACAAAAAAGGCGGCGCGCTTCACTTCGTCGTCACCCAGACCACCGTGCACAACCAGGCCGGCGTCCTCGTGTGCAGAATGCGACAGTCGCTCGTCGTGCGCAATCCAGGAGGCAGCAAATGATCAATCCCGCATTCAATTCGCTCGAGGTTGGCAGCCAGTTGCCGCCGTTGGTGGCGCCGGCGCTGTCGCGCGCAATGCTGGCCTTGTACGCGGGCGGCTCGGGCGACCATGTGCCGCTGCATATCGACAGCGACTATGCGCGCAAGGCCGGCATGCCCGACGTGTTCGGGCACGGCATGTTCATCGCCGCCTGGCTCGGCCGCATGCTCACAGGCTGGGTCAGCCAGGAGCGCATCCGCAAGCTGGACCTGCGATTTACCGGCATCACCCACCTTTACAACCAGGTGACGTGCACCGGCGTGGTGGTGGAAAAACTCGAGCAGGGCGGCGAGCGGCGCGTGCGCGTCGAGATCATCGCGAGCAACCAGTATGGCGAGAAAAAAGTGGTGGGCGAGGCCCTGATCGCGCTGGACTGAGCGCAAGAAAAACAATCTAACAATGGACGATGGGAGCACGGATATGAGCAAAAAATTGGATGGCAAGGTCGCACTGGTGACCGGTTCGGGCCGCGGAATCGGCCGCGCGGTGGCCTTGAAACTGGCGGGCGAGGGCGCGCGCGTGGTGGTCAACGACCTCGACAAGGAAGTCGCGCACGAGGTGGTCGAGGAGATCAAGGGCTTCGGCGGCGAGGCCACGGCCTGCGAGGGCAGCGTCACCGCGCCGGATTTTGCCGAACGCTTCATCAAGACGGCGGTCGACAGCTACAAGGGCATCGACATCATCGTCAACAACGCCGGCTACACCTGGGACAATGTGATCCAGAAGATGACCGACGAGCAGTGGTACGCGATGATGGATTGCCACCTGACGGCGCCGTTCCGCATCCTGCGCGCCGCCCAGCCGGTGATCCGTGCGCTGAGCCGCGCCGAGCAGGAAGAAGGGCGCGAAGTGTTCCGCAAGGTGGTCAATATTTCGTCGGTCGCCGGCACCGGCGGCAACGCGGGGCAGGTTAACTATTCTTCGGCCAAGGCAGGCATCCTCGGGCTGACCAAGACCTTGTCCAAGGAGTGGGGGCGGCTCAAGGTCAACGTCAATTGCGTCGCCTATGGCATCGTCACGACGCGCCTGACCGAAGCGACGGCGGGCGCGTCGACCGTGAAGATCGAGGGCCGCGACATCAAGGTCGGCGTCAGCGCCGAAGTGATGGCGATGGTCAAGGCCGGCATTCCGCTGGGCCGGCCCGGCACGGCCGTCGAGGCGGCCGGCGCGGTGTATCTGTTCTGCATACCGGAATCGGATTACGTGTCGGGCCAAGTGCTGGTCTGCGGTGGTGGCCTGAACGGCGTTTAAGACACCGCGCTTTAATCGGTTCAGAAATCGGATCGAAAAAACTCAAATATCAGATACCCACATCGTCCTCGGGCTCGGCGCCCCCCTTTGCGGGGACCCATAGAACGTTCGCGCATAGCAACCGTTCTATGGGTCCCCGCAAAGGGGGGCGCCGAGCCCGAGGACGATGTGCTTGTTTTCATTGTTCTCCCCTAATCTCATCAGCAAAGCAAGGGCGCGACGCGCCCCCACGCGCACAGAATCCCCATAGCTGCGATTGAGGTAATTTGCAATACAAACTGTGCCAAGCGCAATAGCCTTGGCCCATCCTCCGCCCTATGATCTATCGCACCAGCAAGGCCGCGATCAGCCCAACCATCCAACAACGCATCGGGAGCACGAGACATGTCCACACAATACCAAGCAGGCTGGATGACCGAAGACCTGGTCCAATTCGGCGACGTCGTCCGGCGCTTCTCCAAAGACTACCTTCTGCCCAACGACCTCAAGTGGCGCGCGGAAAAACAGGCCTCGCGCGAGGCCTGGCTGAAGGCCGGCGAACTGGGCATCATTCTGCCCGACGTGCCCGACACCTACGGCGGTTCTGGCGGCACGCCGGCCCACGCCAGCGTGGTGTTCTGGGAGCTGGGCTATAGCGGCAACACGGGACTCGGCCTCGGCTTGAGCAGCATCGTCGGGCACTACCTGCTCAAATTCGGCACCGAGGCGCAAAAACTGCGCTGGCTGCCGGGCATTGCCAGCGGCGAGATCATCGCCGCCATTGCGATGACCGAACCGGGCACCGGCTCCGACCTGCAGGGCGTGCGCACGCGCGCCGAGCGGCGCGGCGACGACTATGTGATCAACGGCGCCAAAACCTTCATTTCAAACGGCCAGTTGTGCGACGTGGTGATCGTGGTCGCCAAGACCGATCCCACCCAGGGCGCGAAGGGGATTTCCCTGTTCATCGTCGACACCAACACGCCCGGTTTCGAACGCGGCCAGGTGCTCGAAAAACTCGGCATGGAAGGCCAGGACACGTCCGAGATGTTCTTCGCCGATTGCACCGTCCCGGCCGACTGCCTGCTCGGCGAAGTCGAAGGGCGCGGCTTCTACCAGTTGGTGGGACAACTGGCGTTCGAACGCGCCCAGATCGCGATCTGGGCCTCTGGCGCCATGATGCGCGCCTTCGATCTCACGGTCGACTATGTGAAGGAGCGCAAGGCGTTTGGCAAGCCGCTCATCGATTTCCAGAACACGCGCTTCGTGCTGGCCGGCGTCAAGGCGACCGTGACGGCGGCGCGCGCCTTTACCGACATGGTGGTGCAGAAGTGGATCGACGGCACGCTCGACGCGGCCACCGCGTCGATGGCGAAATTCTGGTGCACCGAGCGCCAATGCGAGGTGACGGACCAATGCCTGCAGTTGTTCGGCGGCTACGGCTACATGAAGGAATATCCGATCGCCAGGCTGTATGCCGACGCGCGGGTGCAGAAGATCTATGGTGGCGCCAACGAAATCCAGCGCGAGCTGGTCGGCCGACAGTTGTAGGTGGGGGCATGGAGCAGAACAGCAGCGATGCGAGCACAGCTAAGAAAATGCCGGGGCCGTTAAGCGGCTTTACGATCGTCGAGATCGCGGGCATCGGCCCGGCCCCCTTCTGCGCGATGATGTTGGCCGACATGGGGGCCGATGTCATCCGCATCGACCGCAAGCAGCCGCAGGCGCTCGGCGGCGCCAGCATCGTCGACCGCGGCCGCCGCACCATCGTGCTCGACCTGAAGAATCCCGCCTCGGTCGAGGTGGTGCTGCGCCTGGTCGGGCGGGCCGATGCGCTGATCGAAGGCATGCGCCCCGGCGTCATGGAGCGCCTCGGACTCGGCCCGGCAAGCTGCCTCGGGCGCAACCCGCGCCTGGTCTACGGGCGCGTGACCGGCTGGGGCCAGACCGGGCCGCTGGCCGGCGCGGCCGGGCACGACCTCAACTACCTGGCGATCACCGGCGCGCTGCACGCCATGGGCCACGCGGACAGGCCGCCGACACCGCCGCTGCACTTGGTAGGCGACACCGGCGGCGGCGCCATGGTGCTGGCCTTCGGCATTCTGAGCGCGCTGCTCGAGACCAGCCGCTCCGGGCTGGGGCAGGTGGTCGACGCGGCCGTCTGCGACGGCGTGTCCGCGATGTGCGGCATCTACTTCGACATGCTCGGCAAGGGCCAATGGCAGTTGGAGCGCGAGGCCAACATGATCGACGGCGGCGCGCATTTCTATGGATGCTACCGCTGCAGCGACGGAAAATTTGTCTCGATAGGTTCGCTCGAGCCGCAGTTCTACGCTTTGCTGCTGCAGCGGTGCGGCATCGACGATCCTCAATTCGGCGAGCAGTGGGACCGCGCCTCATGGCCCGCCTTAAAAATCAAGCTGGCGGCGCTGTTCGCAAGTCGCAGCCGCGACGAATGGTGCGAACTGCTCGAAGGCACCGACGTGTGCTTCGCGCCGGTGCTCGACTTTGCCGAGGCGGCGCGGCATCCGCACAACGTGGCGCGCGGCATTTTTGCCGAAACCGACGGCGTGGCGCACCCGACGCCGGCGCCGCGCTTTAGCCGCACGCCTGGCGCGGCGGGCGCCATTCCCGAGGCCGGCCAACACACGCTCGCATTGCTGGCCGAATTGGGCTACGCCGAAGCGCAAGTGGCGGCGCTGCGCGCGAGCGGCGCCATCGCCTAGCCACAATAAAAGATTCTACACAACCAAAAAGGATGGAGACATGAAGAAGACAGCGGCAACCCAAGCGCAACGGCCGATCCGCACCCTGGTCCGGCTGCTTGGAACGGCATTGGCAACGATGGGCGCGGCGCACGCCGGCGAACTCAGCATTGCGAACCCGGATTTTGAACTGCGCTGGGATAACATGGTCCGCTACAACCTGGTGAACCGGGTCGGTTCGCAGGACCCGACCATCCTGCGTTCGCCCAACAACGACGACGGCGACCGCAACTTCGACAAGGGCATCGTTTCCAACCGCCTCGACCTGTTGTCCGAGTTCGACTTCGTCTACCAGAAGCGGATGGGATTCCGCGTCAGCGGCGCGGCCTGGTACGACCATGCCTACCGCAGGCTCGACAACCGCAATCTGGCCAGCTCGAACCATGTGGCGGGCAACACGGGGGCGCTCGGCCTGTCCGGCCAAACCACGCGCTGGCACAAGGGCGCCTCGGGCGAGCTGCTCGACGCCTTCGTGTTCACCAAGCTCGAACTGGGCGACATGCCGCTCAACCTGAAACTGGGCCGGCACACCACCTACTGGGGTGAGAGCCTGCTCAACACGGTCCACGGGATCAGCTACGGCCAGTCGCCGATCGACCAGCGCAAGGGTTTTTCGGTGCCGGGCACCGAGGCCAAGGAATTGTTCGTGCCGCGCGCCCAGTTGTCGGCCCAGCTGCAGGTGACCACGGAGCTGTCGCTGGCGGCCCAGTATTTCTTCAAGTGGGCGCCGATCCGCTATCCCGAGACCGGCTCCTTCCTCGGCTTCTCCGACGTCTTGCTGGCCGGCGGCGAATCGCTGATCGCCTCGCCGACCGCCCGCCTGCTGCGCGGCACCGACGTGCTGCCGAACGAGCGCGGCGACTGGGGCGTATCGGCGCGCTGGAGCCCGGACTGGCTCGACGGCACGTTCGGCTTCTTCGTCCGCCGCAGCGCCGACATCCAGACCCAGACGCTGTTGATGCCGGCGGTCGCCACCTTGCCCGCCGCCACCTGCGCCGGGCTCGGCTTCGCGGCGCTGGGCCCGACCACCTGCTACATCAACCCGGCCGCGGCGAGCACGGCCCAGATCGGGCAGGGCGTGATCGGCAAGTACCAATTCGCCTACGGCAGCCACATCGACATGGTCGGCATCAGCCTGGCCAAGAGCCTGGGTCCGGTCAGTTTTGGCGGCGATATCAACTACCGCCGCAACATGCCCTTGGCCAGCGATGCCGTGTCGGTCCTGCCGGCCGCGCTGGCGGCGCTCACGCCCGGCGCCGTATCGGCCATGCCGGCGGTGGGCGAGACCGGGGGCGCGCGCGGCAACACCGTGCACGGCGTGTTCAACGTGCTCGGCATCGTGTCCAAGACGGCGCTGTTCGACTCCGCCACCTGGACCGCCGAGCTGACCTGGAACCACCTGGCCAGCGTCACCGCGGGCCAGTTCGTGTTCAAGGGCCGCAGCGCCTACACCGGCATCGACAAGGCAACCAAAAATTACTACGGCCTGTCCGCCAATTTCACGCCCGCGTGGTACCAGGCGCTGCCGGCGGTCGATATTTTCATGCCGATGTCGTACGGGGCCGGCCTGTCGGGCAATTCGGTGGTCACCGGCGGCGGCAATGAAAAGGCGGGCAGCTACTCGATCGGGCTCGCCGCCGACGTCAAGCAGAAGTACCGCTTCGACCTCAAGTATGTCGACTTCTTCGGTCCGTACCGGACCAACGCGGCCGGCCAGATCAGCTCGAGCGCGGGACCGACCCCCTATCTGAAGGACCGCGGCTTTGTGGCGGCCACCTTCAAGACCACGTTCTGACAAAAACAACCACGGAGACAAAAATGAAACTTTCCCTCTCGCTCATCAGCTTGGCGATGCTCACGATGGCCGGCGCCCAGGCGGCGGTCGGCCCCGACGAGGCCAAACAGCTCGGCAACAACCTGACCGCGGTCGGCGCCGAAAAGGCCGGCAACAAGGATGGCTCGATTCCCGCCTATGCCGGCGGCCTAACGGCGCCTCCGGCCGGCTACCGCAAGGGCGACGGCATCCGCCCGGATCCGTTCGCCGGCGAAAAGCCGCTGTTCTCGGTCGATGCCAAAAACATGGCCCAATACGCGGGCCAGCTCACCGAGGGCGTCAAGGCCCTGATGAAGCGCTATCCCTCGTACCGCCTCGATGTCTACCCGACCCACCGCACCGCAGCGTTCCCAAAGTACGTGGCCGACAACACCGCCAAGTGCGCCCTGAGCGCCAAGACCGCCAACGGCGGCATCTCGATGACGGGCTGCCTGGCCGGCTTCCCGTTCCCGATCCCGAAGGACGGATTCGAGGCGATGTGGAACCACCAGGTGCGCTTCAACGGCCAATCCTACACCCTTAAATTCCAGTCGTTCAATGTCGACGCGTCGGGCGGCGTCAACATGGCGGCGGCCGGGACCGTGATCCAGGAGTATCCGTACTGGGACAGCGGCAAGACGGCGACCGACACCTACTTCAAGCTCAAGGTCAACTATACCGGGCCGGCGCGCCGCAACGGCGAGGCCATCATGGTGGTCGATCCGCTCGATTATGCCGCCAGGGGACGGCGCGCCTGGCAATACCTGCCCGGCCAGCGCCGCGTCAAGCTGGCCCCGCAAATCGCCTTCGATGCGCCCAATCCATCAACCGCCGGCGCCACGACCTATGACGACTCGTTCATCTTCAGCGGCTCGATGGAACGCTATAACTTCAAGCTGATCGGCAAGAAGGAGATGTTCGTTCCGTACAACGCCTACAAGCTGGCCTACGCCTCGACGCCGGAGAACGTGTTCAAACCGAACCACCTCAATCCGGACGTCGTGCGTTGGGAGCGCCACCGCGTGTGGGTGGTGGAGGCCACGTTGGCCGAAGGCAAGCGGCATATCTACAGCAAGCGCACGTTCTACCTCGACGAGGATTCGTGGGTGGCGGTGTCGAGCGACGCGTATGACGGCCGCGGCCAGCTGTACCGGTCCGGTTTTGCGTACATCGCGCCGAGCTACGAGCTGCCGGCGCCGTTCGCCGACATGAACGGCCATTACGACCTGGCGGCCGGCATCTACGGCCTCAACTTCTACACCGCGGCAAGCGGCGGGGTGCGCTACACGCCGCCGCTGCCGGAGAAAGAGTTCACGCCCGAATCGCTGGCCGGCAGCGGCGTGCGCTAATTCGCCGAGCATGTTGCCGCCCGACTCGGCGGCAACGCAATCGAGTCCTGTTTTGCCGCTGCTTACGGACGCCCCACGTTTGGTCGGCAGCGGTTCTTTTTGTACAGAATATGAATCCTCATTCCAGTATCGCGTCCAGTTTGCTTGTCTGTGCCTTGTTGCTTCCGCTGGCGGCCAGCGCGGGCAAGGGCTTTGCCGACGTGCTCGACACGCCCGCGGCCAACAGCGCGTTGGCCGCGCGCGCCCTGATCAACGGCCTGGCCAAGGCCGGCCAGAGGATCGTCGGCGTCGGGCAGCGCGGCCATATCGTGTTCTCGGACGACCAGGGCAAGAGCTGGACCCAGGCCAAGGTGCCGCTCAGCGCCGACCTGGTCGCAGTGCATTTTCCTTCCCCGCGGCGGGGTTGGGCGGTCGGCCACGATGGCGTGGTGCTGCACAGCGCCGATGCCGGCGCGAGCTGGGTGCGCCAGCCGCTCGCGTTGCAGGTGCCGGACAAGACCCTGCTCGACGTTTGGTTCGAAAGCGACAAGCGCGGCTTCGCGGTCGGCGCCTTCAACCTGATTTTGCGCACCGAAGACGGCGGCGCCAGCTGGCAGCCTTGGATGGACCGGATCGACAACCCCAAAGGCCTGCACCTGAACGCGATCCGCTTGGTGGGCCCGGACCTGTATATCGTCGGCGAACAAGGGCTGGTGCACAAGCTGGCCAAGGACGGCGACCGCTTCGAGGCGGTGCCGACACCGTATGCGGGCAGCTATTTCGGCGTCATCGGCAACGCCTCCGCGGTGCTCGCTTTTGGCCTGCGCGGCAATGCATGGCGCAGCACCGACGCGGGGCGCAGCTGGCAAAAAGTCGAAACTGGCGTGCAGGTGGGCCTGAGCGCGGCCACGGTATTGCCTGACGCGCGCCTGGCCTTGATCAGCCAGGCCGGCCACGTTTTGCTGAGCGCCGACGACGGCGCCAGCTTCCGTGCGGTTGATGCCGCGCGCGGCGCGACATCGGCGGCGGTGGCCGGCGCCAACGGCCAACTGGTGCTGGCCGGCGTGCGCGGCGTGCGCGGCCAAGCCGTGCCAAACAAGTAAACAGAGAGATAACGAGAGACACAACGATGGATATGGCAACCAGGCAGGACGACGCGATGCCGGTGGTGCGCGAGCTTGCAAATTTCGACCAGCGTTCGGGCTCTTTGCTCGAGCGCATGGTGTTCAACCACCGCCTGTCGCTGATGCTGGTGTGCGCGATCGTGACCGTGGTGCTGGCGTATCTGGGCGCGACCAGGCTCGCCTTGAATGCCAGTTTCGAGAAGATGCTGCCGCAAAGCCATCCGTATATCCAGAACTACCTGGCCAACAAGACGGCCCTGCGCGGCCTTGGCAACGCGGTGCGCGTGGTGGTGGAGAACCCGCGGGGCGATATTTTCGACCCGCGCTATCTCGAGGCGCTCAAGCAGGTCAACGACGAATTGTTCCTCACGCCCGGGGTGGACCGGGCCTGGATGAAGTCGATGTGGACGCCGACGGTGCGCTGGACCGAGGCGACCGAGGAGGGCTTCCAGGGCGGACCGGTGATGCCCGAGGCCTACGACGGCTCGGACGCGAGCGTCGAACAGCTCAGGATCAACATCGCCCGCTCCGGCATCGTGGGCAGCCTGGTGGCGAACAATTTCAAGTCGACCATGATCTTCGTGCCGCTGCTGGACCAGGACGCGGTGACCGGCAAGCCGATCGACTACGCGGCGTTTTCCAAGGCGATCGAGGCCAAGGTGCGCGCGAAGGAAAACGGCCCGTTCAAGGTGAAGATCCATGTGATCGGCTTTGCCAAACTGGTCGGCGAGCTGCTCGACGGCATGCTCAAGGTCGTCATGTACTTTGGCGCGGCGGCGCTGATCGCCACCGCCGTCATCTACGCCTACACGCGCTGCGTGCGCAGCACCGCGCTGGTGGTGGCATGTTCGGTGGTGGCGGTGATCTGGCAACTGGGGCTGGTGGCCGCTTTCGGCTTCGAGCTCGACCCGTTCTCGATCCTCGTGCCTTTCCTCGTGTTCGCCATCGGCGTCTCGCACGGTGCGCAGAAAATGAACGGCATCATGCAGGACGTGGGGCGCGGCACCCATCTGCTGGTGGCGGCGCGCTACACCTTCCGCCGCCTGTTCCTGGCCGGCCTGACCGCCTTGCTGGCCGACGCGGTCGGCTTTGCCGTGCTGATGGCGATCGACATCCCCGTCATCAAGGACCTGGCCCTGACCGCCAGCATCGGCGTGGCGGTGCTCATTTTTACCAACCTGATGCTGCTGCCGGTGCTGCTGTCGTACGTCGGCGTCTCCGGCACGGCGGCGGCGCGTAGCGTCGAGGACGACCAGGGCGGCGCAACAGACCGCGGCCCCGCCGGCGGCCTGTGGCGGCTGCTCGAGCGCTTCACCGAGCGGCGTTGGGCAGGCGGCGCGGTCGCGGTGGCGCTGCTGCTGGCCGTCGGCGGCCTCGCCGTGGGCACGCAACTGAAGATCGGCGACCTCGATCCCGGCGCGCCCGAATTGCGGCGCGAATCGCGCTACAACCAGGACAATGCCTTCATCACCAGCAATTATTCGCTGTCGTCCGACCAGTTCGCGGTGATGCTCAAGACGCCGAAGGAGGGCTGCCTCAGGTACGAGACCCTGGTCGAGGCCGACCGCCTGGCGTGGACCTTGCAACAACTGCCCGGTGTGCAGACGACGGTGTCGCTGGCCGACGCGGTGCGCCAGGTGACCGCCGGCACCTCGGAGGGCAGCGCCAAGTGGCTGACCATCTCGCGCAACCAGGACATCCTCAATTTCGGCGCGCAGCAGGCGTCGGTGAACAATCCCGACCTGTTCAACACCGACTGCTCGCTGATGCCGGTGATCGCCTACCTGTCCGACCACAAGGCCGAGACGCTCGAGCGCGTGGTGCAGGCGGCCGCCGGCTTCGCGCAGGCGCACAGCGTGCCGGAGCGCCAGTTCATGCTCGCCGCCGGCAGCGCCGGCATCGAGGCGGCGACCAACATCGTGGTGCGCGAGGCCAACCACCGCATGCTCGCTTACGTGTACGCGGCCGTCATCGTGCTGTGCTTTATCACCTTCCGCAGCTGGCGCGCGGTGGTGGTCGCGGTGCTGCCGCTGGCGCTGACCTCGATCTTGTGCGAGGCGCTGATGGTTGGCCTGGGTATGGGCGTGAAGGTGGCGACCCTGCCGGTGATCGCGCTCGGGGTGGGGATAGGCGTCGACTACGCGCTCTACCTGCTGTCGGTGCAACTGGCGCAGCAGCGCGCCGGCGCCTCGCTGGCGCAGGCCTACGCGCATTCGCTGCAATTCACCGGCAAGGTGGTGGCCCTGGTGGGCGTCACACTGGCGGCCGGCGTCGTCTGCTGGGCGTGGTCCCCGATCAAGTTCCAAGCCGACATGGGCATCCTGCTGACCTTTATGTTCTTGCTCAATATGGTGGGCGCGCTGGTCCTGATTCCCGCGCTGTCGCATTTCCTGCTTAAACGGGCGTGAGGGAGGTGACGTCCATGGAGAAACTGGCGCTTGGACGGTTTGTCGAGACCATGGACGGTGTCACCCGGTCGTCGAAAAAGGCCATCGAGACCATCGCGGTGGTCGACGCCATCGCGTCCCAGACCAACCGACTGGCCCTGGATGCGGGCGTGCAGGCGGCGCGCGCCGGCGAGCACGGACGCGACTTGGTGGTGTTCGCCGCCGAGGTGCGCGACCTGACGCGGCGCAGCGCCGACGCGGTCAGCGAAATCAGACGTTTGATCGACGATTCGATCAAGCTGCTAAACGCCTGCCACGCGCTGGCCGACCGGGCGGGGGTGGCGAAACAAATCAAGCCGAGCGCCATCGGGATCGACCCCGGCGGCCTACAAGTTACGGTCTTTCTGCAAAACAATTAATTATTCAAATGACTATT
The DNA here is from genome assembly GCA_040384885.1 of Pseudomonadota bacterium. Taxonomy (GTDB): domain Bacteria; phylum Pseudomonadota; class Gammaproteobacteria; order Burkholderiales; family Burkholderiaceae_D; genus Telluria_A. The sequence goes on along the minus strand of JAZKIN010000040.1, from coordinate 3,459 downwards.
CAGAATTTTAAGAAAATCCTCGTCGCCAACCGCAGCGAGATCGCGATCCGCGTGATGCGCGCCGCCGCCGAACTGGGCATCCGCACCGTGGCGGTATACGCGCAGGAGGACCGCTTCGCCTTGCACCGCTTCAAGGCCGACGAGAGCTATCTGGTGGGCGAGGGCAAAAAGCCGATCGCCGCCTACCTCGATATCGCCGGCATCATCCGCATCGCCAAGGAGGCGCAGGTCGATGCGATCCATCCGGGCTATGGCTTTTTGTCGGAGAACCCCGATTTTGCCGACGCCTGCGCCGCCGCCGGCATCGCCTTCATCGGCCCCCGTTCCGATGTCATGCGCACGCTCGGCAACAAGGTCGCGGCGCGCGATGCCGCCATCGCCGCAGGCGTGCCGGTGATGCCGGCCACCGGCGCGCTGCCGGCCGACATGGGCGCGGCGCTCGAGATGGCAGCGCGGGTCGGCTATCCGCTCATGCTCAAGGCCAGTTGGGGCGGGGGCGGGCGCGGCATGCGCGTGATCGAGAACGCCGCCGAGCTGCCGGGGCAACTCGAACTGGCGCGGCGCGAGGCGCTGGCCGCCTTCGGCAACGACGAGATGTACCTCGAAAAACTGGTGCGCCGCGCGCGCCATGTCGAAGTGCAGATATTGGGCGACCAGCACGGACAGCTGGTGCACCTGTTCGAGCGCGACTGCTCGGTGCAAAGGCGTAACCAGAAAGTGGTCGAGCGCGCCCCCGCGCCCTACCTCGACGACAGCCAGCGCAGCGCGCTGTGCGCGGCGGCCCTGCGCCTCGGACGCGCGGTCTGCTACACCCATGCGGGCACGGTCGAATTCCTCATGGACGTCGATACTTCGCAGTTTTATTTCATCGAGGTCAATCCGCGCATCCAGGTCGAACACACGGTCACCGAACAGGTCACCGGCATCGACATCGTCAAGGCGCAAATCCGGATCGGCGAGGGCGCCTCGATCGGCAGCGCGGCCAGCGACCTGGCCGGCGTGCCGGCCCAGCGCGACATCCGCCTCAACGGCCACGCGCTCCAGTGCCGCATCACGACCGAAGACCCGGAGAAAAACTTCACCCCCGACTACGGCCGCCTGACCGCCTACCGCAGCGCGGCCGGTTTTGGCGTGCGGCTCGACGCCGGCACCGCCTATTCGGGCGCCGTCATCACGCCGTATTACGATTCCTTGCTGGTCAAGGTCACCACCTGGGCCAGTTCGGCGCACGAGGCGATCGCGCGCATGGACCGCGCGCTGCGTGAATTCCGCATCCGCGGCGTGTCGACCAACCTGCAGTTCCTCGAAAACGTCATCAACCATCCGCAATTCCGCAGCGGCGAATGCATCACCCGCTTCATCGACGACACGCCGGAGCTGTTCGAGTTCGCCAAACGGCAGGACCGCGCGACGCGCCTGTTGAACTTCATCGGCACCGTCTCGGTCAACGGCAACCCCGAGATGAAAGGGCGCACGCCGCCCGAGCTGGGGCATCAGCGCACGGCGCTGCCGGGCATCGACCTGGGGGCGGCGCCGCAACCCGGCTCGCGCGAGCGCCTGATTGAACTGGGCGCCGACCGCTTTTCGCAATGGATGCGCGCGCAGCCGCAGGTGCTGGTCACCGATACCACCATGCGCGACGCCCACCAGTCCCTGTTTGCCACCCGCATGCGCACGGCCGACATGCTCGCCATCGCGCCGTACTACGCGCGCATGGTGCCCGAGCTGTTCTCGCTCGAATGCTGGGGCGGTGCGACCTTCGACGTGGCCATGCGCTTTCTCAAGGAGGACCCTTGGGAGCGCCTGTCGCTGCTGCGCGAACGGGTTCCCAACATCTTGTTCCAGATGCTGCTGCGCGGCTCGAACGCCGTCGGCTACACCAACTATGCCGACAACGTCGTCAAGTTCTTCGTGCGGCAGGCCGCCAGCGGCGGCGTCGATCTGTTCCGCGTCTTCGATTCGCTCAACTGGGTCGAGAACATGCGCGTGGCGATCGACGCGGTGCGCGAGAGCGGCGCGCTGTGCGAGGGGGCGATCTGCTACACCGGCGACCTGCACGACCCGGCGCGCACCAAGTATTCGCTGCAGTACTACGTCAAGATGGCCAAGGAGCTGGATCGGGCCGGCGTGAATATCCTCGCGATCAAGGACATGGCGGGCGTGTGCAAGCCGCGCGCCGCGTTCGCGCTGGTCAAGGCGCTGCGCGAGGAGACCGGACTGCCGGTCCACTTCCACACGCACGACACCAGCGGCATCTCGGCTGCCAGCGTGCTCGCTGCGATCGAGGCGGGCTGCGACGCCGTCGACGGCGCCATGGATTCCATGAGCGGCCTGACTTCGCAGCCCAACCTGGGCGCAATCGTGGCCGCGCTGGCGGGCACGGCGCAGGACCCGGGCCTTGAGCGCAAGGCGATCTTCTCCTTGTCGCAGTATTGGGAGGACGTGCGGCGCAGCTATGCCCCGTTTGAAGCGGACATGCGCGCCGGCACCTCGGACGTGTACCGGCACGAAATGCCGGGCGGCCAATACACCAATTTGCGCGAGCAGGCCCGCGCCATGGGCCTGGCGCACCGCTGGGCCGATGTGTCGAATGCCTACGCGCAGGTGAACCAGCTGTTCGGCGACATCGTCAAGGTCACGCCCACATCCAAGGTGGTGGGCGACATGGCGCTGTTCATGGTGGCCAACGAACTGAGCGCCGCCGACGTTTGCGATCCGGCGCGCGAGACGGCGTTTCCGGAATCGGTGATTTCGCTGTTCAAGGGCGAGCTCGGATATCCGCCCGATGGCTTTCCCGCCGAATTGGGCAAGAAGGTGCTCAAGGGCGCGCAAGCGCTGCCCGGGCGCGCTGCGGCGGGAATGGCGCCGGTCGACCTGGAGGCGGCACGCGCCGAGGTCGAAGCCACGATCGGCGGCCCGGTGGGCGACCAGGACCTGGCCTCCTACCTGATGTATCCGAAAGTGTTCGCCGAATTTGCGGCCCACCGCGCCTTGTACGGCAACGTCAGCGTGCTGCCGACGCCCGTGTTTTTCTATGGGCTCAGGGATGGACAGGAGACCTCGGTCGACATCGACCAGGGCAAGACGCTGGTCATCCGACTGCAGGGACAGACGGAATTGCCGGAGCAGGGGCAGAGCAAGCTGTTCTTCGAACTGAACGGGCAGGCGCGCCTGATTCGCATCGACCGCGCCGGCGCCGCATCGGTGCTGCGCCAGCCGGTGGCCGAGGAGGGCAACGTCCTGCACGTCGGCGCGCCCATGCCGGGCATGATCGTGACGGTTGCGGTGCAGGAGGGCCAGCATGTGGCCAAAGGGACGCCGCTGCTGTCGCTCGAGGCGATGAAAATGGAGACCATGCTGCACGCCGAGCGCGACGCCGTGGTCGCCCGCGTGCACGTCGCGCCGGGCTCCGTGGTCAACGCCAAAGACCTGATGATCGAATTCGCAGGGTAATCGTAT
>JAZKIN010000039.1:81117-178176 GCA_040384885.1 Pseudomonadota bacterium | reverse complement strand
GCCCCCAAGGCGCGGCCCCGCGCGCGCGGCGCGGCGCTTGGCGCTGGCGCGTCGGCGGCCCGGCGGCGCACGGCCTGCTGAATACGGTTTGTTCCAAGCATGGTTGTCTCCACCGAACTTCCGCGCCCCTCTTGCCGGCAAGGTGCGGTAATTATTTTTGTGTGATGCATTTGGTTTCTGGCCGGCCGTCGGCGACGCCGCGGCCGCGCCGCGCCGCGCAATTCCTCGGCCGCCTTGTGATAGATGACGAGCCAAATCAAAGGTTGCGGAAATTCACGCCGAGCGTGATGCGGCGGCCCGAGTACGCGTAGTTCTGCAGGTTCGGCGTGCCGTCCGCATACGGCGACGAACCGATGGTTTCGGTCTGCGTCGAATTGGTCAGGTTGCGCCCCTCGAGGAACACGTCGATACCCTTGCTGATCTTGTAAGAGATCTTGCCGTCGACAAAGGTGCGGCGGTCGCGCCAGTTGGGCGTGCCCGGATTCCACGCGGGCGTGTTGCCGGTGACGTTCAACATCGGATAGCTGCGCAGGTAGGTCACGGTGTCGCCACAAGGCGCGATGCAGCGGAAGCTGGTGCCGACCGTCTGCACCGCAACCCGTGCCTGAAGCTTGCCGTCGTCGTACCACAGCGCCCAGTTGTACGAGAGCTTGGCCTCGCCGATCGGGGGCAGCGGCGCGCCCGTGATCGGATCGATGTACGGGCGCTCGATCACCGAGCGCTGCTTGGTCACGTTGGCATCCAGGCCGGTGTGGCGTAGCCGCCACGGCAGGAAGGTGAGCGCGGTCTTGCTGCTCAGTTCGATGCCCTTGCGCGTCGAGACCGGGCCGTTGATAAAGGTGCGGTAGTCGAACAGCATCTCCGACAACGGCTGGCCGGTTTGCGGGTCGACTTCGGTCGATCCCGAAAACACCGGCACGCTGTTGACGGTCATGGCTTGAAATGGCCCGATCTTGCCCTCTTGCTTGTAGCCCGAAATGGAGAACATGCTGTCCTTGTTCGGGTACCACTCGAGGCTCAGGTTCTGGTTGAAGTTGCTTTGCCCCTGCAGGTTCGGATTGCCGAAGGTGTCGCACACCATGTCTTCCTCCTGCTCCCCCGATTCCGCGTTCAGCTTGGTCTGGTCGAAGGTGCACCTGCCGGTCGCGGTCAGGCGCGACACCGGCGGACGGGTGTTGGTCCTGGCGGCGCTGTAGCGCACCACGGCCTTGTTGGGCACGATCCACGTGGCGAGGTTGTAGCTCGGCAGGAAGGCGTGGTTGACCGCGTTGACGGTCGCGGTGCGGCTGATCGTGCTCGTGATCGTGACCGGATTGGTATCGGTGTACTCGGGCGCCCGCACGATCGAGACGAAGGTGGCGTTGCCGGTGCCTTGCACCGTGGTGCGCACATAGCGGTAACCCATGTTGCCGTCGATTTCCCAGCCGAACGGCAGCGCGCGGCTGCTGAACGGGATCTGGTCGAGGTTGAAGTCGGCCATCAGGTAGATCGCCTCGGTGCGCTCCCTGACGCGGTTGATCTTCTGGTCGTAGCGTTTGCCGTCGGTGCCGACGCACTCCTTGAGGCAGTTGTAGTTAAAGTTTGGCAAGCCAAGCATGTTGACCATCTTGACCAGGTCGATCTGGCTCCAGTTGTCGAGCATGCCGGCCGGACGGCCGTCGGCGCCGCTGAACAACTGGGTCGAGGTGGCCGGTTTGCCCAGCACCGCGGCCAGCAAGTCGCGGTACTGTTGCATCGGCATCGTGTAGTTGCCCGACAGCGAAGGGTTGCCGTTGGGGATGAAGCCGTAGGCGCACGGCGTGCCGCCGCTCGCGAGCGAGGCCGCGGTGTCCTGGCAACCCTGGATGTTGTCGCGCACATTCGCGCTCGGCACGGTGACGGCGCGGATGAAGCCGGGCGTGCCGTCGATTCCGACGGCGGGCGTGACGGTGTAACCGGACGGATCCCAGGCCGCGCTGCTGACGTCGCGCATGCTTAGACCGCTTTTTAGGCGCTGGAAGAACGGCACGCGTTCAGGCAGGCGGTAGGCCAGGTCGAGCTTGGCGGTGCGTTCCGAAGTTGCGTTCGCCTTCGGGTTTTCGAACTGGACCAGGCGTGGCGTGGAGACGATGGGCAAGCCCCCGCCTTGCACCACGGGGCGCACGAAATTGTTCGGGTTGTTCAGGTCGGGGCTGGTTGGAAAGGTGTACAGCCAGGCGCCGCTCGGATCGAGTTGGGCGGTGGACGGGCCGTAGATGTAGCTCAGCGACGAGCGCACGGCGCCGCGGGCGAAGTCGGACTTGGCGTCGCCGGCCAGGAAATCGGTCGTGAGGCCGCCGCGCTTGAACTTGCCGCCGAGCTGGAGGTAGCGCGCGCTGGTCTCGGTGATGCCGCGGCTTTGGTCGAGCCCGACGCCGCTGCCGTTGGTGGTGAACCGGGTCAGGTGGTGGGTCGCGTCCACGACCGCCGTGGCCGGGTCGAAGTTGACCACCGCGCCCTGCACGATGTTGCCGCTGTACGAATTGGGCAAGGCAAAATAGCCGGGCGCCGGGACGCGCACGCCGTTCACATCGGTGTAGGCGGGCGTGATCCCGTCTGCCAGGGTCGGATTGATGCCGACCCCGCCCAGCGAATAGGTCAGGAAGTTGTCGTCGATCCGGCGCGTGCTGTAGGAACCCTTGCCGAACACCGTCAGCTCGTTGCTCACCTTGAAGTCGAGGCGCAGGTCCAGGTTCTTGCGCTCGTCGATCTGGCGCTTGACGAAGTGGCGGATCAGCGACGGCGTGTAGTCGTTCCACTGGTTCAGGCAGGTCGCCAGCTCGCTGTTGCGGTTGCCAACCGCGAGCGTCTTGTTGGCAGTGCTCAGGCCGGCCAACTCGGCCGCCGCGCTGGTTAGCGGCTGGAACTGGTTGTAGCAGTCGGCCTTGGTCTGGGCGGCGCCCGCCCTGGTCAGCAGCTCAAGCGGGGTCGCGGCGTTCCAGGTGTTGCCGCCGCCGGTGTAGCTCACCCACGGCAGGCTCGAGGCCGGATTGTTCATGTCCAGCGAGCCCGGCTGGAAGGAGAAGGTTTTTTCGGGCGAGCCGTCGATGTCGACCGAGCGTGTCTGGCCGTCGCGGCCGTTGGCCGAGGTCTGGAACTGGTGCCCCTCGTTGTCCATCCTCTGGCTCGAGGCGTTGAGCAGCACGCCGAGCCGTTTGTTGAAGAACTTGGAGGACGCGATCAGGTTCAAGTCCGGCGTCCATTTCTTGTTCAGGCTGTTCTGTGTCTGTGCCATGCGCACCGACACGAACGGCTTTTGGAAGTCGAGGCCGTTGCGCGTCTCGATCCGGATGCCGCCGCCGAGGGAGCCCTCGGTCATGTCGGCGGTCGAGCCCTTGATCACGTCCACGCTCTTGATCAGGTCGGCCGACAACTGGCGAAATTCGTTGCCGCGGCCGTCGCCGCCGCCGTTCAAGTCCGAGCCGCCGGCCGATTGCACCGCCTGTCCGTCGAGCTCGACGCGCGTCAGTTCGGAGCCGTTGCCGCGCACCTGGACGCTGACCCCCTCGCCGAAGTCGCCGCGGTCGAGCGATACGCCGGCGATGCGCGAGAGCGCCTCGCCGACGTTGCGGTCCGGCAGCGTGCCGACATCCTCGGCCACGATCGAATCCATCGCCGTGGCCGCGTCCCTCTTGCGGGTGATGCTCGATTGTTGTGAACGGCGGGTGCTGACGATCACCTGGGTGACCTCGCTCTCGTCCTGCTTGACCGTGACGGTCGTGGCCGCCGGAGTGGTCGCGGTCGCGGCTGCGGCAGCCGCCTCCGGAACAGCCTGTTTTTCCTGTGCCAGCGCAGCGTGGCTGGCCATCAGGGATGCCAGCGCGACCGATATCGCGTAGCTCAAGCGTTTAGGCCGGATCTGGGCCGTCGTGTGGTGCATTCTCGTCTCCGTAATTGTTCTGGTGTCTGCTCGCGCAGCGGCGTGGGGCGGCACGCGCGGATCGTGGCGGCCCGCCGACGGGCCTTCCGGCGCGGCGCGCGGCCGCCCCCTGCCAGTAAGGACGAACCGGGAATTTTTTTCCGCCGAATAAACGGACGAAATTTTCGCAAGGCGCCGCGGCGATGCGGATCCGCAACACCGCTGTTTGTCGGCGCAAGCCGCCGCGCCCGTGGAAACGCGCGTTTCGCCAATCTCTCACGTGCGTGATTGCCGATGGCTTGAGTTGCCGGGGCGGAAGGGTTATATATGTTTTACATATAATATTTTCCGGCCACCAAAAAGGCGTGTCGGAAGCGTCCTGCCGCAGAGCAGGAGGAGAGGGAGACCAGATGCACAGAGCCGCAGCAGCAGCCGTTACGCCATTCGCCAGCCGCACGGAGGGGTGCCATGAAAGCTCCTGAAGCGGCGACCATCGCCTGGGTCAGTGCCAACGCGATTCCGTTTGAAGCCGAGCTGCGCGCCAAGCTGCGGCGCCGTTTCGATACGGCGGCCGAGGTCGACGACTTGATCCAGGACGTTTATTATCGGATACTGAAGATGGCTTCGCTCGACCATGTGATCGACGCCAAGGCGTTTCTGATGCAGACCGCGAAGAACATCCTGATCGACCGTGTCCGGCGCGAGGCCATCGTCCGCATCGATGCGGTCGCCGACCTCGACGAACTGGACGTGGCCGATCCGGCGCCGTCGCCGGAACGGGTGGCGCTGGCGCGCGCCGAGCTCAAGTGGGTGATGGGCATGGTGGCCAACCTGCCCGAGCGCTGCAAGCATGTGTTTAGGGCGCGCAAGATTTACGGCTTCTCGCTCGATGAAACGGCGACCAGCCTGGGCATCACAGAAAGTATTGTGGAAAAAGAAATGAAACGGGGCCTGAAGCTGATTTCCGAAATGGTGACCCGGGTTGGGGTGGACGGATGTGCAGCGGCCGCGCATCCGGTCGCCGGTGAGCGCGATGTCAGAAAGCGGCATGTCTAGGATCGACGACGAAGCATTGGAATGGGTCGCGCGCCAGGCCGCCGGCGAACCGGGGGAGGGCGAACGCGCCGCGTTCGACGCCTGGTACGCGGCCGCGCCGCGCCACCAGGGCGCCTATCTGCGCGCCAAGGCGCTCCAATATTCGCTCGACCAGATGGCGATCCAGGAAAGCCTGCGGCCGGGCCTGCGCGCGGCACCGGCGCCTGCGGACGAATTGGAACCGGCGCCGCTGCCCCACGGGCGCGGCCGTCGCGCGTTGCTGGGGTGGGGCGCGCTGGCCGCGGGGCTGGCCGCGGTCGCCTTCACCGGGCTGATGCCCGCCGCCGTCGAGCGCACGGTGCTCACGACCGCGAAAGGGGAGTTTCGCAAGGTGACGCTGGCGGACCGGTCGGTGGTGAGCCTCAACGGCGACAGCCGCGTGGAAGTGGCGCTGACGAAGTCCGAACGCCGCATCTACCTCGAGCGTGGCGAAGCGTGGTTCGAGGTGGCGAAAGACAAGCGCAAGCCCTTTATTGTGGCGGCCGGCGATGCCAGGGCGCGCGCGGTGGGGACGGCCTTCGCCGTGCGCCGCCGCGAGCACGGGGCCGATGTGCTGGTCACCGAGGGCGTGGTCGAAGTGTGGAGCGACAAGGGCAGCGCGCAAAAACAGCAGATCGCCGCCGGCGCGCGCGCCCTGGTGCCCGACCAAGCCGCGCAAATCGCGGTCACGCGCGACCCGGGCGAAGTGGCGCGCAGGCTGGCGTGGCGCGACGGGCGGCTGGTTTTCAACAACGAGAACCTGGCCGACGCGGTCGACGACTTCAACCGCTACAACCGGCGCCAGCTCGTCATCGTCGATCCGGCGCTGCGCCGCAAGACCCTGGTGGGCAATTACCGCATCGACCAGCCCGAGCATTTTGCCGACGACCTCCATGCGCTGTGGAAGGTGCCGGTGGCCGTCACGGCCGACAGCATCCGGATCGGCGCAGCGCCCGGCGCCAAGCGCGGCGCGCGCGGCGGATAGCGGCCGATGGAGCGCTGCGCGGCCGCGCTTCTGGCAAGCGCATGCATGGTGGCGTTCCCGCACGCGGCCCGCGCCCAGGGCGCGACCCGGCAGTTCCAGCTGGCGGCCGGCCCGGCCTCCGTGTCCGTTCCCGAACTCGGCCGGCAGGGCGGGGTACGGATACTCGCCAATGGCGAGGATCTGGCGGGGATAGCCACCAACGCCGTGAACGGCGTGTATGGCGCCGGCGAAGCGCTCGACATGCTGCTGGCCGGCACCGGCCTGGCGGCGCGGCGCAGTGGCAACGGGACGCTGCTGATACACAAGCGCGCGCCCGCCGCGGCCGGGCCGGCGCCGGCCATGCCGCTGCCGGCGGTGCACGTGGTCGGCCTGCGCGCGTCCCAGCAGACCTCGATCGAGCGCAAGATTAACGCCGAGACGGCGATCGATTCGATCGTGGCCGAGGATGTCGGGACATTCCCGGACCGCAATGCCGCGGAAGCGATTTCACGCATTGCCGGGGTCACGCTCGAACGCGCCGAATACGGCGAGGGGACGACCCTCAATGTGCGCGGGACGCCGGCCCGCTTCACCCGGGTCGAAATCGACGGCCTCGGCGTGCTGGCCGCCGGTGGTACCGACCTCAACAACAGCGGCGGCGGCCGCGGGGTGGAATTGCGCGAGTTGTCCACGGACCTGATCAAGAGCATCGATGTCGTCAAGGGCGCGACCGCCGACATGAGCGAAGGTTCGCTAGGCGGCAGCATCATCATCCGCAGCCGCACCGGCTTCGATTTCGACAAGCGCTTCGTGTCGGCGCGCGTGGCGGCGCAGGCAAATTCGATCAACCGCAAATGGGCGCCGAACTTGAACCTGATTTTTGCCGACAAGTTCCTCGACAAGCGGCTGGGCGTGATCTTCAACCTGACCAAGTCGGACGCGTACAACGAAAACCATACGATGGCGGTGTCGAGCGTCGACGCCGGGATGACGCGCTCGGTCGATTTCGACCAATCGCCCGAGAAGACGTTTTCGTACAACCCGTCCACGGTGTCGAAGACCGATCCCGCCGCGACGGCGCCACTGGCGCGTTGGGCCGCGGTGGGCGGCGGCATGGTCGATTCGCTCAGTCCGCTGGAAATCGTCACCCGCTCGGCGGCGGCGGTCTCCAAGGCCGGCTGCCACGCCGCGTTCCCCTTCTTCAGCAGCGCCGAACTGGCGGCCATCAGCGCGGCGACCGGCCGCGCCGCGGCGCAGAGCCAGCGCGCGGGCGAGCTGCAAAGTTGCCTGAACCAATGGAACGACAGCACGCCGCGCAACCTGCGCTACCAGATGCGGCGCGAGCACGACCGCAGGCTGTACGCCGATCTGCGCTTCGACTTCAAGGCCAGCGACAAGCTGTCGGTGTACGCCAAGTTCAACCGCAACACGCGCGCGATCGACGACGACCAGCTGTTTTTCGGGCAGGGCGGCATTTCCATCAACCCCGCCGGCAGCTACGTCGACAGCGGCGCCGCGCCCAACATCACGCGCACCCCGGTTGCAGGCTCGGGATATTACTTCTATCCCACGCGCTCGAACCGCGGCGCCAACGGCAGCACCTACCTCGGCCTGAGCAACGGATCGGTCGTCAATGTGGATCCGTCCTCGGTCGTGGTGGACGCCAACCACCATGTCACCGAGTACAAGCTGAGCAACACGTCGGCCAACAGCGACCAGATCTACGACCAGATCGAAAGCAGTTCGCGCTACGCCCAAGTGGGCGGCAGCTGGCGTTCGGGCGCGTTGCGCGCGGACTTTCTGGCGGGGCGGGTCGCCGCGCACGCCGCGCGCATGCAATGGCGCACCAATTTCAGCATTCCCGCCGGGCCGGCCACGGTGTCGATCTCGCCCGAAGGCTGGTGGACCTATTCCAGGCTCGACGCCTACGACCAGAAGGACTATGCCAACTATGGCACGCTGCTGGCGCCCGCGGCGTCCGGGCTGCCCCGCATGTCGGGTTCGACCCAGCTGACGCTGACCAACCCGCGGATCATGGAGCGGACCGAAGATACGGCCAGGCTGGACATGGCGTACGGCTTGGGCGAGCGCTTGCCCTACCTGTCGCGCATCAAGTTCGGGGCCAATCTGCGCAACTACTTGGTGTCGAGCTGGAGCGGCGCGGGCTATACCGCGCAGTCGGGGTCCGGCTTGCCCGCCGTGGTCGTGCCGCGGGTGGCGCTGGGCAGCAGCTTTGCGGCCTGCGAGAACACCTCCGCCTCGCTCGCCAGCGGCGGCAGGCCATGCGCCTATGGCACCACCTACAGCAGCAACCCGGCCACCGCGTTCAACAGTTCGATCGTCATGACGCAAGCGGCCTACCGCGAGATCGTCGCGCAGGCGCTGACCAGGGATACGATCACCTACTTCAACAGCTTGCCAGGGCGTCCGGCGCAACTGGTGCGCGGATGGACCGAGATCGACGTACGCAAGGTCATCGAGGCCACCGGGGTCGCACATTTCAACCTCGATTGCGTAAAATTTTGCATCGGCAGCGACGGCAAAATATATGAGCAGCCAAGAACGGGCGTGAACGAGCGGGTAATGGCAGGCTATGTGAGTAGCGACTTTGCGTTCGACCGCATTCCGTTTTCGCAGCTACGCTTCCCTTTCGGATGGGAGCTCGAGGGCAACTTTGGCTGGCGCCTCGTGCGCACCGATGTCGCCGCCACCGGCTTGATGGGCTTCCAGTCGATCACCACGACCGGCGCCTACGATCCGCTGAACCCGGGCGCGGCGAGCGGCATCGCAAGCGCGACCCTGACCCGCAACACGACCTTGCGGCAAACCACCACCGATGTGATGCCGATCCTCAATCTGGCGTGGTGGGCCGTGAAGAACCGGGTAGTGCTGCGTTACAGCAAGGCCAAGGCGATCGCGCGCCCGCCCGTCGAATACCTGTACAGCAACGCCGTCTCCTGCACCTACGACCAGCGCCGGCTCGCATCGGGCGCGGCGCAGTTCGACGACAACGGCGAGAACATGTCCTGCGACGGCACCATCGGCAACCCGTCGTTGCGGGCGCTTAGCAACCGCAACTACAACCTGTCCGCCGAGTGGTATCCGAACAAGGACACCGTGCTGTCGCTGTCGGGCTTGCGCCAGCGCGGGATCGTCGGCGGCGCCCAGCGCGTGGCCGTCACCGATGCGCACCCCTTCGCCGGCAGCGGCGCGCTCGATCCTGCCAGCGGCGCGGACCTGTCGGGCGCGGCGTATTCGTATGCGACCTATGTCAACGGGCCGGCCGCCGATCGCAAGGGATTTGAGCTTGGCGGAAAGACGGCGTTCACCTTCCTGCCCCGGTACCTGCGCCATACGGGGCTGGACGCGAACTACACCCGCGTGCGCTCGCGGAATGTGGAGGGCGCCATCCGCGACTTGATCAGCGGCGACGAGATGGCGCCGGTGAATGAAATGAAGTACACATGGAATGCTTCGCTCTGGTATGACGACGGCAGGCTGCGCGCGCGCGTCGCCCTGCAAGGTGCGGCATCCTTCTTCCGCGGACTGCCCGAGGGGGTCAACAACTACCCGGCCAACGGCATCACGGGCAGCACGAGTCTGCCCTTGAATCCGGGATCGCCCACGTTCCGGGATGCCAGCCGCTTTATTGACGCTAAAATTTCCTACCGCTTCGATAACGGCGTGGAGCTTTTCGCCGAGGGACGCAACCTCGGGCGCTCTTCCACGGTGGTCTCGAACGGGAGCTACCTGCCGTTTGCCAAGGGTACGCCGAACCTGCTCGATTACGGGTATTACGGGGCCCAGTACATGGTCGGGGTCACGTTGCGACGCTGATCAGACACGCGTCCTTCACTCCTAATTCATCCGTTACAGTCCACTCGTGAGCGAATCAATCTTAGATGTTCCGGATGGCGACGGCGCCACACCGACCTCGTTGCCCGTACCCGCGCACGGCGGGCGTCGAGTAGCGCGCTGGCGGCGTCGATGCGGTTGAGGTCATTTGCCATCATCCAGAGGCGATCGGGAATGGCAGGCATCTCGGCCGAGCGCTATGCTTGATGGATGCGCGCCGGGCCATGATGGTCGACGCCCCGGCCCGCCACCATAAAGGAATGCCCATGATGCGTAATACAAGGCCCAGCCTATCGGTGGCGCTCGCCGCCGCGTGCTTGATCAGCGCCTGCGCGACGGCCATCGGACCGCCGCCATTCGATACGACGCGCGTGCCTGCCGCACCCGAGTATGCCGACGGCATTGCCTGGCTGGCGCTTCCGGCGCGCGCCGGCCTGGAACTGTCGACGCCGCGGCCGCTGCTGCCGCTTGCCGCGGGGCAGGCGGCCGCCGATGTCTTCTTCATCCACCCCACCACTTACAAGGGTAACGCCGTCATGAATGCGCCCTACGACGCATCGGACCTCGCGGCGCCGCTCAATGCACCGGTACTGATCGGGCAGCTTGGCGTGTTCAACGGCTGCTGCCGCATGTACGCGCCGCGCTACCGACAGGCGAGTCTGGCCGGTTTGAGAGACACCGCTGCCTTTGAACTCGCCTATACCGACGTCGCGCGTGCCTTCCGCTATTTTGTCGCAAACCACAACCGCGGCCGCCCGTTCATCATCGCTTCGCATAGCCAGGGCACCGGCCATGCCATCCGGCTGCTACAGCAAGAGGTCCTGCAAACGCCCTTGCAAGGGCGCCTGGTTGCCGCTTACCTCATCGGCGGCTACGTGCCAAACAACTTCGGCGAGCTCGGTTTGCCGACTTGCGACCATGCGCGCCAGACCGGCTGTGTGCTGTCGTATAACGCCAATCAGACCGGCCGCTCCATAGGCCGGATGCTCATCGACGCCAAAACCTATTGGTGGAAAGGCGCGAACAAGCGTGAGGGACAGGCGCCGGCCATTTGTGTCAATCCGCTGACCTGGCGGCAGGAGGGCGCGGCCGCGCGCGAGGCCAACGCCGGCAGCCTGCCTTTTCCGAAAGCGCCTTTCGGGGCAGGGCCGCTGACGCTCGGTCCGCTCACGCCCCATCTGACGGGCGCGGCCTGCAACGACGGGCTGCTCGACGTCGATATCGCCGGCGCGTCGCCGCCGGGCTTTCGCGATGCCTTGAGCATCCTCACCGGCAGCCACCATCTGAACGACTACGGCATTTTCTACGCCAGCCTGCGCCGCAATGCGATCGACCGGGTCGACGCCTGGCAGGCGTCGCAAGCGGCGGCGGTCACGACCGCCCCTTAGTGCGGGGGCGCCGTCCGCGCGCGCGGGTCCGCCGCGCTATTGGAGCGATGAATGGCCGAGTGCCTGCGCGAGCGCGTCCTGTGCCACCTGGCGCATCGCGCGGTAGCCGGCGCGCGTCGGATGGACGCCGTCGCGCGTGAATTCGGGATTCATGCGATCGTCGGCCACCCGCAGCACCGCGTGGTAATCGGCCCATACCAAGCCGTGCCCGTTGGCGAAGTCGCGCAGCCACGCATTGAGCTCCCCGATCCGCATGCGCGGATCAAGTCCCTGGTCCGACGCCCAGCCGATGTTGTGGGACGGCGGAATGCTGCCGATGATGACGCCGATGCCGTTGGCACGTGCCAACGCGACCATGGCCTGCACATTGTTTTTGTAGTCCTGAGGCGTGCTCGGTCCGGTATTGCCGGCGATGTCGTTGGTGCCGCATAGCAGGTGCACAAGCAGCGGTTTAGCGGCGACCACATCGGCCATGAAGCGCACGAGCATTTGTGGACTGGTCTGCCCGCTGATGCCGCGTCCGACTATCCCGCCGCGGAACAGGTCCGGGTCTGCCAGGGCCCACAATTCGGTGATCGAGTCGCCCATGAAGACCGCCCTGACCGGGCTGCCTGCGAGCGCCGCGTTGGCGTCGCGGTATTGGCACAACTGCGCCCAGTCGCGCGCCCGGCGCACGTTTGCGCGTTCCGCCCGGGCCGCGATGCCTGCCGGGTCGGTCGCCAACGCAAGCGCGGCCGGGTCCAGCGGTCCCGCTGCGAGGCTTGCCATGGCGTAGACCAGTTCGGCCTCGGTGGGGCCGGCGTCGATCGAGTCGAGTTGATCGACCATGCCGACTGCCTGATTGTCATTTTGCATATGTGTCCTTTCGAAGTTGGTGGGTATCGCCATCCGGCACGGCGGTCCATGCAGAATCGGCCCGGTGGCTTGCCAGTGCCGCCTCGACCAGGCACAGGCTGCGTATGCCAGCGTCCAAATCGGGCACCGGATCGCTGGGCCGCTGCGTGCGCAGCGCGACGGCGAAATCACGGTACAACTGGGCGAACGCCTCGATGTATCCCTCCGGGTGCCCGGCGGGCAGGCGGCCGGCGGCCCGCGCCGCATCCGACACGCCGGGCGTGCCCCGGGTCAGGCGGCGCGCCGCTCCGCCGAGCGGAGAATGCCACAGAACATCGGCCGACTCCTGTTGCCAGCGGATGGCGCCCAGCGCGCCGTAGATCCGCAACTGCAGCTTGTTCTCATCGCCGATCGCGACCTGGCTTGCCCACAACAGGCCGCGCGCGCCAGTGGCGTAGCGCAGCTGGATCTGAACATGGTCGTCGAGCCGTCGGCCCGGCACAAAACTGCACAGGTCGGCGCTGACCTGCGCCGGGGCCATGCCGCTCACATACTCGGCAAGGTGGGCCGCGTGGGTGCCGATGTCGCCGAGGCAGCCGGCCGGCCCGGCGCGTGCGGGGTCGGTGCGCCACTGCGCCTGCCGGTTGCCGCGCTGTTCGACCGGCTCGGCCAGCCATTCCTGCGCGTACTCGACCTGGATGATGCGGATCTCGCCGAGCGTGCCTGCGGCGACCAAATCGCGCGCGGCGCGCACCATCGGGTAGCCGCTGTAGTTGTGCGTGAGCGCGAACAGGCATTCCTTGCGTCTTGCCAGATCCCGCAGCCGCAGGCCGTCGGCCAGGCTGGTGGTCAGCGGTTTGTCGCAGATGACGTGGATGCCGACCTCGAGAAAGGCGCGCGCGACCGCGAAATGCAAATGGTTGGGCACCACGATGCTGACCACATCGATGCCGTCCGCGCGCGCCGCCTCCCAGTGCGCCATTTCCGTATAGTCGGCATACACGCGGTCGGGCGCGATATGCAGGTCCAATCCCCCGTCCATATTCCGTTGGGCATCCGCGGAAAGCGCTGCGGCGACCAGCTCGTAGTCGTCGTCGAGGCGGGCGGCGAAGCGATGGATGGCGCCGACAAAGGCACCCGGGCCACCGCCCACCATCCCAAGGCGCAGGCGCCGCGCCGGTTTGCTTGGTTCATTTGATTTCATGCGTATACGGCCTCGCTACTGTCAATTCGAGCAATTTAAGCACGTGCGCCAGATCGGGCGGCGCCGCGCCGGCAAAGCGCAGGTGCTCGGAGTCGGCGCTGGCGGGCTGGCACAGCAGGCTGAACAACAAGCCGCCGACGCTCGCATCGCCCGCGCCTGCCGCGTCCCTGACGGCGATGGACGGCGCCCAGGCGTTCCAGGCGGTGTCGCCACGATACAGCGTTGCGCCTAGCGCTCCGCGCGTCATGTCGGTCAGGGCTTCGCCGGCGGCGACAAAATGGGGGAATCTGTTCAAGCGACGCTCCCGATTACGGCGAGCACCTCGTAGCAGGCACCCATGGTGTGGTAGTCGGTCTTTCCCGCCGGGCTCTTGTGCAAGCTGAGCTTCCGATTGTCGGCATCGAGGATGCGGAACCATGCGCCGTGCCGGTGGTCGACGAAATGGCGCCAGCTATAGGTCCAGATCGCGTCGTACCAGTCCCAGTAGCCGGCCTGTCCGGTGCGCGCGGCCAGCACCGCCGCGGCGGCCATGCTCTCGGCCTGAACCCAGAAATACTTGTCGCTGTCGCAAACGTGGCCGTCCGGATCGACGCCGTAGAATATGCCGCCTTTTTCGGCGTCCCAGGCATCCGCCATGGCGCTCTCGAACAGCGCCTGCGCGCGCGGCAGCAGCCAGTCGGAAGGGCCCGCGAGCGAGGCGCGGTGGCGTTCAAGGTTGAGCAACAGCTTGCTCCATTCGGTGAAATGCCCCGGCTGGAATCCCCAGGGCCGGAACAGGTTCTTGCGGTCGTCCAGATTGTAGTCCCAGTCGATCGACCAGTCGTCGCGGTAGTGCTCCCATATCATGCCATCGGCCAGCTTCGCCTGGCGCACCGTGATGTTGAACGCGAGCTGTTCGGCGCGATGGAGGTAGCGGATATCGCCGCCGGCCTCGTACGCAGCCAACAAGGCTTCGCAGCAGTGCATGTTCGCGTTCTGGCCGCGATACGGGTCGAGGATCGACCAATCGGCGCTGGCCTGGTCGGCGTATAGGCCGTGCCCATCCTGCCAAAAGTGCCGCTCCATGAGCGCGAAGGTCTCTTCGAGGTAGCCGCGGGCCCGGTGCACCCCCGCGCCAAGCGCGTGCGCATAGGCCAGCAGTACGAACGCGAGGCCGTAACAATGGTTGCTGCCATCCGTGATGTGCGCCTTACCCGCGCGCCACGAAAGCTGCCAGGCGTAGCCTCCGGTGTCCGGATTGCGGTGTGCCAGCCGGAGGAAATCGAGGCCGTGGTGTACTGCGGCCAAGTGGTCCGGGTCGCCGAACTGCCGATGGGCTCTGGCGTAGTTGAAAACGAAGCGGGTGCTGCTGACCAGGTGCCGGTTGGTCTCGTCGTAGACAGTGCCGTCGTCCAGAAAGTAATGATAAAAGCCGCCGCTGGCGTCGATGCAGCGCGGATGGTAGAACCGCATGGTCTCGCTAATATGGCCAAGCAGCATTTCGTTGGTGCGAAAGGAAGGGATGTTCAAGATGGCGCCCTCGATGGTGTGGTGTAGGGAGGCGGCACGGGTGCCGCCTCCCTTGCTCAGAAGCTCACGCTGCGGTTGCAGCCCTCAAGCTTGAGGGTCAGCGGCCCGTCGGTGTCGACTTGCAGCAACGCGTTGCAGCTGAGCCGCGCACGCGCCATGTTCACGCTCATGCTGCCCACGTTGCGCGCCGTGATCTCGAGCGTGTCGGATGCCGGGGCCGCCGTCGGCGACGTCCAGCTGAGATACTTGCTTACATAAGCCTGCAGCCCGAGCGAGCCGAAAATGGCACCGGCGCCGTATTGGGTGCCCGATGCCACCGGGGCGCTCTCGCCGAAGGCGCGCGAGACCGCCTCGACCTCGCCGCGCGGCCGCACGGTCATGTCGCGCACGTTGATGTCGGAGAGCCAGTACGCATGGTCGGCGACCAGCCCGCGCGAGGGGAAATTCATCACCGGGTTGCTGACAAAGCTCACATGTGCCGGATTGCGCTCTACCACCGCGTCGCCTAGGAAGTTCGCGCTTTCGGCGTAGCTGTCGTGCATATACAGCGTCAAGTGTTCGGCGACGGGAAAGGTGTCGAGGCGGTGGCGATAGTTCAGTTCGGCGAGCCGGTCAACCGTCTTGTTGACGGCGATCGGGGAAAGCCCCTCGTCCAATGATTGCGACCAGATCAGGATCGGAACGTGGCGCAGGCCGGACACCATATTGTACGTGTTGGTGGCGTCGCCGCTGGGCGGCGGGGAGGGAGGCAACCACTGGGTTTTCGACGGCCCGGCCGCGCTGGCATGCGCGTTCGCGAACAGGTCGGGATAGCGGGTCGCGAACATGAAGGTGCCATAGCCGCCCATCGAGTAGCCGCTGACGCTGCTCATGGCGGGGTTGAGGCGGTAGTTGCGGGCGACGTCGGCCCACATTTCGAAGACATCGGCCTCCGCGTCTTCCACATACCAGCCGTCCGGGCCGCGCGCGAGCGGGGTGGCCACCAGATGGCCCTGGCCGCGCTCGCCGAGCTGGGACTGGTTCCTGGTCCCGAAGTATTGGTTGTGGTTGCCGGCCAGCGAATGGAGCAGCAGCGTCAGGCCGTAGCCGCCGGCCGGCGCCGCTTTGGCGGGTAGGTACAAATTATAGGTTTGCAGTTGGCCCAGGTATTCGCCTTTGCACACATCGGTGCCGCCGCATACCACGCTGAAATCGACGCCCTGTCTGGTCTCCACCTGGCTTGCGAAGATGCGGTTGATCGGGCCCGCGGCCGGCACGCCTTGGGGCTCGCCGGCCAGCTCGTCGTCGACCTTGTCGGCGAGCTTGCCGAAGTCGACGTTGGCGTGGAACTTGCTGATGTCGCCGGCGGCCAGCGCCCTCGCCTGGGCGTGGTCGCGCCAATTGCCGTCGCCGAGGGCGGCGCCCAGCAGTCCCGGGACCGGTTCGTCGAAGCGGAAGGCCACGTTGAAGAAGGCGGACGGGCTCAGTAAAAGGCCCGCGCCGCCCGGCCTGGTGCTCGAAGACAGCGCGGCCGGCAGCAGATAACGGCCGTTGGCGGCATCCCACAGGCCGGCGCCGGCGGCGATGCGCACGGTGTTGCGGCCCGGGCTCCACGCGGCCTCGGGCACCTCGACCTCGAACTGGCGGCGCAGCGTGTCGACCGTCACGGTGGGCGCGGGCGTGACCGCGGCGCCGCTTAGCGCATTGGTGAGCACCGCCTGGCCGCCGTGCACGGTGAGGAAGTACTGCGCGGGGGCCTTCACGTTGGCGCCGAAGGGGAAGGCGCGCGGGAACAGGGAATCGCCGATGGCGATGGAAAATGCCAGCTTCTCCGGGTCGAGCAGCGTATTCATCGTCAGGCGGAATGCGGTAAATCCGGGACGCGGCTTGATGCGCAGTTCGACGATGTCGGCGGCGTTGTTCGCGTAGACCGGATCGTCCGGATAGCTGTAGCTGCCGGCGCTCCGCGCGAAGAGCTCCTTGGCGAAACGCTTGTCGAGCGCTTCGGGGATGCCTTGCGCGCCGCGGTCGTCGTAGAGATAGTCCTGGTAGAGGTACTCGCCGCGGCGGTAGGCGCTGGCGCCGGAAACCAGGATCGGGTGCGCCTTCCAGATGCCGGTGTTTTCAAGCTGGGGAGCGCGCGGCGCGGCGGCGTACAGCAGGGCCGGGCCCGGACGCGGTCCGGGGCCGCTGTAAAGCGACTGGCCGCTGTGGTCGACCGGCGGCTCGGCCATCTGGACGACGGCTTCGGCCAGAAAGACCGGACTGCTGGCAGGTGCGGTTGCGCCGTCCCCGCCGCCGCAGGCGGCTAGAACGAGGGCCACCAGGCCGAGGCCTGGTTTGAATTGGTTCGATTGCATTTGTCTCCTCCGATTTATCTGTTTTTTATGAACTAATTGGATGGCAAAACATGTGTGCTAACGCCAGCGTACGGTGAGCATGGCGGAATCGAGCTCCTCGTCGGAGTGGCTGACAACGACCGCACGCGCCTCGCCGGCGCGCAGGTCGAAGTAGTTGTCGCTGACCGACAGGTGCTCGTCGTCCGTGAGGATGTGGACGTAATACAGGTAATCGACGGCGGTGAGGTCGATCCTGATTTTGCGTGGGCCCGCCTGGCTCATGGTGACGAGCGGCGCGTGCGGCGTCGGCCGGATCAGGTCCTTGATCGGCACGAAAAAGTGTTTATTGGCTGGGAACTTCTCCTGCGCCGAGCGCACCGACAGCACATGCCTGGCACCGTAGGCGCGCGTGTCGTCGCTGCGCCAGACGCAACTGCTGGAATTGGGCGCGACCAGATAATCGACCGTCGTCGTCCAGCGCTCGGTTCCGGCAAACGCTTCGAGCGTAAGTAGCAGCTGACCGCCCGCGGGCGCGAGGGTGTCGTTGACGATCCACAGTTCGACACCGCCCTCCGTGTCTTTGAACGATGCCATCACGGGCGCGTAGGCGCGGCGCACATAGTGGTATGCGGCTTTGGTGTAGCCATAAAAATCGACGATGCTCCAGCTGATGCCGGGCCAGCAATCGTTGAACTGCCAGATCAAGGAGCCGGAACAATGCGGCTTGCGCCGCCGGAAATGCTCGATGCCGAACTTGAGCCCCTCGGCCTGGTTGATCTGGGTGAAGTCGACGTATTGTTCCAGCGTCTCGGGCAGGCCGGCGATCGATACCAGCATCGCGTTGACCTTGTCGACAGGGCGGTCTTTGATCCGGTTCAAAAAGCCCGGGCTGCCCAGCGCGCGCTGGTCCTCTGGCAGTGCCCGCCGGAACGCCGCCATGACCGGTGCCGACTGGATGCCGTACTCGCTGATGAAGCGGCCCATGTCCTCGGCGTAGCGGGTGTAGGCGACGCCCGCCGGGCTGCGGTCGTATTCGCCGACCGGGCCGTCGTCGGGAATGGTCGGAAGGCCGTGCCATACGGTCCAATCATGGATGTCGCCCTCGAGCATGCTGTTGTGGTTGTTCCGCTGGCCGCCGAAGGGGCTGCCGGCCCGATAGGGCGTAGCGGGATCGAGCCGCGCGAGCAGTTCGGGGATGACTGTGTCGTAGAAAAGCTCGCCCAGCAAAGGGTCGTCGCGGCCGGTTTTGCTGTTCTTGAAGCCGTGGATCGCCTGGCTTTCGTTGTTGCCGCACCAGAGGGCCAGGCAGGCGTGGTGTCTCAGGCGCCGCACCTGGTCGCCGACCTCGGCGCGCACGTTCTCGACGAAGGCGGGATCGTGTTCCGGATAGGGGGCGCAGGCGAACATGAAATCCTGCCACACCAGCAGTCCCATTTCGTCGCACAGGTCGTAGAACGGATCGTGCTCGTAGATGCCGCCGCCCCAGACCCGGATCATGTTCATGTTCGCCCCCGCCGCCAGCGTCAACAGGCGGCGGTAGTGCGGCTCGTCGATGGCGGCCACCAAAGAACTCGGGGGCACCCAGTTGACCCCGCGCGCGAAGATCGGCACGCCATTAAGCACGAAACGGAAGAATTTGGTTCCCGCTTCGTCCGGGTCGGGCGAGGTGTCGAGCGCTATGGTGCGCACGCCCACGCGCAGCTCGCGCCGGTCGACGGCCAGGCCGCCGGCCTGCAGCACAACACCGAGCGAGTACAGGTTTGCCGGACCGAGTTCGGGCGTCCACCACAACGCCGGTCTATCGAGCTTGAGAGCGAGGCGCGCCTGACGCTGCGCGAGTGCGAGCGTGGCTTCGGCGACCATGCCGCCGTCGGGCGCGCGCAGGGTAATGGTCACGCTCAGGCCGGCATCGTCACCGGCGAAAGCGTCCGCGCTGGCGTCGATCGAAATGTGCGCGCTGTCGTGATTTGGCGCGATCATGTCGGTGCTGAAGCGGACATCTTTAAGGACCGCGCGGGTTTCGATCTTGAGCGACGCGATTTTCCAGATGCCGGCCGTGACCAGATGGGGCGCGAAGTCCCAACCCCACCCGAATTGTGCCTTGCGCATGAAATTGCGCTTGTTTTCGGCACTGGGGCTCGACGCCATCGGGAACTCGGGCAGGTCGATGGCCGTGACGGCCAACGCCGGTGGCGTGAAGCGCAGTGCGAGTTGGTTCAGGCCGGGCCGCAGGCGCGCGGTGACATCGAAACGCCACAATCTGAACATATTGTCGGTGTCCGCCACCGGTTCGCCATTGAGCCAAATGGTGGCGAAGGTGTCGAGGCCTTCGAACTCGAGCACCGCGCGCTGGTCCGCGCCGATCGAGGGGACCTCGACATCGGCGCGGTACCACCACTCCCTGTGCTCGACCCAAGCGCAAGCCGCTTCGGCGCGGTCGCCGAACGGATCCGGGATGCGGCCGGCCTGGTGCAGCGACAGGTAGATGTCACCGGGCGCGGCGACGCCGACCATGCCAGGGTAATCCAGCGGTGCGGTCTGCAGTTTCTGCGCGGCGCCCGCGCCGGCATCGATGTCGGCAAGGCGCCATTGGTCCAGCGCGATCGTGTGGTTTTTGCTAGACATGGGCGTTCGCCTTATCCGAGGGCGCACGCGCACAAACCGCAAGTGCGGTGCGCGTGCAAAAAGAATGGGGGGCCGGCACCGAGGCCGGCCGGGAGCTACGCCTGTTCGGCGTCGATTTTCCTGACCGCTTCCGCAGTGAGGACATAGTGCTTCTCGCAGCGCGAGAGCAGGAACACCGCCAGCATCAGCGCCGGTATCGACACCATGGCGGCCGACAGCATCAGGCCGTTCGAGACGTCCTTGAACTGGTCCGACACGAAACCGGTGACCGGCGGCGCGATGGCGCCGCCCGCCGAGGCGATCATGCCGACGATGGCGACGGTGCGCGCCCGCAAATGGCCGGGGGCGAGCGCCTGCAGCGTGGTCGGGTACACCAGCAGTGCAGACGTGAGCAAGACCAGGTAGGCGCCGTGGATCGCGAACATCTGGTTCGCATTGGTGGCGAACACCATCGCGCCGATCGCGACGACGGCGAACACGCAGGTCAGCCACAGGGAGCGGATGTTGACGCCAGTCCCGATCCGGTTCCGGAAGTAGCGCGTGCCGTAGACGCTCAGCGGAAAGCCGATCAGCACCGCCACCAGCGCGATGCCGCCCAGCGCCGCGCCCAGCTGCTTGGCCGATACCCCGTGGTTGCGCAGGTAGATCACCGCGAGCCAGCTGCCGATTGCGCTGAAGCCGAACAAAGCGCTGAACAGGCCGCTGGTGAAATACACGAAGGTCTTGCGGTTTTCCTTCAGGTGCGGGATCAGGGCCGAGAGCGGCGTTTTTTTCGGCGCGTCGGCCGCAGCCTGCGCGGCGGCTAGCGGCGTCTTGCGGCGCAGCGAGATGGTGGCGATCATCAGCACCAGCAGCGGCGCCGGCAGCGCCACCGCGAAAAACCCGAGGCGCCAGGACTCGAGCACCTGCAGCGTCAGCGGCAGGCTCGGGCGCACCACATCGACCAGTCCGATCACCTGTCCGCACAGGGCCATGGCCAGCGACGAGGCGCTCATCGAGGCCAGCGCGAACACCGAATTGGCCATCTGGCGCTTTTTTTCGCCGAACATGTCGGGGATCATCGCGTAGGCGATCGGCACCAGGCCGGCCTCGCCGGCGCCGACCAGGGCGCTCGAGAGCAGCAATTGCTCGTAGGTTTGCGCCAAGCCGCACGAGAGCACGGCGGCGCTCCAGAACAGCGCGCAGCCGCCCAACACCAGGCGGCGGTCGAAGCGGTCGGCGAGCCAGCCGAGGGGGAAGGTGGCGAGCGCGGTGAAGGCGGCCACGGCCGTGCCCTGCAACAGGCCGAGCTGGACGTCGGACAGGTCCATCGCCTTGCGGATCACTTCGGCCTGCAGCAGCAGGATGTTGCGGTCGATGAAGGCGATCAGGGTGACGATGGTCAGCACGAAGAGCGAATACCACGCGCTCATCGGGGTGCGCTCGTCGGCGCTTGACGCGGCCGTGGCCGGGTCGGGCATCAAAAACGTGGCGTTGCTCATAGTGGGGCCTCGGGTAGAGGTGCCGCCGCGGCGAGGAATTTGCCGATTTCGGCAAATGCTTCGCGCGCTTCCGGCAATTCCGGATTGAAGATGTGCCACACGTGCAGCGTGTGGTTCCAGCTTTGCAGCGTGGCCTGCGAGCCGGCCGCGCGCGCCCGGTTCACGTAGCGCCGCGCGTCGTCGAACAGCATCTCGGTTTCGCTCGCATGCACCAGCAGCGGCGGCAGCCGCGACAAGTCGCCGTAGATCGGCGACACCAGCGGGTCGTTCGGCCGGATCCCCGATTGCAGCCAGCCGACCCACAGCGTCAGCGTGCGGGGCAGCCTGGCGACCGTGCCGAACGCGGGCCCGAGCATGAAATCGCTGGCGATGTTGGCCCGCACGCTGGGGCTGGCGAGGGTGCCGTCGGTGGGCGGCGAGAGCACCACCGCGGCGTCCGCCGCGCGCAGGCCCTGGTCGCGCACCCAGGCCAGCAGGGACAGCGTCAGGTTGGCGCCGGCCGAGTCGCCGGCCACGAACACCGCCTGCGCCGGCGCGGCGCCGTCGGGACCGTTTTCGAGCATCCAGCGATAGGCGTTGCGGCTGTCGTCCACGCAGGCTTGGCGTTTGTGCTCGGGCATCAGGCGGTAGTCGAGCGCGAGCACGGCGCCGCCGCTCAGCTCGGACATGCGCGCGGTGATCGTGCGGTGGCTGTACGCGCTGCCGACCCTGAAGCCGCCGCCATGCAGGTACAACATGCGCCGGCCAGGGGCGGCGCCGGGGGCCAGCACCCATTCGCCGCGCACGCCGTCGACGTCGACCGGGGTGAAGGCGGCGCTGAAAACGCGGTCGTCGAACATGTGGTCGAACTGCTTGCGCGTGATCGCCATGCGCTCGCGCCGCGGCGCCAGTTTCGCCGGCGCTGCCGCGTTGGTCAGGCGCGCCATGGCGCCCGCGAGATGCGCACTGGGTGGACGCCCGCTGGCGAAGCGCTGCCCGGTGTCGGCATCGAAGCGCGCGAGGTTCTCGCCGCTCAGATAGACGCGGGCAAGCAGCCACAGCGTGGCGAGGCAGCCCAAACCCAACAGAATGAAAGCAATCACGGCTGTTCTCCCAAGGCCGTCGCCTTTTCGATCACGCTGATGGCCGTCGCGTCGGGACCGGCGTCGAACACCAGTATCGAAGGCCAAGCCGGCCACGCAAGGCCGAGTTGCGCATGGTTCGGGTCGCCGTGCCAGGCGAAGGCGCCGATGCATCCCATCATCGCGTCCGACAGTGCCAGCCGGCCTTTCCGGTTGGCGGCGCTGTTCATCGCGGCGGAAAACATCGATGGGCCGAAGTTTCCAAGAGCAAATGGTACATCGAAGCCGTGCGCGGCGCCGTAAATGGCGTCGAACGGTGCGGGCTGCTCGTCCCAGTCGAATTGATAGAACCACACGTTTTCTTGCCGCGTGCGCAAGGCGTCCATCATGACGTCGCGGTTGGGCGTGAACAGCAGCGCGTTGAGCTGCTCGGAGCGCGCATTGAAACCGGTGCCGGGCGCGGAAACCGGCAAGAATTGCTGCGGAATCCATGCCTCGATCGTGGTGCGGGCCGGGGCGTCCGGGTCGTAGTCGAATTGCAAGCTGAACACGGTGGCGTCGTCGAGCAGCCGGCCCGATGCGCCGCCCAACAGCGGCGACAGCGCGAGCGTGGCAGGGAACAGCTTGCCCTCGTCGCGCGTGAGGCCGGCCAACAGCGGGACCTTGAGGTAGTCGCCCGCGCGGATCGCCGCGATGGGCGAGGGCGGCACCACGGCGCCCTCGGGATTCGGGCCCGAACCGGCCAGGCCGAGCGGCGCCAGGCTCCCGGCCACAATGTTCAACAGGCTATCGGCACTGCGCGCACGCAGCCAGTCGGCCACCTCGCGCCCGCTGCGCTGACCGATCCAATCCTGCGCGCCAGCCTCGTCGGCAACCTCGCCGGCGCCGACCAGTGCCCACGCGAGCAAGGCCTTGCCCTGCGCCGCGTGCCAGGCGCTCGGACGCAGCACCGGCAGGCGGCCCGGCGGCAGGTCGGACGCTAGTGCCACGCCGCCGCTGAGGGGCAGCGCGCGGTGCACCAGCGTCGGCGCCGCCGCGACCAGCAGCGGCGAAGTCAGCAGGGCCCAGATGTTGACCGCGCCGGCGGACTGGCCCATCAGCGTGACGTTGCCGGGATCGCCGCCGAAATTGGCGATGTTGCGGTTCACGAAGCGCAGCGCCTCGACGATGTCGAGCAGCGCGAAATTGCCCGACGCCTCGGCCGGCTCCACGCCCGCCTTGAGCTGGGCAAGGTCGAGGAAACCGAAAATGCCGAGCCGGTAATTGACGGTGACGACGACCGCGTTGGCACGCACGGCCAGCGCCGCGCCGTCGTAGAGCGGATCGGCCGTGTAGCCCGTGATATTGCTGCCGCCGTGGACGAAGACGATCACGGGCAGCGGCCCGGGGTGGCCGGCGGGCGACCAGATGTTGACGTACAGGCAATCCTCGGAGCCGCTGCTCTTGCCCAAGGTTTCGCCGATGCTGAGGTCGTGGCGGTTGTTGCGTCCCGGCCCGTAGAGCCGCCCCGTCTGCACGCAGGCGTCGCCGAACTGCCGGGCGGGGCGCGGCGCGGTCCAGCACTCCGGCGCCACCGGCGCGCGCCAACGCAAGCGGCCCAGCGGCGCCTTGGCGAAAGGCACCCCTTTCCAGGCGAGGGCCCCGTTTTTAGCGGACTCGTCGACACCGACGACGGGCCCGTAAATCGTGTTGCGTTCCATGGCAGCCCTTAGAAGCGGTAGCTTACGTCGAGGCCGATGGTGCGCGGCTGGATGATGGCGGCCGTGTACGGGTTCCACGACGGATTGGCGGCCGACTGGTCGCCGATCGGACCGGCGAAGTTGATGCCACGCGCATTCGTCAGGTTTTTTCCGTAGAGCGAGACGCGGACCTGCTTCCAGTCGATGCCAGCGTTCAGGGTCAGGGTCGTGTAGGCGGGCAGGACCAGCGGTTTCTTCTGGCTGTAGTCGGAGTTGCGCTCGCCGACATGGCTCAGCGAGCCGCCGATCCAGGTCGGGGCCGCGCCCAACGTAAAACGGTACTCGGAGCTGACCGAGGTGCTCCACTTCGGGATGTAGGGCATGCGGTCGCCGCTCAGGCCGCCAACTGCCGGCGCCGCACTGGTCAGGCGTGTGTCGGTGAAGGCCGCGTTGGCGCGTACGGTCAGGCGCTCGCTTGGCGACAGCAGCAGGGTCGCCTCGGCGCCGTTGCTGCGGGCCGAGCCGCCGTTGGTGCCGTAGTTGAGGGCGATGAAGGTGACCGGCGGCTTGGCCGGCGCGCTCGCCATGAGCTGGATGTTCTGCCAGTCGGTACTGAACAGCGCGGCCTCGATCGAGGCCTTGCCGCCGAGGAAGGCGGACTTGAAACCGAGCTCGTAGCTGGTCAACTCGTCCGGCTCGAACGACAGTTTGCCATCGGGCAGCACGCCCGGCGGCAGGGCGCTCGGCCCGCCGGGGCGGTAACCGGTCGCCACGCGCGCATACAGCGACGTTTCGGGATGGAGCTTGTAGTTGGCCCCGAGCATATACGTCACGTTGTTGTGGTCGACGCTTTGGACCAGCTTGATCGGCGCCGGCGACAGCGCGGAGGCTTTGTAGTCGAGGTCGAACTGCTGGCTGTCGCTGGCGCGCCGCAGGCCGGCCTGCAGCACCAGCTGCGGCGTGACGGCATAGCTGGCGTTGCCGAAAATCGAGTGCTCCTCGTAGCTCGAGCCGATGGTGCCGTCGCCCAAGGCCGGCACCGGCAGCTTGGCGCCCGTGGCGATGAAGAACGGCGCCGGCAGCTTGGACAACAGCAGGTCGTCCTCCTTGGTCCAGAACACGCCGACTTCATACTCCAGCTTGTCGCCGAACGCGGTCGAACGCGCGCGCAGCTCTTGCGACAGGCGCTTGGTGTTGATGTTGCCGTCGGTCTTGGCGCCGAGGCCGGGGATGCCCGTGACCAGTTGCAGCAGGCGGGTGCTGCCGACGGTGTTGTCGTTGACCCGGAACAGTTTGCTTGTCTGGTAGGTGCTCGAGGACACCACGTCGAACGCGCCGATGCGGCCCCTGAGTGCGATATTGGCGACATCGAGCGTGATGTCTTGGATCTCGTCGACGTAGGCGATGCGCTGCAGCGGCTTGTTGAGGGGGGCCAGCGACGGCGACAACACATCCTCCGAACCGAGGCCGTTCGAATGGAAATTCTGGGTCAGGGCCCAGGCGCGCAGCGACCAGTCGGCGCCGATCTTCCAGTCGAGTGCGATGCGGCCGCCCTTGATGCGCGCCTCGTTGTCGTCCTCCTTGCCGCTGATCGGATTGTCGACATAGCCGGCCTCGGTGCGGTCGAAGGCGCTGATGCGGATCCCTAGCACGTCCTGCACGATCGGGACGTTGAGCGCCGCGCGCAGGTTCGAACCGTTGCCGCCGTCGGCGACGCGGCTGGCGCCGGCCGACACCACGCCGCTGAAGCGTTTGGTATTGGCCGGGACCGTGACGTAGCGCACCAGGCCGCCGACGGCGCCGGCGCCGTACAGCGTGTCCTGCGGGCCCTTGAGCACTTCGACGCGGCGCAGGTCGTACGGATCGAGGTCGGGCGTCATCTTGCTGCCGGCGGCGTAGGCGTTGATCGAACCGATCGGGGCGTCGTCGATGTATTGCGCCGTGGTCGGCATCGCTTGCGCGCTGCCGGTGCCGATGCCGCGCAGGGTGACCACGGTCTGGCCGCGGGTCTGCGCGGTCAGCGCCATGCCCGGCACCTGCGCGACGAAGTCCTCGAGGCGGGTGGCGCCGCCGAGCGCGAGGCGTTCGGCGCTCACGGTCGACACCGAGGCGGGCACGTCGATCGAGGCCTGCTCGCGTTTGTTGGCGGTGATGACGACCGTGGTCAGCGTCCTGGCCTCGGGCTTTTCTTCGCCGTTGCTTGTCTGGGCGTAGGCATTCGAGGCCATCGAACAAAGCAGCGAGGCGGCCACCGCCGTGGCGGTGCGCGCGGTGGACTGCTGGAACAGGGGGGCTTGGCGGTTTTTCATGGTGGTCCTTTCGTTGCGGTCTTTGCCGCGGTGGTCTCGTAAAATAACGAATAGCAATCATGGTATCGGGGCGTCCGGCGCGCGGGTATGCCGGATCGCCGCGATTACATGGCAAAAGACCTTAAAGAAAGTGATGTGTTGTGCAGGCGCCGCATGGGGATTTGGCAATGGCCGCGGGCTGCGCCAGGGCCTGGAATCGGGCCTGACTTGTGGTATCGTTGCTGCCGGTCGGATGCAAGAACGAGCGCACAAATAAACAATTAACAATCACCTTTTACCGAATGAAAATAGACAACCAAGGCGGGACCTGAGAGTGCAGCACGACGCCCTGAGCCCGCAAGCGCCGGTCACGATTTCGATTTGTTTTGTCCATGCCATGTTGTCCGGTTTGCCGGCGCACGGTCCATCGGCCGCGGTCATCCTCGAGGAAGCCGGCATCGCCGAAGAGTTGTTGCAGTACGGCGCCGCGCGCGTGACAGCGCCCCAGTACGCGGCGCTGTTCCGCAGCCTGTGCAACCACCTCGACGACGAATGCATCGGCTTCTTGTCGCGCCCGTTCAAACGCGGCAGTTATGCCCTGATGGCGCAGTCCTCGCTCAGCGCGCAGGATCTGCAGCAGGCGATTTTGCGCCTTGCCAATACGTTCCGCGTGTTACAGGACGACATGACGCTTGAACTGGTTGGCGACGGCAGGCTCGCCGGCCTGGCGCTGCGGTTCACCAATCCATCAAGCGCCAAACGCGATTTTTTGCACGAATTCATGCTCCGCTCGCTGTGGCGCCTGCTCGACTGGCTGGTGGGAGGCGGCATGATGATCGCGCGTTTCGATTTTGCGTTCGCGACGCCGCACGACGCCGCCGCCTATGACGAATTCTTCAGCGCGCCGCAGGCCTTTGGCCGTCCGCTGTCGGCGGTCTGGTTCGACGCCAAGCTGTTGCGCGCGCCGGTGCGGGTCGACGAAAGCGCCTTGCTTGATTTCCTGACCGACCCGCAAACCAAGTTCATCGTCCCGCGGCGCAGCAATGACGAGGTGAGCGCCAAGGTGCTCGGGCATTTGCATCAAAGCCGGCCCGCCTGGCCCGACCTCGAGGCGACCGCGGTTGCGCTGTGCATGTCGGCCGCCTCGCTGCAACGCTACCTGGCCAAAGAGGGCACGACGTTCCAGTCGCTCAAGGACAAACTGCGGCGCGACATGGCGATCACCTATCTCAACACCACCACGATGTCGCTGACCGAACTGGCCGACAAGCTGGGTTTTTCGGAGAGCGCCGGTTTCCAGCGCGCGTTCAAGGCGTGGACCGGCAGCGCGCCCGGCAGTTACCGCCGCGGCGAACATAGCCAGGCCTAGCACAAGCGGCGTCGTCCTCGGCCTATAGAACGTCTGCTATCGGCAAGGCGCGATGGGGCCCCGCCTCCGCGGAGGACGATGTGGGTTTGTTTGCCCTGGTGTTTCACCATCCCCAAGCCGCACGCAGATTGCAGCGTTTTGCTATGCGATAGAGGCGATCTGCCATCGCCCAAGTTTGGCGCGGCAACTATCATTCATCACCGTTTAAACAGCCGTGCCGTGCACCAGCGCCGCGGCCGCGTGTGCCTCCGGCCGCGCGCATGACCGCAACCACTTCTAACCACGATATTGGAATCCATGATGAGCCGTGACGTCTTTGTCGCCGGGGTCGGTATGATCCCCTTCACCAAACCCGGGGCCAACGCGCCCTATCCGCAGATGGCCGCCACGGCCACGCGCGCCGCGCTGGCCGACGCCGGCCTCGCCTACGAACTGGTGCAGCAGGCCTATGTCGGCTATGTCTACGGCGACTCCGCTGCCGGCCAGCGCGCCCTGTACGAGGTGGGCATGTCGGGCATCCCCATCGTCAACGTCAACAACAACTGTTCGACCGGCTCGACCGCGCTGTTCCTGGCGCGCCAGGCGGTCGCCTCGGGCGCGGCCGAATGCGTGCTCGCGCTCGGCTTCGAACACATGAGCTCGGGAGCGCTCGCCACCGTGTTCAACGATCGTCCGAGCCCGTTCGAGCGCTTCGACGAGGTCACCAACGATCTGGTCGAGACCGAGCTGCCGCTGGCGCTGCGCTATTTCGGCGGCGGCGGTCTGGCGCACATGAACGAGTTCGGCACCAAGCTCGAGACCTTCGCGAAAATCCGCGCCAAGGCCAGCCGCCACGCCTCCAACAATCCGCTGGCCCTGTTCCGCACCGTCGTCACCGAGGCCGAGGTGATGGCCTCGACCATGCTGTGGCCGGGCGTCATGACCAAGCTGATGGCATGCCCGCCGACCTGCGGCGCTGCCGCGGCCATCATATGTTCGGCCGAGTTCGCTCAACGCCACGGGCTCGACCGCAGCGTGCGGATCGTGGCGCAGGCCATGACCACCGACACCGCGCTCAGCTTCGAGGCCAGGGACATGCGCGAGGTGGTCGGCTTCAGCATGGCGCAGGCCGCGGCGCAGCAGGTGTATGCGGCCGCCGGGGTCGGCCCCGGCGACATCGACGTGGTCGAGCTGCACGACTGTTTCGCCCACAACGAACTGCTCAGTTACGAGGCGCTCGGCTTGTGCCCACGCGGCGGCGCCGAGCAATTCATCTGCGACGGCGACAACACCTACGGCGGCAAGGTGGTGACCAACCCGTCCGGCGGTTTGCTCAGCAAGGGCCATCCGCTCGGCGCCACCGGCCTGGCCCAGTGCACCGAGCTGGTCCAGCAATTGCGCGGCACCGCCGACAAGCGCCAGGTCGAAGGTGCGCGCCTGGCATTGCAGCACAACCTCGGACTTGGCGGCGCTTGCGTCGTAACCCTCTACGAACGCGTCTGAACTACGGGCAAGGAGAATAAATCATGACAGCAAAACTCGACGGCAAGGTTGCCCTCATCACCGGTTCGGGCCGCGGCATCGGCCGCTCGATCGCCCTCAAGCTTGCCAGCGAGGGCGCGCGCGTCGTCGTCAACGACCTCGACCCGGAACCCGCGCACGAGACCGTGGAGGCGATACGCGCGGCCGGCGGCCAAGCCATCGCGTGCGCGGGCAACGTGACGGCGCTCGACTTCGCCGAGCGTTTCATCGGCACCGCGGTCAAGGAGTTCAACGGCCTCGACATCATTGTCAACAACGCCGGCTACACCTGGGACAACGTGATCCAGAAGATGGGCGACGAACAATGGCAAGCGATGCTCGAAGTGCACCTGACGGCGCCGTTCCGCATCCTGCGCGCCGCCCAGCCTTTGATCCGCGCGATGAGCAAGTCGGAAAACGGGGCCGGCGTGCGCGTGGTGCGCAAGGTGGTCAATATTTCGTCGGTGGCCGGCCTGTTCGGCAACGCCGGGCAGACCAACTACGCCACCGCAAAGGCCGGCATTGTGGGCATGACCCAGACCCTGGCCAAGGAATGGGGGCGCATGAACGTGACGGTTAACTGCGTCGCCTACGGCTTCATCAAGACACGCCTGACCGACAGCGCCGCCGGCACCACGAGTGCCCACATCGACGGGCGCGACATCAAGCTGGGCATCAATCCCGAGCTGTTGGCGGGGATGGAGCGCAGCATACCGCTGGGCCGGGGCGGCACGCCCGACGAGGCGGCCGGCGCGGTGTACCTGTTGTGCATTCCCGAGTCGGACTACGTCAGCGGCCAGACCCTGATGTGCAGCGGCGGCCTCACTGGAATTTGAACCGGCACGATCAACAGGAAATTATCATGCTCAATCTAGCAGCCCTCCTGGAGCGCAATGCCGCGCTCCTGCCGCACAAGGCCGCCGTCATTTCAGGCGACAGGCAGTGGACCTACGCGCAGCTCAATGGTGCCGCGAACCAGGTGGCCAACGGCCTGCGCTCGCTCGGCATCGGCCGCGGCGACAAGGTGGTGCTCGCGTGTCCGAACCTGCCGGCTTTTCCAATCATTTATTATGGCATCCTCAAGGCGGGCGCGGTGGTGGTGCCGATCAACGTGCTGCTCAAGGCGTCAGAGATTGCCTATGTGCTGCGCGACTGCGAGGCGAAGGCCTTCTTTTGCTTCGAGGGCGGCGCCGAGCTGCCGCTCGGGCGCGAGGCACTGGTCGGCCTGGCACAGGCCGGCACCTGCCCCCATTTCTTCATGATCGCGCAGGACGCGGCGCTGGTCGACACGCTCGACATGCTCATGGTGGGCCAGCCGAACTCGGGCTCCTACGCCGAGAGCGACGGCAACGACACCGCCGTGATCCTTTACACATCGGGCACAACCGGCCAAGCCAAGGGCGCGGAACTGACGCATGCGAACCTGGCGATGAATGCCCTGGCCACGCACGCGCTGTTGCGGCAGGGCGCGCACGACGTCCACCTGGTGGTGTTGCCGATGTTTCACAGCTTCGGTCAAACCGCGCAGATGAACGCGGGCCTGATGGCCGGCGCGACCCTGGTCCTGTTGCCGCGGTTCGAGCCCGATGCCGCCTTTACCGCCATGCAGAAGCACAAGGTGACCATCTTCGCCGGGGTGCCCACGATGTATATCGGACTGCTCAACCTGGCGGGGGCGGCGGCGCGCCACGACTTGGCCGGGATCGCGGCGACCCTGCGGATCGGGCTGTCGGGCGGTGCCGCGATGCCGGTCGAGGTCATCAGGCAATGCGAGCAGCGTTTCGGCATCGCCATCCTCGAGGGCTACGGCCTGACCGAGACCAGCCCGGTCGCGACCTTTTGCTTTCTCGAGTTCGACCGCATTCCCGGCTCAGTGGGAAAACCGCTGTGGGGGACCGAAGTGCGGATCGTCGACGAAGCGGGTGCGCAGGTGGCGGCGGGCGTGTCGGGCGAAATTGTTATTCGCGGACACAATGTCATGAAAGGATATTACAAGCGGCCCGAGGAAACGGCCGCGGCAATACGCAATGGCTGGTTCCACAGCGGCGACATCGGGCGCATGGACGAGCAGGGCAATGTTTTCATCGTCGACCGGCTCAAGGACATGATCATCCGCGGCGGCTTTAATGTGTACCCGCGCGAACTGGAAGAGGTGCTGATGACGCACGCGGCCGTGGCGCAGGTTGCCGTGTTCGGTGTCGCGCACGCGACCCACGGCGAAGAGGTCATGGCGGTAATTGTCTGCAAACCCGGCTTCGCGGCAACGGCCGAGGAGGTGCGAAACTGGTGCAAGGAGCGCATGGCCGCCTATAAGTATCCTCGCTTGGTCGAGGTAATCGAGTCATTGCCCATGACTACGACGGGCAAGGTACTCAAGCGCGAACTTAGGGACGTTTATGCGCATCGCCTTGGCGCGGCGGACATGCCGACCAATCGAATGGACAAGGCATAGGGGCGTGATGGCACATAGGGACGTACCAGGCAAACACGCGGTTCGTCACTGGCTGATGGCGCGCCAGAAAAGCCGTCTGCCATTGCCCGAGCGCGAAGTGATGCTGCGTGAGTTGTCTATTTTGTCGATGGAAGCGAAGGATGCAAGCCGCAACCATTTGGAGGGCAGCGATTTGAAGGATGCAGAACTTGTTCAGACCGCGCAACATAGTGACTGACATCGGGAACGAAAAACAATGCTTGGCTTGTGGTGAGTATTGGCCATCAGACAACGAGTTTTTTGAGGCGAGGATTGCCAGTCGTGACCGCCTGTCGGCGCGGTGCATAGCGTGCGCCAAAGAGAAGCGATGGTCATCCGTGGAACTTGATGCGCTACGAACACAACAGGGCGAGCGTTTCACCAGGGAATACTGACTGGCCTCGAGGCCAAGCAAACTGGGAGCAAGGCCGCTGCGAATGTAGCCGCATCGAAAGCGCCGATTCGGCATTTCAACCCTGCGACCTCTTCTAGGAGTTCCGCCAATATCTTTGAATAAATTTAAGCGAATGAGGTGCGCAAGGAGGTGGTGGCGTAAGTCTTCGATTTTGAGGCAGTCTAATCGTCGGCCGGGTCTAGCATGGCGATTTCCGAGCGGATAAATACTGTGTGGCTTCCATTGGAAAGAATGCCGATGGGCGAAATCGTGTAGATCATCCCGTTTTGATGCACATCAAGGGTGTATTTGGAAATGCGGGCGTACATTGACGGTTCGCCATCCCGCTGAGCAAGGTATCTCCCATGTACAAATCGATCCTGGTCCACGTCGACCACACAGAAAAATCACTCCATCGCATTGAAGTCGCCGCTCGCCTGGCACACGCGTACGACGCGCACCTCGTCGGCGCGGCGCTGACGGGCTTGCCGTCGTTCATGTTCCCGGGCGGCAGTATAGACGGGCCGACGCCGCCGATCGCCCTCGCCATCGAGGCGTTTCGCGCCGAAGCGAACCTTGCCCTGGACCTGTTCGACAAGACCGCCGGCGGGCTGGGCGTCAACTCTTGCGAGCGCAGGCTGGTCGACGACGAGGCCGGCCTTGGCATGTGCTTGCACGCGCGTTACAGCGACCTGGTGATTATCAGCCAAAGCACGCCGGGCGAGTTCCTGCCCCGCTTGCGCGCCGACTTTCCCGGATATGTACTACTCAACAGCTTGCGCCCGGTACTGGTGTTGCCCTATGCGGGCGCCGGTGGCGACATCGGGCGTTGCGTCACCGTCGCGTGGAACGGCGAGGCGCAGGCGCTCAGGGCGATCACGTCCGCGATCCCCATGCTCAAACGGGCCGGGCGGGTCGATCTGGTGGTATTCAATGACGCCCGGGACGAAGACGTGCATGGCCAGGTCCCCGGGGCCGACATGGCGCTGTATCTGGCGCGGCACGGCGTCACGGTCGATGTCACGGCGGTCGCCGGCGCGCCCGACGGCCAATCGTTGCTGTCGTTCGCCGCCGACAAGGGCGCCGACCTGATCGTCATGGGCGCTTACGGACATTCGCGGTTTCATGAATTTGTCCTTGGCGGCATGACGCGGACCGCGCTTGCCAGTTCGCCCGTCCCCTTGTGGTTGTCGCATTGACGCGGGCGCTGTCGCAGCCGCCGGCTGTATTTCCGCGACCGGCATGGCCCGCCGTCGCTCTTGGTGCACTGCGACCGAGGCGCATGGGGATCGACACATGCGAGCAACTGGTGGTGTATCTGCGTGGCGATAGCCCGCTCAGCAGGGCCGAGGGATTCGAGGCGCAATCGCGGGTGGCGCTGTGGCGTGACGGGGCGCCTGTGCTCGGCACGGTTCACATGGTGCATCCGGGCCTGCTCGCAATCGACGAGATCGGACTGTCGGAGCCGGCCTGGCGCGCGCTCGGCGGCGCCGACGGCGCATTGGTCCACATCGCGCGCACGCCGCAGGCAAACTCCTTTTCGACGGTGCGCGAGAAAATCGATGGCGGCGCGATCGGCACCGGCGCGGCACGCGCGATCGTGGGCGACATCGTCGCCGGCGCTTATACCGATATTGAAATGGCGGCATTGATCACCGCCTGTGCGGGCGAGCGCATGGACGTCGACGAGACCGTCGCTTTGACGCGCGCCATGGTCGACGTCGGCGCGCGCCTGGCATGGGGCACCGGCACCGTGGTCGATAAACATTGTATCGGCGGCTTGCCGGGCAACCGCACCAGCTTGCTGGTGGTGCCCATCGTCGCCGCCTGTGGCCTGACGATTCCGAAAACCTCCTCGCGCGCCATCAGCTCGCCGGCGGGCACTGCCGACACCATGGAAACGCTGGCGCCCGTCGACCTCGACCCGGCCGCCATGCGGCGCGTGGTCGGACGCGAGGGCGGCTGTATCGCATGGGGCGGGGCGGTCTCGCCCAGCCCGGCCGACGAGCCGCTGATCCGGGTCGAGCGGCCGCTCGGCCTGGCCAGCGCCGGCTTGCTGGTCGCTTCGGTCCTGTCCAAGAAAATTGCCGCCGGGGCCACCCATGTGCTCATCGATTTCCCGGTCGGGCCGAGTGCGAAGCTGCGTTCCGAGCAAGCCGCCGGGGCGATGCTCGAGCGTTTCCGCGGCGTCGGCCGGGAACTGGGCATCGCCGTGCATGCCGTCGTGACCGATGGCCGGCAGCCGGTCGGGCGCGGCATCGGGCCGGCGCTGGAGGCATTCGATGTGCTCGCGGTGCTGCGCAACGCGCCCGGCGCCCCCGCCGATCTGCGCGAGCGCGGCCTGCTCCTCGCCGGCGCGGTGCTGGAGATGGGCGGCAAGGCCGCGCCCGGACAAGGCCTGGCGCTGGCGCGGGCGACGCTGGCCAGCGGCGCCGCCTGGCGCAAATTCGAGGCCATTTGCGACGCCCAGGGCGGGATGCGCGAGCCGCCCCGCGCCGCGTTCACGCATGCGGTCGAGGCCCTGCGCGGCGGCCGGGTGGCCGCGATCGACAATCGCGCTCTGGCACAGCTTGCCAAGCTCGCGGGGGCGCCGCGCGCGGCCGCCGCCGGCATCCTTTTTCAGGCGCCGCTCGGCGCCAATGTGGGTGTCGGCCAGCCCCTGTTTACCATCCATGCGAACTCGCAGGGAGAGCTCGCTTGCGCGCTCGCCTTCGCGCGCGCGCACCAACAGCTCGTCACCATCGGCGACTTTTAGATGTCATGCGCCGGCCCGATGCATCACCACAGAGGGAAACGGATCATGCATCCGAATAAATGCGGTGCGTCTTATTGACGCGCGCCAGGCGCACGCCAGCGGCGTCGCGCACACGGACGCCACCTTGCTCGATCCGGCCGACGTGGCCCGCGCCTACGCGGTCGATATCGACCATGGGCTGACGTCGCCGGAAGCGGCGCTGCGCCTGGCGCGCGACGGCCCCAATACGCTGCCTTCGGCCCCTGCGCCGGCGCGCTGGCGGCGCTTGCTGCGGCATTTCCAGGATCCGCTGGTCTACCTGTTGTGCGCGGCGGTCCTCATTTCACTGCTCGCCTGGACGATGGAGGGACGCGCTGGCTGGCCGGTGGACGCCATCGTCATCGGCCTGGTCATTGTGCTCAACGGCATTCTCGGCTTCCTGCAGGAGTCGAAGGCGCAGGACGCGGTCGCCGCCTTGTCCAACATGACCGCGCCAAGCGCGTCCGTCCTGCGCGACGGCCGGCTCATGCGGGTTCCCAGCGCCGCGTTGACCCGCGGCGACATACTTGTGCTTGCCGAGGGCGACGCCGTCGCCGCCGATGCGCGTCTGTTGCTAGCCTCGTCGTTGCGCATCGATGAGGCCTCGCTGACGGGCGAAAGCGCGGCCGTTCTGAAGGATGCGGCCACGCTCGGGGAGGCGGCGGCCCTGGGCGACCGGATCAACATGGTCTTCATGGGCACCACCGTGGTGCAGGGCTCGGGACGCGCGATCGTCACCGCTTGCGCGCTGGGCACACAGATGGGCGCCATCGCCGGCATGCTCACCGATACCCGGGAGCCGCCGACACCGCTGGAACAGGAAGTTGGCCGGATCGGACGGATGCTGGGGATCGCCGTCGTCGTCATCGCCGTCGTGGTCGTGGGGACGACGCTGCTGCTGTCCAATCCGCGCGGCGCCGGCGACGTCATGCATGTCCTCTTGCTCGGCGTATCGCTGGCCGTGGCGGCGGTGCCGGAGGGCCTGCCCGCCATCTTGTCGGTGGTGCTCGCGCTGGGCGTGCAGCGTATGGCGCGCCAGCACGCCCTCGTCAAGAAACTCGCCTCGGTCGAGACGCTCGGCTCCGCCTCGGTGATCGCCACCGACAAAACCGGCACGCTGACACGCGCCCAGATGACGATCGAGCGCATGCTCACCGCCTCGGGCGAAACCAGGGTCACCGGCGTGGGCTACCTGCCGCAGGGGCGGGTCGAGCACGATGGAGCGCTCGTGACGGCGGGCGACCCGGCGGCGGGCGCGCTCGGGCAGGAGGCCATCGTGTTGCTCAGCGGCGGCAGCCTGGCGGGCAACGCCTCTCTGCATCAGGGCGCGGCGGGCGAATGGGAGCAGCACGGCGACCCGACCGAAGTGGCATTCCTGGTGGCCGAACACAAGCTCGGCGCCGCGCCGCGCCGCGCCGGCCGCTTCAAACGCGTCGGCGAGATCGGGTTCACGTCGGAGCGCAAGTTCATGTCGGTGCTGGCGCTCGACAGCGAACACGACAATGCCCGCGTCCTGGTCGCCAAAGGCGCGCCCGATGTCTTGCTGGGCCGCTGCGACCGGGAGCGGGTCGGCATGCGGGTGGTCGGACTCGACCCGGCCCGGCGTGCCGCCATCCTTGCCGGTGTCGATCGACTGTCCGATGCGGCTTTGCGCACGCTCTCCGTCGCCTACCGTCCGCTCGCGCCCGACGAGCCGGCACTGGCATGCGAGGCGCTCGAGCGCGACTTGATCTTCGTCGGTACCGTCGGCATGCTCGATCCGCCGCGCGCGGAGGCCGGCGCCGCGATCGCACTGGCGCAGCGGGCCGGCATCCGGGTCATCATGATCACCGGCGACCATCCCCGCACGGCCGCGCGCATCGCCGCCGATCTGCATATCGCGCCGGCCGACCATGCGGCCCTGTCGGGCGCGCAGCTCGACGAACTGGACGAAGCGGCGTTCGCCGACGCGGTGCGGCGCACCTCGGTCTACGCGCGCGTGTCGCCGGCGCACAAGCTGCGCATCGTCGGCGCCCTGCGCCAGGACGGCAATGTGGTCGCGATGACGGGCGACGGCGTCAACGACGCGCCTGCGCTCAAGGCTGCCGATATCGGCATCGCCATGGGCATCACGGGTACCGAGGTGAGCAAGGCGGCGGCCAAGATGATCCTGGCCGACGACAATTTCGCCACCATCGTCAAGGCGGTGGGCGAGGGGCGCACCATCCTCGACAACATCCGCAAATGCCTGCGCTATCTGCTCTCGTCGAACATGGGCGAGGTGCTCACGGTGTTTCTGGGGGTGCTCGGGGCGCGCGTGTTCGGGCTGGCCGGCGCCGACGGCGCGATCGTGCTGCCGCTGCTGGCAACCCAGCTCCTGTGGATCAATCTGGTGACCGATTCCGGGCCGGCGCTGGCGCTGGGCATCGATCCGCCCATCGACGACCAGATGGCGCGCGCGCCGCGCCTCATGCACGCGCCGGTGCTCGACGCGCACATGTGGCGCGGCGTGGTCCAGACCGGCCTCGTGATCGCCCTGGTCACCTTGCTGACGATGGATATGTATTTGCCCGGCGGGATCATCGACGGCGACGCTGACCTCGTCACCGCCCGCACGGCCGGTTTCACCGTGCTGGTGCTGACCAGCCTGTTCACCTGCCTGACCGTGCGCTCGGATGCGATCAGTGCGTTCGCGCGCCTGTCGGGCAACCCATGGCTGTGGCGCGCGCTCGGCCTTTCGCTGGCGCTGCAGATCACGGTGGTCCATGTCCCGGCGCTCAATGTCGCCTTTGGTACGGCCCCGCTCGGTTTACTTCAATGGGCGCAGTGCGCAGCGATGGCCAGCGTCGTATTGTGGTTCAGCGAGGTCCGGAAACTGGCGCGGCGCCAGCGGCTATGTCGGTTGAATGCTCAATTCCCAACATGACTGGCAGATCAGACGGCACCAACACTGACAGGGGATCGAGAGGCCGTCTCGGCCATCGCGCGGGAAAGGGGGAACGTCTGCGCCATCCGATGGCCACCTGAGCAATGGGTTTAGCTGTTGCATTAAGTTTGCTCTGACACGCGTATATGCATTAGAAAAACTACCGTCGCCAAGGAAAAGATGGTATTTTCTTTTGATCAACTTTTCTCACTCAGATCATCCACCTATGCTCCGCGCTTTTACCCGTTCCCCGCACCCGATTTCCCTCGCCGTTTCCCTACTAGTTCTGAGCTGCCAGGCCCATGCGCAGACTGCGCCGGCCGAGGCCAAGCCGGTCCTCAAGACCGAGCCGAAAGCGGCCGCCAAGCCCGATGCCAAGGTCGACCCCGCCGCCCCGGTGGCGGTGGTAAACGTCATCGCCGAGCGGCAAACAAACCAGGTCGACCGCCAGGTCTACGGCATCAAGAACGATGCCAGCACGGCCGGGGCCTCGATCGGCGACGTGCTCAATAACGTTCCCTCGGTGAACGTCGACCCGAACGGCACCGTCCGCCTGCGCGGCAGCGAGCGTGTCACCGTGCTGGTCGACGGCAAGCCGACCGCCCAGCTGCAGGGCGAAAACCGCGCCGCCGCCATCAACGCGCTGCCGGCTGAAAACTACGAATCGGTCCAGGTCATCAACAACCCCGGTGCGGAGTTCGGCAACGAGGCCGGCGGCGGTCCGATCCTGAACCTGATCTCGAAGCGCTATACCAAGCCCGGCGGCAATGGCAGCGTGGCGGCCAATATCGGCCCGGCCGGCCGCGCGAACGCATTTGCCAACGGCAGCTATAGCGCCGGCTACGCCTCGGTCAACGGCACGCTCAATATCCGGCGCGACGGAAACAACACCGACACCGAACAAATCCGTGAACGCATCGACCCGCTTACCGGCGCAGTGAGCCGCCTGCGCCAGGACGTGGCGCGCGAGGGCATTGCCGACTTTATCCAGGCCGGCCTCGGCGGACGCTACAACTACAACGAGACGGACACATTGACCGCTTCCGTCTCGCTCAACAAGCGCGGTAACGACTCGCGCTCGAATGAGCATTTCTCCGACTATCGCACCGGGCTCGTGCCCGTGGTCGACTACAGGACCCGCCGCGAGTCCGGTGGCGATGCCCTCAACCGCGAAGTGGTCGCTGGCTTCGAGCGCCGCCTGAAGGGCGATGGAGAGACCTTCAAGATCGATCTGCGTCACTCGTCGAACAACAACGTCAACGGCGCCACGACGCTGTACCAGCCTGTCGTCATGCCCGCCACCGGCGCGCCGACGCTGCGCGATTACACCCAGGACGCCCAGACCAGGGTGCGCATGACCGACCTGAGCACTGACTTGGCGATAAAGGCTGGCGCCGGTTTCCTCAATACCGGCGCGCGCTGGCAACGCATCCGCCAGTCCGCCGACAACCGCTACCTGTTCTCTTCCAATGGCGCGCTCGACACCAAGCGCAGCAATTTGTTCGAGCTCGACCAGGACGTGCATTCGCTCTACAGCACCTACGAGCAGCCAATCGACAAGCTGTGGTCCTTCAAAGCGGGCCTGCGCGTCGAGCATACTGAGCTCGACCTGGACCAGGTGACGACGGCCATCCAGGCCGGCAACAGCTACACCAATTATCTGCCGAGCCTGTTCTTGACCTACAAGCTCGGTGCCAATTCGAAACTGCGCCTCTCGTATGCCGACCGCATCTCGCGGCCGAGCTCGGGCGAGCTCAATCCGTTCGTCAACTATGCGAACGACTACTACGTCAGCTCGGGCAATCCGCGCCTGCAACCGGTCAAGCTGCATTCGCTCGAACTCGGTTACGAGACGCGCGTGATGGGCCTGATGCCGGTCAGCGTGCGCGCTTATCTGCGCAATGAATCGGACGTGATCACAGACCGGCGCGTCTTCCTGAACGAGAACACGCTGCTCTCGACCAAGGACAACCTGGGCGACCGGCGCGCCAGCGGCATCGAATTTTCGATCATGGGTGGCCTTCCACCGAATATGAAAGTGGGCGGGTTCACCTTGCCGAATATCCGCTTCATGTTCAATGGTAACTACGCCTACACCGAGCAGGACCGCCTTGACGTGTTGGGCCTCACCGGCGAAAAGCGCACGGCTACCTCCTTGCAACTGCAGGGTGGGGGACAATGGCAGATCAGCCGGACCGACGTGCTCACCCTGATGGCCTTCCATCAAGGCAAACAGCTCTCCGGCGAAGGCTACCGTGAGCCATTCGGCAGCATGAATTTGGCCTATGAGCACAAGTTTAGCCCGCGCCTGTCGCTGAACATCCGCGCCAACGGTGTGCTCGGCTCGGCCGACCAGAAATTCCGCGTCGAGACGAGCACGCTGCGGGACCGAACCGACACGACGGTCCACCAGCGGCGCGTGTATGCGGGTCTGCGCTACAGCTTCGGGGGCACCACGGGCAATGACGCCGTGCGCAATGCGCTGCAGTCGGCCGGCGTGCCGCTCGACAGCCAGGCCGCGAAAGACGCGATCCGCCTGATGCAGTCGCAGGCTCCGGCCAAGCCTGCGGTGGCGACGCCGCCGCCGGCAACACCGGCGCCAGTCCAGCAGCAGCCGGATTGAAACAGCCGGCTTGCAATATTCGTAGGAACGGCCGCTGAGCAGCTGACGTTGAACATGCTGTAGCGATCCTTGTCGCGCAGCGCATCGGGTGCATCGGGGGCATTGAGCGATCACCTCCCGAAGCCATGGCTCCAGAATTATAAAAATAGCCTGCCGCCGCGTGGGCTATTTTTTTGTCTGCATTTTTCTGCTGAACAAACCTATTCCGTAGTCGTTCAGCATGCGGCATATGATTGCTGTGCTTGCGTCCCTAAGTCCCACCGACGCTCTCGTCGCTGCCCCTCTCGTCGGCACCCTCGTCCTACTGACCCTTTCGTCCCAGGGAGGGCGGCGTGAAGCGTAAAAGCGACAAATAATATTTATCGTCCGATCAATGATTTTGTGGGGCGAGTGCGCCTTCGAGCAGCGCGATGAACGCCCGTATTTTCGACGACCCGCGCCGGTTGGCCTGGTAGATCGCCAACAGGCCGATGTCCATCGCACCCGGGTTGGCACGGAAGCCCGCGAGGACAGGTAACAGCGCGCCGGATGCGAGCGCATCGTCGACCAGCCACGATGCCAGCATGGCCACGCCCATGCCGCCGATGGCCGCCTGCATGAGTACATCCGCATTGTTTACGCTGAGGGTGCCGCGCACCTGTACCTCGTCGATGTTGCCGCCTTCGCGCGACTGCAGGCGCCACGGCGCGCGCGCGGCGTCGTAGGCGAATTGAAGGCAGTTATGGTTCGCCAGGTCGGCCGGCGTTGACGGTGTGCCGTGCTTGGCCAGGTAGCCGGGGCTGGCGCAAATGACGCGCTCGTGGGACCCAAGCCGACGCACGATCAGCTTGGCATTTTGTTCGATGGAGCCGATGCGGATAGCCAGGTCGATCGATTCGTCGACCATGTTCGACACCGCGTCGCTCAGGTGGATATCGAGTTCGAGGCGCGGGTAGCGCAGCGCCATTTGCGGCAGCAGCGGCGCGATATGGCGAGTGCAGAAGGTCACCGGCGCGGCGATACGCAGCACCCCATGCAATTCGCCGTCGGCCGCTACCGCGCTGGCTTCGTCATCGGCCGATTCGAGTTCGATAAGTATCTGCTGGGCGTGTTCGTAGTAGCGCCTGCCGCTCTCGGTCAGCGTGACGCTGCGCGTGGAACGGTTCAGCAGCACGGCCCCGAGGCGCCGTTCGAGGCTGTCGATC
This sequence comes from Pseudomonadota bacterium, assembly GCA_040384885.1. Classification (GTDB taxonomy): domain Bacteria; phylum Pseudomonadota; class Gammaproteobacteria; order Burkholderiales; family Burkholderiaceae_D; genus Telluria_A. Next base: position 136,801 of record JAZKIN010000039.1, on the reverse strand, counting down.
AGTCGTGCGACTGACGATGTGGCCAGACCAAGCTGACGCGCCGCGGCCGAAAAGCCGCCGCTGGCTGCGACGGCGCGAAATGCGGTAAGTTCGGAAAATCTGTCCATCGTCGATCGTTGCGCGTGGCGCAATGCTGTTAAGCCTGTTGATCATATTATCATTTGCGGGTCGTGGCGCTACAGTGAAGCCATTCCACTTTTCACGACACGGGAGTACATCATGACCGCCTTGCATTACCCCACACAGATTATTGGTTGCGGGAGGGCCTGTATGAACATTACGCCACTCGGCACCGGCTTTGGCGCCGTGATCGACGGCGTTCGCCTCGCTGCATCTGGCGCGCAGCTCGACGCCCAATTGCAGGCGGCGCTGCTCGAACACGGGCTTCTGGTCATCCGCGACCACAACCTGACCCCTGAACAGCATGTTCAAGCGTCAGCCCTGTTCGGCGAACTCGAAACGTTCCCGCCGGCGCCGGGCCAGGTCGCAGGACTGCCGCAGGTATTCCGCCTGGCCAGCCGTGTCAACGAAGGCCACCGCGATGTCGGCCGCCACTGGCATTCGGATGGTTCCTTCCGCGCCCAGCCGACGCCGATCTCGATCTGGCATTCGGTCGCGGTGCCGGAACAGGGAGGCGACAAGCTGTTCACCGACCTGCGCGTGCCCCACCAGGCGACCGTGACCACGCCGCAATTTCCCCGCGTGCGCGACCGAACGACGATCACCGCAGCTACCGCGTTCTCCAAGGTGCCCGCAACCATCGACGTAGCGCAATTCGCGACCGCTCAATAACATTTATTCGAAAGCAGTCGATATGGACCAGCCCCCCCGCCACGCCCCCGACATCGCTCCAGGAATGGTGCTGCTGCTTGCGATTGCCGCCGGCGCCATCGTGGCCAACCTGTACTACGCCCAGACCCTTGTCGGTCCGATCGCACTGGCCACCGGGCTGTCGACCGAAAGTGCGGGCCTGGTCGTTACCTTGACGCAGATCGGCTACACGCTCGGCCTGTTGTTCATCGTGCCGCTCGGCGACCTGTTGGAGAACCGCCGCCTGATCGTCTGCGGCCTGCTGTTCACCGCCGTCGCGCTGCTGGCCGCAGCCTTCAGCACCAGCGCCTGGGCCTTCCTGGCGGCGGCGCTGGCGATCGGCCTCGGTTCGGTCGCGGCGCAGATTCTGGTGCCGTTCGCCGCGCACCTGTCGAAGGAAGCTACGCGTGGCCAAACCGTCGGCAAGGTCGTCAGCGGCCTTCTGCTGGGAATCATGCTTGCCCGTCCAGCGGCCAGCCTGATCGCCGATCACACCAGCTGGCACGTCGTGTTCGGCGCTGCCGCGGTACTGATGGTGCTGCTGGCGACCGTTTTGCGCGCCAGGCTGCCAGAGCGAGTGCCGACCTCGTCGCTGCCTTACGGCAAGCTGATAGTCTCGCTGTGGCATCTGTTCGCCAACACGCCGGTGCTACGCCGCCGCGCGGCCTACCACGCCGGCCTGTTCGGTTCCTTCAGCCTGTTCTGGACGGTCACGCCGATCATGCTGGCCGGACCGCAGTTTCACCTGTCGCAGACCGGGATCGCGATTTTCGCCGTGGTCGGGATGGCCGGTGCGGTCGCTTCGCCGATCGCCGGCAAGCTGGCCGACAACGGCCACACGCTGATCGCCACTGCCGCTGCGCTGTTGCTGGGGATCTTCAGCTTCGCGCTACCGCTGTTCGCACCGCATTCGACGACACTGGCGCTTGGCCTGCTGGTGGTGGCGTCGGTCGTACTCGACATGGGCGTGGCGGCGAACCTTGTGCTGGGCCAACGCGCCATTTTCAGCCTGGGCGCCGAAGTGCGCAGCCGCCTGAACGGCCTGTATTTCGCCACCTTCTTTGCCGGCGGCGCCGCTGGTTCGGCCTTGGGCGGCTGGGTGTACGCACTGTACGGCTGGCACGCCGCTTTGCTGACCGGCATGGCCTTCCCCGGTTTGGCGCTGCTATATTGGGTGATCGAATACATCGGGCACCAGCGCGAGTTGGCCGGCGCGACGTAATCCTTCAGTGGCGGTGACGGGAGCGGCAGCGCAATCGCGTGCGCCAGCGCCGCCGGCGCCACGCGCGCTGGTGGAACTACGGGGCGATCGTCTGCCTCCGGCGGATGGGTGGCCGGGAACGAACCGTTGTGAACCCAGCTGTAAAAGTGTGCGCACTTTTTTGCCAAAAAAACTGCGCCGTATGCGCGTTATGCGCGCGTGGCTCGCCTAGTTCCTATTCCGCCGCAGGCGTTGGGCTTTTTCAGACAGAACCGTGAATGAATCTGGATCTTGTCCCTCTACGTGTTCAGGAGAGTATGCAAACGGAAAGCGAATCAAAAAAATTAGCTGTTTGAATTGATCGGAAACTATTGCTGACTCAATCGCCTCTTCTGTAGGATGCCAGACCCCACGGCCTACCCGACGGTCCTTACGAGCATCCGCTGTGCTCGCTCTAAAGTACTGAAGTGCCGACAAAGGAATTTTTTCGCCAGACGTTTTGACCGCACCGAGGCGCCTTGCGGACTGACTGGGATACGACCAGCAAATTAATCCCTCGTGATCAGCCACCACAAGCGTTGCCGCCTCCTCCGTGAATTCCAACCACTTTAGCGCCGCCGCCGTCAACGATGTCTGATAGCGTTCGGCGCAATGCCCCAACAACTCAAATGAAATTTCCTGCCCTTTGATTTGGGCGTCAAAATCGTTTCGTGGCATAAGCAAATATGAAGCGAAAGCGTTCGCCTGTGCTTCGAGGCGTTTTGAGTCGAGGCTGTCGTAGTCCATCATCTCAGCTTGACCACACCGAAACCCGTCTCGGAGATTTCGATGAAGAAGGTAATGACCAAATTCGTGCGCTACGGTTAAGTTTATTCTTCCAGGAACTGTGAGCTTCTCATCGTAGGAAATGCACCAATCCTTGTGCTTCTCACGCTTAGAGAGCAGCCCGTCGAGGCCATCAATTCCGTGCGGTACGACGATACCGATCGGTTCAGAAAACCTCTGCCTTGTCACTTCGAGAGCTAGGGCCGCAACATTGACCGGAAATCCTTGTCCACTTGCAAGCCAAAGCTTTGCAAGCTGAATTCCCCAAGCCACCGGCGTTGTCGGATCACTCATCGTCTATAGCCTTAAGGAATTTTTCGAGTTGGGCGCGCTTCGCAGGATCGAGTCGTGTCACCCGCCGCAAAAAGACCTGATCAGCATCAGATTCGGCAAAATCCTGTTTTGCGTCATCGAGCAAAAATTCAACCGTTACTCCAAAGACTTCAGCTAAGCGTGCAATTTTTTCTGCCGACGGTCGCACCACAGGGCGGTTTTCAAGCTCCCAAATGTAGCTCTTGCCAGATCCGGTTTTCTCGGCAAGCTGATCTAACGTCAACTTTAGACGCTTGCCTTGGGTTCGTGGCTTTTCCCCAAGTACGGTTCCTGATTTCGTTGTCACTGTTAGCCCTCCGTTTGCAGTGTTCAGAGTACACGCATATTTTACCCGCTTCGGCGGGTACTTTTTTGCGCGAGTAATTTGCGATCCGCCATCAAAAACCACCTAAAACCGGGCAAAACTGCGGGCGTTTTGGCATCTCTCCGGGTAACACCGCAGTGGCTTCCCAAAATAGCGCGATTTTGCCTGTGTTTCGAAGCGGCTAGTCGCGCCTGATTGCGCCGGACGCAAGGCAATGTAAATTGTCATCGAAAAAAAATTCAAAAGTGACAATGCACGTATATCAGTATCGATTTTTTGCTGTAATTTGTGGTCCGTCAATACTGGTTCGGTCGTAGCGGGATCGGGAGCGCAGGCATTTCTGTGCAACGCGGACCAAGGTCCGCGCTGTTTGATATCAAATTACTAAAATCCGTTTATGCGTTGGCCAATAAGCTAGCCCGTGTGGATTGTCGCAAACCGCCGAGACAGTCGCTGCTGGACTCGATGGCGGTCAAATTCTATGGAAACTAACGATATTTCCATATTTCTTAACTCTGAAGGGAGCACTGATGAATAGCAATAAGACGATGTTATCGGTAGTTTTGACCGCATTTGGCTTGGCAACGGCATTGATCCAAGCTGCCACTGCCGCGCCCAACGATGCACATAAGGGAAGCGCTACGGTCAGGCTGCAGTATGTCTACGGGGTGCAGCAGAGCGGTTCACCCGATCCTGCACATGATGCTGCTTGTAAAAAGCAGCTCTCCCAGACTCAATCGAAATACCTCGGTATGACGGTCAAAACCACGTATTCGATCGACCCACAATCCCTGATCATGTCGGCGAATTCGAGTTTTCGGTCGCCGGTCGCCACCCAGCCGCTGCAGCTCAACGCTGATTTGAAGCCTCTCGGCCTCGCGGATTCGTATTCATTCGGCGTGTTCCGTCCAACCGTGCTGCCAAGCGCCTACGGCGTGATGTTTTCAGTCGACCTGAAATTTGCCGAACCCAAAAGCACGTTTATTGTCTTTGGCCCCAAAGATCAGACATACAACTGCGTGATTTCGAGCGCCAAACTGCCGTTCAAGGCAGCTGAAAGTGCCAAATTCAGCGCGGATGCGAAATAACTTTCGTCCCTGACGCCGGCTTGCCATCACGATGGCAACCACCGGATCACTGTGCCCCCGGTGCACGAACGCTCCTTTCCTAGGGAATGTTCGCTGCGTCCGGGGCATTTTTCGAAGCCCGATCCACCTCCTCGGATTTAGGCCGGCGTACCCGTTCCACTCCCAGCTTTAGAAATTCCCCACGTAGGCTCCGTGATGGTTGGCGTTACGTCATCTGCCCGCAGTCATGCCATCGAAAAATCCATTGCGCCGGATGGGGTATAGTGTTTGCCCGACTGCATTACCGCATTGTCAAACCCCTCAATGATTGGAGCGCCCTTGACCAAGCCCCTGTTTCAACGCCTTCTTCTTGTCGGCGGCCTAGCCACAACCTTGCTGTGTTCCGAGGCGCTTGCAGAGCAGCGCGATGTTTGGATCGGCACCAGCTCGCACCCAGCCAGCAAGGGCATTTACCACGCAAGCCTCAACACTGAAAACGGCAAGCTGTCCGGGTCCCGGCTGGCAGCGCAGATCGACGGGCCCGGTTTCCTGGCCCTGCATCCCACGGCAAAGGTGCTTTACGCGGTAGGCGCCTTGGGCGGGACGGATGTCGTGGCCGCCTATTCGCACACGGAGGTCGACGGCAAGGCGACCCTCACGCTGATCAATTCGCTCGCAATCGGCGATGGCGGGGCCGCCCACCTCGCGCTCGACCCGAGCGGAAAAATGCTGCTCACCGCGCAATATGGCGGCGGTTCGGTTGCCGCGTTTTCGCTCAACGCGGACGGCTCATTGAAGGCGCGCACCGCGCTCATCAAACACGAAGGCGGCGCCAAAGTGGTGGCCGGTCGCCAGGACCGCCCGCATGCGCATTGGGTCGGGTTTTCGCCCGACAACCGGTTTGCGTTTGTCCCGGATCTGGGGCTTGACAAGGTCATGATCTACAAGGTGGACTTGGCCGGTGGCGGCCTGACGCCACACGGGTTCGGCGCGCTGCCGCCGGGCGCCGGCCCGCGCCACATGAAGTTCCATCCGGGTGGGAAATGGATCTATGTGCTCAATGAGCTCGACCTGAGCGTCTCGGTGTTCGGCTACGACGCGGCGGCGGGGACGATGACGATCAAAGAGACGGTGCCGACAGTTTCCAAAGCCGAGCTGCTCAAGGAACAGGCCAGCAGCGCGTCTGAAATTCATGTTCATCCATCGGGCAAGTTTGTGTACGCAGCCAACCGGGGGCATGACAGCATCACCGGTTTCGCCGTCAACCCGGTCACCGGCCTGCTGACGGCGATCGGCAAGACCAATGTGCGGGGCGCGACGCCGCGCAACTTCAATCTCGACCCGTCCGGCAGGTGGCTGCTCGCCGCCGGCCAGGATTCGCATTCGCTTGCCAGCTTTGCCGTGAATTCGGCTTCGGGCGAGCTCACCTACAATCGCAGCGCGATCCACACGCCCGCCCCGATCTGCGTCTTGTTTGGTGAAATCGCGCCAGCGCCAAAGAATCCGAATTGACAATAGGAGGCGAAAAAAGTGGGGCTCGCGTAAGTCGGTGAATCTAAATGCTGCAAAACGGCCTGTGACGCCGCCCGGATGGGTTTGATCCCATCCTCGCCTCCAGAAAGAAGTAGCCCACCAACGCGTGGGCTATTTTTTTTGAATGTCCCTTCCTGGAGGGCGCACTCTTTGTATCGCCACCGTCGCCGCCATCGGTTCTGCCGACGCAGGACTGGCATTTGATACTTGTTGCGAAGGCTTGACTGAGCGATACTCAACTACATTGATCTGGCGCAACGGCCGTGTGCGCGCCAAGCCGGGATCGGCCATGAAACACACCGCGAACAATCCTATTAATCTTGGAGGCAAGGTATGAAACTCACACCAGTGTCATTTGGAACCGTCCTGGCCTTAACGTTGATCACCCTGCATCCGGCAACTTCTTTCGCCGCCAATCGAAGCGCGCCTGCCGACATCGTGCCTCCTGCCGTTATTGAGCGCGTTCAGCTTCCCGCGTGGATAGAGCGCAATGGCGTGCGCCACCCTGTCACGCCGGGCATTGTATTGAAACAAAATGACCGTATTATTACTGGCGAAAAAGCACGGATTTTGCTGACCTTGGTCGAAGGCAGCAAGGTCAAGCTTGGTGAAAACGCCGAGTTGAATCTCGATATTTTTGAGACGCAGGAAGAAAATAAGGGCTATTTTCTCAAATCTGTGTTGAATGTTGCAAAAGGAGCATTCCGGTTCACGACCGATGCCGCGTCCAAAATTATCAGCCGACGCAATATCTCTGTGCGGTTCTCCACCGTCACGGTGGGTATCCGGGGTACCGATTTGTGGGGAAAGCAAGCCGACGATAAAGAAATCGTCTGTCTGATCGAGGGGAAAATCGAAGTCAACCGCATGTTGGACGGCAAGGCCACGGACCCCGTCACACTGGATCAAGCGCTGCAGTTTTACATCGCGCCTACCGATAAGCCGACATTGCCGATTGCGAAGGTCTCAGATGAGCAGCTCGGCAAGTGGGCCGCCGATACCGAGATTGGCGTCGGCACAGGTTCCTTAACGAACGGCGGTGCGTGGAAAGTGACACTTGCCGCGCCGGTCGATCTGGTCGCAGCGTTCGATTTGCGTGACTCGCTGCGCAAACAGGGCTATCCAGCGGAAGTCTCACCTGCGCTCACGAAAGGGACTCGCGTCTACGCTGTCGTGATCGCAAGTCTGTCGAGTCAAGCCGACGCGGAGGCAATCGCTGCGCTTTTGGGTCCTGCCATGAACTTGAAACCGACGATCGGACAGCAGCGCCCCAAAAAGGGCGTCGCGCGGGTCTATTGAATCCACGGCGGCGGTTTTCGGCAGTAGGGAAGCTGAAACTTTACATTCGTTTAAACCAGCGGAACCAGCATGGACAGATCTTCACCACGTATCCTGCCACGCCTGTCTTTCTTGCTCACTCAAGCGCTGATCGTCGTTTTCGCGTTTCAGAATGTGGCGCTGGCACAAGCCACAGGGTCATCGACCTGCAAAGTGGGGGATGCGCACTGTGCTTTTATCGCGAACGAAAATAGTCCGATAAAGAAAAAATTTTATTGGCGGGGTGCCTTCGGCATCAAGCTTGAGAGCCGCTTCGCGAGCGCGCCGCCAGAGCTTGTACGCTATCTCACCATCAACAACATCGGCGGTGGAATCGCCAACAGGCCGGAATCGGCCGCCATTCCGCCGGATTTTCGCAATGAGGTCCGGGCGGCGATCGCCGAACTGCCGGACAGCATAAAAAAACTCCTCGACGATAAATTGGCCGGAATTTATTTTGTCCGCGATCTCGGCGGCACCGGTTTTACCGACTATATCGATGGCGGTGTGTTCAGCGCCGACGCCGGCTATATCGTCCTCGACATTGATGTCCTGACCAAATACACGGCCAACGCTTGGGCAACATGGAAGGAGAACACGCCTTTTCGCACTGATCCGCAATACCGCTTGGATGTGCGTATCGAGCAGGCTGATTCGAACAATCGCAAGAATGCGATCCAGTATTTATTGCTGCATGAAGTGGCCCATGTTTTATCGATCGGAGAAAAATTCCATCCGCGCTGGGACCGCTATCTTGATGCGAAAACCAATCTCGCCGACACGCCATTTACGAACCACTCCTGGGCGATTGATAAGAAATTCAATTTCTTCAGTCGATTCGATTCCACATTCCCCCTGCGTAAAGATGTTGTCTATTATTTTGGTGCGAAGCTCAACGGGGAACACATGGTGCCGGCGTACGAGCAGCTCCAGAGCACCAACTTCCCGACCTTGTATGCCGCCACAAAACCCGGCGATGATTTCGCGGAGTCCCTGGTTTCTTACGTCCATACAGTCATTCAAAAGAGACCCTTGGAAGTCCGCATTTATCGCAAGAATGCCCTGGTGAAGACCTATACCTCGTGCTGGGAAGAAGCCCGGTGCGCAGGGAAGAGAAAAATACTGGAGCGTTTTTTAAAACCGGGATTTTGAAGGGCGAAGGACAAAGCAACTCCTGAAGCCGCCTCGGTTTTCCAATACTCCCGTCCGCGAAGCGACTTTCGGCTGCAATCTTTGATTAATCAAGGTCGCGATGATCGCCAAACGCCACTGAACGCGTCATCCAGCGATGCCGGTCGGGACCGGGCGCCGAATCGCCCGCGACCACAATGCGTGCTCCCGGTTTGAGGAGACGATGACTTTCCCGCAGCATCGGTCCGCGTTCGCATCCCAGCGAGACCGGCACCTCTTCGCGCAAAAACACCCACGCCTGCCCAAGCCATCGTGAGAAGTCTTACGTGGCGTTTTCGTGCGTCACCAAGCGTAACTTGACAAAAACAATCAAGATTGACACTAGTCAACCAAAGAAATAAGCTGATCAAGCTGTACCGCTGGTTCAACAGGCGCGGAGCAGACCGGAGCGAACGGTGCGGACCGAAGACATCGACGCTTCCTTCAAATAACAGTTAGGAGACAAGATGAAACGCATTCATAGAACCTTGGCGCTTGCCGGCTTCCTGCCGGTCGTTCCGCTAACCGCGCTGGCGCAAATGGCGCAGCTCGACAATGCCGGCAAGGGCACGCTCGAAACGGTTGTGATCACCGCAACCCGGCGCGCCCAGGCGATGCAGGACGTGCCGCAAACGCTGAGCGTTTTTTCGGAAAAGAATTTGAAAGACATCGGGGCCCAGGACTTCGCCACGCTGGTCAACTCGATGGCGGGCGTCGAGTTGCGGCAGGAGCAATCCGGGCAGGGCGGCGTCGCGGTGCGCGGCATTTCCGAACTGAACATGATGAACCTGTACGGCGGCACCGGGTCCGCGACCGGCATGTACGTCGACGAGATGCCGCTCAGCGCCGGCGGCCGCTTCCCGGGCCTGAGCGCGTTCGACATCCAGCGCGTCGAAGTGTTGAAAGGACCGCAAGGCACCTTGTTCGGCGAAGGCTCGCTGGCCGGCACCGTCCGTTTCATCGCGCAAAAGCCCAAGTTCGACAAGGTGGCGGCGGCGGCGGAGGTGGTCGCCTCGAAGACCGAGGGCGGCGGCGACAACCATGCGGTCAACGTGATGCTCAACGTGCCGCTGTCGGGCAATGCCGGCATGCGGATCGTCGCCTTCGAGCGCGAGGACGGCGGTTATATGAACGCCCGCATCACCGACGGCAAGACCGTGTTCGCCACGCTGCCGGACGCCAACGCGCAGCGCAGCAAAGGCGGACGCCTGCTTTTGCGCGCCTTGCCGAGCGACGATCTGAGCATTTCCGCGATGCTGCTGCTAAATGAGGCGCGCAACGGCACCCGCAGCCGCGGGCCGCAGGCGGACGTCGGATCGTTCTCGGTGCCCGAAAACCAGCACGACAAACTGAACGCGCTGAACCTGACGCTCGAGTATGAGACCGGCATCGGGTCGGTGGTGGCCAGCGTTTCGCACACGGACCGCAAGATCACCGCCGACACCGACCAGGCGCAATCGCTCGAGACGGTCAACGGCGCCTTGGCCAAGCTGCGCCCGCTCGCGGTCAATGTGCTCGGCGTGCCCTGGCCGGCCGCCGCCACCGGGGTGCACAGCCTGCACAACTACGATGCCCGCGCCGACACGCTCGAATTGCGGCTCGTCTCGAATGCCGAGGGCAGTCTGAAGTGGACGCTCGGCGCCTTTTACAAGGACACCGATACCTTGCACGCCGCCGAGGCCAACAGCTTTGCGCCGGTGCCGGGTGCAAGCTGGCAGGCCGTCACCTCGGCCCTGACCAAGGGCGCGATCGTGATCCGTGAGCCGCAAAAGGTCAGGGCGGTGTCGTCGATCAAGCAAACGGCCTTGTTTGGCGAAGTGTCGAAGGATTTCAGCCCGCGCTTGCAGCTGCTGGCCGGCGGGCGCCTGTTCAAGGAAAAACGCAACTCGAAGTCGACCTGGGAAAGCGCATTTGCTTTTCTGAGCGGCGGGCTGCCGCCGGGCCAGTCGGAGACGGGCGCGACCTCGTCGCTGTTCAATCCGAAGGTGACGGCGAGCTACAAGTGGAGTCCGGATGTGATGGGCTACGCCACGCACAGCAAGGGTTTCCGCAGCGGCGGCCAGAACGAATACCTGCCGTTCACCCCGACCGCCGCGCCCGACTACAAGCCCGAAACGCTGACCAACAATGAATTGGGCCTCAAAACCAATCTGTTCGGTAACACGGTCAGCTTCAATGTGTCGGCCTACCGCATGAAGTGGAACGATTTGCAGCAGGTGGTGGCGCAGGGCATCGGCGGTGTCGGCAAGGCGTTGGGCAACGTCGGCAGCGCCACCAGCAACGGTCTCGACGTGGACGTGAAGTGGATGCCGACGCGCCGCCTGGACGTCTCGTTCTCGGCCTCCCTGCTCAAGGCCGAGCTCGACAACGCCGTGGTGCTCGAACCGAGTGCAGGCGGCGTGACGGTCCCCGCCGGCACCGCCATTCCCGGCACCAGCAAGGTCTCAGTCAGCCTCGGCAGCAGCTACCGCGCTCCGCTCAGCGAAGGCCTCGCCGGCTTCGTCGGCGGACGCATTGCCCACCGCGGCGAGGCGATTTCCGACCTGCGCCACTACCAGAACACGACGCCCGGCAGTACCGTGCTCGACCTGCGCTTCGGCATCGAGACGAAGCGGTGGCAGCTGTATGGCTTCATCGATAACGCGACCGACCGCAAGGTGGCGGTGCGCGAGGACTTCGACGGCCCGGACGTGTACACGCAGCAGCGCAACTTCTTTTGGGCTCGCCCGCGCACGATCGGGTTCAATTTACGGACCAGCTTCTAGGAGGCTGTCGGACTTAGGGAGTCGAAGCGAAAAAAGTGCCGGGCGAGGAGAGATTTTGACGGTTTCGCAGTGCCAATAGCGAGCTATTGGCCGAGAAAGCGGCGAAATATGCACCGTCCGACACTTTTTGCAGCCGACGATCCTAAGTCCGACAGCCTCCCAGGCAAGCGCGCCGGCCGCACGTGCGGCCGGCCTTGCATCGTTCCCCTCGCTCGAACCAAAGGACTCAGAAGTGGACATACAACAAACACCGGACCGGCACCGCACTGTCGTGGTCAGCCAGCGCTTCTTCGATGCCGACGCCATCGCCTTGCTCGAGGCGCACGGCTGCCGCGTGAAGCTGGCCGACCTGCCGCCGGGGCAGGCCGACGGCGCCCTGTCCGAAGCGGCGCTGCACGCGCTGCTCGCGGACGCCGACGCCTGGATCGTCGGCCATGCGAGCGTCAGCCGCACCTTGCTGGCCGGCCTGCCGCGACTGCGCGTGGTGGCGCGCCGCGGCGTGGGGTACGAGCGCGTCGACATGGACGCGCTCCGCGACCTTGGCAAGGTGGGCACGGTCGCCGTCGGCGGCAACGACGCCTGCGTGGCCGACCATACGCTCGGCATGATGCTGGCGCTGGGCCACCGCCTGCGCGAGTCGCAGCGCCAGATGGAGGGCGGCGACTGGGCCATCCTGCCCGGACGCGACCTGTATCGCAAGACGGTCGGCATCGTCGGGCTCGGGCGCATCGGCCGCGGCGTGGTGCAGCGCCTGCTCGGATTCGAGGCGACCATCCTGGTGGCGACCCCGCGCCGCGCCTGCGGCCCATTAAACCCGGCCGGCGGCGCAAATCGGCTAAGCTACGTCGGCTTGGAAACTTTGCTCGAGCAATCCGACTATGTCTCCCTGCATGCTCCCTTGACCACAGAGACCCGACGCATGATCGACGCCAACGCACTCGCCCGCATGAAGCCCGGCGCCTTCCTCGTCAATACCTCGCGCGGCGGGCTGGTCGACGATGCGGCCTTGCTGCAAGCGCTAGAGAGCGGCCACCTCGGCGGCGCGGGCCTCGACGTGTTCGAAAGCGAAACCGATCCAGCCCTGCTCGGGGTGACCAAAAAACTGCTGGGCCTGCCCAATGTCGTGGCCACGCCGCACGCCGGCGCCTCGACGCGAGAGGGCCTCGAGCGCACCAATATGCTGGCCGCGCGCTGCGTCGTCGGCGTGCTCGACGGCACCGCGTTACCACCCGATTGCCTGATCGCGGACGGCCGCACGGCCAAGCGGGAGCACGCATGCTAGCGGCGACCGGCTTTGCCATGATCGCCAGCTTCATGCTGCTGATCATGCTGCGCAGGAGCTCGGCCGTGGTCGCCCTGACGCTGGTGCCGATCCTGTTCGGCGCCCTGGCCGGTTTCGGTCCCCAGCTCGGCACCATGATCGCCACCGGCGTCACGCAGGTGGCGCCGATCGGCATCACGCTCATGTTCGCGGTGCTGTATTTCGGCCTGATGCTCGATGTCGGCCTGTTCGATCCCCTGACCCGCGCCATCGTGCGCCGGGTCGGCGACGACCCGCTGCGCGTCGCCCTTGGCACCACGCTGCTGTCGATCATCGTCGCGCTCGACGGCGACGGCACCAGCACCGCGCTGGTCGTGATCGGGGCCTTTTTGCCGATCTACCGCCGCATTTCGATGAATCCGCTGATCCTGCTAACACTGCTCGGCCTGACCAATTCGGTCATGAACCTGACCCCGTGGGGCGGGCCGGTGGCGCGCGCGGCCAGCGCGCTGCAGCTCGATCCGAACGACATATTCCTGCCGCTGATCCCGGCCATGCTGATCGCGGCGGCCGGCATCTTCGTGCTGGCGTGGCACCTCGGGCGCAGCGAGCGGCGCCGCCTCGGCTACACCGCCATGGCAGTGCCCTTGCCCGGGCCCTTGCCCGAGCCAGGCAGCGGCGCGCCCGTCGCGGGCAAGCGCTGGCGCCGCTATGCGAACGTCGTGCTGACGCTGGTGGTGCTGGCCTGCGTGTTCACCAGGGCCGTGCCGCTGTCGGTCGCGTTCATGGTCGGCGCGGCGTTTGCACTGCTGCTCAATTACCGCACGCCGAAGGAACAACTGGCGCGGCTCGAAGCGCATTCGCACAACTGCTTTTTCATCGTCCTGCTGATCCTGTGCGCCGGCGCCTTTACCGGCATCGTCAACGGCAGCGGCATGGTCGATGCGATGGGGCAGGCGATGATCTCGGTCATCCCGACGGCGGCCGGACCGTGGATGGCGATCATCACCGCGCTGTTGTCGATGCCGATGACCTTCATGATGTCCAACGACGCCTACTATTTCGGCGTCCTGCCGATCCTGGCCAAGACCGGCGCCGCGTACGGCGTGCCGGCCGTGGAGATCGCCCGCGCTTCGCTGTTGGGCATCTGCGTCCACACGCTCAGTCCGCTGATGGCATCGCTTTACCTGGTCACGGCCATGCTGGGCGTCGAAATCGGCCCGGTGCAGCGCTTCGCGATGAAATGGGCGATCTTGTGTTCGCTGCTGCTGTTGCTGGCGGCGGTCCTGACCGGCGCGATCCATCTGCCGGGCTAGCCCGGACTTCGCAGAAAAAAGGGCAGGCGTGGCGTAGGTGATTGATGGTTGTGAGTCCCTTGACCCACAGCCAGCGACACGCACACCACCTTGCCCGATTTCAATTCTGCTTCAGCAAATCGCCGCTTACCGCCCGATCGGGCCCACTCCATCCGCGCCGAGGTTGACGGCGGCTCGTCGTCCGACCCCGGCGAGTTGCAAGATCCGGGCTAGGGCAGGGGCCCCCGGTAGTTCGCGTGCTGGCGTTTGAGCTCGGCGCTTTGGTACTGCTCGATCGCGTGCGCGATCCAGCCACTGGCGCGCCCCAACTGGAAGATCGAGGCGCGCGTGCCCATGCCGCAAAGGATGCCCGACAGCGCGCACACAAAGGCGAATCCCGGCTCGCGGTTGTGGATCTCCTTGACCGTCAGCAGCGCCTCGGCCACGCGCTGGTAGCCCGGGTCGCCACGGAACGCCTCGGCGCAAAAGGCCAGCAGCGCGCGCGCGCGCGGATCGCCGCGCGGGTAGATGCCGGGACTGAAGCCGCTCAATTCGTCGCCGATCTGGGCCCGCCGCACGATCACGCCGCGCGGGTCGTTGCTGGCGATGATCTCCTCGATCAGCCGCCCCATCGAATCGACGTTGCTAAATTTGGTGTGGCGCCCCATCGACACGGCCAGGCCGCCGATCAGCGCGCGCCACGGGGTGACGCCGCTGCTGGCGAGCGTGCGCACCACCACCACGCTGGCCTCGAAGCCGTGATCGGCCGACAGCACGAGCATCCGGCGCACCATCTCGGCGCCGAGCGCGGACAAGTCCAGGTTGCGCGCCACCGCCAGGTGGATCGGCTCGGTCGTCGGCAGCGGCGCGTTGACGGTGATCGCGGCGAGCCAGCGCAAAATATCGGCGCCGGTGCGCGCCATGCCGGCGTGCGACAGGTCATAGGCGCGCGGATTGGCTTCCTCGAGCAGGGGGAACAGCGCGGTGGCGCGGTTGATCTGGCTCTGGTCCTTGAACAGGCGGTCGAGCTCGGGCCACAGGGCCGGGGCCTGCGGCGCCTTGTCGACGAAAGTGGCGGCCTCGTCGCAATCCCAGAGCAGGCAGGCGACGGTTTCAAGCGTGGCGTGTTCGGCCAGTTCGGCGACGTTCTGGCCCCGGTAGAACAGGTCGTCCTCGGTCGTGAGCGTGATCGTGCTGTTTTGCGAGAACGAGGTGTCGACCGGAGCCGCGCTCTTTTTCTGCAGCAGGCGCTCGATGTCGTCCTTCCAGTAGAGCCGCTGGCGGCTGCCCGGAACGGCCTTGGTGCGCAAGCCTTTGCGGCTCACATAGGCGTACAGGGTCTGCGCGCTCACGCCCAGTAAGTCCATGGCGTCTGCCGCGGTCAGGTACTCGGCTTGCGGGGAGACCAGGCGCTTTCCTGGTGTGGGGCTGGGCTCGGCCATGCGGTTCGACTCTTTCATGATGGATGCCGCGGCTGCGGGCGGGGGCAGGAAGCATCCTGCGCCGGCGTATTCTAATCCATCCCCGCAAGCCGGCACAGCCCGCGCTAGGGGGCGGAGCCGGCCCCGGGCGGGCGCGTGGGCACGCCCGCCAGCCAGGGGAAACGGCGCCAGTGCCCTTGCTCGAACGCGCCGATGGCGTCGCTGTGCAACAGCGAGGCGCCGATCATGTCGAGCCCCTCGAGGAACATGCGCCGGTGGCGCTCTCCGAGCGCGAAGGTGGCGCCGTGGGTGGCGCAATAGACGCGCTGGCCGGCGATGTCGACGCAGACCCGGTTGGTATGGACCGCACCGGCGTCGGCCGCGAGCCTGGCGATGTCCGTTTCGGGCAGGGTGATCAGCAGCAGCCGGTTGTTCATCGCGTTGTTGAAAAAAATCTCCCCGAAGCTCGGCGCGATGATCACGCGCACGCCAAACTCGAGCAAACCCCAGACCGCATGCTCGCGGCTCGAACCGCAGCCGAAATTGGCGCCGCCGAGCAGGGCGACCGGGGCCGCGTATTCCGGCAGGTTGAGCACGCAGTCGGCACGCGGCACACCGTCCGGGCCGAAGCGCAGGTCGTACAGCAGGCCCGCCGCGAGGCCGGCCTTGTCGATGCGGCGCAAGAACTGCTTCGGCATGATTTGGTCGGTGTCGAGGTTGGCGATGCGCAGCGGCGCCATCCGGCCCTCGATGTGGTGCGATTCAGTCATATTGGGTTCCCAGTGCGCGCACGTCGGTGATGTAGCCGGTCAGGGCGGCGGCGGCGGCCATCGCCGGGCTCATCAGGTGGGTGATGCCGCCGCGGCCCTGGCGGCCCTCGAAATTGCGGTTGGTGGTCGAGGCGCAGCGCTCGCCCGGCGCCAGCACATCGTCGTTCATTGCCAGGCACATCGAGCAGCCGGGCTGGCGCCATTCGAAGCCGCTCGCCTGCAGGAGCGCGGCGATGCCTTCGTGTTCGGCCTGGCGCCGCACCGCGCCCGAGCCCGGCACGACCATCGCGCGCACCGTGGCGGCGACCTTGCGCCCCCCGACCACGCGCGCGACCTCGCGCAGGTCCTCGATGCGCGCGTTGGTGCACGAGCCGATGAACACGCGGTCGATCGCCAGGCCCTCGAGCGACATGCCGGCGCGCAGCGCGGTGTAGGCGAGCGCGCGCTCCTGCGCTGCGTTGGCGGCCGCCCCGGCCGCCGGATCGGGCGGCGGGATATGGTCGCCGATCGGGATCGCCTGGTCTGGGCTGGTGCCCCAGCTGACGAAGGGCGCGACGTCGGCGGCGTCGAAGTGGTGGCTGGTGTCGAACAGCGCATCGGCGTCGCTGCGCAGGGCGCGCCAGTCCGCGATCGCCTGGGCGCGCACGGCGCCGTCGAGGTCAGGCGCGCGCTCGAGCACATAGCTGCATGCCTTGTCGTCGGGCGCGACCAGGGCGGCGCGCGCACCGGCCTCGACCGCCATGTTACACAGGGTCATGCGTGCCTCGACCGACAAGGCGCCCACCGCCGTCCCCGTGAATTCGACCGCGTAGCCGCGTGCGCCCTGGGCGCCGATCCGGCTGATGATGTACATGATCAGGTCTTTGGCGCTGACGCCGTGGCCGAGCGCGCCGGCGACGTCGATGCGCATGTCGCGCGCCGGCTTGTAGACCAGCGTCTGCGTGGCCAGCACGTGCTCGACCTCCGAGGTGCCGATGCCGAAGCCGAGCGCCCCGAGCGCGCCGTAGGTCGTCGTATGGCTGTCGCCGCACAGCACCACCATGCCGGGCCGGATCATGCCCAGTTCGGGCGCGACCACATGTTCGATGCCTTGGAAGGCGTCGTTGGCATCGAACAGCGTGATGCCGTATTGCTCGCAATTGCGGGCCAGCTTGCGCGCCTGCAGCGCCGACGGCGGATCCTGGATGACGCGCAGCGCGTGCGGATGGGTCGGAATGATGTGGTCGACCACCGCCATGTGCTGGGCCGGATTGGGCACGCGGCGTCCGTGTTCGCGCAGCCCCGAAAACGCCTGCGGGCTGGTGTACTCGTTCATGATGTGCAGGTCCGCGTACAGCAGCACATACTCGTGGTCGAGCCGCACGGCCGTGTGCGTGTCGACCAGCTTTTGGTAGAGGGTGGCTGGCATGGATGGTGTTCCCGGTGGTGGTGGCGCGTTTGGTGGTGGCGCGATGAGTGTCAGTCGAGTTCGATGCCGAGCAGGCGGACGTATTGCTGGCCGCAATGCATGTCGCGTTCCTCGACGCCGCCCTGCACGTTGGCGCGCGGGTAGGACACTTTAAGCACGTTCAGCTCCGGAACGGGGTAGTGGCGCACCATCGCCGGATCGACGCCGAAGGCCGCGCCGATCGCGGCGGCCGACAGCGCGGGCCGGTCGTGGTAGCGCTCGAAGTTCGATTTGCCATTGAAGAAAAAATCGATGGTGACCCAGAACGGCCCGGCATTCTTGGAGCGGATGTGGCGGCATACCTGTTGTATCGTGGCCATGATTTATCCTTGTTGCGTGTCGTTTGAAAGGTCGATCCAGCGCGTGCGCACCAGTTCGTGCGGATCGTCCGTC
This sequence comes from Pseudomonadota bacterium, assembly GCA_040384885.1. Lineage (GTDB taxonomy): Bacteria > Pseudomonadota > Gammaproteobacteria > Burkholderiales > Burkholderiaceae_D > Telluria_A. The sequence goes on along the minus strand of JAZKIN010000039.1, from coordinate 118,889 downwards.
TCGACCACGTGATTGAGGCGGAACTCGTACACCGGCCCGCGTTCGATGTCGGCCGGCGAGAACGCGAAGCCGTAGCTGGGCAGATCGGTGCCGGGGTTCATCGGGAAGTGGAAGAACCACGGGTTGCAGGCCTTGGCGATCGCGCTCGCCATCTCCTGGGTGGCCGCGGTGGCGACGAACAGCACGCCGATTTCGCGCGGCGCCGGCGTGCCCGGCGGCGGGCGCTGTCCGGACACCGCGTTCCAGCCGTACATGCGCAGCGAGATGTGGAAGTCGCCGGCATCGGCGCCGATGGTGCTCGCGACACGGCCGTACAAGGCCGCCAGGAATTTGTCGTGGAAGGCATCGACGTCGGCCAGCACGTCGGGTTGCTCGATACCGACGAGCATGATGGTCTGGTATTGTCCGGCGCCGGCGCCCTCGAGCTTCATCGTGTACGGCCTGGGCTGCCATTCGGCGCCGCGCACGCGCACGCTGCGCGGGTTCAGTTGCGCATAGCGCGCCGCGCGCACGTCGAGCACGCCGCCCGGTTCGACCAGCAGGAAGGGGTCGCTATTTTCGTACAGCATGTGCGCCGACACGCTGTCCGGGTCGCAGCGGTTGTCGATGCTCAGCGGCTCGACGTCGAAGCTGTCGTGGCCGATCGTGATCAGCACGCCGGCGCCGCCGGCCGGATTGACGCTGCACTGTCCGCCGCATTCGCCGATCTTGCCGGCGTGCCAGGCCAGGCCGGCCGGCGCGCCGCGCATCAGGGGCAGCGCCGCCAGCACGGCGGTATCGGTTGTGCGTCCGCCGAGGACGATGTCGGCGCCCGCTTCGAGCGCGGCGATGTAGGGCTCGGGGCCCATCGCCGCGACGATGTGCTCGCACGAGTCGATCATGGCGTCGGTCATCGGGCCGAGGATCGACAGGGCGTGGATCTTCCCTTGCGCGTTTTTCTGCTTCAGTAATTCCTTGCTTTGCTCGGAGTAGAGCAGGGCGATGCGCGGCTTGACGCCCAGCTCGCGCGCGACCTCGACCGCGATTTCGGCGGTCCAGTCGACGCCGGCGTCGCCGCCCGCCTGGCCGCAGGAGCCGATCAGCAAGGGAATGCCTTTTTCGGCTTGCGCGGCCATCAAGATCTGTAAGTCGCGCTTGACGGCCGCGCGGTTATTCTTCGACATGCCGAGCGCGAGGTAGGCCGCTCCGCTGTCCGTCGACCCGGCGTCGGACGCGATCACGTCGGCGCCCTGCTCGAGCCCGTAGCGTACCTCGGCGGCGCGCACGCCGGCGCCCAGCGAACCGACCGGCACGAGCAACGTCACCGTGCCGCCGGCTTCAGTTATGACTGACATGAATTTTCCTTGTTTTGTTGAGTAACAGTTGACACTATCATTTAAGTAGAAAAATCTGTCAACGTTGATTGTTGTCGTCAATCGTCATGGCCAGGCGCGGCTGCGGCGGCCGGGCGCAAACCAGGGGCGCTGCGATTTGAAATGCGGGATAATCGACCGGGACCGTAGAACCGCGCACCAGACTACCCGCCATTCATGACATATCGCCTTTTCATATTCGATTTCGACGGCACTCTCGCCGATTCTTTTCCCTTCTTTCTGGGGGTTTTCAACCAGGTCGCCGACGAGTATGGATTCAAGCGGATCGACCCCGCGTTGGCCCACACTTACCGCCATTTCACCCCGCAGCAGATGATGAAAGAGGTGGCACTGCCGGCCTGGAAGCTGCCGGCCATCGCGAAACGGTTTATCGGATTGATGAGCCAAAACTCGGCGGGCATCGCCTTGTTCGATGGCGTCGGCGAGATGCTTTCGCGGCTTGCGGACAACGGCGCGGTGCTTGCCATCGTCTCGTCAAACTCCGAGCAGAATGTGCGGAAAATCCTCGGGGAGGCGAACCTACGGTATTTTTCCCAGTTTGAATGCGGCATGTCGATGTTCGGCAAAGCCGCACGCATCAGGAAAGTGGTCAAAGGCGCGGCCATTGACCGCGGCGAAGCGATCTATATCGGCGACCAGTTGCCTGACCTCGAGGCGGCGCACAAGGCGCAGGTCGCATTCGGGGCCGTCGGCTGGGGATATGGCGCGATCGAATCCCTGCGGCGCCATTCGCCCGCCGTCGAATTCGACAGCGTCGCATCGATTGCCCGGGTCGCGGCCTGAAGACCCGGCCGCTTGTGTGCGGTGCTTGCGGCGGGCCATTCGTTTTTGCATAACGTGGCACCCTGCTATGCATTAACGCATATCACGCGAGGGGTGGCGCGACCACCCTTGGGCTCTGCGCTTTTCAGCGGCCGGAATTTTTGCCTTCAGCCGCCAAATTTGCCTTTTCGTCGGAATGGATGCATTGGCAAGGACGAGATCGCATACGCTTCCTGACCAATATCCCTACTGGAGAAGTCATGAAGACCGTAATGTCCGTCCTGCTAGCCACGTCCTTGTCGGCAGCTTCCGTCTGCTGCGCTGCGCCTGGCGATCGCGCGCCTGCGTCCACGGCGGCTGGCACAGCACAGCACACGTCCGCTCCGCGCAGTCCGGCGCGCTGTGAGACGGGTATTTTCCGAAAAAACACGGCGACCTTCGTCGCCATGACAAAAGCAGACAAGGGATTCAACTATACCTTCAGCGACGGGATTGTCGGCAACACGCTCGATGCCAAGGCTTTGCTCGCGTGCGCACCAGGTGCGGTGATCGTCGCCGCCGGGGAGTCCTGGCCCAGGGTCGCCCTGACCGAATCGAACACGCGCTTCGCGTCGAACGGCGTCGTGCTCGCCGGGCGCCTGATCGAAGCCCCGCACGCCGGCAAGCGCACGCCCCTCGTCGTCTACGCGCATGGCTCCGAAGACGGCGGCTGGATCGACCGCGCGCCCGACCCGTACCAGATGGTGGGGCGGGGCGTGTCGGTGTTCGTCTATGATAAGCGCGGCACGGGAATGTCCGAGGGCGAGTACACGCAGAATTTTCCGCTTTTGGCCGATGACCTGGTGGCGGCGTCGCGCGAGGCCAGGCGGCTCGCGGCCGGCCGCCATGGTCGTTTCGGTTTGGTCGGCTTGAGCCAGGGCGGGTGGATCGTCCCGCTCGCGGCCGCCCGCGCCAAGGCCGGGTTTTTAGGCATCGGCTACGGCCTGGCCGTCGACATCGCCGAGGAGGACGAGGCCCAGGTCGCGCTGGAATTGCGCGAGCGCGGCTACGGCGACGACGTCCTCGCCAAGGCACGCAGCGTGACGGACATAACTTCCAGGATCGTTAAATCGGCGTACAAGGACGGGATCGACGATCTCGCGGCCGTCCAGCATCACTATGGAAAAGAAGCGTGGTTTTCAGTCATAAAGGGCGCGTACAGCGGTGTGCTCCTCAACATGTCTGTAGACGATCTGCGCAAGAACGGCATTCCTCGATTCGACAAATGGCGCGTCGACTGGTCGCAAAACCCGATGCAGGCCTTGCAAAAGGTCGATGTGCCGCAGCTGTGGGCGTTCGCAAGCGAAGACCGGCAAGCCCCGATCGCATTGACCATCGAGCGCCTCGCGCAACTGCGCAAGCAAGGCAAGGACGTCTCGATCCACGTCTTCCCCGAGGCCGAGCATGGCATGTGGAACTACGAGCAAGCGGCCGATTTTTCCCGCAAGCGCACCCGGATCGCGCCGGGGTTTCACGATCTGATGGCCGACTGGGCCAAAGGTGAACGCGACGGAAAATATGGGGCGGCGATTCGCCGCTAGGCGGGGGGGGGGGCGGGCGGCGCATGGCAAGGATCGTCGCCAGTGCCGGACGTGATTTAGCGTGTCCGGGAGTCCGACGCAATGACATCGCCGCTACTGGCTGTAGCGGCGCCGGTAGATGGTCGGCCAGCCGGGCCAATCGGACGTGCTCACGCCGCCGACCGAAAGATTGGCGCCTTCCCAGCGCTGCAGGGCTGCCCGTTCGTTATGGTTGAGCCAGCCGTACATGGTCACCAGGCGCTGGCAGGTGAGCAGCACCGGCAGATCGCTGCAGGTGAGCAGCATGACCATGATGCCGCTCGCGGTGCGTTCGCCCAGCAACAGGTGGCCCGTGGCCTCGAGCATCGCGAGGTCGGCGTGCACGGTGGCCGCGCCCGCCGGAGTGGCCGCCACGCCGGCCTTTCGGAGCATCGAGTAGGGCGACAGTTCGACGGTGCGCGCGGCGCCGCCCAACTCGTGCAGGAACGCCAGAATCCGAATGTGGGAATGGCGCAGCGTGCCGGTGGCCGCGAGGTCGGTCATGACAGGTCCGGACCAGACGCGGCGACGGGCAAAGCAAGGCGCCGGCCCGGGCGGGCAGGCGGGTGGTGGCGCGCGTTCGATCGCATGGCTGTATCCCCGGGTGCTGCCGGGCGCGCAAGATGCCCGCACCTGCAGATCGGCTGATTATATCGGCAAATGTCGGCGGCGCCAGCCGAAAAAAAACGGTGCGGCAACTCGCGTCGCCACACCGTCATCCCGCAATTTCCTTACCGCTTGCTTAGAACGGCAGGCGCATCGTCATGACTGCGGTGCGGCCGTCGAAGTCGACGCTGCGCAGGGCGCGCCGGTCTTCCTGCCACGATTCGACGCGCGCTTCGGTCAGGTTGTACAAGTCGAGCGCCAACTGCGCGCCGTTCTTGAAGCGGTACGACAAGACTGCGTCGACCTGGGTGCGCGGCTTGACGAAGCGCGGCATGGTGGCGGTGCCGCCGAGGATGTTGTACTCGCCGCGGTGGTTCAGCACCAGGCGCGTGCTGAAGCCGCCCATCTCGAACCAGCCGATCAGGTTGGCCACGCGCTTGGAGGCATTGGTCAGCGTGTACGGCTGGCCGTTCGGCAGCGTGCCCTTGGTGCTCGAGAGCGTGTAGTTGAAGGTGCCGCCGAAATGCTGGCCCAGACGCTGGGTCACCTGAAACTCGACGCCGCGCAGTTTCAGCAGGGAAGCGCTGTTGATCGCGCCGCTGCCGTTGACGATCTTCACGGCCGGCAAACCGTTCTGCTGGTTGTCCTCGTCATCGTTGACGCCGACGCAATCGTTGGGGTACAGCGGGTTGGTCTTGAACGTGAGCGGGCCGGTGCCGTAATCTACGCCGTTGAACAGGCCGTTGGCCGGGCAGGCCAGCTCCGGGACCGAGTTCTTGTCGAAGTTCATGATGTAACCGTTCAGGTTCTTCTGGTAGACCGTCAGGCCGACCACGGAACCGCTGCGGTTATACCACTCGACGCCGATGTCGCCCGAGATCGCCGTGTAGGGTTTGAGGTCCTTCTTGCCCAACTTGACGTTGTAGGTCGAGGTGCCGCCGGTGTTCTGGGTGTAGTCGAACACCGTGGTCGGGTTCTCGTCGATCCGGCTCGGCAGCACATAGGTCTTGTAGGCGCCCATGCGCAGCACCAGGTCCTTGCGCAGGTCGGTTGCCAGAAGCAGCGACGGCAGCGTGTACGCGTAGGTATCCTTGTAGGTGACCGGGGTCGGGTTGACGAACTTGTTGGCGCCGATCGTGGTCAGGCCGCGGTCGATCAGATTGATCTCCTTGGTGGTGCGTTCGTGGCGCAAGCCGACATTGCCGCGCAGGGGGAAGCCGAACAATTTGGTGTCGACGTTGGCGCGCAGGAACAGGCTGCTTGTGCTCAGGTCGTTGGTGTAGTTCTTCGTGAACTGATCCGCATGGTTCGGGTCGGTCACGTAGCCGGTCGGTCCGAGCACCACGGGGAAACCCAGCGGCGTCAACTGCTGCCCGGGGACGAGGCTGGCGGCGGTCGGGCGCAGGCCGTTGACGAGGGCATCGAGGTTGCCCATCTGCCATTTCTGGTTGTAACCCGGCGCCGCGCCGCCGGCGTAGCTCGACGCGCCCGGAAAACTGCCTTGCAGGATCGCGGGCGTCAGGCCGGCCGGATTGGCGCCGTAGGAGGTGACCCTGTAGTAGGTCGACTTGAAATTGTCGACCTCGTACTTGGCGCCGAATTGCACACTCTTGAGCAATTTCCCGACCACCGGGAGGTCGCCCACGTCGCGCTCGAAATCCTGCTGGAAGCCGCCGATCTTGTTGTCGGTCTGCTGGTTCTGGCCGCTCAGGCTGACGTACATGAAACCGACGCCGGTCGGCGGGGTGTTGCGGATCTGGAAGGAGCCGGTGTACACCGAATTGGCGTTGGTCGATTGGGTCGACATCTGGTCGATGCGCAAGGGCGCGGTTGGCACGGTGAACGGGGCGCCCGGCGTCATGGTCCAGGCGTAGTCCTTGATGTTGCCGCTGCCGCTATTGAGGTCGCCGTAGACGCCGTTGGCCGCCAGCGCGAAGCCGTTGTTGGTGCGGATGTCGGCGCCGTTGAACAGCAGGGTGGTCGACAGGGTGTCGAAGTTGCCGCGCGCGACAGACGCGGACATCTTGGTCGAGGCCTTCCAGTCGCCGCTGCTATAGTTCAGTCCGCCCGTGAGCACGTGCGCGTTGGTGTTGTTGAACTGGTAGTTGGCGGCCGAGTTGATCTGGACGTTGTCGTAGAAAAAATTGTTGGCGAAGGCATTGCCGTCCGGCGACATATAGATCGATTCCGGATCGATCTTGATGCGCGCGCCGCCGAGGCCCATGTTGCTGCTGAGCTCGTAAGCGGTGCCCTGGTCGAGGTTGCGCTGGGCACCGACGTAGGTTCCGCCCAGTTTCCAATTGTTGTTGATCTTCCATTCGGCGCCGAAGGCGGCGGCGGTGTTGTCGCCGACCGCGTCGCGCGACTTCTGGTTGACGCTGTTGGTGTAGAACAGGCCGGTGCGCGACTTGGCGCCGGTGCCCACCAGGTCCTGGGTGATGCCGATCAGCGCGTTCGAGCCGGTTGTGCCGAGCGGGATGGCCTTGACGTTGAGCACCACCTGCGCGACCCCGGCCGGCGACACGTAGCCCGTCTCGCCTGGGGGGAGCGGCGGCGCGAAATAGTCGGTGAAGTCGCCGATGTTGGTGATCCGCGCGCCGTTGCTGACGCCATCGGTGTAGGTCGGGTTGAAGGCCTGGCGGTAGCCCATGTTCAGGCTGTCGCGGCGGAAATTTTCCTTCTTGTGCACCAGGGTCGCGTAGACCGCGACATCCTTGCCGAAGTGCTTGGCGTATTTCATCGTCAGCGACGGCGCCTTGATCTTGCCGAGCTCGTTGTATTCGTAGGCGGCCTGGATGTCGCCGCCGTCCTTGCGCGCGAGCGCGCCCGAGGTCTGCAAGTCGATGTTGCCGGACAGGCCGCCGGCCGCATCGGTCGAGCTCGGGGACTTGTTGACCACGAAGCGCGTGAACACGGCCGAAGGAAAGGTGCCCAGCGGCAGGGCGCCGGCGCCGGCCGGGCTGGCCAGCGAGAAACCGTTGACGGTGTACTTCGAGAACGTGCCCGGCAGGCCGCGCAGGCTGATCGTGGCGCTGCGGTCGGCCGCGTCGCGGTCGATCTGCACGCCCGGAATGCGCGACATCGCCTCGCCCACGTTGAGGTCGGGGAAGCGGCCCAGGCCGTCGGCCGAGATGGCGTCGACGAAGCCGTCGGAATCGCGCTTGATCCTCAGCGCGTCTTCGTTGGAGGAGCGAAAGCCGCTCACCGTCACCGACTGCATCGCCGGCGCCGCCGCGCTCACCGTCGCTTCCGCCGGCGCGGCGGCGGCTTTCGCCTTGGCGTCGGCCTCTGCCTTGGCTTTGGCTTTGGCGGCCGCGTCTGCGGCGGCCTTGGCCTTGAAGGCAGCGACCTGCGCCGCTGTCGGTGCCGTGCTCTGCGGTGCGGTCGATGCCGCGCTCGAACTGCTCCGCGCCGTGGCCGGCTCGGCCTTGGCGGCGGTTTGCGCCGCGGCCGGCACGGCCATCCACGCGCCTGCGACGGCCACGCTGATGAGCTTACGTTTGGTATTGAAATTCAACATATGTTTCCCTGGATTGGTGGGCGCGCGAAGGCGGCGCCCTGTGTCTCTTGAACGCTTGCCGCTTACTTGAGCGGAAAGTCAGCGGTACCGGTTTCGACGCTGTCGCCGTCCTTCATGGTCAACAGCAACTGCAGGCCCGCTTCGGGCGCTGAGCCGGCCGGTACCGCGACGGTCCAGGTGCCGGCCGCGCCGGCGGTGGCCGTGGCGAGCACGCCGCTGTCGACGTCGGCGCCGATCGCCGCCTTGAGCGCGGTGACGTTGGCCGGGTCCGACACCTTGACCTCGAAGCTGGTGGCCAGCGCGCCGGCCACCCGGGTCGGCGTGACGGTCACGTCAAAGGCGGGCAGCACGCGCGTCTTGGACACGGCCGCGCCGTTGGCCGGCGGCGGCGTCGGGGCCGCGTCGCCGCCGCCGCCGCCGCAGGCGCTCAACAGGGCAGCCACGCCCAGCAACAAGGAGGCGCCGCGCAGTTTGGGCATGTTCATTGGGTTCTGCTCTTTCAGGGTCATCGCTGTGGTTTTCATGGTGGCTCCCCTTATTTCGCGACGACGGTCACGTTGTCAAAGACCACCTGGTTGGCGGTGACGAAACTGGTGGGCTTGCCGTTGCTCACGGAAAAGCCGACCAGCACGGTGGCGGGCATGACGATCGTTTCGCTGCGGATCACGCTCCAGGTGATGCCGTCGGCCGAGGCCGAGGAGGTGAACACATTGCCGACACGGGCGATGCGCAGCCAGACGTCCTGCGTCTTGTCGATGCTGCCGGCGCTGCGGCGGGTGTTCTGGCCGGCCACGGCGCGGCGCACGAACATCGGGCCCACGCCGGGCACGACCAGGGTCGAGGCGTGCTGGGCGTTCGGGGCCAGCGGGACGGTCGTGCTGGGCACGCCGGTACGGATGCCCAGGCCAGCCAGCGCTTCGCGGTCGTCCTGCACGAACGCCGATTTCATGCGGGCCGTCATCACGACGTCGCCGGTCCAGGCGCGGAAGCCCGAGGCGAAGCTGTCGGCAATGCCGCGCAAGCCGGTGCCGCGCGAGACGAACAACCATTCGCCGAAGGTTTCGCCGGCCGAGTCGGAGGCGGCGCCGACGCCGACGGGCACGCCGCGGCGGTCGTTCGGGGTACCCCAGCCGAGCGGGAAGTTGGTGATCGCGAACTCGTAGGCGCCGCGGTCGGGCGCGCCGCCCTGGCCGCGGAAGGTCAGGCCGTCGCCGTCGAAGCCCCAGGTCGCGCCACCGGGGTGGTTCGGCAGGTCGGCGCGCAGCCAGGTCCTGCTCGAGCTGTTGCCGCCGGGCGCGCCGTCGATCGCCGAGCTGGTGCTCTTGAGGCGGAAGTCGGCGCTGCGCGGGTCGATGCCGGGGGCGTTGAACTGCGGGTCCTGGATATTGTCCTGCGCACCGAGCGGCGCGCCGTTGAAGGTGTGGTTCCAGTCGAGGTCGACCTTGAGCAGGACGCTGGTGGTGACGATGTTGCCCGACGCCGCGTAGACCAGGCCGTTCGGCTTGGCGTAGAAGATGTTCGACTTCACGTTCACGTCGGTCGAGCCGGTCACGCTCACTTCGGCGGCGCTGCTGTTGGCCGCGTTCAGATAGGTCGTGTTGTAGCCCACCTCCGTGCGCAAGGCGTCCGACAGCACGATGGCCGAGGCGCCATTGTCGGTGATGACGTTGGTGTAGACGAAGGTGCGGCCCAGATAACCGGGGGCGACCGGCCCGACCACGATGCCGTTGCCGCCGGCATGCTTGCGCGTCAAGGTCGAATTCGTGACCAGCACGCGGTTGTTCCACACCTTGTTACCGATGATGACAGAGTGGTAGATGTTGTTGGCCGTGGTCGGGTCGCCCGCCTTGGCGGCCACGGACAGCGCGATGCCCGAGCAGTTCTTGCTCGAATAAGCGGCATTGTCGTACACGTGGTTGCGGTCGATCGCGCTGTAGTCCGAGCCGATCACCTCGACGCCGTGGCAACCGAAATTGCGGATCACGCTGTTGCGCAGCCACAGGCCGTGGGCCGGGGTCGCCGCGCCTGTGTTGTCGAGCAGGATGCCGCTGCCGTTGTACTTGTTGCCGTTCGGGTTCGCAATATAGTAGTCGCGCACCTGTTGCAAGGTCACGCCCTCGGTGTTGCCGCGGATCGTGAAGCCGTCGATCGAGTTATTGCTGCCTTGCACGCGGATGGCGGGGCCGCCGCTGTCGTCGCCGACCACTTCGACCAGCGAACCGGCCACTTCGCGCTGCCAGCGGATGCGGGTGGCGTCGTTGGCGGCCGGGCTGACGATGCCGCTGGTGGCGGTGGCGGGCAGGGTGCCCGAACGGGTGATCGTAAACGGCGCATAGGTGCCGGCCTTGACCTTGATGATGTCGCCCGGGTTGGCGACCGAGGCGGCCTTGGCCAGCGTCTTGAACGGCAAGGCCGTGGTGGTCGTGCTGCGGTTGTCGTCACCGTTGGGGCCGACGAAAATATCGACCGCGTGGGCCGACTGGCATACCAGTGCCGGCAAAACCACTGCCGCCACCATTAATTTTTTGAAACGCATCTCGCTGCCTCCTGTTTTTATGGAACTACCTCACTACCATGGCGAAAAAAAACATCGACCGGTTTGGTAGTTAAACAACGGTAACTTACCCGGAGCTCCAGCGGGAAGCCGGACTCGGAAAACGCAATATGCAGGGACAGTTTTCATAACGATTTAGGCAGCAGTCGTTGGCATGGCGCAACGAAGGCGTCGACTCGGAAAGCGCGGCCGGGCGACGGCCGGGCTGGAAACCGCGGGGGACGCGCGCCAGCAAGAATGGCGCTGCCGCTGCGGCGCCGGCGAGCACTTGCAAATCATCAAGACGGCGCGGCAAAAACATAAGAATGACGCGCGCGCCATTCTCTATACTACTTTTCCTTGCCCAAATCGATACGGATTACGATGCCAGTGTGTTTGTCCCATTTCATGCTCAGCTGCCTGCTGGCCGCGCTGCTTGCCAGTCCCGCCGGCCGCGCGGCCGAGGCGCCGCCGGAAGCGGTCAACCCGCCACAACGCGTAAGCGCCGAGCGCTTCGCGCGCATCGCCGCGCACCCGCGCCTGCTGGCCGATGGCGCGCGCTGGGAGGCGCTGCGGCGCCAGGTCGTCACCGACGCCCGCTCGCGCGCGCTGTACGCCGCGCTGCGCCGCCAGGGCGAGGCATTGCTGGCGCTGGGGCCGGTCAACTATGCCGATCCCGCGCCCGGCGAGAACATCCTCGCCACGCTGCGTCAATACGAGCACCGGGTCCTGGCGCTGGGCATCCTGTACCGGCTCGGCGGCGAGCAGCGCTACCTGGACGCGACGCGCGCGCTGGTGCTCGACCTGGCCAGGCGCGAAGCGAACCGCGCCCATTACCTCGATGCGGCCACCTACACGCTGGTGCTGGCGATCGGCCTCGACTGGCTGTACGAGCATTGGAGCGAGGCCGAGCGCGCTCACCTGGCCGGGCGCATCAAACAGCAGACGCTCGAAGCGAGCGTCGAACAACTCGGCCACCATTCCTTCCTGTGGGCCGATTTCAACTGGAACCAGATCGGCAACAACGGCCTCGTGTTCGGTGCTCTCGCGATCGCCGAGCGCGAACCGGCGCTGGCGCGCCACATCGTCAACCGCTCGCTTGCGCTGATGCCGCGCATCGGCGTGGCCTACGCGCCCGACGGCCTGTACGTCGAAGGGCCCGGGTACTGGAACTACGGCACCCTCAACCACGTGTACCAGATCGAGGCGCTGCGCACCAGCCTCGGCGACAGTTTCGGCCTCGAGCAATTGCCGGGCTTCCTGGCGTCGGCCGCGGTGCTCGACCACTTGACCGGGCCGAGCGGCAATTTCTTCAATTTCTCCGACAACCGCCCGCAGCGCAACGTCAGCGCGCCCGTGTTCTGGTTCGCGCGCGAAAGCGGGCGCGCCGACATCGACGACGCCGAGTGGGAGCGGCTCGAGCGCGCGCTCGGCGGCGACCTGACCACGCTGCGCGACCTTAGCCTGGCGCTGCTGTGGCGCGGCAGCGGCGCGGGCAGGGACGTCGCCGCGCCGCTCAACTGGCAGACCCGCGGCCACCAGCCGGTCGCCGTGATGCGCTCGCGCCACGCCGACAAGATGGCGACCTGGGTCGCGCTCAAGGGCGGCACGCCCAACGGCTCGCACGGCCACATGGATGCCGGTTCGTTCGTGCTCGAGGCGGGCGGCGTGCGCTGGGCCGAGGACCCCGGCTACGAGGATTACCTGCGCGCGCGCCGGCGCAGCGGTCTCACGCACGCCCAATTGTTCGACTATGGCCAGCACAGCGCGCGCTGGCGCCATTTCCGCCTGGGACCGGAGGGGCATAATGTGCTGCGCTTCGACGGCGCCTTGCCGCGCGTCGACGGCCATGCCGAGCTGCTGCCGCTGCGCACCCATGCGCGCGGCGGCGCCAGCGCGCGCATCGCGCTCAGTTCCACCTACGCCGGCCAGGCGGAACAGGTCGGGCGCACCGTCAGCCTGCTGGCCGATGGCGCGGTGCGCATCGAGGACCGCTGGCGCGCGCCGGCCAACGCGGCGGTGGCCACGTCGTGGCAGTGGCTCACCACGGCCCACGCGCGCCGCGAAGGCGACGGCGTGGTGCTGCGCAAGGATGGCCGGACGCTGCGCCTGACGGTGCGCCAGAAGGGGGCCCGCATCGATATCGAGGATGTCGACGGCCTGCTCGACGCGCGCTTCGACGCCCCGCTGCCGGGCTACCGGCGCATCGTGGTGCGCATCGGCACCGCGGCCGGGGCCGGCGGCGCGCTTGGGGTGCTGGCAAGGCTCGATTGAACTTAATCAGCCAAACCAGCATCGTCCTCGGGCCCGGTTTTTTTGGTGTTTTACACCCCGCGATTTTTACGCGGCGCGCGAAATCTCCGCCGTCACAATGGCGGCCAACTCCCGCAGCGCCCGCCACTGGTCGTCGGTCAGGGTGCGCGGCTGTGAATCGAGAACGCACAGCGTGCCCAGGCGGTTCCCATTTTGGTCGCCCACCGGCAGGCCGGCATAGAACCTGATGTGCGGTTCCCCCAGCACGAGCGGGTTGTGCGAAAAACGTTCGTCTTCCCACGCGTCGGTCACGACCAGCCCCTCCGCTCCAAGGATCGCGTAGTTGCAGAACGCATGCGTGCGCGGCGTTTCGGCCGCCGCCACCCCGATCCTTGATTTGAACCATTGGCGCCTGCTCGTCAGCAGCGAGACCAGCGCCATCGGGCAGCCGGTGATTTGTGCGGCGAGCCAGGTGACGCGGTCGAATGCGTGGTCGGGGCGGCTGTCGATCAAACCGCTGCCCGCTAGCGCGATGAGGCGCTGCTGCTCCGTGTGCGGCATCGGGTAGTCGGCCAATGCCGGGCGCATGAATTCGGCATCGAGATCGCCGGGCGGCGCTGTGGCGGCCTGTGCCGCGCCGCCGCCCTGCAGCCGTTCGACCTCGCTCTGCCTGCAGCGGCGGTGTCCGCCCGGCGTTTTCCACGAAGGCAGTGTGCCTTGCTCCATCCATAACTGGGCCGTGCTGACGCTGACGCCTAGGTGGTGCGCGGCGTCGCTGGTCGTGAAGATCGGATCGTCCTGAAGCGCAGGCCGTCGTCGTGTGGGGGCTTTCATGCGCACAATTTTAACCGAAATGAGAAATTTGGCGGCAAGAAACGTTGGAAATTGCGAAATTTGACGAAAATAAATAAAATCACGGAATTCACTAAATTCGTTGACATCTTTAGTGTTCTTCGGCAATATTGGGTCAGCGCAACGATAGGTGTAAAAACGACACCGCCGCCAGCTGTGCCGAACGCCACCGATCGGCGGCGGACCGGGGCTTGCTGTCGAAGCGAGCAAGGTGCACATCGACGCAGGCACGCCAAAGCCCACCAGAGGAAATCCCATGTCACATCCGCAGCCGGACAGTCAAACGCATAGCCAACTGGTCCAGACGATATCCGACCGCTCGATCATCGATGCGGTCAACCGTATTCAAGTGCTTGTCGAGTTCGATCTGGAGGGCTATGTGCTGCACGCCAACCAGCGCTTTTTGGAATGCATGGGGTACGCGCTCGAGGAGATCGTCGGCCAGCACCACCGCAATTTCTGCACCCCCGAATTCAGCGCCGCCCCCGCCTACCAAGCCTTGTGGCGCCGGCTCGCGTCGGGACAGCCCGACGCGGGCGAGTACATGCGCCTGCATAAAACGGGCAGGCCGGTCTGGCTGCAGGCCTCGTACAACCCGGTGTACGGGCCCGACGGCAACGTGCTGAAGGTGATCAAATTTGCCACCGACATCACCGAGGTCAAGCTGCGCAACGCCGACAACGAGGGCAAGATCAATGCGATCAACCGGGTGCAGGCGGTGATCGAATTCGATCTTTCAGGCCATATCCTGCATGCGAACGAGAACTTCCTTGCCACCTTCGGCTACCAGTTGTCCGAGGTCGTTGGACGGCACCACCGCCTGTTCTGCGAGCCAGCCTACGCCGCCTCGACCGAGTACGCGGCGTTCTGGGACCACCTCTCGAAGGGCCGCTTCCACTCGGGGCAGTTCAAGCGCCTGCGCAAAGACGGCTTGCCGGTGTGGATCGACGCCTCCTACAACCCGGTGCTGGGCCCGGACGGCGTCCCGCTCAAGGTCGTCAAGTACGCCTCCGACGTCACCGCTGCGACCATGAGCCATGCCGACTTCTCGGGCAAGATGGCGGCCATCGAACGGGTGCAGGCGATCGTCGAATTCGACTTGCAGGGCAAGGTGCTGGCCGCCAACGATATCTTCCTTGGCATCTTCGGCTACGGCAGCGACGAAGTGATCGGCCAGCGCCACGCGATGTTTTGCGAGGCCGAGTTCAGCCGCTCGCACGAATACCAGGCCTTCTGGCGCCACCTCGGCACCGGGGAATTCCATTCGGGCGAGTTCCGCAGGATTGCCAAGGACGGCAGCGTGCGCTGGATCCAGGCCAGCTACAACCCGATTTTCGATGCCGACGGCAAACCCTACAAGGTCGTCAAGTTCGCCACCGACATCACCATGTCGAAGCAGCGCAATTCCGAGATCAAGGGCAAGCTCGATGCGATCGGGCGCTCCCAGGCCGTGATCGAATTCGATTTGCAGGGCAATATCCTCGTTGCCAACAACCACTTCTTGCGCACGCTCGGCTACACGGCGGACGAAGTCATCGGCAAGCACCACAGCATGTTCTGTGAAAAGGAATTGGTGCACAGCGCCCGCTACCGCGATTTCTGGGCCGACCTGGCCGAGGGCAAATACCAGTCCGGGCGCTTCATGCGGCAAGCCAAGCATGGCGCCGACGTGTGGATCTTCGCGACCTACAACCCGATCTTCGACGCCGACGGCAAGCCCTACCGGGTGATCAAGTTCGCCATGGATATCACGTCCCAGGTGCTGCGCGAAAAACTGGTGTCGGACAAGTCGCAGTCGATTTCGGCCGTGCTGTCGGACCTGAGCGCGTCGATCAGCAGCGTGAACCAGAGTTCGCGCCGCTCGGCCGAACTGGCCGAGCAGACGCAACACGAGGCCACCGGCGGCAGCCAGTTGCTGGCGCGTTCGCGCGGCGCCATCGTGGCGATCCAGAAGTCGTCGAGCGACGTGCACGAGATCATCGAGACCATCGGCGACATCGCGCGCCAGACCCACCTGCTCGCCTTCAACGCGGCGATCGAGGCCGCGCGCGCCGGCGAGCAC
Organism: Pseudomonadota bacterium; assembly: GCA_040384885.1. Lineage (GTDB taxonomy): Bacteria > Pseudomonadota > Gammaproteobacteria > Burkholderiales > Burkholderiaceae_D > Telluria_A. The sequence goes on along the minus strand of JAZKIN010000039.1, from coordinate 103,330 downwards.
GGGGTCGGCTTCTCCGTGGTCGCCAACGAAGTGCGCAAGCTGGCCGAAAAATCGGCCATGGCGGCGCGCGAGATCTCGAGCCTGATCAACGAGACCGTGACCCGGGTCGACGAGGGCGGGCGCCTGTCGGGCGAGGTCGAGCTGGCGTTCGAGCGCATCGTGCGCTCGGTCGGCAACACGACCGAGTCGATCGCCGAGATCCACCGTGCGAGTTCGGCCCAGGCCACCGCGACCGCAGACGTCAACGGTTTGCTGGCGCACCTGCAGAGTTCCACGGCGCTAGCCTAAGGCATGGACGGCAACGCCGGCGGCAAGGCGCCGATGTCGAATTATGTCGTGGCCGAGCTGGGCGCGCTGCGGCTCGGCGTGCCGGTCGGCGTGGTGGTCGGCGCGGTGGAACGCGGGGCCACCCCGGCGCCGCTGGGGCGCCGGCGCGGCGCCGTGTGCGAGGTGGTCACCCATCTGGGCCGGCCGGTGCCGGTACTCGACCTGGCTTTGTGGGTCGACGTCGGCGCGTGCGCGGCCGGGCGCGCGGCGCGCAGCCTGATCCTGCTGCTCAGGGACGGCGCGCGCATGCTCGGCGTGCTGGTCGACGCGGTCGACGGCGTCGCCGCCGTCGCGGCGGACGCGCTGGTGCGGATCCACCACGACGAGTCCGAGGAGGAGATTTTCCACAGCGTGGCACAGGGCGGCGCGGGCGAACGGCCGCTCAGCCTGCTGGACGTGGCGCGCCTGATGGCGCTGGCGGCGGTATGGGCCGACGACGCTGCTGCGGCGGCGCCGCAGGCGGACGGCCAGGGCGAAGGCGCCGGCGCTCCCGCGCAGGACTGGGCGGTGTTCGAAAGCGCCGGGGTGCGCATGGCGGTGCCGGCGGTGGCGGTCGGTGAATTGCTCGTCATGCCGGTGCTCGATCGCTTGCTGGGATCGGGTGCGCGCGGCATCTGCCATTGGCGCGGCCGCCATGTGGCCGTGCTCGACGCCGGCGCGCTGTTCGGCGCCGGCGCCGCGCGCACCCCGCGGCCGCTGCTGCTGACTATCTGCGGCGCCGGGCTGGCGCTCGGCCTGGCGGTCGACCGGGTGGTCCACCTGCGCCGGATCGGCCAGGATCCGGACCGCCATGCGCTGCATCCGGATGCGCCCCCTTTTGTACAGTCGGTCGCCATCGACGCTGACGGCGTGCCGGTCAACCTGATCGATTGCGCGCGTTTGATGGCGATGTTCCCGGAGGCGTCGATCAGCGAGGTCGATGCGGCAAGCGACAGCGGGCCGCGCGGCGCGGGACGCAGCAATGGCGTCGCCTATATCGTGTACCGCGCCGGCGCGATGGTAGCGTCGCCGATCGACGGGCTCGAGGAGGTGCTGCAGGCGGACGGGGAGGCGACGGGCACCATCGAATGGCGCGGAAAGGCGATCGCGCTGGTCGACTTGCGCGGGCCGGAAAAGACGACGGGACACATTCTCGTGCTGCGCCACGCGGGCCGGCTCGCCGGCGTGCTGGTCGACAGCATCGAATCGCTCGTCACGCCCCACACCGGCCATCTGAGCAAGGTGTCCCTGCCGGGCGCAAGATTCGACATGCTGACCACCGGGCGCGGGCCCGAGCAGGCCAGCTACCGCATCCTCGACCTCGGGCAGGAGGTGGCGGCCCGGCTTGCGCCGGCCGCCGAGCTCGCCTAGCACGCCGGTAAACAAAAAGCACAATTGCCCAATTACGCAAGGCAGCATTTTGTAACCGGGGTCTGACCCAGGGTCAGACCCCGGTTGGGAAAGTTGTTGTACCTTCAGTTTCGAAAATGCCCTCGGCTTGGGCGCTTGCGGGGCGGCGCACATGTCAGCGCCGCGCCCCTTGATTTTCTTACTGCTCGTAGGCGCCGCGGTCGCGCCCCTTGCCGCGCACCCGCTCCGGCGCCGGCATGCCAAGCGTACGCTCTAGACCCGCCGCGCCCGAATCGCGCCCCGCGCTGCCTGGGCGCAGCCGGAAGTCGGCCTGGCGCAGGTCGCGCGCCACCTTGATGAACTGCGGGTCGGCCACGATGTCGTTGGCTCCCTTGTACACCCGCTGGTCCTCGGGATACAGGTTGTGGTCCCAGCGGATGTTGGTGTTGCGGTTGTCCGAGGTGACCTTGCCCCCGACCGGTCGCGGTACGATGATGTTGTTGAGGATGACGACGTCGTCCGAGCGGTTGGCGAACAGCTCCTGGTAGTCGACCACACCGCCGTTCCAATAGGTGGTGTTGTTGATGATGTCGACGTGGGCGGTGCGGAAGGTGTGGATGCCCGAGCCGCCGTTGAACGCCGACAGGTTGTTGGTGATCAGCGCGCGCGCCGTCCACACCGGGCGCTTGCCCTTGACCGCGCTCGGCGGCGGCGCCACCGGCGCGTTCGTGGCCGCGCCGGCGACCACCGCGTCGCCGTTGGGGTTGGTCGCTCCGGCCGCCGGCGGCGGCGTCACGACCGCGTCGGCGTTGGGGTTGGTCGCGCCGGTGCCCGAAGCCGGGCCCTGGTCGGTGACGTCGAGCAGGATGCCATTGCCGTCGCTGAGCTTGCCCGTGGTGTTCCACGGCACCATCGTCTTGTTGTTCCACACCTTGTTGCCGCGAATGATGATGTGGTAGCCGGGCGCGTCGTCGGCTTGCCAGTTGTTCAGGAAGGTGATGCCCGAGCCCGCGTATTCCATGAACCAGGCGTTGTCGAACACCTCGTTGTGCTCGACCGTGATGTGGTCCGCCTCGAGCGCGGTGATGCCGCCGCCGGGGAACTTGGAGACGCTGTTGTTGCGGATGATGACGTGGTGCGGCTTGGCGTCGGCGCCGTTGCGGCGTCCCTCCACCAGAATGCCGTTGGTATTGAAATAGGGGTTCTTCGGCGACTTCTTGGATGCCTCGAGCGCGCGCACCAGCGCGATTTCGTCATTCGCCCCTTCCAGCGTCAGGCCCTCGATGATGTGGTACGAGCCCTCGATCTGGATCCCGGCCCATGCGCGTGGACGCAGCAGCGGCTTCGCGCCCGGCGCCGCCTTCCAGGTGATCCAGGCGTCCGGACGGCCCGACTTTTTAATGCGCAGCAGCGCCGAACCGTCAATTTTGTCGGTGGCCGCGTCGCTCGGGTAGACGCCGGCGCCGATCAGCACCACATCGCCCGGCTGGACCATCGACTCGGCGTGCTGCAGGGTGCGGAAGGCGGTCGCCGCGGTGCGGCCGTCGCGGCCGTTGTCGCCTTTGGGCGAGACGTGCCACTGGGCGCCGTGGGCGGCGCAGGAGACGAACAAGGAGAGGGTGGTCAGGAGCAGGCGCCGGGTCATGGTGTTCGCAGTCGAAAAAATGAATGATCGGGCGATTATAGGAGCAGCGCGGCGTCGCAGACGGCCGGCGGACGCGGTCTGCACATTTTCATAAGGCGGAATTCAAAATTCATAAAGTGGTCGGCGCGGGCAGGGTGTCGGGGCGCCGAGAAAACTTAAATTGGGCGACCGTTTATTGCAATCGCCAAGCCCTTGGCATGTGCCCAAATTGGCCGGCGAGCGCGTTCGCTCCCAGCCAACCCAGACCGGACCCACGATGCCCGCACCCACCCGAACTTGCGCCAGGCGCCATCAAAGCGACGCGAATTTAGCTGACGATCATCTGCCCGCCGCCGGCCGCCGGCGCTTCGGCCCGCGCCACGCGCACGATTGAAATATCGAAGTGGTAGGACATCGCCGAGACGGCGCCCATCGAGTCGCCGGCGCAGATCCGGTCGACCACCGCCTCGTGCGCGTCGATCACGCGAATCAGCTCGCTGGCGCTGCGGCTGTCGTCGAAGTGGATGCGCGACGAGGCCTCGAGCGGCGAGCGCAAAGCCGCCAGCAAAATGCTGTTGAGCGGGTTGCCGCTCGCCTCGGCGATCACATGGTGGATGGTGGTGTCGGAGGCCACGCGCCGCGCGTGGTCGGAGCCGGCCGAGCGCATTTGCCCCACCAGTTCGCGCAGCAGCTTGCGCTGCTCGTCGGTCGCGTAGCGCGCCGCCAGTTGCGCCGTTTGCAGCTCGATCGCGCGTCGCGTTTCGATCACATGCGCCACGCTCACCTGCGCCGTGTTGAGCGCATAGTCGAACACCTGGGCCAGCACATGCGGGTCGATCGCCCGCAGGCGCGGCTTGCGCCCGCCCTCGATCTCGAGGATGCCCAGCGCCGCCAGCGTGCGGTAGGCCTCGCGCACGCTGCCGCGGCTCACTTTGAGGTCGAGACCGATCTGCACCTCGCTCGGCACGATGTCGCCGGGACGCAGCTGCTTTTCGTTGACCAGGGCGAGCAGGTGGCGCGCCACCTGGGCCGACAGGGTGGGGCGTTCGAGCGAGGAGGTGGTCGGAATCATGTTCATGTCGAGAGCCTAACCGGGAGAGGGGGCACCTGTCAAACAGGTTTGACGGCCGCCGCCGCGCTTGGAAACAGCAGTTCGATGCGGCGCGCCGCCAGCCAGAAGAACAAACCGGTGAGCAGGTTGATCAAGGCCACGCAGCTCATCGCCAGGCGCAAGCCGTCAACGCCGCCGCCCTTGACCTGGAAGGCGTCGCTGAGGATGCCGACCAGCAGCGGGCCCATGCCCTGGCCGATGATCACGGCCGCCACGCCGACGATGGCCGAGGCGGTGGCGCGCGCCTGCGGCTGCACCAGGTTCTGGATGGTGCCCAGCACCGGGCCGGCGATGGTGCCGGCGATCAGGAAGGTCATGAACAGGCAGAAGAACGACAGTCCCGGCGTCGGCGCGTAGAAGCTGCCGATCAGGAAGGGCAGGATGCCCCAGACGATATAGGCCGAGAAGCGGGTGCCCCACGAGCGCGAGGTCGGGAAGTACTTCACGCACAGCTGGCCGCCGCCGATCGCGCCGACCGCGCTCGCAAAGCCCATGCACAGGCCGAGTCCGAGCCCGATGTGCAGCGGCGACAGGGCGAAGGCGCGCTGCAGGTAGCTCGGCATCCACGACAGGGTGGCGCCGGCCAGGCCGACAAACGCGAACGCGAGCACCAGCATGCCGAAAACGCGCAGGTCGCCCAGCTGCTGCAAAATGCCCTTGCCCAGATGCTGCTCCGGCGGGTCGACCCGTTTGGGTTCGCGCACGGTCAGGTGGAAGATGATCGTCAGGATGAAGCCGCCGACGCCGAGGATGATGAAGCCGGCGCGCCAGCCGACGGTCTGCACCAAAATGCCCCCGCCCAGCATCCCGCCGAGCATGCCGAGGTAGGTGCCGGCCGTGTGCGCGGCGATCGCCCGCGCGCGCAGGGTGCTCGAATAGTAATCGCCCAGCATCGAATGGGTGGCGGGCACGCAGCCGGCCTCGCCCACGCCGACGCCGATGCGCGCGGCCAGCAGCTGCATGAAGTTCGCGGCCATGCCGGAGGCGGCCGTCATCAGGGTCCAGGCGGCAAAGCTGGCGCTGATGATCAGCTTGCGGTTGCCGCGGTCGGCGAGGCGTGCCAGCGGAATCGCCACCAGCCCGCCCATCAGCGCGAACGCGAGGCCCGTCATCAGGCCGAGCTGGGTGTCGGTGAGCAGGAATTCCTTCTTGATCGGCTCCATGAACATCGAGATCACGACCTTGTCGACCGAGTGCATGAAGCCGACCACGCAGAGCGCGACCAGCACATACAGGCGGTAGGCCGGGCTGTAGCCGTCGTCAATGGCATCGGGCGCGGCGCCCGATGGAAGCGGCATGGCGGCGGGGGTGGTTTTCATGGTGACTCCGGGGTGGGGGCGAGCGGTAGGCCGTGGGCGATCCAGGCGGCGGGTTCGGTGTTCATGAAGCTGTGCAGCTGGTCGGCCCACAGGGCCGCATCGGCGCCGGAGGCGAAATGGCCCTTTTCGCTGTCCAGTTCCACATAGCTCCAGTTGCGCGTGGCGGGAATCGATGCCAGCTCGCGCGCCAGGGCGGGCGAGAACACGGCGTCGGTGCGCGACATCACCAGCATCACCGGCGCCTCGATGGCGGCAAGCCGCGGGCGCAGGTCGAAGCTTTCGGCCGCCTGCATCAGGGTCACCAGCGACCCCGGGTTGAACCCCATCGCCCACTCGCGCGCAAGTTCGGCGATGCGCGCGGCGCGCTCGGCGGGGTCGGGAATGGCGGGCGTCAGTTCGGCGTCGACGCCGTAGGTGGTCAGGGTGTGGATGCGCATTGCCGTCAATGTGGCTAGCATCGAGGCCTGGTCGCCGTGTTCGCGCCAATTTTCCCAGCCCGGCGCCGCCGCGAGTTTGTCGACGATCGCCTGCGAGGAGCCGGCGCTGCCAGGGTTGTACGGCGCGCCCACCGCGGCCACCACGCGCCGCACCATGGACGGATGGCCGACCGCCCACTGGAACGCCTGATAGGCGCCGAACGAGGGGCCGGCCACCGCTTCGAGGCTGTTCACCCCGAGCGCGTCGAGCAAGGCCTTTTGGGCGTTGACGATGTCTTCGAGCGTGATGCGCGGGAAGTCCAGCCCGTAGTGCTTCCCGGTCGCCGGGTTGCGGCTGCCCGGTCCGGTCGAGCCGTAGCTCGAGCCGAGCATATTCGGACAGATGACGAAGTGGCGGTCGCTGTCGATGGCCTTGCCCGGCCCGACCAGGTCGCTCCACGAGCCTTCGGCCACGTTGGCGCCGGCGTCGAGCATCGCCGGGCCGGTGGTGTAGCCGTGCAGGACCAGCACCGCGTTGGTCCCGCCCGGATCGAGCCGGCCGAGCGTGCGGTATGCGACCGTCATTTCGGGGAGCACCTCGCCGCTGGCCAGGCCGAAGTCCTTGACGCTGATGGTTTGCATGGCGCGCTCTTAGAACTTGTAGGTCAGGTCCATGCCGATGGTGCGCGGCGCGACCAGGCCGGCCGCGAACGGATTGCCGTTCGGCGCCAGCGACAGGGACTTGAGGAACACGATGCCGCGCGTGTCGTTCAGGTTTTTGCCGTACAGGGACAGGCGCCATTTCGCGTTCTCAATGCCGGCGTTGAGGCCGACGGTGGTGAACGAAGGCACATCGACCGCGCCGCGCTGGCTGAAGTCGGAGCGGCGCTCGCCCGTGAAGGTGATATTGCCGCCGAGCGAAGCGGTCCAGCTGTCCGCCAGCTGCCAGCGGTAGTTGCCGCTCAGCGAGGAGGTCAGCTCCGGCACGAAGGGCAGCGCATCGCCATCGCGCCCGCCGGCGGCCGGCGCGTCGCTGCTCAGCTCGGCCCTGGTGTAGCCGGCGCTGGCGCGCAGCGACAATCCCTTGAGCGGATAGTAGACCAGCGAGGCCTCCGCGCCCTGGCTGGTCGCGGTGCTGCCGTTGACGAAGAAGTTGAAGCCGTTGGCGCTGGTCTGGATCTGGATGTCCTTCCACTTGGTGCTGAACAGCGCGCCCTCGAACGACAGCTTGCCGCCGTCCATGACCGACTTGTAGCCGATCTCGAAGCTGGTCAGCGCATCGGGCCGGAAGGTCTGCGGCGCGCTGGCGGCGGCCGACGGCGGCACCGCGTTCGGTCCGCCCGGGCGGTAGCCGGTCGACACCTTGCCGTACACGGCGTCGGTGGCCGACGGCTTGTAGCGCGCGGTGAGCAGGTAGGTCGATTTGCTGTTCTTGGCGCCCGAATTGAAGATCACCGGCGTCGGGCCGATCAGCAAGCCGCTGTAGTCCTGGGCGTAGACCTGGTCGTCGGTGCCGCGGCGGATGCCGCCCTGGATGTCGAACATCGGAGTCAGCGCGTAGGTCGCGTTGGCAAACAGCGAGTATTCCTTGTACGAGCTGTGGATCGAGGCCTTGGCGATCGATGGCAGCGGATAGGCTGCGCCGGTGGTCGTCGAGAACGGCATAAAGCCCGGGATGGCGTTGCTGCTGTCTTCGCTGGTGTAGTAGACGCCGCCTTCATACTGGAGCTTGTCGTCGAGCGCCGCCGCGCTCAGGCGCACCTCTTGCGAGATGCGTTTGGTGTGGATGAACTGCGGATTGACGATGCCCAGGTCGGGAATGCCGAACAGCGGCCCGAGCGCGGCGCCGTAGCCGGGGCTGCCGTCTTGCACGCCGCCGGCGTCAAGCTCCTGCCAGGTGGTGGACGAGACGACATCGAACATGCCCAGCTTTCCGCTCAGGTTCAAATTCATCACCGTCAGGTCGGAGAAGGTTTTTTCGGCGATGAAGCGCTTTTGCTTGAAGTCGCCATACAGGGGTTTGAGCGTGACGGCGTCGACGTCTTCGACCGAATTGGCGTCGGTGTCGACCTTCTGGGTCAGCGCGAAGGCCTGTAGTTTCCAGTCGTTGTTGATGAGCCAGGAGAAGGCGACGCGGCCGCCCTTGACCGCGGAGCCGTTGACGTCCTCTTTGCCGGAGGTGGTGTCGATGTAGCCTGGATCCTTGCGCTGGAAGGCCGACAAGCGCAGCGCCATGGTGTTGTCGGCGAACGGGATATTCATGTTTGCGCGTGCGACATTGCCGTGGCCGCCGTGGGCGACCGAACTGACGCCTGCGGTGACGCTGCCTTTGAATTTCCGGAAGTCGGCCGGCGCGGTCACGTAGCGCACCAGGCCGCCCATTGCCCCGGCGCCGTACAGCGTTCCTTGCGGGCCCTTGAGGACCTCGACGCGCTGCAGGTCGGCCGGATCGATGTCGGGCGTGACCGAACTGCCGACCGCATACGCGTTGACCGAACCGATCGGGGCTTCGTCGATATAAAAGCTGGTGGTGGCGGCCGATTGCGCCACGCCGGTGGTGATGCCGCGCAGTGTGACCTGGGTCAGGCCCTGGCGGAACGAGGACAGCGACAGCCCCGGGATCTGCGAAACGAAATCCTCGAGGCGCACCTTGCCCTCGCGCGTGAGCTGCTCGGCGTTGACCGAGGCGACCGAACCGGGCACGTCGAGCGCGGCCTGTTCGCGCTTTTGCGCGGTGACGATCACCTCGGCGATCGTTTGCTGGTCGGCCGGGCGCGGCGCCTGCTGGGCGGCGGCCTGGTTGCCCAGCGCGGCCAGCGTGCAAAACAGCGAGGCCGCGGCGGCGATGGCGGTGGGGTTGTTGCGTGCGTGCTTGTTCATGTCATGTCTCCTGTTTTATTTATCTGTGTCGCTACTTTTTGTACTAGTTTGTGGCCGGGGTCGGGCCGAAAATTTTGCCGGGGTTGAGGATCGATTTCGGATCCCACACCAGCTTGATCGCCTGCATCAGGCCCACCACCTCGGGTCCGGATTCGGCGAGCAGCTTGGACTTCTTGCCCAGGCCGACGCCGTGTTCGCCGGTGCAGGTGCCGCCAACGGCGAGCGCGTGCGCGACCATGGCGTCGTAGACGCGTTCGACCGCGTCGTGCTCGGAGCGCATGCCCGGCATCGGCATGAACAACACGTGGAAATTGCCGTCGCCGATGTGGCCGAGGATGGGGGCGACCAGCCCCTCCTTGTCGATGTCGGCGCGCGCGCGCGCCACGCACTCGGCCAGCGCCGACATCGGCACGCAGACGTCGGCCACGATGCTCACGCAGCCCGGCCTGAGCGCGAGCGCGGCGAAGTAGGACATGTGGCGCGCGTGCCAGAGCTGGGAGCGGTCCTCGGGGCGCGTGGCCCAGTTGAAATCGACCCCGCCGTAGCCGGCCGCGACCTGCTGGGCCAGCTCGGCCTGCTCCTTGACGGCCAGTTCGGTGCCATGGAATTCGAGGAACAGGGTGGGCAGTTCGGGCAGGGCCAGGTGCGAATACAGGTTGCAGGCGCGCACCTGGTGCTCGTCCAAAAACTCGATGCGGGCGAACGGCACGCCCGACATCGTCATTTCGATGACGGCGCAGACGGCATCGGCCAGGGTCGGAAACGCGCAGCTCGCGGCCGCGACGTCGGTCGGCAGCGGGTGCAGGCGCAGGGTGATTTCGGTGATCACGCCGAGCGTGCCTTCGGAGCCGACCATCAGGTGCACGAGGTCGTAGCCGGCCGACGATTTGCGCGCGCGGGTGCCGAGGCGGATCAGGCGGCCGTCGGCCAGCGCCACTTCGAGCGCCATCACGTTGTGCAGCATCGAACCGTAGCGCATGGTCGTGGTGCCCGAGGCGCGCGTCGAGACCATGCCGCCGATGGTGGCGTTGGCGCCCGGGTCGACCGGGAAGAACAGGCCGCTGCCTTTGAGGTGGGCGTTCAGGTCTTCGCGCGTGATGCCCGGCTGGACCACGACGTCGCCGTCTTCGAGGTGCACATCGAGCACCGCCGCCATGCGCGACATGTCGATGCAGACGCCACCGAAGGGCGCGCTGACGTGGCCTTCGAGCGAGCTGCCGGCGCCGTAGGCGATGATCGGCACGGCCAGGTCGTTGCAGCGCGCGAGGATCAGGCAGACCTCGTGTTTGTCAAGCGGCCAGACCACCACGTCCGGCGCCAGGCTGGTGGCCAGTCCCTCGCCGCGGGCGTGCTGTTCGCGCACCGCGCGCGCCACGCTGACCCGCTCGCCAAAGGTCTGCTTGAGCCAGTCTATGGCCAGTTCGATGGCGCCGGGCGTGGCGGCAAACGGAGGGGAGGGCATGGCGGTCACCTGGAGGGAAGTAAGCGAGTTCATGAAACCAGCTTACCCTGCAAATCAAAACCTGTCAAACATGTTGTACATGTTTCGACGGAACATGTCGCTTATCCCCCTACTGGCCCCGCATGTCGTTCAATATACTAGGTACCTGTACGATATGTTTCGGGCGCCTCGGCCAGGATCGCCGCCCGCCGCGCCTCGTAGCTGGCGATGGCGGCCGCCTTGACGGGTCCGAAGCCGCGCACCTCGAGCGGCAGTTCTGCCAGCGCGGCCGCCCTTGCCAGCCCTTGCGTGCCGAGGTTTTCGCACAGTGTTTCGACCATTGCGGCGTACTCGCGCACCATGCGCCGTTCGTCGCGCCGCTCCTGGCTGTACCCGAAGATGTCGAACGCGGTGCCGCGCAGGCGCCTGGCCTTGGCGAGCACCCTGAAGGCGGTCAGAACCCAGGGGCCGAATTTGCGTTTCTTCGGCCGTCCGGTGGCAGGATCGATGGCCGACAGCAGGGGCGGCGCCAGCCACAGCGAGATCTTGGCGGTGTCGGAGAACTGGGCCGCGAGCGAGGCCTTGAATTCGGCGCTGCCGTACAGGCGCGCGACCTCGTATTCATCCTTGTATGCCATGAGCCGGAATGCGCTGGCGGCGACCGCGCGGCCGAAGCGCTGGCCGGCACCGGGCAGCCCGCGTTCGGCCGCGATCGCGCGCGCGACCAGTGCCCGGTATTGCCCGGCGTAGGCGCGGTCCTGGTAGGCGGCCAGTTCGCCCGCATTGGCTTCGACCAGCTGTTCCAGGGTCTGCGCCGCGGCGCCGGCCGGGGCCGCGGCGATACCGGCGATGCCGGCCAGTTCCGCGGGCAGGGCCGCCGCGATCCGGCCCCAGGTGAAGGCGCGCCGGTTCAGCGCCACCGCCGCGCCGTTGAGTTCGATGGTGCGGTCGATCGCGTCGAACGAGAGGGGCACCAGGCCTTTTTGCCAGGCATAGCCGAGCATCAGCGTGTGCGCGGTCACGGTATCGCCGAACAGCTGCTGCGCGAGCGTGCCCGCATTGAATGAGTGGAAGCGGCCCGGCGCGCAGCGCTGGCGCACTCGCTCGGTCATCAATTGCGTCGGCAGGCTGGCGTCGCGCTGGCGCACGATGGCCGAGGTCGGGGTTTCGTCGAGGTTCAGGATCGCGGCCGAATGCCCGGACGAGAGCTTGGCCAGCGCGTCGGCGCCGGCCGCCACCACCATGTCGGCGGCCAGCAACAGGTCGACCGCGCCCGGACCGATGCGCACCGCGCCGATCTGGGCGGGATCGGCGGCGATCCGGACCTGGCTCATGACGGCGCCGTTTTTTTGCGCCAGGCCGGTGAAATCGAGCACGGTCGAGCCGAGGCCCTGCACATGCGCGGCCCCGCCGATCAGCGCGCCCATGGTCAGCACGCCGGTGCCGCCGATGCCGGTGACCAGCACGTTGAAGCCGCCGCCCAAGGAGGGAATTTGCGGCGCCGGCAGGCGCGCGGCGAATTCGGCTTCGAGTGCCAGCAAACGCTGGCCGTCCGGTTTGCGCAGGCGCGCGCCCTCGATTTCGACGAAGCTCGGGCAAAAGCCTTTCACGCACGAGAAATCCTTGTTGCAGGCGCTTTGGTTGATTTTGCGTTTGCGCCCGAATGGGGTCTCGAGCGGCTCGATCGCGATGCAGTTCGATTGCACCGAACAGTCGCCGCAGCCCTCGCAGACGCGTTCGTTGATGAACAGGCGTTTGTCGGGATCGGGCATTTCCTTGCGTTTGCGCTTGCGCCGTTTTTCGGCCGCGCAGGTCTGCTCGTAGACGATCGCGGTCACGCCGGGGACGGCGCGCAATGCGCGCTGGACGGCATCGAGTTCGCTGCGCTCGTGCACCTCGGTGCCTTCGGCGAGTTGGTTGCTGCCGGCCCAGCGCGCCGGGTCCTCCGACACCAGGGCGATGCGGCCGACGCCTTCCGCATGCAACTGGCGCGTGATGCGGGCCGGGTCGATCATGCCTTCGGCGGCCTGGCCGCCGGTCATCGCGACGGCGTCGTTGTACAGGATCTTGTAGGTGACATTGGCCTTCGCCGCGACCGCGGCGCGGATCGCCAGCAGGCCGGAGTGCTGGTAGGTGCCGTCGCCCAGGTTCTGGAATATATGCGGCACCGCCGAGAACGGCGCGGCGCCGATCCATTGCGCCCCTTCGCCGCCCATCTGGCTGAAGGTCGAGGTTTTCAGTTCGGGCTGCGCCAGCGCCATGACATGGCAACCGATGCCGCCGCCGGCCACCGAACCGTCCGGGGTCTTGGTCGAGCTGTTGTGCGGACAGCCCGAGCAGAAGTAGGGCGTACGGATCGGCACCACGGCGGCGCGCACCGGCTGCAGGCGCGCTTCGAGTGCGGCGGCCCGCTCGGCCAGCAGCGGCAGGGCCGCGCCAAAACGCGCCGCCAGCTTCTGTGCGACGAGCAGCGGCGAGAATTCAGAGACCTCCGGCAGCAGCGGCCAGCCCATCGGGTCGGTCTTGCCACTCACGCGCGGCCGTGCGCCGCCGGCCAGGTGGTACAGCGCATCCTTGAGCTGGGTCTCGACATTGGCGCGCTTCTCCTCGATCACCAGCACCTCGTCGTGCCCGGCGGCGAAGGCGAACGCGCCTTCGGTCTCGAGCGGCCAGCTCATGCCGACCTTGTAGACGCTGATCCCCATCTCGCCGATGGCGCCGGCGTCGAAGCCGAGGTCCTGCATGGCCTGCATCAGGTCCTGGTGCGCCTTGCCCACCGTGACGATGCCGAAGCGGCGCCGGGGCGCGTCGACCACGACGCGGTCGATCCGGTTGGCGCGCGCCCAGGCGCGGGCGGCGGGCAGGCGTTCTTCGAGCAGTCGCCGTTCGAGTTCGGCGCGCTGTCCAGGCCAGGCGATGCGGGCATCCCAGTTCAGGCCGTGCCCTGGCGGCGCGAAATCGGCCGGGAGCACGAACGAGGGCAGGGGGCCGAGGTCGAATGCGGCCGCCGTTTCGATGACCTCGGCGATGGTCTTGAGCCCGACCCACAGGCCGCAGTAGCGCGACAGCGCAATGCCGGCCAGTCCGAGTTCGACGACTTCGGCCACGCTGGCCGGCTGCAGCACCGGCATCGACGCCGAATGGAAGATGCCGTCGGTCTGGTGCGGATACATCGACGACTGGGCCGCGTGGTCGTCGCCCGATACGGCCAGCACGCCGCCGAGGGGCGAGGTGCCGAGCATGTTCGCACTGCGGAACACATCGCCCGTGCGGTCGACGCCGGGGCCCTTGCCGTACCAGATGCCGAACACCCCGTCGACGCGGGTCTCGCCATAGGCGCTGTGCATCTGTGCGCCCCACAAGGCGGTGGCGGCCAGGTCTTCGTTCAGGCCGGGCTGGAACACCACGTCGTGCGCGGCCAGGTCCTTGGCCGCCTTCCATAGCTGCTGGTCGTAGGCGCCCAGCGGCGAGCCGCGATAGCCCGACACCAGTCCGGCGGTCGACAGCCCGCGCGCGCGGTCGAGCCGGCGTTGCAGCATCGGCAGCAGGACCAATGCCTGGATCCCGGTCAAAAAAACACGCCCTTCGGCACGCGCGTAGATGCTGTTGCTGACGGGGGAATGGCTGCTCATGGAGGTGCTCCGGCTGTGGGTCGATGCACGAAATGTTACGCTCAGCTTGCGAGCGATTGGCACTGAAGTCGACCTCGCAGAGTCGATTTTTTGGTAGCATTCACCACTACTGTTTATAAAATTAGGCAAATATGACTACTGCGGCCAAGTGTGACAAAACCGATCTCAAAATACTCAAGGAATTGTCCCTTGACGGACGCATGGCATGGAGCACGCTCGGCGACAAGGTGGGCCTGTCGCTGACCCCGACCTTGCGCCGCGTACGAAGGCTCGAGGAAGACGGCTTGATCCAGGGTTACGTCGCCAAGCTCGACGAAGGGCGGCTGGTGGGGCGCATGAGCGTGTTCGTTTCGGTCACGCTGGTGAGCCAGTCCGAGGAGGTGATCGCGCGGTTCGAAGAACAGATCGCGCTCGCGCCGGAAGTGATGAGTTGCTTCCTGATGACCGGCGACGCCGACTACAACCTGCGCGTGGTCGTGCCTGACCTGGATGCCTACCATCATTTTCTGACGCGTACGCTGACCCGGATCGACGGCGTGGCCCATATCAAATCGAGCTTCGCGCTCAAAACCGTGTTGAATCGCGCATCGCCGCTGCTTTGATCTAATCCTGTACTACATGTTTTGGTGGTAAATGCAAAAAAATGGCATTTATGTGCATTTGATCGCAAAGTTCCTTAAAACATGTATGATAGGTGCTTATTAAGGAGAACGAATTGGCAGCTTTATCGGACACTAAGGCACAGGCGACGCGCGCCGCGATTATCGACCATGCCTTGCATGTCGCCAGCCACGACGGTCTCGAAGCTTTGACGATGGGCACCCTGGCCGACGCCATGAAAATGAGCAAGAGCGGTGTGTTCAATCGGGTCGGATCGCGCGAAACTTTGCAGCTGGCGGTGCTCGACAGCTACCGGCGCCGTTTCGAGGCACAGGTGCTGCGGCCGGCGCAGGACGCCTCGGCCGGACTGCCGCGGCTGCGGCGCTTGTTCAAGATGAGCCTCGACCAGGTGGCGTCGCGCCAGTCGGCCGGCTGCTTCTACTTCAGTTGCGCGGCAGAGTATGACGACCGTCCGGGCCCGGTGCGGCAGGAAGTGACCTATGGCGTACTGGCGTGGCGCGAGGCGTTCGAGACAAACATCGGCCAGGCGCGCCAGGCCGGCCAACTGGCCGCCGATACCGACTGCGAACAACTGGTGTTCGAGATGTACGCCCTGCTGCTGGCGGCCCAACACGACACCCGGCTGCTCGAGCGCGCCGGCAGCATCAGCCGGGCGTTGGCAGCATTCGAGCGGCTGGTGGCTTAAAAGGTGGTGGTGGTGCTAAAGGTGGTGGTGGCGCTTAAGGTGCCAGCGCCCTAGGTGGCAGGGTCTCAGGCGGCGCGGCTGGCGCAACAAGGTTTCGACCTCGGCGGCGGAAGGGGGATAGGCGCCGTGGTGGCAGGCCGCCACCGCGGCGCATGCGGCGGCGAATGCGGCATGCGCCCCCGGTGCCGCCCCGGCCAGGCTGATCGAGTCGAAATGTACGATGTCGGCCGCCTCCAGCCAACCGGCCGGCAGCGCGTCGGGAAGTACGTCAGCGCCTCGCCGGAGTCGACGTAGCGGGAGTTCATGCGCGCTCGAACTCGTGCACGCGTACGCTGGCCAGGCGCATCGCGGCGAGGATGCGCGGCGAATCGGCCAGGTCGTCCCACAGCGCGCGTTGGGAGCAGAACGCGGCGACCGGGTCCGACGCCCTGCAAATGTCTGCCACGGTACGGCTGTCCATCGCCTGGTCGGAATAGACAAGCTTCAGATCACCGTTGTACCATCGCCGCAGGAACTGCAGGAACAGCGCCGGCAGCAGGGCGACGCTGGCCACATCGAGCCCGCGCGACAGGCGCTCGGCCAGCGTGGGCAGCACAAAGCCGGGCAGCTTGGCGAAGCCGTCGGCCAGCACGCGTTCGGTCGTGTCTTCGATCGCATCGCTGGCGAAGCGTTGGAATACCTGGTCCCGATAGCGCTCGAGGTCGACGGGGCTGGGGCGCAGGCAATCGAACACCGCTTCGGTCACATAGGCATGGGCCATGGCGTGGATGCGCCGGTCGCGCATGCATTCGTGGATATAGCGATGGCCGGCCAGCGCGCCGGCCCAGGCGATGCAGCTGTGCGTCGCGTTCAGGATGCGGATTTTCGCCTCCTCGTAGGGTGCGACCGACGCCACCAGCTGCGCGCCCGCGCGCACCCAGTCCGGCCGCCCGTTGCAGAAATCGTCCTCGAGCACCCACTGCATGAAGCTTTCGCTCATCACCGGCGCCGCGTCATGGCGGCCGGTCGCGCGCAGCACGCGCGCGGCCAATTCGGGCGGAGTGCGCGGTGTGATGCGATCGACCATTGTGCAAGGGGAGGTGGTGTGCGCGCGCACCCAATCCAAGAGCGCCAGGTCGCCCGTCAACTCCATGAATTGCATCAGCCCCTGGCGAAACCGGCTGCCGTTGTGGCGCAGGTTGTCACAGCAAAGCAGGGTGACCGGGCCCGCGCCGATCTTGCTGCGCTGGCGCAGTATGGCACTCAGGGCGCCGTAGATGGTGGTGCCCGGCAGGCCCTGGCGCGCGGCGGCGATGTCCGCGCACAGGTCCGCTGACGCGAGGTCGAGCCGGTCGTCGGCATCGAGGAAATACCCGGCCTCGGTGACGGTGAACGAGATGATGCCGGTCGCGGCATCGGCGCCGCGTTCGATGATCTCCGCCAGGCGTGGCTCGTAAGGCACCGCGCGCGCGGTCGCCTTGATGAGCTGGTAGGCGCGCTCTCCGGCGGGACTGATCGTCTCGAGCGTGTACGCGTAATCCTGGGTTTGCAGTTGGCGCGCCGGATCGGGCGTCGTGGAACGGATATTGCCGCTGACGATCTGCCATTCGCGGTCGCCGAGGTCGTGGAGGCGCTGCAAATACGCCGCCTGGTGCGCGCGGTGAAAGGCGCCAAGTCCCAGGTGGAGGATAAAACGCTGCGGTTTCATAAGGGCGCGAGGCCGAGCAGAGGCGCAGAAAAGCGGTTGACGACGGCGCCGAATTCCGCGCTGCGCAACAGGCTGACTCCATGCTCCGTTTTTTCGAATATGTGTCGCTGCGGCGCCCGCGCGGCGGCGAAGAACGACGCCTCCTGGCGCATGCAGATCGCGTCGTTGCCGCCGTTGACGAACAGGATCGGCTGGGTCGCGGCGGCCACCATCGCGCGAAAGTCCACGCCGCGGATGCCGTCTACGGCTTGCGAAAACACCCGCGGATTCATGCCGGCATCCATCATCGCGGTGATGTCAGGCTCCCCGATGCCGAACTTGCGCAGGCTTTTGATCACCGCCTCGTCGAGCTGTCGCTGGTTCAGCAGCATTGTCATCAAGCGGGTCACGTACTTCTTGACCACGAATGGGAGCAGAACGCCGGCCCCGATCACGTTGGTGCTGCAGCCGGATAAAACGAGTCCTTTGAGTTGGCCCGGCGCGAGGGCCGCCGCGCACGCGGTCGCGGTGTAGCCGCCGAGCGAGTCGCCGCCGACGACGACCGGCGCCCCGCCCGCGCCGTCCACCGCCGCACGCACGGTGTCGACCGCGCCTTGCAGGGTGAACCGCTCGGCGCTGCGCGCTCCATGGCCGGGAAGGTCGGGCGTCACGAGCGTGATCCGCGGATCGATGTGGCGACGAACCGGATTCCAGCTCGCGCCATTCAGGGTGGCGCCGTGGACCAGAATGAGGACGGGGCGGGCAGTCGGTGTCATGGAGGGCCTATTTAATAAATAATCCATACCTATCATACAGGTTGCATGAATAATTTCCAAATTATTTGCATATCGACCGATATGGCGTGGCGAACGGTCCAACCTATTCGACATGTTTTGACATGGCGAGGCGAGTAAGGTTACGCTTGGCACTCGATTGACCACCCTGGACCATCTCATGACCGACGACGAAGCCGCCGCCTCACCCCTTGCAGCACTGCTGCGGCAGCAACTTCCGGGGCTGCCCGCACACGACTGCCTGCGCTTCGTCAAGAGCCTCGCGCGGCCTGAACCTTACGCCCCGTGGGATGGCTGGCGCGGCCAGCATGGCGTACCCGAGGCCAGCGTCAGCGCCGGCCGCCATGTCGGTTCGGGCGTGTATCCGGGCGTGGAACGCGATTATTGGGTCTATGTACCGCAGCAGTACGACGCTGCGACGCCGGCGCGGCTGATGGTGTTTCAGGACGGGGCGCGCTACCTCGGCGCCGAGATCAACACCGCCCAGGTGCTCGATGCGTTGATCCACCGGGGCGACATGCCGGTGACAATCGCGGTCTTCGTGCAACCCGGCGAAACCGGACCCGGATTGCCGCTGTTCGGCGGCGCCGACAACCGCAGCGTCGAATACGATGCGACCGGTGGCGCCTATGCGCGCTTCCTCGAGCACGAGCTGCTGCCGCAGGCGCTGGCCGGTTACAAGGTATCGGCCGAGGCGGCCGACCGCGCCATCGTCGGACTTAGCTCGGGCGGGATGTGCGCCTTCAATGCGGCCTGGGAGCGGCCCGATTTATTCGGCAAGGTAATCAGCCACTGTGGCAGCTTCGTCGACATCCGCGGCGGGCACGAGATGGCGGCAAAGGTCCGGCGCGCCGACGCCAAACCGCTGCGCGTATTCCTGCAGTCCGGCAGTTTCGACCTCGATATTACGTTCGGCAACTGGGAGCTCGCAAACCGCACGCTGGCCTCGGCGCTGGCTTACCGCGGCTATGCACACCAGCTGGTCATAGGCGAGGGCGGGCACTCGCTAGGGCATGGCGGTGCGATCATCCACGAGACCCTGCAATGGCTATGGCGGTGAGCGCGGCAGCGGCGCTTGCCCTGGCCGCTGCGCACACCGGGTCGCCGTGTTCCAGGGACGTGTGCCCGGGTGCCGTGCTTGAGTTGACGTAGCGCTTCAAGCGCAGGGCGCGCGGCTTCAGCCCGGCTTTTTGCGCACCTCCGCGTCGGCCGCGGCGCCCTCGTGGCTGCCAAGATCTTCGGCATCGGTGGCATCGATGGCCTGCTCGTTGCCGCGGTTGCTGTGCCGGTGATTGCCCATTCCTTCGCGCTGGACGCTCTGCTGTATTTCTGCGTCCTCGCCACCGGCCGGTTCGGCCAGTTGCTCATTGCCTGGGCTGCCTTGCCGCTCCCCGGCATCCTGATTTTCGGGTCGCGTGGCGCCCGAACGCCCCGGCACGCCACGCTCGTTCCGCTCAGAGTTTCTTCCTTAACAGGTCGAGAAAACCCTTGAGCACCGGCGAGTCATTGTCGCGGCGCCACGCCAGCCCGGTTTCAACGAGTGGCGTGGCCTGCGTCAGCGCCCGGTATTCGACCCCCGGACGGCGCAGGTTGCCGACCGATTCCGGCACCAGCGCGATCCCCATCCCCGCCGACACCAGGCTGACGATGGTCTGCATCTGGATCGCTTCTTGGCCGATGGCGGGCGTGATCCCGGCCGTGCGAAACACGGCCATGATCGCGTCGTACAGGCTCGGCGAGATTGCGCGCGGGAAGATGATCAGCGGCAGCGGCGGCAGCGAGCGCAGGTCGACCGCGCGCTTGCCGCGCAGGCCCGGCAGGTCGGCGGGCGCGGCAAGTATCAGCGGTTCGTTGAGCACCGGCAGGTAGTCGAGCGCGGCCTTCGCCTTGTCGGGCAGCGGCGGGATCAGCAGTCCCGCGTCGATCCGGCCGTTGAGCAGGTCGTCGAGTTGCAGGTCGGACGTGGCCTCCTGCAGCGTGATCTGCACATGCGGGCAGGCGGCGCGGTAGGCGCGCAGGAACGGCGGCAGCACGCTGTAATCGGCGGACGAGACGAACGCGAGCACCAGCTTGCCCGTCTCGCCGAGGGCGGCGCGCCGCACCAGCGACGGCAGCTCGCCCGCTTGCGCTAGCAGGCGGCGCGCCTCCGGCAGCAGCGCCGCGCCGGCCGGGGTCAGCGCGACGCCGCGCCGGTTGCGCTCGAACAGCGGCGCGCCCAGCAGCGCCTCGAGCGCGAAGATGGCCTGCGACAGCGGCGGCTGCGTCATGTTCAGGCGCACCGCCGCGCGGCCGAAATGGAGTTCCTCGGCGACGGCGACGAAATAACGCAGTTGGCGCAGCTCGATGGTGGCGGACATGGTCGGTGGATGAGATGGTCTGTGATATGCACAAAGAATTACAGAGCATTAGATCATATATTGGACAACTCGTGGCGTGTGCGGCACACTGGTGCTCCATCCGTTCGCCGTCCCAGGAGACTTCCATGCCTACATACCGTTCCCGCACCACCACCCACGGCCGCAATATGGCGGGCGCGCGCGCCCTGTGGCGCGCCACCGGCATGAAGGACGGCGACTTCGACAAGCCGATCGTCGCCGTCGTCAATTCGTTCACGCAGTTCGTGCCGGGCCATGTGCACCTCAAGGACCTCGGCCAACTGGTCGCGCGCGAGATCGAGGCGGCCGGCGGCGTCGCCAAGGAATTCAACACCATCGCCGTCGACGACGGCATCGCCATGGGCCACGGCGGCATGCTGTACTCGCTGCCGTCGCGCGACCTGATCGCCGACTCGGTCGAGTACATGGTCAACGCGCACTGCGCCGACGCCATGGTGTGCATCTCGAACTGCGACAAGATCACGCCCGGCATGCTGATGGCGGCGATGCGCCTGAACATCCCGGTGGTGTTCGTGTCGGGCGGGCCGATGGAGGCGGGCAAGGTGCTCAAGGTCGTCGACGGCAAGCAAAAAATCATCAAGCTCGACCTCGTCGATGCGATGGTCAAGGCCGGCGACAGCAGCGTCAGCGACGCCGATGTGGCCGAAATCGAACGCTCGGCCTGCCCGACCTGCGGTTCGTGCTCCGGCATGTTCACCGCCAATTCGATGAACTGCCTGACCGAGGCG
The DNA here is from genome assembly GCA_040384885.1 of Pseudomonadota bacterium. Lineage (GTDB taxonomy): Bacteria > Pseudomonadota > Gammaproteobacteria > Burkholderiales > Burkholderiaceae_D > Telluria_A. Next base: position 82,361 of record JAZKIN010000039.1, on the reverse strand, counting down.
CTCGGCCTGTCGCTGCCTGGCAACGGCACGGTGCTCGCGACCCACTCGGACCGCAAGGAGTTGTTCCTGCGCGCGGGCCGCCTGATCGTCGAACTGGCAAAACGCTACTACGAGCAGGACGACGCGACCGTCCTGCCGCGCAATATCGCGACCAAGGCCGCGTTCGAGAACGCGATGGCGCTCGACGTCTCGATGGGCGGCTCGACCAATACCGTGTTGCACCTGCTGGCCGCCGCGCACGAGGCCGAGGTCGAATTCAAGATGGCCGACATCGACCGCATCTCGCGCCAGGTGCCGTGCCTGTGCAAGGTCGCGCCGATGACCGACAAATACCACATCGAAGACGTGCACCGCGCCGGCGGCATCAGCGCCATCCTTGGCGAGCTGGCGCGCGCCGGCCTGCTCGACACCTCGGTCTACAGCGTGCATGCCAAGACGCTGGCCGAGGCGATCGCGCGCAACGACATCACCGTCAGCGACGATGCGGCGGTGCGGCAGTTGTTCCGCGCCGCGCCGGGCGGCGTGCCGACCCAGACCGCGTTCTCGCAGTCGGAGCGCTTCGCCTCGCTCGACCTCGACCGCGCCACAGGCTGCATCCGCGACAAGGCGCACGCGTATTCGCAGGACGGCGGCCTGGCCGTCTTGTATGGCAACCTGGCCGAAAACGGCTGCATCGTCAAGACCGCGGGCGTCGACGAGAGCATCCTCAAATTCAGCGGCAAGGCGCGCGTGTTCGAGAGCCAGGACGCGGCGGTCGAGGCGATCCTCGGCGACACCGTGCACGAGGGCGACGTCGTCATCATCCGCTACGAGGGGCCGAAGGGCGGTCCGGGCATGCAGGAGATGCTGTACCCGACCTCGTACATCAAGTCGAAGGGCCTGGGCAAGGCCTGCGCGCTGTTCACGGACGGGCGCTTCTCGGGTGGCTCGTCGGGCCTGGTGATCGGGCACGCATCGCCCGAGGCGGCCGAGGGCGGCGCGATCGGGCTGGTCGAGGAGGGCGACATGATCGACATCGACATCCCGGCGCGCACGATCAACCTGCGCGTGAGCTTCGAAGACCTGGCGCACCGGCGCGCGACGATGGACGCGCGCGGCGACGCCGCATGGCAGCCGGTGGCGCGCGAGCGCTATGTGTCGCAGGCGCTGCAGGCCTACGCCGCGCTGACCACCTCGGCCGACCGCGGCGCGGTGCGCGACCTGTCGCAACTGAAGCGCTAAAAGCGCCGGCGGCCCGGCGACGG
>JAZKIN010000039.1:0-81107 GCA_040384885.1 Pseudomonadota bacterium | reverse complement strand
AACGCCGGCGCCGTCCGTCGCGCCGCGCTCTACAGCGCGATCCTGCCGAGCTTGTCCGTCATCATCTCGGTGAACCAGAGATTGCCCTCGAGATCGAGTTTGATCCGGTGCAGCATCGACCCCTGGCTGGCAATGGCATGGGTGACGACTGGCACGCCGGAGATGTCGCCCCCCGCCGCCTGCCGGATCGATTGGTCGAACATAAGGATGTAATCGGTGTTCGCCTCGCCGTCGATGGCCTGGTCGACGTAGACCTGCACCCACAGGTTGTGGTCGCGGTCGAAGCACAGCGAGGCGAGCGTGTCGCCCTTCTGGAGGGCGGGCACGGGATACTTGGTGATATGGCCCTGCATGTCGATTTTGCCGATCTTCATGCCGTTCGCTTCGGTGAACCACATGACATCCTCGGTCGGATCCTGCACCACGCCGATCGGGCCGCTGCCCGCGCCCAGCTTAAATTCGCGCACCACGCCGTCCTTCGACACATTGAGGATCATATTGCCGAGCAATTCGCTGCCCCAGATGCCGCCGTCGGGGCCGGCCTGCAGGATGATCGGCAGGGCGGCCAGCGTTCCGAGCTCAAAGTGCTCGACCCTCCCGTCCGGATGGATGCGCCCCACCGTGCTCGTGCGTTTGCCCGTGAACCAGATGGTTTCGCCGTCGGCGTCGAGGCCGATGCCGTGCGGCGCGGTGTTGATCGGGTTTGCCGCCCCTTCGGCGAACAGGCGAACATCGCGAATGCAGACGATGTGCCCGGTCTCGTCGAGCTGGACCACGAGGCCCGCAAACTCGAGCGAGACCCAGAGCCGGCCCGCCTTGTCGATCAGCAGGCCATGCGGACCGCTGCCGGGCGGCATTGGATAGTAGGCGCAGACCTCTCCCTGATAGTTGCACTTGGCCACCAGGTCCATGTTCTGGCCGGTGACATAAATGTAGTCCTTGTCGAGCACCAGTTCGTGCGTCGATCCGGTGTGCAAGCTGGGCCAGTTGAGCTTGAATTCGCTGACCTTGGGCAAGCTTGCGGCGGCAGGATTGTTCATGCGGTCTCCAGGTCGGTCAAAAGGGTCGCGGCCGCTTGCAGGGCGAGCGCGGCGATGGTCAGGGTCGGGTTGGCGGTGGCGACGGTCGGGAACACGCCGCTGCCGACCAGGAACAGGTTCGTGTGGTCCCAGCTGCGCTGGTATTTGTCGACCACGGACTGGCCGTCGTCCGCCGGCCCCATGCGGTAGGTGCCTACGATGTGGCCTGAGCCGTAATACTTCATCAGCGTGCTGCTTCCCTTGCCGTCGGGATCGACCGGGAAGGTGCTCGGATCGTCCGGGTCGAGCGCGGCCTTGTAAGTGTATTCGGTCGCCCCCATTTTCTTGAAGATCGCGCTGGCGGTCTGCCTGGCGGCGACAAAGCCGGCCTTGGTGTAGTCCGACAGGTTGTAGTGGATTTCCGGGCGTGGCAGTCCAAGGTTGTCGAGTTCGGTCGAGAGCGACACGTAGTTGCCCGCCTCTGGCGTCTGTTCGACCAGGAAGCCGAGCCGGAACTGGCGCGACAGCAGGTCGTTCAAGGTGTTCACGAGCTCGGCACCCCAGAGCGCCGGCGAGGCGCCGCCGACGGGCGGGTTGAGCCCGGCCCGGTTCATGCCGTTGATCAGGTCCACGGTGGTGGTGTACGGATCGTTGCTCGAGAAATTCCAGCCCTCGTTGCCGATCTCGATACGGAACGCCGCCCGCTCCTTGCGGAAGGCGCCGTCGCGCAGCGATTCGATGCCCGAGGTCGCCAGCGGCCCGCGGTAGCCGTACACCGGTTTCGGCGCCAGCGCCCATGCGAGGTACAGCGGATGGTCCATCAGGTTCTTGCCGACCATGCCGCTGGTATTGGCCACGCCGTTCGGGAAGCGTCCGCCGTTGGTCGACATCAGTAGCAGGCGTGGCGTTTCGATCGCGTGCGCGGCGATCACATAGCGCGCCGCGCTGACCGTGCCGGCGCCTGTTTGCGGACCGGTCGGCAGTTCGTACTGCAAATACTCGATGCCCGAGACCTGGCCGTCGTCGCCGATCAGCACCTGCTTGGCCACCGTGAACGGCCACAGATCGACATTGCCGGTGTCGAGCGCGGCGTTGAGCGTGACGCTCGGGTCGTACTTGGCGCGGATCGGGCAGATCGGGATGCAGTTGGTGTTGCCGGCGCAAACCGGACGCGACTGGTAGGGCTGCGAGTTGCGGCCGGCCGGCGTGCCGACCACCTGCAGCCCGATGTTGTCGACCTCCATCCCGTCGACGGCCGCGGCCACGGCCTGGTCGACCAGCGACGGCGGAATCGCCGGCATCGGATAGCTGTAGCCGGCGCCGAAGCTGATCCCGAGGTAGCTTTGTTCGGCCGTGTTGGCCGAGACCCCGATTTCGGACTCCGCCATGCCGTACCACGGTTCGAGCTCGGCATAATTGAGCGGCCAGTCGACCATCTGGCCATAGGTCGAATGCATCGTGAAGTCGTTCGGCACGTTGCGCAGGCTGGTGCCGAGCCAGTGGCGCATGGTGCCGCCGGCGACCCGTTCGTAGGTGCTGCCGAAGGCGAGCGGCCCCGACTGGATCAAATAACTCTTGGTCGAGTCCTTCCACGACTCCTTGCCGAGCGTGAGGACGCTCGCGCGCGCCGCGTTCTGGGTCGTCGGATCGGTCAGCGTGTCGCTGCCGGGCGGGTTGAACAGCTCGGGCGTGTACGGCACTTCGGGCACCTTCGCCCTTGCCGTGTAGAAGCGCTCCATGAAGTCGTTATTGTTGGCGGGCAAGCCGGCGCCCGCTTCGAGGATCAGGACTTTTTTCCCCTTCAGCCCCAGCTGCTTGGCGATCATCGCGCCGGCCACGCCGGCGCCGACGATCACGACATCGTATTGCTTGGCGTCGCTCATTGTTCCGCTCCCGTGAAGTCGGCCAGCGCGGGCGGCTGGTCGGCCCAATAACCGAAGCCGAGGTTGCTGTATCCCATGGGGTGGGCCTGCGCGATATTCCATGCCCAGCCTTGGGTGTAGGTCGCGGCGGTGATCACCCTGGCCGACAGCGGCGCGAGCGATGGCGGCGGCGCCGGTTCGGCGTCCTGGTGCTGCTGCAGCTCGATCGGGCGGTACCACGAACCCAGGTACCACGACAGCATGATGGCGCGCGCGAGGTAGCAGACGTCGGGGCCGGAGCGCTTGAACACGGTCTCGGCGACAATCGCGGGGGGCTCGGCGCGGCACCCGGCGTAGACCGCGAGCAGTTGCGCGAGGACCGGGCCGTCCTCGATGTTGGCGCAGTCATAGAAGACCTGTTTGATATTGCTGGGGTCGAGCGGGGGTGCGAGCTTTTTCTTGTCGATGCCGGTCAGCACCGAGGACAGGCCGACGAACAGCGCCATGTCTTGTTGGGTCGTAGTCATGATTGCCTCAGAAAAGTTAAACGATCAGTTCGCGCGTTCAAGGATGTAGGTGAAGTCGGACTTGCGCCCGCTGGTGCCGGCCGCATTGCCGTGGCATGCCATGCAGCTCGACGACGATTGCGGCGTCTTGCCCTGGATGTAGGTCTCCATCGTCGTGTTGGCCAGGAACACGGGGGCCGGCACGCCGTTCGGATCGGTCTTGCTCCCCGGCGCCGTCGGCCATTGCGTGCTCACCAGGTCATAGTTGCTCCAGACCTTGCCGGGCAACAGGCGCTGGAAGCGCGCGTTGAGCTGTTCGACCTCCGGCGTGATCGGAGTAAAGCGCGTGATCTGGCTCGTGAACCCGTTCGGGAACGGCTGCACGTTCGGATTCCATGGACGCGGCGGCGGCTGGTTGACCGCGCAGTTGCCCTTGCACGCGGGGTTGTTGAAGTTGTAGTGGGCGCCGGCCGGCGCGCCCGCGCCGGGCACGTTGGCCCGGTGCTCGAAGGTCGACCAGATCCACTGCGGCGCGAGGAGGGTCTTGTGCGCCACATGCAGGCCCACCAGCCCCATGCGCGACTTGACGCACGACGCGCCGACCTTGCCGTCCGCCGTCGCCGCGGTGTAGAGCAGCGCGGTGGTGGTGTGGAAGCGGGCCGGGTCGTCGCCGGCCCCCATCACTTTCCAGGCCGCCTTCACCATCAGCGCGCCCATGGTGCCGCTGGTGCCCTTGATGACCGTGCCCGCCGGGAAGTCGACCGCGCTCGTGAAGCCGGCCTGGCCGGTCTTGCTGTAAAGGCGGTTTTGGACGATGTAATTGAACATCGGCTCGTTGACGAGGATCTCGTAGCGCGCGTAATTGCCGTTCTGGTCGATCAGCGGCCCCGTATCGAAGGGCTGGTTGGTGTCTTCGAGCAAGGTCGCGGTTTTGCCGACCATCGACAGCAGCTTGCCGCCGCCGAGGCCCTGGCACACGGCCGGGATGCTGCGCGCGCTATTCCACGGCGAAGGCCTGGCGCCATTTTTGAGCATGACCTCGGAAATCTCCTTCCAGCCCTCCCAGGCCGCCGGTGCGTCGCCGCCGGGCATCGGCCCGGAACCGATCGGCCCGCCCTTGGCCGGCGCGTTCAAACCCAGGAAGGTGAGCCAGGAATAATAGTCGAAGCCCATCTGCAGATGGGCCAGGCTGTCGAACGGCGCGGTGGCCATGACCTCGCACGGCACGCCGGCCGCCAGCAGCGCCGGTGTGATCGGGGTGTCCTGGTTGGTGATATTGCAATCGGCCACAATGGGATCGATGACCAGCGTTGCCGGCGCGGGGGCCGTCACCATCCGCGTGCATGCGATGACGGCGCTGGCCACGGCCGCGAGGCAGGCCGCCTGCGTGAGTCGACGTTTCAATTGCATGGGGAGTCTCCTGCGCTCTGCGATGCGGCCGGGGTGAGCATCTGCGCGCGCACGAAGCCCGCTTCGCGCTGCAAAAACTCCGAGATCACGAACAGGCCGCTCGCGTTGGTCAGGAAGTATTGTTTGTATTTGTCGGCCCAGGCCTGGAACACGGGTCCGTTCAGGTGTTGCTGGAAGGCGGCGTAGTCGGTGAACACCGAGAAGAAATCGACCTCGTCGGGCTGCGGCGTCGGGAACGAGGGCACGCCCATGTCCGGCGTGTGGATGGTGTACATCAGCACGAAGGGCTCCTGCTGTTCGACCTCGCGCGCGAGCACGGACAGGGCGGCGAGGGCTGGCTCGCGGCAGCCTTTCAGGATGGTCCACTTGGCAATAATCGTGATCATTTGTTGTTTCCTTTCAGTTGACTTGCAGGCGTGCCAGGCTGTCGAGGCTCGGGAGGAAGAAATATTCGCCGCCGCGCAGGTCGACGCAGGGCTTGAAGGTGAACGCGGTGGTGCCGGCGCGCCGCACGCCCCATGTATTCGGGAACGACTGCGGCACTGCGGGGCTGCCGGGCGCGCCCTGTCCGATCACGCCGTCGAGGCCGGTACCGGGGCGCAGGAAGTCGGTGAAGTTGGCCCAGATCGCCTGCATGAATTCGAACTGGTTGACGATGCTGCTCTGCACACACATGAACAGCAGGCCGACGTCGGCGCCCGGGGGCGGCGCCAACTCGAGCGGGCCGAAGCTGACGGCGCGCCGGGCCAGCCGGCGCGAGCGGTCCTCGCCTTCGGCCAGGCCGAATTCGCGCTCCTTGTCGCCGCGCGGATTGGTCTTGCGCGTGTGTGAATGGAAAGGGCAGCGCATGGCCTCGCTGTCGTGGTCGTAATTGAAGTTGTTCGGCTCGTTGGTCCAGCCATCGACCGGCTGCGCCGACAGCGGGGTGCCGTCGCGAAAGCGCCCGACGATGTAGGCGCCGGCCAGTTCGGGCTGGTCCGGGCCGAGCGCGAGCGCTTTGGCCAATGCCGCCTCCTGCGCGCGGAACGCGGCCACATCCTGGCCGAGCTTGCGGAACACGAGGTAGGACCCGAACGCCAGCGCACCGCCGTTCGGGTCCTTGAGCAGGACGTTGCACAGCGGGGCGCTCGGGTCGTAGTTCTCGAGGCCGCCGTTGCGGCGCGCTTTTTCGATGTCGGTCGCCATGAACAGCGGCTGGCTGACGCCGTCGGCAAAGCCGAAGTGTTCGATGACATTGCCGCGCGCATTCCGGAACACGGCGCCGGGCTCGTTGACGACCAGCGTGGCGACCCCGGCCATGCTGGCCGTGAGCGCTTCCACCGCGGCATCGACCGTGGCCTGCTCGTCGTCGGCGAGCATGACCATGGCGTGCAAGGTCGCCTGGAAACCGGCCTGCCAGCTGTGCACCGGCGGGTCGTTCAAGCCCAGGCCTGGCGTGGTGTCGGGGTGCTTCATGCCACGCATGAAGCTGGCGTCGTCGGGCAGCGTCAGGCCGAGCGCCGTGTAGCCGTCGGCCGACAGCGCGAAGCCGCCGAACAGGCCGCCGCCGGCGCCGGTCGCGCGGAAGCGCGCGCTCTGTTGCGCCTGCGCCCCGGCCGAGGTGAGCAGGGGCAGCACGCGCGCCACGATCCAGCGCTTGACCGCCGCGATGTCGGCGACGTTAAAGGCCAGAAACAGGTGGCTGCTGAAATCGCGCCCGTGCGGTTTCACGATGTTGCCCTGCAAGTTAGCGAGCATCGCGACATACGCTTCGCCGCTGAAATTGAGGCTGGTGCTGTCCACATCGATCGTGGTGAGTTGCAAATCAATCGTCATGACGGGCTCCGCTTAGTCGAGGAAAGTGCGGTTCAGCGGCGCCAACGCGAGCGGCTGCGCGACGCAGGGCTGGTAGGTCGAGCCCACGCTTTGCTGGAAGCGGAACACATTGGCCGGATCGACCGCCTGTTTCACCTCCTCGAGGCGCGCGTAGTTGTCGCCGTAGTACTGGGTTTGCCAGTCGGGCAGCAGCGGATCGATGTAATTGACGTAGTTGCCGCAAAAGTGAGGCGCCAGTTCGGCGAAGAAGGCGTGCGCCCATTCGATGTTGGCGCGGGCCTGGTCGGGCCGGTCCCAGATCGACTTGAGCTCGGGGATGAAGCGGCCGTCGCGGTGCGGGAACGCGGTCGCGTCCGCGGCCAGCTTGCTGATGCGCCCGCCGCCGTGGGTCCACACGAGGAAGCTGTCAGGCGAGGGCGCGCAGGCCATGTATTTTTCGAAGATGGCGATGCACGCGGGCGAAAACGCCCCGGGCGGCATGACGCCGGCGCGGATGTAGGCGCTGCGGCCCTTGACCAGGGTCGAGGCGCCGTTGATCAATTCGAATTGCGGCAGTGTCAACGCATTGATCGACGCCGTCAGCGGCGACTGCTCGAGCAGCGGCTGCAACAAGCGGGCGCCTTCGGCGAACTCGCCGTTGTAGATGATCGTGAAACCGAAGGTCGGGATCAGGCGCGCGGGGTCGGCCGGGTCGGGCGAATTGCTCCAGATGCCGTAGGCGGCCATCGCGTCGGGCAGTGTTTCGACCCATTGGTTGTAGAAGCCGAGGACCTGCTGGGCGCGCTCGGCGCAGAAGCGCAATTGCGCCGTCAGCATCTTCTCGGTGTTCGGATGGTGGACCGCGATCTGCATCGACACCACCACGCCCCAGTTGCCGCCGCCGCCGCCGCGCAGCGCCCAGAACAGGTCGCGCTCGGCGCCCACGGAATCGGTGCCCACGGTGCGCACCGAGCCGTCGGCCAGCACCAGCGTCACCGAGCGCAGGTTGTCGCAGCTCATGCCGTACGAGCGCGACACGAAGCTGTAGCCGCCGCCCTGGACGAAGCCGGGGATGCCGACGGTGGGGCAGCCGCCGCCGATCGGGATCAGGCCGCTGCCGGTTTGCTGCAGGTAGGTGTACACCTGGTACCAGCGCGCGCCCATCTGCACCGTCACGAGTTTGCGTTCGCGGTCGAGGCTGATGGCATTGAGCAGCGACATGTCGATCACCATGCCGCCGGTGTTGAGGCTGTACCCGGTCGCGCTGTGGCCGCCGCCCTTGACGGTGAAGCGCAAGCCGTGTTTCGCGGCATGGCGCAGGCAGGTGACGACGTCTTCGGTGCTGTCGACCCGGACGATGAAGCCGGGGGTCAGCTGGACCCGGCCGTTATCGATCTGCACCGCGTCGCTGTAGGCGCCCTGGGTCGGAACCAGGACATGGCCGCTCAGTTGGCGTTGCAATTCGCTGACGGAGGTTTCGAGGTGCATATGCGCTTTCTATGGGGCGGATCGGCCGGGTGGCATCGGAAAAAGTCCAGAACACATTGTGCTGACGCGCCCCAGGCGCCGCCATAGGCCGCAAGCATGGGCCGTTTGGCCGGGGTCCGCGGCCGTGCGAATTGTGGTAAAACAGCGTTCTTGCCTGTCTTGGATTGCTATGAACATTCTTCTCGTTGACGACCACGCGCTTTTCCGCGAGGGTCTTGCGCTGGTCCTCAAATCGGTGTTGCCCGACGTCGTCACCCACGAGGCGGGCAGCTGCGAGGCGGCGCTCGAGCGGCTCGGCGGCAGCGTGCGTTTCGACCTCGTGTTCCTCGACCTGAACCTGCCCGGGATGGATGGCTTCGAGGGGCTCGCGCAGTTGCGCCGCGACCACCACGAGATTCCCGTGGTGGTGCTGTCGTCGAACGAGGACCGGGCCAGCGTGATGAAGGCGATCGACGGCGGCGCGATGGGGTTTATTCCGAAGAGCTCGACCTCGGGCGTGCTGGCCGGGGCGCTCAAGCTGATTTTGGCGAAGGGGGTCTACCTGCCTGCGACGGTGTTCCTGGCCGAGATGGGCGGGCCCGCGTTCGGCCCCGCGCTGCGGCCGGGTTTGGGTGCGCCGAGCACGCCGAGCGTGCCGTCGGGCGTCAGTTGCGAACAGCTCGGCATGACGCCGCGCCAGATCGATGTGCTGCACCTGGTCTTGCAAGGCAAGTCGAGCAAGGCGATTTGCCGCGACCTCGATCTGTCGATCAGCACCGTCAAGACCCATACCTCGGCCGCCTTGCGCGCGCTGAACGTGACCACGCGCACCCAGGCGGTCATAGCAGCAGGCAAGCTTGGTCTGAGTTTTGCTCCGTAGGCTGCGCCGCCAGTAGTCCGGCGCACGCGTCGAACAGGCGCGCCGGTCCGATCGGCTTGCGCAGCAGCAGGCAATGGGCGGGCAGGGCCGCCGCGCCCGGTTGCGCGCTCTCGCCCGTGACGATCAGCGCGGGAATCATCTGTTCGCAGTCGCGGCGGATGCCTTCGATCACGTGCAATCCGTTGTCGCCTGTGCCGAGCCGCCAGTCCGTCACGATCAGGTCCGGCGTGCGCAGGTGGCCGCGCAGCTGCGCGCGCAGCGCGCCCGACGAGACGCCGGCGACCACGTGGCAGCCGGCCATCGTGAACAGTTGCTCCATCGCGTAGAGCGCATCCTGGTCGTCGTCGACGACGACGATGAAGGCGCCCTGCAGGCGCTGCGCATGCTGTGCGGCGCCGGCATTTGCGGCCAGCGCCGGCGCCCCCGGCGCCCCCGCCGCAAACAGCGGAAGCAGCGGCAGCGCAAGCTCGAACAGGGAGCCGCGTCCCGGGACCGATTCGAGGCGCATCGAAATGCCGAGCAGGTCGGCCGAGCGTTTCACGATCGACAGTCCCAGCCCGAGGCCGCCCTGGCTGCCGTTGCGCCCGTGCGGGGCGATCTGGAAAAACTCTTCGAAAATCTGGGTCTGGAAGCCGGCGGCGATACCGATGCCGGTATCGCGGACCCTCAACAGGATGGTGTCGCCGGCGCGCCGGCATCCGACCAGCACCTTGCCGGCCGCGGTGTAGCGGATCGCATTGGTGACGAGGTTGCCGAGGATGCGCTCGAGCAGCACGGGGTCGGACAGCACCGCGCGCCGGCATGGCGCGACGCGCAGGCCGATGCCTTTCTCGCTCGCGAGCGGCCCGAAGTTGGTGCCGACGAAGTCGAACAAATCCTGCAGGCGCACCGGGCGCAGCTCGACCTTGACGCTCTGCGAGTCGAGTTTCGAGATGTCGAGCAGGCCCGAGAACAACGATTCCATGCTGTGCACCGCGGCCTGCACCTTGCCGATCAACGCGCTTTCCTCGCCGGACCGGATGCGGGCCTCGAGAATGCCGACCATCAGGCCGACCGCATGCATCGGCTGCATCAGGTCGTGGCTGGCGGCGGCCAGGAAGCGCGTCTTGGCGGCGCTGGCGCGTTCCGCTTCATCCTTGCGCAGCGCCAGTTCGTCGAGGCGGACATTGAGCTCGTCGTTGACGAACGCGAGTTCGTCGGCCTGGCGCCGCACTTTGGCGCCCACTTGCGCCAAGGCCTCGGTGCGCTGCATGACCTTCGCTTCGAGCTGGGCGTAGCTGTCGCCCAGCGCCTCGGCCATGCGGTTGAATTCGTGGGCCAGGAACTCGACCTCGTCGCCGGTCTCGACGACGATGCGCGTTTGCAGGTCGCCGCCGGCGATCCTCTGCGCGCCCGCGCGCACCGCCAGGATCGGGCTTGCCATGCGCCGCGCCAGCACGTAGCTCGCGGCGGCGGCGGCCGCCAGCGCCGCCAGCACCACCACCAGCGTGGCGCCGAGCGAGACGAGGATCGGCTCGAAGGCCTCGCGCGCCGGCTGCTGGATGAACAGCCACCAATTGGGGCCGCGTACCAGCGCGGCCACCGACACCACGTCGCGCCCTTCGAGGTCTTGCAGCATCGCCGGCCTGGGCGCGCCGTTGCCGGCGAACGCGGCGGCGACCGGCGGCGAGCCTTTGAGGTCGAGATTGCGCAGCACCAGGTTGGGGTCCGGGTGCGCGATCAGCTGGGCGTCGCGGTCGACGATGTAGGCAAAACCGCTGGCGCCGACGCGGATGGCGTTGATCGTCGTGTGGATCTGCCGCAGGTCCACCTGCGCCAGCACGAAGCCGCCGTCACGCCCGCGCGCGGCGACCGCGATGTCGACATAGGGCGCCGAGCCGTCGCGGAAGAACACCCGTCCGAAGGCGGCCCGCTTGCCGCGCGCGCTTTGCAGCAAGGCCTTTTCATCGGCGAGCAGCGGGAAGCTGTCGCAGGCGCCGCCGCGGTCGACCCCGACCCGCGCCACCTCCATGACGACGCAACCGTCCTTGCCGACAAAGCGCAGCTGCGTCAGCGGCGGAACCTTGCGCAACAGCCGGTGGCTGGTGTCGCGGATCGCGGCGTGGTCGGCCGCCGAACCCGGCTGGTCGTAGTCGAGCGCCCACGAGAGGGAATCGATTATGCTTCCAAGGAATGTTTCGATCTGCACGGTCGCGAGCTGGGATTGCGCGACCAGCAGTTCGTCGACGCGCGCGCGCTGCGCTTGCGCGCTCAGCGTCATCTGGACCAGGCTGGCGATGATCAGCGTGCCGGCGATCATGCCGGTGAGCACGCGCAGGTATTTCCGGAATAAGGGCCGCCTGAGCTTCACTCGAGTATCCGATCGGCGCGCCGCAATATCTGGGGACTGAGCTTGTAGCTGGCCGCGTGCCGGGCCTTGAGGTTGACCAGCAGCTCGAAGTGGACCGGCTGGCTGACCGGGAAATCGCCGGCGGCGCCGCCGCGCAGCACATGGGCGGCGGCCTTGGCCAGGCGCTCGAAGGCGTCGTGCTGGACCGAGCCGAAATGCATCAGAGCGCCATCGTCGACGAACACCTGGCCCTCGTAGAGCGCGGGCAGCGCGAGCGCGTCGATGCCGTCGATCACCTGCCGGCGCCGCTGCCACGTCACGGCCGTGGCCGTGACGACCAGCGCGTCGGGCCGGGCGGCGCGGATGCGCTCCATCAGCGACGGCAGTTCGCGCGGGGCCGAGATGCTGAAGTCGAGCAGCTCGATGCCGCGGCTGCGCGCGTACTGCTGCGCTTTCGCGTTGCAGCCGGAGTCGGGGATCGCGGCGTCGCGCACGAAACCGATGCGCCGCGCCGACGGCAGCGCATCGCGGATGATCTCGACCAGTTTGTCGTCGATGCAGCGATAGGTCGTGATGCCCGTGATTCTGCGTCCCGGGCGCGCGTAGCTGTCGATCAGGCCGCGCTCGAGCGGGTCCTCGTGCGCGCGGAAAACAATCGGAAGCGGCGCCGAGCGGCGCGCCGCGACGGCGGCCAGGGCGGCGTCGAAATCGAAGCAGAGCAGCAAATCGGGCGCGCCCTTGTTCAATGCCTGCGCCAGCGCGGCCAGATGGCGGCTGTCGAAACCCGCAAAATCCTGGGTGTAGGAAACCCGCGGCGCGAGCGCGGGATCGACGACGGCGAGCGCGGCCCGGAACGCATCGAACGGTGTCGGATCGGCCTTCGAGGACGACAGGCAGGCGATCCGCAAGGGCCGGGCCGGCGCCGCGCGCGCCGCGAACGGCAGCGCCGCGCTCGCCAGTAGCAAGCGGCGCAGGCCGTTGTGGGGCGGGCAATCTCTTTGCATGGTGATCAACACTCTCCCGGCACGGGTCGGACCGACGGCCCCCCTAAAAGGAGCATTGTCTTCCCTTCTGGAAAATGTTTCAATGGTTACATTTTCGCCGTACGACAATGTTGTTTTATTTATTATTGAAGAAAGTTCCAATGACCAAATCATTCCCATCGCGGCTGCTGCTGCTCGTTTCCTCCGCCTTGGCGGCGGCCCTGATCTGCGGTCCCGTGTCGAGCGCCGAAAAAGCGGCGCCGGCCAAATTCGAACCCAAGCAGCTGTCGCCGAAATGCAAGGCAGGCACGCTCGGGCCGGTCGTCGACAAAGCGTCGAATATGTCGATCCCGCATCAATACATGCTGCTGATGGTGTTCAAAAAGGGGACCGGCGCCCAATACTTCGGTGACGCCACCGAAAAACAAAACGGGTGCATCCCCGACGTCGAAGTCACACCCGCCGGCCCGAACGTCAAGCGCCGGCTGACCGCGCCCGGCAACCAGATCACGACCGAAAACTGCCCGAACGATTGCGTGTTCCCGCGTGACGAGGCGGCGGCGATGGAAAAGGGCAGCGATCCACTCGACACCAATCCATGGGGAATCCTGTCTGCGACCGACACCACGAGCCAGGGCGGGGCGAAGGACAGCAAGATCGAGATCTGGGAAATCGCGGTCACCGACGCTTGCCATGCCCGCCGGCTTTATGAATATCACACCGCCCCGGGCAAGGACCGGATTCTCGCCCGTGCGTTGCAGCGCAACCATTTGCAGGGTGAGATCTTGGTCGGTTACCGCGATCCAAGCCACAAGAACGGGCCTTCGACGGCGTGTCCGTAAAGCTCGTGGACGACAAGAAGGATGTGTGAACGGGGTCGCCGTCGCTTAAGGTGTCGCCACCGAGCAAGCGCCGGCGCCCCGCGCGGGTAATGCTATATTAGGCGTCCGCCAACTCCACCGACATCAGGGCCATGAACAAATCGGAAATCCTGATCCATGTCGTGGATGACGACGCCTCGTTGCGCAGCGCCCTGGCGCGCCTGCTCGGCGCGGCCGGCTTCGGCGTGGCCGTGTATGACTGCGCGGCCAGCTTCATGGCCGCGCCGCCGGCCGACACCCCCGGCTGCATCCTGCTTGACGTGAACATGCCCGGCCTGTCCGGGCTGCAGCTCCAGCAATACCTGGTGGGCATCCACAGCCCGCTGCCGATCGTGTTCCTGACGGGCGAGGGCGACATCGCCATGAGCGTGCGGGCGATCAAGGCCGGGGCCGAGGATTTCCTCTCGAAGCCGGTCGCCAGCGCCGACCTGTTCGACGCCATCGAGCGCGCCGTGCGCCGCTACCAGCTGGCCGCGCCCGAGCGCATCGAACTGCGCGAGCTGGCGCTGCGCGTGCAGACGCTGACGCCGCGCGAACACGAGGTGTTCGTGCTCGTGGTGCAGGGCCTGCTCAACAAGCAGATCGCCTGGCAACTCGGCAACACCGAACGCACCGTCAAGGAACAACGGCGCTGCGTGATGGAAAAAATGCAAGTCGACTCGCTCGCCGAGCTGGTGCTGGCCGCCTCCCGGCTCGGCCTGATTCAAACCGCGCCCTAAGCCGCTCCCGGCCGGCGCCGGCCCCGTTTTTGCTCCGGTTTTGCCCCGGTTTTACCGGGGTGTCGCCGCATCTCCCGCCGCATTTCCCGCCCCGTTTTCGCCGCATTTCCCGCCCGCCTTGTACCAAAGTACCAGTTACAGAAGGCGCGCGCCTGCCTACAGTGTGGACATCGGAACTGTTTGAGCGCCTACGCCAATGAATCCCCCCAACCCTGTCGTCGCCCTGGTCGAAAACGACCTGCCCACCAACCGCGCGTTTGCGCGGCTGCTGCGGGCGCACGGTTTCACGGTCGAGGCCTACGTGTCGGCCGAACTGCTGCTCGGGCGCGCCGGCCCCGCTTCGCTCGACTGCCTGCTGCTCGACATCGACCTCGACGGCATGTCGGGGCTCGAACTGCAGCAACTGCTGCGGCGCCAGGGTGTCGGCGTGCCCGTCATTTTCGTCACCGGCCGCGACGACCAGGCGGCCCGGGTCCGCGCGCACGAAATCGGCTGCAGCGCCTTCCTGAACAAGCCCGTCAAGGGCGAGGTGCTGGTCGAGGCGATCCGCGCCGCCATCGCCGGCTCGCGCGGGCCGCCCGCTTTTACCGAACCATCCTGACAGTCGCCCGCTTCACCCGGCAATCCATCGCCCGTTCCATCATCGGAGAACATCATGTTGAAAAATATCGCAATCAAAACACGCCTGGTAGCCATCATCGGCTTCCTCCTGCTGTCGTGCCTGTTGGTCGGCCTCGGCGGCCTGACCAGCCTCGACTCGGTCAACGGCTCGCTCAAGACGGTGTATGAGGACCGGCTGGTCGCCATCGGCCAGCTCGACCGCGTGGTGCGCTTCGCCAACCGCCACCAGCTGATGCTGGCCAAGGCCCTCACGGCCGAGCCGTCCACCGTTGCCGAGACGATGAACAAAATCGAACACGACATCGGCGAGGGCGACCAGTTCTGGGCCGCCTACAATGCCACCAGGATGACGCCGAAGGAAAAGGAATTGGCCGACGACTTCGACACCAAGCGCGCCGCCTTCATCGCCAACGGCGTGCGCCCGGCCATCAGCGCCGTGCGCGCCGGGGACCTGCCCGCCGCGACCGTGCTGGTGCACGGCGCGGTCGACAAACTGTACGCCGAGGCGCGCGTGCCGCTGACCGCGCTGATCGAACTGCAGCTCTCGGTCGGCAAGGAAGAGTACGCGAGCTCGCAGCGGCACTTCCACCAGTTCCGCGCGCTGTCGCTGGGCGCCATCGCGTTCGCCTGCATCCTCGGCGTGACGGTGGCCATCTGGCTGATCCGCAGCATCACGATCCCGCTCAACGCGGCCATCGCGGTCGCCGGCAAGATTGCCGCCGGTAACCTCACGCGGGAAATCGACGTCGATTCGACCAACGAGCTCGGACAACTGTTGTTGGCGCTGAAAGACATGAGCGCGGCGCTGACGCTCACCGTCGGCGAGGTGCGCAGCAGCAGCGACACGATCGCGGTCGCCTCGAGCGAAATCGCGGCCGGCAACCTCGACCTGTCCTCGCGCACCGAACAGCAGGCCGCCAGCCTCGAGGAGACCGCGTCCTCGATGGAGGAGCTGACCTGCACCGTCAAGCAGAACGCCGACAGCGCCCGCAGCGCCAACGCGCTGGTGGCGACCGCCTCCGGCCACGCCGAGGACGGCGGCCAGGCGGTGCAGAAGGTGGTCGAGACCATGGGACTGATCAAGGATAGTTCGCGCAAGATCAGCGAGATCATCGGGGTCATCGACGGCATCGCGTTCCAGACCAACATCCTGGCCTTGAACGCGGCGGTCGAGGCGGCCCGGGCCGGCGAGCAGGGACGCGGTTTCGCCGTGGTGGCGACCGAGGTGCGCAACCTGGCCCAGCGCTCGGCCAGCGCGGCCAAGGAGATCAAGCTGTTGATCAACGATTCGGTCGACAAGGTCGACCTCGGCGGGCGCCTGGTCAACGACGCCGGCGCCACCATCCAGAAGGTCATGGTGTCGGTGCGCCAGGTGTCGGACATCATGAGCGAGATCACCGCCGCCAGCGAGGAGCAAAGCGCCGGCATCGAGCAGATCAACCAGGCGGTGGTGCAGATGGACGAGGTGACCCAGCAGAACGCGGCGCTGGTCGAGGAGTCGGCCGCCGCCGCCACCAGTTTGCAGGAGCAGGCCGCGGCGCTGGCGCGCACGGTCAGCGTGTTCGTGCTGGCCGGCGCCGACCAGCGCGCGTCCAAGGCCGAAGCGCGCGCACCGGCCCGGGCGCCGGCCAGGCCTGCGGCGCGCAAGGTCGCCGAGCGCCCGGCCGCGCCGGCGCCACGCCGCGCCCGCCTCCAGATGGCCGGCGGCGGCGACTGGGAAAATTTCTGACCGAGCGCAGCGACCCGACCGAATAACCCTGGCGCCGCACGCGGCGCCGCCCCGAAAGGCAAACATGCAATCCAATCCAGCCGGCGCGAGCGCCCAAGGCGCTTCGCTCGAGTACCTCAGTTTCAGGCTCGGCAACGAAGAGTACGGCGTCGACATCCAGAAAGTGCAGGAGCTGCGCGCCTACACGCGCGTGACCGGCCTGGCCAACGCGCCGGCCTATATCAAGGGCGTGGTCAACCTGCGCGGCCTGATCGTGCCGATCATCGACCTGCGCATCAAGTTCAGGCTCGGCGAGCCGACCTACGACCAGTTCACCGTCGTCATCATCCTGTACGTGGCCGGCGCGCAGGTCGGGGTGGTGGTCGACAGCGTCTCCGACGTCATCACGCTCACGGCCGCCCAGGTCAAGCCGGTGCCCGACATGGGCGCGGCCAACCAGCCCGACTACATGACCGGCCTCGGCGCCATGGACGAGCGCATGATCATCCTGGTCGACATCGAGCGCCTGCTGGCCGGCAGCCTGCTGGCCGCCTGCGCCTCGGAACTGGCGGCATGAACGGCGGCGCCGCACACCGGACCGGCACCGACGCCGCCGCCCCGGCGCGCCGGCGCCTGCCCCGCGAACGCACCTTGCTGTGCGCCGGCCTGATGGCCACGATCGCCGTCATCGTCGCCACCTCGGCCTTCACGCTGGTGTACCTGCGCGCGCTGGCCGAGGCGCGCGTCGCGGCCACCACCCAGAACCTGGCCAAGTCGATGGTGCTCACCTTCGACGGCATCTTCGACGCGATCGATGTCGCGATCCGCGCCTCGGGCGACGAGATCGTGCGCCTGCGCGCCGACGGCGCGCCGCACACGCGCGAGGCCGACGCCTTCCTGGCCAGGCAGCAGCAACGGCTGCCGGTGGCGCCGCGCATCCGCGCCACCGACGCCGCCGGCACCATCGCGTACGGCGTCGCGGCCGGGCGCGCGCCGGTCAGCGTGGCCGGGCGCGATTATTTCAAGGCCCTGCGCGCGCGGCCCCAGGCGGGCCTGTATGTGGCCGCGCCGATCGTCAGCCAGGTCAGCGGCAAGTGGAGCTGGCTGGTCGCGCGCCGCATCGAGCAGCCCGGCGGCGCCTTCGGCGGCGTGGTGGTCGGGGTGCTCGACCTGGCCCAGATCCAGGCCGTGCTCGACAAAATCAAGCTCGACGCCGGCGGCAGCATCGTGCTGCGCCATGCCGGCTTCGAGGCGGTCGCCGCGCGCGCCGGATGGAGCGCCAAGCTGCCGTTCGGCACCGGCGACAAGCGCCTCTCGCCCGAGCTGCGCCTGGCGCTGGCGCGCGATGCGCGGCGCGGCACCTATTCGACCAGCCGTTCGGTGCTGGCCGGTAGCATGCACACGTTCTCGTATGAGCGCAGCGGCAAGTACGGCTTCTATGTGTGGGTCGGCGAGGCCGACGCCGTGGCGCTGGCCGACTGGCGGCGCCAGGTCTGGATCATCAGCGGCCTGACGGCGGCGTTCGTGCTGCTGGCCGGGGGCTTCCTGCTGCGCATGGGCAGGGCGTGGCGGCGCCAGGAGCGCGACCTGCAATCGATCCGGCGCCTGGCCTATTACGACCAGCTCACCGGCCTGCCCAACCGGCGCCTGCTGATCGAGCGGCTGGCCGCGCAGGCCGGCAAGGCCGGGCCGGCGGGCGGCGCGCGGCGCGGCGCCTTGCTGCTCGTCGGGCTCGACCACTTCAAGAGTTTCAACGACACCCACGGCCACGCGCCCGGCGACCTGCTGCTCAAGGCGGTCGCGCAGCGCCTGCTCGGCGCCGTGCGCGGCGGCGACACCGTGGCGCGGCTCGCCGGCGACGAGTTCTACGTCCTCGTCGGCGGCTTGCCGGCCGATCCGGAGCGCGCCCGCATTTTGGCCGGCGCGATCGGCGAGAAGCTGCGGCGCACGCTGGCGTCGCCGTTCGAGTTCGGCGGGCACCAGCACAAGGGCACGGCCAGCATCGGCATCACCCTGTTCGGCGGCCACGCGAGCGGCATCGACGACGCCGCCAAGCGCGCCGAGACGGCGCTCTACCAGGCCAAGGCGGCCGGACGCAACGTGGCCTGCTTTTTCGACCCCGCGATGCAGGCCGCCGCGCTCGAGCGGCTCGGGCTCGAACACGACCTGAGCATGGCGATCGCGAGCGACCAGTTTTTGCTGCACTACCAGGCCCAGGTCGACGCCGGCGGGCGCGCCACCGGCGCCGAAGTGCTGCTGCGCTGGCAGCACCCGGTGCGCGGGCTGGTGCCGCCGGCCCGGTTCATCGCGCTGGCCGAGGAGAACGGCCTGATCTACCCGATCGGGCACTGGGTGCTCGAGACCGCCTGCGCCCAGCTGGCCGCCTGGTCGCGCGATCCGCAGTTGGGGGCGCTGACGCTGGCCGTCAATGTCAGCGCGTGCCAGTTCAAGCAGCCCGATTTCGTCGCGCAGGTGCTGGCCGTGCTCGCGCGCACCGGCGCCGATCCGCGCCGCCTCAAGCTCGAGCTGACCGAGGGGCTGTTGCTCGACAATACCGAGGTGGTGATCGCGACCATCAAGGCGCTCAAGCGCGTGGGCGTGGGTTTTTCGCTCGACGATTTCGGCACCGGCTACTCCTCGCTGTCTTACCTGAAGCGGCTGCCGCTCGACCAGCTCAAGATCGACCAGTCGTTCGTGCGCGACCTGCTGACCGACGCCACCGACGTCGCCATCGTGCGCACCATCGTCGCGCTCGGCCAGAGCCTCGGCATGGAGGTGATCGCCGAAGGCGTCGAAACGGCGGCCCAGCGCGACTGCCTCGCGGCCGCCGGCTGCGTGGCCTGGCAGGGTTTTTTGTTCGGCGCGCCGCTGCCGCTGGCCCAGTTCGAACAGTCGCTGCGCCACGGACCGGGGGCCGCCGGGGCGCGCATCCGCAGCGTCGCGCGCGCATGAGGGGCGCGCGCCCGGCGCGCCGGGGTTGACAGAAAACAACATCAATTAAAAATACCGCAATTGTCAAATGGCGCGGTTGTCGTTTATGATCGGAGCGGATTACCCGTCTTTACAGCCGTTCCAGCCCACGAGATCGCCCATGCCGCACGACCCGCCGGACCCGCCGGATACGTTAAGCCAGTGCGGCGACATTTTGGTGGTCGAGGACACGCCGGCCTCGCTCAGGCTGCTCACCTCGCTGCTGGCGAAGGCCGGCTACCGCGTGCGCGAGGCGCCCGACGGCGAACTGGCGCTGTGGAGCGCGCGCGCCCGGCCGCCCGAGCTGATCCTGCTCGACGTGCGCATGCCCGGCATGGACGGCTACGAAGTGTGCCGCCAGCTCAAGCTGAGCGAGCCGCTGCGCGAGGTGCCCGTGATCTTCCTGTCGGCGTTTGGCGACACCGACGACAAGCTGCGCGGATTCGAGGCCGGCGGGGTCGACTTCATCGCCAAACCCTACGATTTCCTCGAGGTGCAGGCGCGCGTGGCGGCCCACCTCAAACTGGCGCGCCTGCAAAAACTGCTGGCCTGGCAGAACGACAACCTGCAGCAGCTGGTCGAGGCCAAGGCCGCCGAACTGTCGCGCTCCCAGCTCGCGCTCGCGGCCGAGCGCATGCAGCGCGACCTGGCCGAGCGCGAAGCGCGGCAGCGCCTCGCCGAGATCGCCCACATGAACCGCAACGCCAGTGCCACGGTCTACTGCGCGGCCCTGGTGCACGAACTGAACCAGCCGCTGGCGGCGATCCTCGCCAACGCCGAGGCGGCCGAGATTTTCATGGGACAGAGCCCGCCGCAACTGGGCGAGATCGCCGAGATCCTGGCCGACATCCGGCGCGACGACCTGCGCGCGAGCGGGCTGATCCAGCGGATGCGCGCGATGCTGCGCAAGTCCGAGGTGGCCGCCGTCGAAGTCGACCTCAACACGCTGGTCGACAGCACCGTGGCCCTGCTCGCGTCCGAGGCCAGGTCGCGCGGGATCGCGCTGCGCGCGAGCCTGGGCGCGGCGGCCCTGCCGGTCGCGGCCGACCCGGTCCAGTTGCAGCAGGTGCTCGTCAACCTGATCCTCAACAGCATGGACGCGATCGACGCCACCGACCGCGCCGACGCCGAGCGCCTGGTCGAGATCCGCGCCGCGCCGGCGGGGCAGGGCGAGGCCCAGGTCCAGGTGTGCGACCGCGGCTGCGGCTTCGCCGGCAACCTCGAACGCGTGTTCGAGTCGTTCTTCAGCACCAAGCAGCACGGCATGGGCCTGGGCCTGTCGATCTCGCACGCGATCGTCGCCGCCCACGGCGGGCGCGCGTCGGCCCACGACAACCCCGGAGGCGGTGCGACGGTGAGCTTCCGCCTGCCGCTGATGGCGGCGGCCTGAATGCGCGCGCCTGCAAGATTCTCCGCCGCGCTCAGGCTTTTTGCGCCGTTTTTTACGCCGTTTTTTGCGCTGCTTTCTACACGCATTTTCGTGCTGCTTTGCTGCGGCGCGCTGTGGCCCGCGCCCGCCGCCGCCGCGCCCGCGCCGGCCGCGCTGGCGGGCAAGCGCGTGGTGCTGCTGACGTCCTACGGCTACGGCCGCGAGGGCCAGGACAGCTTCGTGCGCAACTATGTCGAGTCGCTCGCGGCGGGCGGCATGGTCACCGACAATGCGCTGGTCGTGCACTACCTCGACCTCGGGCGCGAGGCCGGCGCCGGCCACCGGCGGCGCGTGCGCGAGCTGGTGCTGGCGCAGCACCAGGGCAAGCGCATCGACCTCGTGGTGGCGGTGCAGCAGCCCGCGCTCGACTTCCTGCTCGACGAACTCAAGGAGCTGGCGCCGCGCTCGCCCGTGCTGAGCATCGACGCCTCGGCACCGTCGCCGGCGCGCCTGGCCGGCCACGCGCTGCTGCTGCCGCCGCCCGGACTGCATGTGCGCGCCACGCTCGAGCAGGCGCTCAAGCTGTTTCCGGACACCGAATCGATGATCGTCGCCGTCGGCGCCTCGGACCACGACCAGAAGGCCAAGCGCCAGATCGAGTCGGTGGTGGCCGCGATGGGCCTGCGCATGCGGGTCGAGTACACCGACGCGCTCACGTTCGACGCGATGGCGGCGCGCGTGGCGCGGGCGCCGCCGCGCAGCATCGTGCTGCTCGGCTCGCTGTACCAGGATGCCGCCGGCACCAACACGAGCTTCCTCGACATGGCCTTGCGCCTGACGCGCGCGGCGCGTGCGCCTTCGTTCACGCTGTACAGCGCGAAGATCGGCGAGGGCCCGCTGGGCGGGGCGGTGCTGCACATTGAGCGCACCGGGGCCGAGCTGGCCGCGGTGTCGCTGGCGGTGGTCGCGGGCGAACGCGGGCTGGCGCCGGGCCTCAACCAGGTCACCCTGCCGCCGGTGAGCATGTACGACTGGGTCCAGCTCGAACGCTGGGGCGCCGACTGGCGCCGGCTGCCGCCCGACACCGTGTTCCTCAACCGTCCGCCCCCGGTGTGGCAGCAGCACCGCGATCTGGTGCTGGCGGTGGCCGGCGTGATCGGCCTGCTCGGCGCGCTGCTGGCCTACCTGCTCGCGCAAAGACGGCGCCTGAAGGTGGCCGAGCGGCGCTTCCGCGTGCTGGTCGAGCACGCGCCCGAGGCGATCGTCGTGTTCGACCCGCGCAAGGGGCGCTTCATCGATGCCAACAGCAAGGCCGAACGCCTGTTCGCGGCCAGCCGCGCGCAACTGCTGCGCAGCGGTCCGCAGGATTTTTATGTCGACCGGCAGCCCGACGGCCTGACGCCGGCCGAGACCGTCGGCGAGCACACGCGGCGCAGCCTGGCCGGCGAGGAGCTCATGTTCGAACGCGCCGTGCGCGCGCTCGACGGGCGCTGCTTTCCGTGCGAGGTGAGCCTGGTGGCGCTGCCGTCGGGCGCGGGCAACCTGCTGCGCGCCGGCTTCGTCGACATCAGCGGGCGCAAGCGCGCCGAGACCGAGCTGCGGCGGCACCGCGACCACCTCGAGGAGCAGGTCGCCGAGCGCACCGAGGCGCTGTCGGGCGCGCTGCGCGACGCCGAGCGCGCCAACCGCGCCAAGAGCGTATTCCTGGCCAACATGAGCCACGAGTTGCGCACGCCGCTCAACGCGATCATCGGGTTTTCGCACGCGATGGCCGAGTCGACCAGCCTGTTCGACGAGGAGAAGCACAACCTGGCCATCATCAACCGCTCCGGCCACCACCTGCTGGCGCTGATCAACGATATCCTCGAACTGTCGCGCATCGAGGCCGGACAGGTGCGCGTGCAGGTCGACAGCGTGGCGCCCGGCGAGCTGCTGTGCGAGGTGCACGACATGCTGCGCCTGGCCGCCGCGCACAAAGGCGTCAAACTCGTGGTCGAGTGCCCGCTACTGCCGCCGCCGGTGCGCGTCGACGGCGGCAAGCTGCGCCAGGTGCTGATCAACCTGCTCACCAACGCGGTCAAGTTCACCGACGCCGGCGTCGTCACGCTCGGGCTGGCGGTGCATCCGGCCGGCCCCGGCCTGCTGCTGCTCCAGTTCAGCGTGCGCGACACCGGGATCGGCATCGACGAGGCCGAGCACGAGCGCATGTTCGAGCCGTTCGTCCAGGCCGAGGGGCCGCGCAGCCAGGACGGGACCGGCCTCGGTCTGACCATTTCGCGCGAGTTCGTGCGCCTGCTGGGCGGCGTGCTGGGACTGCGCTCGCGGCCCGGCGCCGGCGCCGTCTTCAGTTTCGCGCTGACG
Organism: Pseudomonadota bacterium; assembly: GCA_040384885.1. Classification (GTDB taxonomy): domain Bacteria; phylum Pseudomonadota; class Gammaproteobacteria; order Burkholderiales; family Burkholderiaceae_D; genus Telluria_A. The sequence continues at coordinate 58,228 of JAZKIN010000039.1, read as the reverse complement.
GTGCAGGTCGATCCGAATGCGGCCGCCGCGCCGGCGGGGCAGGCCTACGAGGCCGAGGCGGCGCCCGCGCCGGCGGCGGCGCTGTCGGCGCACACGCTCGATGCGCTGGACGCGCGGCAAAGGCGCGCATTGCGCGACGCCTTGCAGCAGCTCGACATGCGGGGCGTGGCCGCGCTGCTGGTGCCGGTGCGCGCGGCCGACGCGGCGCTGGCCGACGCCATCGGCGCCATGCTGGCACTGCACCAGTACCGCGAGCTGTGCGCGCTGCTCGACCAACCGGAAGCACACACGCCATGAAGCTGCTGCGCGGCCTGACGCTCTCGTACCGCCTGTTCCTGCTGATCGCGATCTTCGCGCTCGGATTCGCCGTGTTCGGCGCGTCGTCGTTCCGCACGCTCGACCAGCTCAAGGTCAACGGCCCTTTGTACGGCGAGATCGTGGCCTCGAAGGACATCATCGCCGACGCCTTGCCGCCGCCGCTGTATATCATCGAATCCTACCTCGTGTGCCTGCGCATGGCGGCGCCCGGCGCCGCCGCAGCCGACATCGGCAAGCTCGAGGCGCGGCTGGGCCAACTGCGCGACGAGCATGGCGCGCGCAAGCGCCATTGGGCCGGCCAGCCGCTCGAGCGCGACCTGGCCGCCATGGTCGACGCCGTGGGCGCGCCGGCCGAGCGCTTCTACGCGCTCGCGTTCGGACGCCTGCTCCCGGCCCTGCGCGCCGGGCGCGAGGGCGAGGCGAAGGCCGCGCTGGCGGCCATGGCGCCCGTCTACGAACAGCACCGCGAGGCGGTCGACCTGCTGGTGGCGCGCGCGGCGGCCCGCGCGGGCGCCGCCGAAACCGCCGCCGCCGGCCGCATCGCCGCCCAGACCAACACCTTGCTGTGCATTTTATTCGCCTCGCTCGGGGTCGCCATCGGGCTCGCGGTGCTGGTGCGCAGCAGCATCACGGTGCCGCTGGGCGAGGCGCTCGAGGTGGCAAAACGCGTGGCCGGCGGCGACATGGGCCCGCATGCGCACGCGCGCCACCCGGACGAACCGGGCCAGCTGCTCGAGGCGCTGGACGCGATGGGCGCTAGCCTGGCGGCCATGCTGGCCGAGCGCGGCGCCGCCGAATTGTCGCTGCGGCGCGCCAAGGAGCTCACCGAACGGCTGATCGACAGCGCCAACGTCGCCATCGTCGGGCTCGACCGCGCGGGCCGGGTGCGCATCTTCAACCACAGCGCCAGCGCGATGACCGGGTATCCGGCACCCGCGGTGCTGGGCCAGGTCTGGCGCGAGCTGGCGCAACTGGGCGATCAACACGCGGCGCGCTGGCCGGACGCGGGCGGCTTCGGGGCGGTGCCCGCGAGCGACGAGTACGAGCTGACCACGGCCGCCGGCGCCAGGCGCTGCGTCGCGTGGCGCAACACCGTGCTCGGCGACGAGGGCGGCGAGGTCGCGCTAATGTCGTTCGGGATCGACGTGACGGAGCAGCGCGCCGCGTTTGAAGCGACCCGGGAGGCGCAGGAGCTGGCCGAGGCGGCGACCCGCAGCAAGAGCGAATTTTTGGCCAATATGAGCCACGAGATCCGCACCCCGATGAACGCGGTGATCGGCATGACCCGGCTCGCGCTCGACACCGAGCTCGATGCGCGCCAGCGCAACTACCTCGAAAAGGTCGACCGCGCCGCCCACGGCCTGCTCGGGATCATCAACGACATCCTCGATTTCTCCAAGATCGAAGCGGGCAAGCTGCGCTTCGAACGGCGCCCGATGCTGCTGCGCCAGACGCTCGACCACCTGGCCGGCATCAGCGCTTTGCGCGCCCAGCAGAAGGGGCTCGAACTGCTGTTCGACATCGGCCCCGACGTGCCGCTCGAGATGCTCGGCGACCCGCTGCGGCTCGGGCAGGTGCTGCTCAACCTCGTCAACAACGCGATCAAGTTCACCGACCGGGGCGAGGTCATCGTCTCGATCCGGACCGAGCCGGGCCGCGCCGACGAGGTGCACCTGCGCTTCGAGGTGCGCGACAGCGGCATCGGGATCCGGCCCGAGCAGGCCGCGCGCCTGTTCGAGTCGTTCGCGCAGGCCGACGCCTCGACCACGCGCACCCACGGCGGCACCGGCCTCGGGCTGGCGATCTCGCGCAAACTGGTCGAGCTGATGGACGGGCGCCTGTGGCTCGAGAGCGAATACGGCAGCGGCAGCCGCTTCCTGTTCACGGCGCGCTTCGGACGCCAGGCCTGGGGCGGCAACCATGGCGCCGGCGGCGCCGACCTCGGCGCGCTCAAGGTGCTGGTGGTCGACGACAACGCGGCGGCGCGCGAAATCATGCAGGCGATCCTCGCATCGATGCAGATGCGCGCCGTCGCGGCCTTGTCGGGGCCCGCCGCGATCGCGGAGCTGGCGCGGGCCGAGCGCGCGGGCGAGCCTTACCAGCTGGTGCTGATGGACTGGATCATGCCGAGCATGGACGGGCTGGCGGCGATCCGCGCGATCCGCGCCGATCCGGCCATCTCGCGCACGCTCGCGATCATAATGGTGACCGCCTACAGCCGCGACGACCTGCTGGCGCAGGCGGGCGACCTGCACGGCCTGGGCGTGCTCGACAAGCCGGTCACGCCGTCGAGCGTGCTCGACGCCATCGTCGACGGCATGAAAGGCGGCGCTCTGGCGGCCGCGCCGCGCGCGCTGCCGCAGCGGCGCATGGGCGCCGCGCTGCGCACGCTGCGCGCGCGCAGGGTGCTGCTGGTCGAGGACAACGAAGTGAACCAGGAGCTCGCGCTCGACATCCTGAACAAGCTGGGGCTGCATGTGAGCGTGGCCGGCAACGGCGAAGTCGCGCTGCGCATGCTCGGCGAACAGGCGTTCGACGCCGTGCTCATGGATTGCCAGATGCCGGTCATGGACGGCTTCGAGGCGACCCGGCAAATCCGCGCGCAGGAGCGCTTCGCCGGGCTGCCGGTGTTGGCGATGACGGCCAATGCGATGAGCGGCGACCGCGAGCGCTGCCTGGCGGCCGGCATGAACGAGCACATCGCCAAGCCGATCGACCAGGACGCGCTGGCGCTGACGCTGGCGCAGTGGCTGGCGCCGGCGGGCCCGCCGGCCGCTGGCGTTGGCGCTGGCGCCGGCCTCGATTTGGCCTGCGCCGAGCTGCGCGGCGCGGGCATCGATGTCGACCACGGGCTCGGGCGGCTGCACGGCGACGAGGTCGCCTACATCAAGCTGATGGGCCAGTTGAAGGCGGCGCAGGCGGGCTTCGACGCGCAGCTCAAGGATGCGCTGGCGCAGGGCGGGGCGGAGCGCGCGCGGCGCCTGGTGCACAATCTGCGCGGCTTGGCCGACAAGCTCGGCGCCGGCGAGCTGGCCACCGCGGCCGCCCGGCTCGAAGCTGCGATCGCCGCCGATACCGCGGTCGACGAAGCGCTCGTGGCGCTGGCCGGCCCGTGCGCGCGGGTGCTCGCCGCGGTCGACGCGCAGCTCGGCGCCGACGCGCCATGAGCGCGCGTTGGCGTGATCGTCGGGCCACCCTTAGTTGCATAGCCGAGGCGTCCATTATGCTTAATCGATGCTCGTGGCAGTCAGGCGCTTGACCTTGCCCCCGGCATTAAACGCGTAAAATCGACAAAACTTTAGCGCAAGGGAATAAGGACCAACATGACAAGCAATCAAACCGCACAGCCGACCCCGCAGGGCTGGCTCGCGCACGAACTGACGATGACGGTGCTGATGACGCCGGACATGGCCAATTTTTCGGGCAACGTCCACGGCGGCACCATCCTCAAATACCTCGACAGCGTGGCCTACGCCTGCGCGAGTCGCTATTCCGGCAGCTACGTCGTGACGCTGTCGGTGGACCAGGTCATGTTCCTGCAGCCGATCCACGTGGGCGAGCTCGTGACCTTCCTCGCCTCGATCAATTACACCGGCAACAGCTCGATGGAGGTCGGCATCCGCGTGGTGACCGAAAACATCCAGCAGCGCATCGTGCGCCATGCCAACAGCTGCTATTTCACGATGGTCGCGGTCGACCCCGAGCGCAAACCGGTGCGCGTTCCCACGCTCGAGCCGGCCAACGACGAGCAGCGCGCGCGCTGGGCCAAGGCCGAGCGGCGCAAGCAGTCGCGCCAGTTGCTGCACCGCCGGTAAGGTGGGACCGGTGCGGGCGCCCGCGCCGACGGCCGCCAGTGGTAGCCCGGTTCCACGTCAGCCCCGCGGGCGCCGGATCTGCGTTCGGTTCGCCTCCAGGCGGCCCTGACGCAGCAGGCCGCGGATCAGTGACGCTGCCACGCCCGCAATCACGGAGCGTGTCCTGGCATAACCCATCCAACGGGCAAATGCGGTGATCGCCACCTCGCGCTCGATCATGCCAGCGCCTTGATTGCTGAGGGCGGCAAGGAATTGCACCTTGAGCTCTTCGGTTGCGTAGTCGTTCACCGAACGGCGCCATAAGCGCATCATTCCCGCTTCACGCACGGCAATGCCGCGCCGAACCGCCGCTCGCAGCACACCATCGATGCGTTTCCGGATGCGCGCCGAGGTGCGTTGGTAGTCGAACTCCCGGGCGATACGCCTGGCCAGCGCGTCGGGGCTCAATTCGCCGTCGCCGAGGATGCTGCGTATTAAGCACATAAGGGCATCGTCATCGGTGAACAGGCGCGACCGGTTATGGCGTTTGGCCGGCCCGTCTTCATCCTCGTCTTCGTCCTCGCCGCCATCTTCCTCAACGTCGCCGCACAAAATTTGGTTCAAGCGATCGGCCTCGGAAGCGACCATCGACGCCGCAAATGCAAGTTCTTCGACATTGAGGTCCGCCAACGGATGCAAGGTGCGCGCAGACATGGCCAGGCTTTCGTCGATATGGAAGTCGACCATGTCGAATCCGGTATTCCGGCGCACGGTGTATTCGAACAGCTTGCGCGGGTGCTTTTCGAGCTCGGCTGCTTGTTCGCTATCGAGCACGTTCGCGGTGAGAACGATGTAGTTCCGGAGCAAGCGCCATCGTACGGTCTGCTGGCGCCGCTCTAGTTCGAAATCGAACACGAGTTCACCCCCGCCCTTGGACGTGATGCGGTGCACGCCGTGCCGGCCGCACAGAGCAGCGATCATGGGCATGATTTTTCCCACATTGGCCTGCTCAGCAGCGTCGCCGCCGTCTGCCTCCACACCGGTTGCCCGTTGATATAGATCGCGTACCTCGGAGGCGGACAGGATATGGGTCGAGCCCGCATAGATTTCGGCATTGCGGCGCAAGGTGCGCTCCATGGCGTCGCCATCGACGCAGGCGGACTGCAGCCGCACGGTCGGATCAGATTGCAGTTCGCGTAAGTAAGCCAGGCACTGGTCGGTTGAATTGATTTTTGATTCCAGTGAGATGGCGCTCGGCGCCGACACCGCCAACAGCAACTGGTCGCGTCCTTGTGCGCTGCGCAAAACGACGACTGTGCCGTCGGTAATGGTCCATCTGATCATGCCCTCCGCATGCAGTTTTGAATACGGACCGACGCCTTGCGCATCCAGGCACGCATCGACCAGTTGTTGCGCATGTGTGACTCGTTCGTCGAGCACGCCTTGCGCTGTTGCCAGTTCAGCGCGCCTGTCGTCGCCCTCCACCAAGCAGTCAAGTACCGGGAATGGGCTCTCAAGATAGTCGCCGAGCAGCGGTTCGATCGGTGAGGAGTCACGCAATTGTTCTGCGATTTCGATGTGCGCCGCGTGCGGCGCCGCCTGGTTCCCTACGCGGTTCATCGACCTCAGGAACTCGTTGAGGTTGCGCGCGGATTGTCGCACCTGCATGAATTCGAGGCTGGCACGAATATGCGGAAAGCGCACCTGGATAAAATGGGCTTGATGATTGGATTTGGCGTTGTTGAGGGCCCGGTGCGACATCGACGCGATGCGGTCGACGCGCCCGACCTTCTGTTCCAGCGCGATCGGGCTCGACGAGATGCCATAGTGGGTAACGCTGTCGCAGAATGTGTGCAGGTCTTCGCCTTCCTGAAAAACGTCGGTCGATACGAGTACACGGGGATAACCGGGCATGCGGAATTTTCGTGCAATCGCAGAACGACTGTCCGAATTCGATCCGCTGGCCCCCCTCACCGGTGCCAAGGGGGTCAGCTGGTTCGCCAAGTAGGTGGTCAACTCGGCCGGATATTTCTGAAACGCGTGTTCGAAGTTCTGCTTCAGTATCACGTCTAGATGGTCGGCGAGATCGCGCAAGATGACGTATGAACTGAATTGGTGGGGCGCCCGGCTTTGGTGCTCGAGCAGGGCCCTGAAAGCGTGCGCCAGATTGTCATCCGCAGCACCGGCATCACCCCGGTCCCGACTGGCGCGCAGCGAATACAGGTCGATGAACGGATGGTCGAGGCGGCATACGGCCGCAGTCAGTCTGTGATGGATCAGGATTTTCTGGATTGCTTGCCGAGCGTGCGCTTCGCTGGTGCCGGCAAGCTCGTCAAACGTTTGCGCGGTCCAGGCGCGGCCGAGGCTCTCGAGAGCGGGTGTTTCGCGCAATTTCTCCCACAGCGTCTGTTGCTGCACTGCCGCCGTCAGCGCCTGCATGTCGGGCTGCGATGGGTCGGTCTTGATATCGCAGTAAACGTAGTCGAGGATGCGCCTTGCAACGGTTGCCGCTGCGCTTCCGGCGCGTAGCGCGGTGGCGCCAAGGTAGGCATGCTGGCCGCGCTCGAACTGTTGTGCGCGCGTAGGATTCTTGGGCAACACAGCGAACCCGTGCAAGCCATCGAAATCGACGTCCTGCGCCGATGGCATGCCCGGCAAGGTAGACCAATTTGTCGCGAACATCATGCTGGATCCGGCCAGCGTGTTACGGAAATTCGATGGCGTCGTGAACTTGTCAGCCTGCTTTGCCAGCAGTTCGTTGTCGCCCGAGTAGAACCATGAGAAAAAGGTCGACAGGTTGGTCTTGCCGCCATCGCGCTCGTCATTCAATTCGGTATGCTGACGCTGGCCGACCAGTTTGGTGTACTCGCCAAACCACGCCGCCACGGCGGAATCCGGCGCGATGTAGGCGCCGAGCCACCGATTGTAGCTATCCTCGACGCGCGCTTTCAGCTCGCCGACACTGCCGACGCGGCGAACGAAGATCAACTGTTTCTGGTTCTCTTCGAAGGCGGCAAGGCTCGCCGCCGCCGCCACCGCATCCATCTTCGGATGGGGTGGTTCGACATCGAAACGTTGCTTGTAATCGTCGACCAGCAACTCGACCACCGATCTGTCCGCGGCATCGCGCGCACTGCCTGCTGCAGCATCTTGCGATTCGTCCTCGCCGTCGAACTGCACCACCTGGCCCTTGTTGGATGGAAGATAGCTTTCGAAGGATGCCAGCATGCCAAGCTCGAACTTGCCGCTGTTGTTCTCGTTGAGTGCTTCGCACACCTTTTTTTGCAGGAGTGCGGCGAACAGCTGTTGTTTCAAGCCCAGCTCGATTTCCGCCTGTTCCCCCGTGCGATGCTCGGTCCGGTACATATTGCGCGTATGCGATTTTTGATCAAGTTCGAGGCAATTGAGCCGTCGCACCATGAACGGTGACAAGGCGGTGTGAATGGTCTTCCAGTCCGCCCTGGGTGGCAGCGCCAGCATGCCGGTCATGCCAAACAGTTGCAGCTGTCGCCGCAGGTGCTCGATATCGCGATCGAACGGCGTGGCGGACAGCAGGAGCACCTGCCTCACGCGGCAATTGGCGCCCGGAAGCGTGCCCAATGCGGCGGCCAGCATGCGGTTGCGGTCAGAAGTGTCCAGGCCGCGCCGATAGTTGTGCGCCTCATCGACAACGACCAGGTCGAAGTTGGGCAGTATGGAATTGAGCGCCTTGGCCCAGCACAGCTTGACCTCCTGCTTCAGCGAGTCGAGCTTGTTGGCGTCCTGCGGCAAAGCCGCGAGCGTGGAGATCAGCCCATCCACGCTCGCGGCACTCTGCGGCAGGGTGGACCGGAAGCGTTCGAGCGCCGTCATCAGCTCGTCTCGGGTATTGCCCAGGGACAGGCTGAACGCGGAGGTGCAGATGAAGAAGTCCCTCGCGCTTTCGGTCGCGACGGCCTGCACCAGCCGCGACAGCGAATCGCACAGCCGATACGGCGCTGCGGGGCTGCCGCCCAATCCCTTGACAATCCCATCGGCCAGTCGGTAGTTCTTGTCGATGAAGCTGCGGTAGTCCTTCTGCCATTTGTCGCGCACATTGTTCTTTGGTAGCAAGTAGAGCACGCGCAGACCGGGTTGGAAACGGCGCATGAGCGCAACGACCCCCAAGCCGATATAGGTCTTGCCCATGCCGACCTCGTCCGCGAGATAAGCCAGCTTGTGCTCGGCCAGCATGTTGTACAGCGCCACGGTGCCGCTCAGTTGCTGTGTCGCCAGCCCGTGGGCCAGCGCGCCGCCACCGGTAAAATCGATCAGCGCCTCCGCGGTAGCAAGATTTAATTTATTCATTGACCGCTTCCTGCGTTGATTGGCCGACGTGATTTCGCTTCAATGGCTTGCTAAACATTTCCTTGATCCACGCAAGGAAGCGCAGCTTGTCGTCCATCGCGTTGAACGCGTCGCCATCCTCAAGCGCCCCAATGAGTGCACGCACTTGGCCGCGGAGGGCGTCATCGGCCCCGGCATGGTTCGCCAAAATCTCGTCCATGCTGAGCAAGGTCACATAACGAACGATGGTGGAAACGCTTGCGGTCTGGGCCTCGGAGGCCAGGGCGCGCGCCAATCCGCGCAGCGAGTCGGGTTGTTCCCCTGCCAGATAGTAGTTCAGCTCGTCCGTCCTGCCGTTCAATTCGGCGTGTTTCAATTTTTGCTTAAGGTTCCAGAACGCGCCATTGACCTGCGAGAACTCCGAAAAAAAGCTGGTCTGTTGTTGGTCCGATGGCAATGCCGGCAGGAATTCATTCGAGGTGACCGTTGGCCCGGCACCGGCGCGCGCCTGTGCTGCGGCGAGCTGCGCGATGAGGGCTGCGCGCGCCGCGGGCTTCATGCCTTGGAAGATGCGCAAAAGATCCCTGACATCCATCTCCGGCAGGGAAGTGGGGCGGCAATATACCTGGTGCTGCGAAACGATCAGGTTGCGCACCTGGCTCGTGGCGCCGTGCGGATTGGTCCAGTAGGCCTTGATGAGCGCCGAATGCTTCAACTGAAGGTCGAGGCCCTCGATGTTCAGCGTGCTCGCTTCGTGTCGCTCCAGTGGGCAAACCGGATAGGCGACACCCTCCTGATTGAACAAGGTCAGGGTTCCCGATTCGGGGCTAATTGCTCGCAGAGTTCGATCGTGCCAGTCGAAGCTGAGCGACAGCGGCGGCATCACGGCTTCAACTTCCTGGCTCCCCTCCTCGCTCTCGTTCACTTCTGAAAATACATGCTCATCAGCTTCTTTTCCCAATAGCTTCAGGCGTGGCGTATTGGTCAACAGGAAGCCGGCCTCGACGTTCTCGTACAATGCCTTGTAGCTCAGGTTGACCGACCCGACGAAGCGCCACGAATCACCAGCAAAAATTTTGGCGTGCAGTATCCGGTCTCCGAATCCGCGCTCCTTGCCGAGCATGTCCTGGTGCCATTGGCACCAACGGGCCGATTGTTTCAAGGCGGTATAGACCGCTTCCGTCATCGTTGGCACATTGTTTTTTTTGGGAACAAGCAACTGCACGCGTTCGAAGCCAGCCAGGAATTTGGCCATTTTTTGATTGTTGCCGTCTTCGGAGAAAAATGGACTGACGATATCGACGTAGTCACGGCTGACATTCCTGAGTAAATCGGGGACGGAACGCCTCTTGGCTCCGGCGCCGGAAAAATAGAATTCGCAATCAGCATCCGCGGGACCCTCTTTCCAAGAGTCGAGCCGCTTGATGAGTGCCGTGATCGCGGCCGCGTGAGCATTGCCGCCGAAAAAATCCAAGGCGTCTCTCAGGGGCCTCACAACATTTCGCGGTGCATGATTGACGCTGAGTTCGACCCAATGGCCCACTTCGATGTTCTGCCACCAGCCAGCCCTGGTCAGGTTGAACGACCCGGCCGCAAGGATGATTGCCACGCGGCCTTCGCTGTCCACGACCTCGAGCACGGCGATCTTCGCGTGCTGGCACGCCCCGGCAACCCGCACGGGCAGGTAATCGACTTCGAGGCGCGGGGTGCACTCGAAGTGGACCACATCGAAGTCGTGGGCCACGGCGAAACAGACCCGCTCATGACCCATATGGTGCTGCAACTGGGCGTGGCGTATGGTTTCGTCGGTCGATAGTTCGGCCCCGTCGAGGAACAAGGGGATGATGTACAACTCGAAAAAATCGGGTTCGACGCTGAATGTGGAAAAAAATGCGTTTGTGACCCGGCGTTCGCCGACGGCTTGTTCAAACGCTTCGCTGATGGTTGCTGATTTCATGCCTGGCCCGCGTGTGTGATGCAAAGGAAGGAGTAGAGGAAGTAGTCGTAACGCCAGGAGGCTTTAAGGTTTTTCAAGCTGGAAAGATTTTGCGGATTATCGTTCTTCACCCTCACCTTGAGCTTTCCGACACTGTCGGCCTCTATCCACGCGGCGCCACCCCTTGCCTTCATGAGCGATTTGTTCTGTTTGAGCACGGCGTCGAGCGCGTCCCTTGCGTTGCCGGCACAGGCAGCACCGTGCAGGCGCTTTAAAAAGCCGAAGTGGGGAAGTTGCGACTCCGCTTGCCATTCGGTGCCCAGCGACAGCTCCTGCAAGCAAGGCTGCAGCAGGGTCGCCATCTCGTCCAAATCAACTTCATTCTTGGTCTGCGCCCAGAGCATGATGATGTCCGCAAGTTTGAGCAGGGGATCCAAGGACCCGATGCGCCGCATTGTCACCGCCAGCGCGTCGCTGATGTCGGCACGCTCAAGCATCCATGTACAAAATTTCCTGCCGTGAACCTCGTTGCTCGATACGAATTGTTGGGCCAGAGGGAAGAGTTCCTGCTGCAGCGCACAGTCGCGTTGGTATGCAAGCAAGGCGCTTGCCACGCGCTCCCGCAGCACCGGGCTGCGAAGCGTGGAGACAAATTTCCCGGCAAGTTTGGCGACGCGCGGCTTGTCGAGCTCAGGCGCGCTGGCCAAGGCGGTGAACTCGCCCCAGCCATGCACCCCCAACTCGCCGATGAGCGCGTCCACGAGTACCTGCCCAGCCGCGCTGACGCGGCGATCGGGCTGGTGGATCAGGTCGGCGGCCTCCAACGCAGTCGAGTACAGACCCCATAGGCCGTATGCAGCCTGATTGGAAAGCAGTTGTGCCTGTGCCACGGTCCCCAATCGCGTCTTGCCTTGTTCAAAATTGCGCTTGGCGCGCGTGATCCCCAGGATGCCACCATTTGCGCCGGCAGCTATCCTCAGGTAGGCGGCGACCTGTTCGGCACGCAAATATCGTTCGCGCGCTTGGTCCGCGATGGGATTCTGGTTGTGTGCATGATGGCAGCATAAAAGCGCGACCATGAAGTTTTCAAGGTTCGACGTTATGGTGGTCAGGTTGCCCACAATTTTTCTGCCGAAAAAGCTCCAGCTGGCTTCAGCCCCGAGAGGGTCGCGCGAGCCTTTGGGCCGTTCCCTGTCGTCAAGTGTGGAAAGTATTGTGAACATCGGTGGGGTACCATTTGGTAGCAAAACATGAAGAATGGGCGACAGATGCGAGCTCGTGTCGCAGCAATCGTGCTTTGACGCGATCACATGAGTTATTGCCTAGAAGCATACGTTTATTGTGAGTTGATGTATAGCAATTAATAATAACTTTAAGTATTTTTATGGTCGCATTTCTGCACCGGGCCGTCGGCCTGCCTCAGTTGTGCGGCGGTGTGCGATGGAGCGAGCGCTCCCCCCGTGAAGATCGATGGCGCTGAGGAAGGTCGCTCTGGATCATTTGGAGAACCTTCCCTATGATTGCAGCAGTTTACAGGCCCGCACATGCACTCGAGTCCTCCTTGCGCCTTCACGAAACCACAATCGATTGCGATTTAATATGAACCACGACGACATACTCAAGCAGCTAGCAAAATCAATCGGGAGCGCACCCCGCAAATTCAATTTCATCGACAAACTGACCTGGTTCAAGCAGGATCTTCCCGAATGGGACTGGCAAAGCGACGACATTCGGCACAGTGTCGAGAATTGGCGGAAGGTGTTCGAGCAAGGCCGGCTGACGTGGGGGCACATCGTCCAGGTCAACCGCCTGATGTTCGAGGAGTCCGATGCGAACTGCCCGGGCGAAGTCCTGATCTGGCACGACCGTTCCGCTTTTAACTTGCGCACCTTCGCCGCGGCTGCCGCCGGTCTCTACGATTTGAAAGGGACCTCGGACGAGCTTGGCGACGCCGACGAGAAAGCCTTTGCCGAACAATTGGAGGACGAGCTCATCAGGGGATATGGCACGCGCATTCCCGCGCGGCTTGCGCATGGTTTCGATCTGCGCGCCTCGACCATCTTCTTCCAGCGGCGCCACATCCCGAACCGGGTCATCACGGGTTCGCTGTTTCCGATTTTGTATCTGGAGGAGTCGCCGATGGTGGCGGTCATGGTGCCCCATCGGTTCTGGCCCAAGGAATTGCTGGAGGCTTGGTAGATGGACGGCGCGCAAGCCGACGCGATGCCGGACCGCTTTCAGGGCTGCCTGCTTGGGCTGGCATTGGGCGACGCGCTCGGCGCGCCCCGCGAGGGCGGGGTGCTCGAGCGCCTGCTCTGGCGCCTGGTCGGCACCACGCGCGAGGGACGGATGCGCTGGACCGACGACACCCAGATGTCGCTCGACCTGGTCGCTTCCCTGCTTGCCCGCGGCGATATTGACTGCGACGACATAGCCCGCCGTTTCGCGGCGGGGTATCGCTGGAGCCGGGGCTACGGTCCCGGCGCGGCCAAGGTCCTAAAGCGCATCGCGCGCGGCGAGGACTGGCGCCTTGCAAACCGCGCGGTTTATCCGGAGGGATCGTACGGCAACGGCGGCGCCATGCGCTCGCCCGCGCTCGGCCTGTTCCTCGCGGCGCGGGCCGATCAACTTCCGCAGGCGGTCCGGCAGGTGTGTTCGATCACGCATGCGCATCCGATGGCGATCGAAGGCGCCTTGCTCGTCTCGGGCGCGACCGCGCTGGCCTTGTCGCAAGCGGACCCGCTCGAGATTATCGCGGCGCTCCTGCGATCCGCCGATCTCGACGTCTATCAACGCAAACTCGCGCTTGCGCAGGGCTGGCTGATGGCCGGCGATGTGCCGCCGGCACGCACGCTCGCGGCCGCCCTCGGCAACGGCGTCGCCGCCAACGCGTCCTGCGTCACGGCGATCTATATCGCACTCGGGTTCCTGCGGCGGCCATTCCTCGATATGCTGCGCTGCGTGGCCGACGTCGGCGGCGACGTCGATACGATCGGCGCGATGGCGGGCGCAATCTGGGGCGCCGCGAACGGCATGGGCGGCTTGCCGCAGGCCGCATTGGCGCGATTGGAACAGCGCGAACAATTGATGGACGCCGCCGTGCGCCTGTGCCGCATGAGCGCCGGCCTGGCGAAGCCGCGGGCCGGGTAATCTGAGGCGCTGGGGGAGCCATTCATTTTTGTATGGCGGACGGCTCTGCCATTCAGAAATGAATAGCCGTCCGCAACCAAAAACGCCCGATGCGGATGCATCGGGCGTCGGTTGGCGTGCGCGGCCGCCGGAACGGCGCGGCCGTGACTGGGCGCTTACAGCTTGAAGTGCAGGGCGACGCCGAACGCGGTCGGCGAGTAGCGCACGTCGCGCGGACGGATCGGATCGCCGAGGTAGCTCTCGTACTTGGCCTTGGTCAGGTTCAAAGCGTCGAACTGGATGTTGACGTGCTTGTTGATGTTGAAGTTCAGGCTCAGATCGACATAGGTCGCGGCCTTGACCATATGGTCAAGTCCGAAACGCGAGGCGTTCGGCATTTCCAGATATTCGCCGCGGTGGGTGGCGGCCAGGCGTCCGGTCAGGCCGTGCTTTTCGTACAACAGGGCCACGTTGTAGTTGTGCGGAGCCACGTTCTGCAGCGCCGTCCTGGTGAACTTACCGCTGTTGAACCCGGTCGGCGTCTCGTTATGCCCGGTGATGTAGGTGTAATTGGCCTGCAGGCCGAAGCCCTGTAGAGCAGGCGGCAACGAGTCGAAGAACCTCTGGAAGCCCAGCTCGGCCCCGCGCAGCAGGCCTTTGGCCGAATTTTGCGGGCGATCAATTCGGTACGTCAGGCCGTCGATGACCTCGTCGTTTCTAATGTTGATCAGGTAGCCGTCGATACGGCGGTTGAACAGGGCCAGCTGCAGGAAACCGTTCTTGGCGAAGTAGTACTCGAGCGTGGCGTCGGCGTTGATCGATTCGATCGGCTTCAGCTCGGGGTTGCCCGAGCCGCCAGAACCGGGCGCGTTGACCGTCGGCGGTGTGAGCGAGAGCGCCGGGTTGAGGCTTGCAAAGTCCGGGCGCGAAATCGTCTTGCCGATGCTGAAGTGCGACTGCACGTTGTCGCGCCAGCCGACCACGGCGCTCAGGTTCGGCAACACATTGGTCTCCGAGGTCTTGAGCTTGATGTCGCTGACGACGTTGCCGATTTGGCTCTTGCCATTGAGCTCGCGCTTGACGTTGATCACGCGCGCGCCCAGGTTGGCCTTGATGTCGATGCCGGCCAATTCGGTGCGCAAGCGCGCCGCCAGATAGGCCGAGCTGGTGCGTTCGGTCTGGTCGAAGCTGCGGTTCGGGTCGGCCGCGAGGCGCCCGGGGCCGCGGCCATAGTAGGCGCGCACGACGTCGGTCTTGTCGAGCAAGAAGTCGCGGCTCGGGGTGCTGAATGGTCCGCCCAGGCGGTCGATGCCGGGCACCGTGTTTTCGAAGCCGGCGCCGAACACGTCGTTCGGACGACGGCGCTCGCCGTTCGGGGTTTCGGTGAAGCGGTCCAGGCTGTCCGACGATGCGTCGCGCGACGACAGGCGCACGCCGCCGGCGATGCCTTCCAACAGGCTGCCGCCGAGCTTGTAATCGACATCGGTGCGCCACTGCGCCTGGCTGCCCTTGTCCTCGTTCCAGGTTTGCACCAGGCCGCGCAACACGAACTGGTTCGGGTCGGCCAGCGGGTTGCTGCTGGTCGGCGTGGTGATCGAGGTGAAGCCGCCGTGGCCGCTGGCATCGTTGGTGTAGACCGTCGCGGTGGCGTTGGGCACCTGCTGGTCGACGATGATGAGGTCGGACGAATAGCGCGAGCGCGTGAAGGCCGCGTTCGATGTCACCTTCAGCGGGCCGTCCTTGTACTGCAGGGCGAGCGAGAAGTAGTTGGTCTTGCTGTTGTCCTTGCGCGCCTGGGTGCTGGTGGCGGTGTACGGATCCCAGGTGGTCGGCGGCGCGGTCGCCGCCAGGATCGGGCAGATGTTGCCGATCTTGGTCTTGCAGTATGCCCCGTCCGGCGCCAGCGTCACGCCGGTCAGTTCCGGGGCCCAGCCGACGATCGAGAACAGGTAATCGGTCTCGCTGCGGCCCTTGTAACCGAGGCTGAGCACGTGGGCCGTGAAATCGAGCTTGTTGTTGACCTTCCACTGGAACGAGGAGTGCACGCTGGAGCGTTCGCGGTCGCCCATATTGTAGATGCCGCCGATGTGCGGCAGGTTGCCGAGGCGGTCGCCGGCCTTGAGCGGCGCGATCGGCTGGTCGTCCTGCAGGCGCGTGGCCTTGCCGTCGGTGCCGACCGAGAACAGGCGGTCGGGCTGGTCGTTCCATTGCACCGGATAGCCCCAGTGGTCCTTGGCAATGGTGGCGTCGAGCAGGATGCCGAATTCGCCGGCGTCGTTCTTCCAGCGCTTGCCCACCAGGGCGCCGGCGCCCGGATTGTTTTTGGCCGGCGAGTTGCGGCTGCCCTCGGTTTCGGAGCGCCGCGCGGCGACGTAGGCGGCCGCCGTGGTGCTGCCTGGAGCGAAGTCCATCGGGCTGCGCAGGCGGATGTCGATGGCGCCGGCCATGCCGCCTTCGACCTGGTTGACGCTGGCCGATTTATAGACGTCGAGGCCGGCGACCGATTGCACCGGCAGGTCCTGCGGCGATATGCGGCGGCCGACGGCGGTGAACATCTCGTTGCCGTTGATCGAGGTGGCGACGTCGGGCAGGCCGCGGATGATCACTTTGTTGGTTTCGCCGAGGTCTCGTGCCACCTGCACCCCCGCCACGCGCTGCAGCGCGTCGCCGATCGAGCGGTCCGGGAACTTGCCGATGTCGTCGGCGTTGATCGAGTCGACCACCTGGATCGCGTCGCGCTTGATTTCCTCGCCGGTCCGGATGCTCCTGCGCAGGCCCGTCACTTGGATGGTCTGCAGCGGCTCGGCCGCGGCCGGGGCCGCCGCGCTCTGAGCCGAGGCGGGCGAACTGCCCACGATCATTAACAGGACGGCGGCGCCGATGGGGGTGAGTTTGAACGGGGTCATGCATTGTCTCCTGATTTTAGTGTCATTGGTGCGTCGGTGCTGCTGAGTACCAATCGATACTAATCTTATGAATTCATAATATCCACTAATAAAATGGAAATTATCTATCCAGATTGCTTATAGCGACAATGCGGGCAAGCCTTTTGGGGTCGTTTGCGGGCTCATTTGCGGGCGACCGAATCGCGCTCCACCAGGGGGCAGTCGATCTTGATCGCGCTCTTGCGCTGGGCCAGTTCGCCGGTCGCGTCGCGCGCCTGGTCGATCAGCGTTTCGGCGGCCCAGCGTCCCATCTCGTAGTTGGGCAACAACACCGAGGTCAGCGGAGGGTGGGTGTAGCGCGCCATCTCCTGGTCGTCGTAGCCGACGATCGACAACTGTTCGGGCACCGCCAGCCCGAGCGCGCGCGCGGCGTCGAGCGCGCCCATCGCCATCAGGTCGTTGGCGCAGAAGATCGCGCTCGGCGGGTCGGCCAGCGCCATCAGCGACAGCGTCTGCTCGTAGCCCGTGCGCGCCATCCAGTCGCCCTCGCGCAGCAGTTGCGGGTCGAACGGGATGTCCGAACTCGACAGCGCCTGGCGGTAGCCCTTGAGCCGCTCGGCGGCCGCCTCCATCCACAACTCGCCGTTGATGAAGGCGATGCGCCGGTGGCCCATCTGGATCAGGTGCATGGTCGCGGCAAAGCCGCCGAGCAGCTCGGCCGGCAGCACGCTGGCGTGGTGGCGCTCCTTGCTGCGGCAATTCAGCAGCACCGTCGGCACCTCGCGCAGGGCCGGCGGCACCGTCACGGCGCGCGTGAAAATGGTGGCGTAGATGACGCCGAGCAGGGCGGGGTTGCCGAGCATGCGGTTGAGCACCGCGGTCTCGATGTCGGGGTTGCTGCGGGTCGGGAAGATCGCCAGCAGGCAGTCGTTTTCCCAGGCGATGTCCTTGGCGCCGTCGATCGTGAGCACCGCGTGCGGGCTCGTCGACAGTTCGTCCGTCAGGTACAGGATCAGGTTGCGCTCCTGGCGCTCGGGGCCGCGCGCGCGCCGCTGAAGCGGGTAGCCGAGCTCGCGCGCGATGCCGAGCACGAGCTCGCGCGTCTTGTTCGAGACCTTCGCGCCGCTGAGGTCGTTGATGACCAGCGAGACGGTCGATTGGGACACGTTCGCCAGCTTGGCGATGTCGGTCATGGTGGGGCGTTGCGAAGTCGGTTTGCTCATATTGCACGGGGCGGTGGTCTGGAAGGACAACATATCACTAATCGCATTCACCAACAAATGAAATCGAACTCGATATTATTACTAATATCTTGACTAAGCTTAAGAATTGGCAGACACTCAATTGTCACTTTTCATTTAGCCACCTCATGACCCGCTACAACGACCTTGACCATCAACGATTTGCCGCCCAGGTGCGCGAGGATGGCATCGCCGTCCTGCCGGGCCATTTTTCGCGCGAGCGCATGGCCGGCTGGGCCGCGGCGTTCGCGCCGCTGCTCGCCGCCCAGCTTGCCGGCAACCCGGACCACAACCGCGGCGCCCAGCGCCACTACCTGACGCTGCCGTTCGCGGGCGTGTTCGCCGACACGGCCGTGTTCGCGGACCCCGACATCGTCGCCATCGTCAAGCTGCTGGTCGGCCCGGAGCCGGTCATGTGCCAGCTCGCCGCCGACACGCCCCTGCGCGGCTCGGACTACCAGCCGCTGCACCGCGACACCGGCGCCTTGTTTCCGGAGGCCGGCCTGGCCACGCCGCCATTCCAGCTGGCGGTCAACTTCCCGCTGTGCGACGTGACGCACGAGAACGGCCCGTTCGAAACCACGCGCGGCACCCAGCACATGGAGCGCGGCGAGGCGCTGGCGCGGATCGAGTCGGGCCGGCTCGCGCTCGAGCAGGTGATGATGGCGATGGGCGACGTGATGATCCGCGACGTGCGCGCGATCCACCGCGGCACCCCGAACCGCAGCGACACGCCGCGCCCGATGGTGGTGATCGGCTACAGCAGGCCATGGCTGCTGCGCCCCGAGGTGCACATCGACGTGCCGCGCGCGACGCTCGAGGCGCTGGAGCCGGAGCAGCGCGCGCTGCTGCGCTTCAATCCCGTCGTCGACGGCGCCGACAAGGTGGCGGCCGCGGCGCCGGCCGAGTCCTACCGCAATTTCATGTACTGAGCGCCGTGAAACCCGCCCTGATGTCGCAGCCCATGTCCGCCGCGCCGCGCCCGCGCGACGCCGCCGCCACCCGCTTTTTGCATGCGCACCTCAAGACGCGCCACATGGTGCTGCTCGCCGAACTCGGGCGCCACCGTTCGATCCTGCACGCGGCCAAGGCCGCCGGACTGACCCAGCCGGGCGCCTCCAAGCTGCTTTCGGACCTCGAACATGCGATGGGCGTGCAGCTGTTCGAGCGCCTGCCGCGCGGGATCGTGCCGACCTGGTACGGCAAAATCCTGATCCGCCGCTCCGGCGCCGCGCTGGCCGAAATGGCGGCGGCGCACCAGGAGGTCATGGAGCTGCTGTCCGGCGAGCGCGGGCGCGTCAGCATCGGCAGCGTGCTCAGTCCGGCCACCGGGCTGGTGCCGCATGCGGTCATCGCGCTCAAGGCGCAGCATCCGGGAATCGAGGTATCGATCTCGGTCGACACCAGCAAGCTGCTGGTCGAGCGCCTGCGCGCGGGCGAACTCGATATCGTGATCGGGCGCATCCTCGACCCGGGCGCCGTCGCCGAGCTCAATTTCGAACCGCTCTCGGACGAGCCGCACAGCCTGATCGCGCGCGCCGGCCACCCCTGGGCCGCGCGCCGCGACCTGAGCATCGCCGAGGTGGCGCAGGCGCGCTGGCTGCTGCCGCCGGCCGGCAGCATCCTGCGCGAGCGCCTGGTGGCGCTGTTCATGGCGCATGGCGTCGAGCAGCCGGTCGACGTGATCGAGACCATGGCGCTGCCCGTGATCCCCGAACTGCTGCTCGGCAGCGACGCGGTGGTGGCGCTGCCGCCCGACCTCGTGCGTTGCCACCTCGACGCCGGCGCGCTGGTCGCGCTGCCGCTCGACCTGGGCCTGCGCGCCGACATGTACGGCATCGTCACGCGGCGCAACCATCAGTTGACCGTCGGCGCCGGGCTGTTGCTGCACGCCTTGCGCGGATGCGCCGCCGCGCCCCAGCCGACGCATACGAAAGCCGTATAAGGGCGCCGCGAATACGTATTAGAACGCCCGCGCGGTTGCCGGTAAGATGGCTGTTCAGTTCGCTTGAGCAGTAATAAAAATACTTAGAAAAGAGCACCCGCATGCACGAACAACTTGTCGGTATCGATTGGGGCAGCAGCAAGCGGCGCGCCTATCTGGTCGACGCGCGCGGACGCTGCCTGGCGCAGGCGGAGGATGCGCTTGGCCTGCTGGCCGCGTGTGCGCGCGCCTTTGGCGGTGCGATGCGTGCCGCGCGGGTGGCCAAGTGAGCGTGCGCGAACTGAACGCCAACTGCGTCTGGCCCGTGGGCGCCGAACTGGGCGAGGGGCCGCTGTGGGTCGCCGAAGAACAGCGCATGTATTTTGTCGACATCAAGCGCGGCAAGCTGCATGCGCTCGATGTCGTCGGCGGCGAGCGCCATAGCTGGTCAGTACCCGGCTTGCTGTGCTGGATCGTGGCGCGGCGCGACGGCGACGGCTTCATGGCAGGCCTCGGCGACTGCGTCGCGCGCCTGTGGCCCGAACGGCATCTGCGCCTCGAATCGCTGGCGCTCGACTTCGCGCTCGGACGCGACGTCAGGCTCAACGACGCCAAGGCCGACCGCTTCGGCAACATCTGGGCCGGCTCGATGAACAACCTCGATTACAGCCGCGCCGACGGACGCCTGTTCCGCCTCGCGCCCGACCTGGGCCTGAGCGTGGCGGGGCAGGGCCTGCACATCGCCAACGGCCCCGCCTTCAGCGCCGACGGCGCCACCATGTACCACACCGACACCTTCCTCGGCCGCATCCACAGTTATCCTGTCGATGCCGGCGGCATCGCGGGCGTGGGCCACCTGTGGCGCCAGTTCGGCGCGGCGGGCGAGGGCGGCCCGGACGGCATGTGCTGCGACGCCGAGGGCGGCCTGTGGGTGGCGCAGTGGGGCGGCGCGCGCGTGTGCCGCTACCTTGCCGACGGCACGCTCGACACCGTCGTGCACCTGCCGGTGTCGCATGTGTCGTCGTGCGCGTTCGGCGGCGCCGGCCTGCGCACCCTGTACATCACGAGCGCGCGCCAGGAGCTGGGCGCCGACCGGTTGGCGGACGAGCCGCTGGCCGGCGGCCTGTTCGCGGTCGAGCTGGACGTGGCCGGTGCACCCGCATTCCGCTTCGGTTGATGTAATCCTTAGGTTAATGCCCCCTTTTTTCACCTGCTTTGGAGCCTGCATGCACATCATGATTCGATTGGGATTGGCCACCGCGCTGGCGGCACTGGCGGCATGCAGCGGCGGCGGCGCGAGTGCGCCTTCGACGCCGCTACCGCCGCCGGTGGTGTCGGCACCGGGGCCGGTAAGCTCGCTGGGCGACCTGCCCGATCCGTTCGTGCTGGCCGACGCGGGCCAGTACCTGATCTACGCCACCAACGGCCAGGGCCGCAACGTGCAGGCGCTGCGTTCGTCCAACCTGCTCAGTTGGCAACTGCTGCCCGATGTGATGCCGCAGCTCGCCACGTGGGTGCGCAAGCCCGATTCGCGCGTGTGGGCGCCCGAGGTCATCAAGCTCGGCAACCGCTACGCCCTGTATTACACGGCCCGTTCGGCGGCGCTCGACAAACAGTGCGTCGGCGTGGCCATCGCCGCCGCGCCCGAAGGGCCGTTCGTCGACCAGGCCGCGCAGCCGCTGGTCTGCCAGGGCGCCGAGGGCGGCACCATCGACGCCAGCCCGCACTTGGTCGACGGGCGCCTGTACCTGTACTTCAAAAGCGACGGCAACTGCTGCGGCATGCCCACCCACCTGTACGGCCAGGAACTGAGCGCCGACGGCCTGGGCGTGATCGGCACCGCCGTGCGCCTTCTGACCAACGGCCGCGCCTGGGAAGGCGCCGTGATCGAGGCGCCGACGATGCACGTGCGCGCCGGCCAGCACTACCTGTTCTACTCGGGTAACGACTACGGCGGCGCGGCCTACGCGGTCGGTTACGCACTGTGCGCCGGGCCGCTCGGTCCTTGTACCGCCGCGGCCGACGGCCCCTTCCTCAAGAGCCGCGCCGACGCGCCGCGCCTGATCGGGCCTGGCCACCAGGACGTGTTCCAGGTCGGCGCGCAGGACTGGATCGCCTACCACGCCTGGGAGGAGCTCGCCGGCGGCGTGCGCGGCAACCGCCGCTTCCTGTATATCGACAAGCTCGACTGGGTCGACGGCAAGCCGGTCGCGCGCGGCCCGACCATCGTCCCATGAAGTCGCTGCTTCCGACTCTGGTGCTGGCGCTGCCCTTGGCCGCCGCCGCAGCACCGGCCAGCTTCAGCAATCCGCTCACGGTCGCCATGCCCGACGGGACCGCGGTGCAGACCTGCGCCGACCCGGTCGTGTTCAAGGGCGGGCAGGAGCACGCGGGCAACTGGTATATGTACTGCACCAGCGACCCCTTGCACGACAAGGACGTGGGTGCAGACGGCCGGCCGCGCTTTCGCCAGGTGCCGATGTTCCAATCGACCGATCTGGTGCGCTGGGAATATGCCGGCGACGCCTTTCCGACGCCGCCGGCGTGGGCGGCGCGCGGCGCCGGCATGTGGGCGCCGGACGTGCGCCACATCGGCGGGCGCTATGTGATGTATTTCGGCGTGACCGACGTCGTCGACGCCGTCAGCGGCGAGCCAGGCTGCGACAGCGACAGCGCGATCGGCGTGGCCACCAGCGCCGGCCCGCTCGGCCCGTGGCAGGTCGATCCAGTTCCCGTGGTCGCCCCGCGGCGCGCAGGAACCGGGTGCAAATTCGATTGGACCTACGACCCGCGCCATGTCGCGGGGCGGGATGGCAAGGGCTACCTGTACTACGGCAGCTACCAGGGCGGCATGTTCGTGCAGCCGCTACGCGCCGATGCCATGGCCGCCAGCGGCGCGCCGACGCGCATCGCGGTCGACGGCCGCTACGAGGGGGCCGAGGTGGTCTACCGCGACGGCATGTACTACCTGTTCGCTTCGGCCAGCAACTGCTGCAACGGCGCGTTGACCGGCTACGGCCTGTACGTGGCGCGCGCGCGCCACCCGGCCGGGCCCTTTGTCGACGCGCAGGGCAATTCGCTGCTGGCCGCGCGCGTCGGCGGCGCGCCGCTGCTGGCGCAAAACGGCAACCGCTGGGTCGGCCCCGGCCACAACACCGTGTTCGCGGACGCGGCCGGCCAGTGGTGGACGGCCTACCACGCGATCGACCGGCGCCAACCGTATCTGGATCCGGCCCACACCCTGAACCGGCGTCCGGTGCTGCTGGACCGCCTCGATTGGGTCGACGGTTGGCCCGTGGTGGCGGGCGGCGCCGGCCCGTCGGACGGCCCGCAGCGCGCGCCCGCGGCGCAAGTCGGAGGTTCGATGCTGCCAGCGCTAAAACCCGCGCCGGCGGCGCCGCGCCTCGCCACCGTCTGGACCGACCGCTTCGACAAGGCGGCCATCGATCCGCGCTGGCGGTGGGTGCGCCCGCCCGCGCCGGGCGACTACGCAAGCGGCAAAGGCGGGCTGCGCCTGACGACGCGCAAAGGCGACTTGTACGGCGCGCGCAACGACGCCAGCGTGCTGGCGGCCGCCGCGCCGCCGGGCGACTTCGTGGTGGAGGCCGAATTGCGGTTCGAGCTGCCCGCGCAGGCTTGCTGCGGCGATCCGCTGCAGGCCGGCATGGTGCTCTACGGCGGCGACGACGATTACGTGAAGCTGGTGCACGTGGCGCTGGGCGGCACGCGCCAGCTCGAATTGGCGCGCGAAGTCGAGGCGGCAGCGCCGCCCGATCCGCGCTATGGCAACACCGTCATGGGCGCGCCCGGCGAGCGCACCTGGCTGCGCCTGTCTGTGCGGCGCGGCGCCGGCGCCAACGGCGAAGACCTGGTCAGCGGTTCGTCGCGCCAGGAAGGCCGCGGCTGGGTGCCCGGCGCGACCTGGACAATGCCGTCGGCGGCGCGCCGGATCGGCCTGGTCGCGATGGGCGGCGAGGGCGGGCTGGCGCGGTTCGGCCAGCTGCGCGTTTCCCGGATGGGGCCGCGCCGGCGGTAAAAATTTGTAATTCGATTTAGAGATGCGTTTATATCGGCTTTAAATAGCCACCACTACCAGAGGAGATTTTTGTGGAATATCCCCGGCCCCAGCTGCGCCGCTACGATTGGATGAGCCTTGACGGGCAATGGCACGTGATGCTCGACGACGAAGCGCGCCACGCCCTGCCCGACGGCGTGCCGTACGACCGCAAGATCGAGGTGCCGTATGCTCCCGAAACCCAGGCCAGCGGCTTGCACGAGACGGGCTTCCACCGGCGCGTCTGGTACGACCGCAAGGTCGAACTGAGCGACGACCTGCGCTGCGGCGCGGGCGAGCGCCTGATCCTGCATTTCGGCGCCGTCAACTACCACGCGCGCGTCTGGATCGACGGGCAATTCGTGGCCGACCACACCGGCGGGCACAGTCCGTTCTCGGTCGACATCACCGACGCGGTGCAAGGCGACGAGTTCCGCATCGCCGTGCGCGCCGACGACGATCCGCTCGACATGCACAAGGTGCGCGGCAAGCAGGACTGGCAGCTCGACCCGCACTCGATCTGGTATCCGCGCTCGTCCGGCATCTGGCGCACCGTGTGGCTCGAGAAGGTCGCCACCACCCACCTCAAGCAGCTGCGCTGGTCGGCCGACGTGGCCTTTTGGCAGATCCGCCTCGACGCCGAGATCGCCAACGTCAAGCCGGGCATGAGCCTGCAGGTGAACCTGCGCCTCGGCGACAAACTGATCGTCTCGGACCGCTGCATGCTCACCGGCGGCGCGCTCGGGCGCAACTTCCAGCTGCCCGATCCGGGCATCGACGACGCCCGCCTCGACTGGATGTGGAGTCCGGAGAATCCGCAACTGATCGACGCCGAGCTGATTTTGACCAACGCCGACGGCAGCGTGCTCGACACGGTCGCGAGCTACACCGCGCTGCGTTCGGTGGCGGTCGAGGGCGACCGCTTCATGCTCAACAGCCGCCCGTACTACCTGCGCATGGTGCTCGACCAGGGCTACTGGCCCGGCAGCCTGATGATGGCCACCAGCGAGCAGCTGCGCGAGGACGTCACCCTGATCAAGCGGCTCGGCTTTAACGGCGCGCGCAAGCACCAGAAGTCGGAGGACCCGCGCTGGCTCTACTGGTGCGACGTGCTGGGCCTGTGCGTGTGGGGCGAGATGCCTTCGGCCTACGGTTTTTCGAACCGCACCGTGCACGGCGTGCTCGACGAATGGAAGGACCTGCTCGAGCGCGATTTTTCGCACCCGTGCATCGTGGCCTGGGTGCCGACCAACGAATCGTGGGGCGTGCCCGAACTGACGCACGACAAGCGCCAGGTCGACTTCGTCAAGGCCATGTACCACGTGACCAAGTCGCTCGACGCCACGCGCCCCGTGGTCGGCAACGACGGCTGGGAGATCCCGTGCGGCGACTTCGTCAACATCCACGACTACCACGCCGACCCCGAGGTGCTGTTCGAGCGCTACGGCGACCGCGCCAGCGTGACCGAGACGCTGGCCCATGTGCGCCCGGCGCGCCGGCGCCTGCTGATCGACGGCTTCGACGCGCGCGACAAGCCGGTGATGCTGTCCGAGTTCGGCGGCATCGCCTGCATCGACGAGGAGAAGGAGGCCGGCTGGGGCTATTCGGTCGCCAGCGACGGCGCCCAACTGCTCGAGCGCTACCAGGCGCTGATGGCGTCGATCCACCGCTGCAGCGCGCTGTCGGGCTTTTGCTATACACAATTGACCGACACCTTCCTTGAGAAGAACGGCCTGTTGACGGAGAATCGGGTGCCGAAGGCGCCGATCGAGGAGCTGGCCAAGGCCACCCGCGGTCCCGAGGCCGAGCAGCACGACTGGTACGCGGACCCGTTCGGCCACAGCGCGCTGTGGCGCAGCAAGGCGAGCATCTCGTACGAAACCAGCAAAGACGACGATTCCGTCGATTGGAGACGCAGTGGCCAGTTCATTACGCATTCTCGCTAGCGGCATCCTGCTCGCCGCCGTCGCCGCCCAGGCCCACGCCCAGACCGAGGTCAGGATGTGGACCCTGCTCGGCGGCGGCGACGGCGCCCGCATGCGCGCCCTCGTCGACGAGTTCAACGCCAGCCAGAAAGAGGCGCGGGTGGTCGTGACCACGCTCAACTGGGGCGAGCCGTTCTACACCAAGGTCATGACCTCGACCGCGGTCGGCGCGGGCCCCGACCTGGTCACGGTCCACCTGTCGCGCATGGCCAACCTGGTCGGCGCGCAGACCGTGCGTCCGCTGTCGCCGGCCGAGCTGGCGGCGGCCGGGCTGAAGGCGGGCGACTTCTATCCGCGCCTGTGGCAGAAGGCCTCGCACCAGGGCACGGCGTACGCCGTGCCGCTCGACAGCCATGGCCTGGTCGTCTACTACAACAAGGCGCTGGCGCGCAAGGCGGGCCTGTTGGGGCCCGACGGCGCGCTCAAACCGATCGAAGGCATGGCCGCGCTGGGCGACGCCTTCCGCGCGGTCAAGCAAAAAACGGGCATGCAGGGCGTGACGATGGAGAGCGGGCCGAACTCCTACCTGATCTGGCGCCTGTGGCTGTCGCTGCTGGCCCAGCGCGGCGCCACGGTGATCGCCGACAAGCGCTTCGCGTACGGCCAGCACGGCGAGATCGCGCTGGCCGCCGTGAGCGACTGGTTCGCCAAGGGGTACGCCAGCCGCGGGCTCGATTATCCGGCCTCGACGAGCCAGTTCATGAGCGGCAAGGCCGGCTTCATGATCAACGGCGTCTGGGAGGTGCCGTCGCTGGTGGCGGCGGCGGCCAAGCCGGGCGCTTTTGAATACGGCATCATCCCCTTGCCCAAGTTGTACGGCAATGCGAGCGTGTGGGGCGACTCGCACGGCTTCGCTGTGCCCAACAACGCCGGCAAACCGGTTGCGCCGGCCAAGCTCGCGGCCACGCTCAAGTTCGTCTCTTTTGTCAGCCGCAACTCGCTGGCCTGGGCCGGCGGCGGCCATATACCGGCCAACATGGCCGTGGCCGAATCGGCGGCCGCGCAGGCATTGGTGCCCAACGCGAGCTATGCGCGCGCGGTGGCCGCCAACGTGGTCTACGACCCCGACGGCTGGTACGCCGGCGCGGCCGGGCCGCTGCAGGCCAGTTCGGCCAAATTCCTTCCCGCCGCCTTGTCGGGGCAACTGACGCCGGCCAAGGCCTTGTCGATGTTCGAAGCCGAGGCGGGCAAATTGCTGGTGCGACGTCAACCGAAACCGTGAGCATGAAAACGTGAAAACGAAAAAGACCCTACAACCGGCGGGCGGGCCCGACTTCGGCCCTGCGATGCTGCTGCTGGCGCCGTTCCTGCTCGCCTTTGTGCTGTTTTTCGCGTGGCCGGCGCTGCACACGCTGTACATGAGCTTCACCGAAAGCAGCCTGACGCGCACGAGTGAATTCGTCGGCCTGGCCAACTACGCCGAGCTGCTGCGCGACGACGCGTTCTGGCAGTCGCTGCGCACGACGGCCTGGTTCGCGCTGCTGACGGTGGTGCCGATGACCGCGCTCGGGCTCGTGATGGCGCTGCTGGTGCATTCGCGCCAACGCGGCAAAAGCCTGCTGCAGGCCGTGTTCTTCCTGCCGTTCGTGCTGCCCATTTCGGTCATGACGCTGGTCACCGCGTGGATCCTGCATCCGACACTCGGCCTGGCCAACCACCTCGTCGGCGGCGAGCGCGCCTGGCTGGCCGACGTCGACTGGGCCATGCCCGCCGTGGCGATCGCGACCATCTGGTGGACGGTCGGGTTTTCGATGCTGCTGTTTTTGGCGGGCCTCAAAAACATCCCGGCCGACCTGTACGAGGCGGCCGAACTCGATGGCGCGCGCGGCTTCCAGCTGTTTCGCTACGTGACCTGGCCGGCCCTGCAGCCGGTGCTGGCGACGGCGCTGATGCTGCAGCTGATCGGCTCGCTCAAGATCTTCGGCCAACCGTATATTTTGACCGGGGGCGGCCCCTTCAACACCTCGCGCGTGACGCTGCACTACATGTACGAAACCGCTTTCGTGTATGGCAACGCCGGCTACGCGGCCGCCATCGCGATGGCGTTCCTGATCATCGTGCTGGCCCTGACGCTGCTGCAAAGCGCGTTCATGGCCTGGCGCGCACGGAGCTGAACCGATGAAAACAAGAACCTCAATTGGATGGACCGTGGTCGCGTTGGGCTCCTCGCTCCTGCTGGCGCTGTTGTGGACCGCACCGCTGCTGTGGGCCCTGAGCACCGCCTTGCGCACCGAGGAGGGCACCACCAGCGTGCCGCTGAGCTGGCTGCCGCAGGAATGGACCGCGGCCGCTTTTAGCAAGGTGCTCGCGCTCGGCAACATGCCGCTGTGGGTCATGAACAGCGCGCTCGTGGCGCTGGCAGTCACGGTGCTCACGGTCGCCATCAGCATCATGGCCGCGTACGCGTTTTCGCAGCTGCGCTTCAGGGGCCGCAACCTGCTGTTCTGGCTCGCCATGCTCGCCTTTATGCTGCCGTTCGAGGCGCTGCTCATTCCGCTGTTCCGCCTCATGCACCAGTTCGGCCTGATCGACACCTACGCCGGATTGATCCTGCCGCAGATCGTCTCGCCGGTCGTCATCTACGTGTTCAAGCAGTTCTTCGACGCGATCCCGAACGACTTCCGCGAGGCGGCCGTGCTCGACGGCGCCACGCCGGCGCGCGTGCTGTGGCATGTGTACCTGCCGCTAAGCGCCAACATCGTGTGGGCGATGGCGATCGTCGTGTTCATCGGCGCCTGGAACAACTTCCTGTGGCCGTTCATCGTCGTGGCCTCGTCCGAAATGATGACGATCCCGCTCGGGCTGACCCAGACCCAGGACGCGTTCGGGGTGCGCTATGCGCAGCAGATGGCGGCCGCGCTGTTGGGCGGCCTGCCGGTGGCGCTGGCCTATCTCGTGTTCCAGCGCCGCGTGACCCACGGCTTCCTTGCCGCGACCGGCCTGAAGGGCTGACTAACCGGCCCCGCCGCCGGCGGGGCACCACCTAACACTGGAGTTTTGCATGGCATCCGTCCAACTACGCGCAATCAAAAAGTCCTACGACAAGGACCACAGCGTCATCAAGGGCATCGACCTCGACATCCCCGACGGCCAGTTCACCGTGTTCGTCGGCCCCTCGGGCTGTGGCAAGTCGACCCTGCTGCGCATGATCGCCGGCCTCGAGGACATCACCGAGGGTGAGCTCGAGATCGGCGGGCGGCGCTGCAACGACGTCGCGCCGGCCGAACGCGGCATCGCCATGGTGTTCCAGAGCTACGCGCTGTATCCGCACATGACGGTGGCCGAGAACATGGGCTTCGCGCTCAAACTGGCCGGCATGCCGAAGTCCGAAATCGCCGCGCGCGTGGGCGCCGCCGCGCAGATCCTGCAGATGGCGCACCTGCTCGAGCGCAAACCGAAAGCGCTCTCGGGCGGACAGCGCCAGCGCGTGGCGATTGGCCGCGCGATCGTGCGCGAGCCCGACGTCTTTCTGTTCGACGAGCCGCTGTCGAACCTCGACGCCGCGCTGCGGGTGCAGATGCGCATCGAACTCGGGCGCCTGCACAAGGCGCTCAAGACCACCATGATTTACGTGACCCACGACCAGGTCGAGGCGATGACGATGGGCGACCAGATCGTGGTCTTCAATGGCGGCTACATCGAGCAGGCCGGCACGCCGATGGCGCTGTATGAGCGGCCGGCGAACCGCTTCGTGGCGGGGTTTTTGGGCTCTCCGCGCATGAACTTCATCGACGCGCGGATCGACGCGGCCGGCGCGGGCTGCGTCGCATTGCTGCTGGCCGGTGGCGGGCGCATCGAGGTGGCGGCCGGCGGCGACGCCGGAATGGCAGGGCAAGAAGCGACACTCGGCATCCGCCCCGAACACATCGCGCTGGGCGCGCCGGGCGACGCCAACAGCGTGCAGGCCAAGGTCGTGCTGGTCGAGCATTTGGGCGACGCCATGATTCTGTATGCGCAGGTGGAGGGCGTGGCGGAGGTGTTGTCGGTCAAGCTTAGCGCCGACCTGCGCCGTCCGTTGGTCGACGAGATTGTGCATCTGGTGCTGCCGCGGGCGCGCGCATTCGTGTTCGGCGCCGACGGCAAGACCTTCGCCGCGCCGGTGGAGGCGCGGCTGGTCGCGGCCTAGCTAGCAGCCTGTCGGGCTTAGGAAGTCAAAGCGAGAAAATAGTTGGGCGAGGACAGATTTTGACGATTTCGCAGTGTCAATAGCGAGCTATTGACCGAGAAAACGGCGAAATATGGACCGTCCCAGGTATTTTTGCAGCTGACGATCCTAAGTTCGACAGGCTGCTAGGTCCATCCTGCGTCGACGACGAATTCCTGGACCGTGCACATGCGGCTGTCGTTGGCGGCCAAGAACAGCACCATCGCCGCCAGGTCTGCCGGCATCACCTTGCCCGGCATGCACTGGTTTACCGCGATGATGGCGTCGCTGTCGGCGTCGACGTGCTCGCGCAGCTGGCGCTCGGTCATGACCCAACCCGGCGTCACCGTGTTGATGCGGATGCCATAAGGCCCCAGGTCGCGCGCCATGCTGCGCGTGTCGTGCGCGGCGTTGTTGACGCCGCCGCCGGTGACAAAGGCGACCTTGCCGCGCAAGCTCGGGTAGGAAGTGGTGGGGGAGGGCATGCTTATCCAGTAAGGTTGGTGAAGAACGAGAAATAGGTGTCCAAGGTGGCGCCGGGGGCGAGCATTTCGCCACCCCGCTCGGCCGGCTCATGCCTGTGGCGCAGGTTGATCCAGTCGGTGCAGTTACTGACCGGCTCCATGCAGAAGAAGTCCTCGTTCGACGGCGTGTACAGCACCAAGTAGTCGAGCGGCGCCTGCGCCACCATGCGCAGCGTGCGGCCCGGCCAGCTCACGGTGGCCTGGCGCTTCCAACCGATGAAGTTGTTGTCGAGCTCAAAGGCCCGCACAGGCATGCCGCCGGCCAGCGCGGCCACGGTCCCATGGCCTGCATCGAGCGTGGTTGGCATCACTTCGGCGTCGCCGCCCCAGATATGCGAGACGTCGGCACGCACCGACGCCTGGGCGGCGTCGGGAAAATACGGGTGGTGCCCGAGCCCGACCGGCATCGGCCCGTTGCCTGTGTTAGTGGCGCTGATGCACACGTGCAGCCCTTGCGCATCGAGCCGAAAGTACTGGGTCGCGCGGAACGCATACGGCCACTCGCCGGCGGCACAATCGAGCGACAGGCTGGCGGAGCTTGGCCCGGCCTGCTCGACTTGCCATGGCCGCCGCCATCCGAGGCCGTGCAGCGTGTGCGGCGAATCCTGGTAGTTGGGCGCCAGGCTCACCTGCCGCCCATCGAGTTCGAAGCGGCCGTCGCGGATGCGGTTGCAGAACGGGACCAGCGGAAAGCTGGCCATGCCGAGCGGGTCGCCGGCCGCCAACGCCGCCGCGCTTGCGGGGCGCAGCCAGTGCACCGGGCCGTCCGGCCCTTCCTGGCTGAAGGCGGCGATGGCGCCGCCGATGGCGGGCGACAGCAGCACGCGCGAGCTGCCGTGGGTCAGTTCGATCAGCGCGCCCGCCGCGCCCTCGTGCGTCACCATTCGGCGACGCCGCCGTCGGCGTGGCGCCAGAGCGGATTGCGCCAGTCGGGGCAGTTTCTGCTTGCCTCGATCACGCGCTCCTCGTCGATCTCGACACCCAGGCCCGGCTTGGTCAGCGCGGCGATGTAGCCGTCGACCATGCGGAAGTCGTCCTTGTTCTTGACGTAGTCGAGCAGTTCGGCGCCCTGGTTGTAATGGATGCCCATGCTTTGCTCCTGCAGCACCGCGTTGTGCGAGACGAAGTCGACGTGCAGGCAGGCCGCCAGCGCGACCGGGCCGAGCGGGCAATGGGGCGCGAGCGCGACGTCGTAGGCCTCGGCCATGGCCGCGATCTTGACGCATTCGGTGATGCCGCCCGCGTGCGAGACGTCCGGCTGCAAGATCGCGATGCCGCCGTCCTGCAGCACGCGCTTGAATTCGAAGCGCGAGTACATGCGCTCGCCGGCGGCCAGCGGGATCGAGGTCGACTCGGCCAGGCGCGGATAGTATTCGGCCTGCTCGGCGAGCACCGGCTCCTCGACGAACAGCGGGCGGTAGGGCTCGAGCGCGCGCAGCAGCACCTTGGCCATCGGCGCGGCCACGCGGCCGTGGAAGTCGATGCCGAACTCGATCTCGTTGCCGAAGGCTTCGCGGATCTCGGCGATGCGCCCGACCGCCTCGTCGACCGCGCGCGCGCTGTCGAGCATCTTGAATTCCTCGGTGCCGTTCATCTTGAAGGTGTCGATGCCGATCTCGCGCAGCTTGCGGATGCCGGCGATGACGTCGGACGGACGGTCGCCGCCGACCCAGCTGTACATCTTCATCTTGTCGCGCACCTTGCCGCCGAGCAGTTCGTAGACCGGCACCCCGAGCGTCTTGCCCTTGATGTCCCACAGCGCCTGGTCGATGCCGGCGATCGCGCTCATGAGGATGGCGCCGCCGCGATAGAAACCGGCGCGGTACATGACCTGCCACAGGTCGTTGATGCGGGCCGGGTCCTGCCCGATCAAAAATGGTTCCATCTCCCGCACGGCCGTCTCGACGGTGCGGGCGCGGCCCTCGATGACCGGCTCGCCCCAACCGATGATGTCTTCATCGGTTTCGATTTTTAACAGCATCCAGCGGGGCGGAACGCGGTAGGTCGTAAGTTTGGTGATTTTCATTTTTTATCTCGGTGGAGGGCGACTGGAAAAGTCTATCGCGCTGCAACAAGAAAAAAATATACGGAATGGCCACGACGCTATACGAAGACGCCATACCGAGGTTTTTGCCTGCCGTCCCGGTTCACACGGCCCACATGTCGATCCCGGAAAGCATTTTGGCGGCCACCCGAGGCTGGCGCAGGCGGCTTTTTTCTTGCAAACCAAGTCGTCGATAGAACTCGCGTTCGTCCGCCCCTTTGCTTTGCCCGAGGATGGGCAGATAGTGGCTCCATGGTAATTGTCGTGTCAGTGGTGCGACTATTGCCTCGTCTCGATAGATATCCTTGAACTATGCGTGCGAAGCGAATTTCCCCAAATATTTGCTCTGTCCGAGGGTGAGGAGATTGTGCGTCCAGAGCGATTGTGTCAGCAGTGCTGACACTTTTTCGCCACGCGGCGAAGCCCAACAGCGTGCATGCGCGAACCCCAAGCAGTTGAGCATTGACCGCGCCGCAAGCGCGCGCCTTGTCAGCGCCGCGAGAGTGGCGCAAAATGGCTGCAAGCCGTGTGCGGTGTTCTTGATGAACCTTCTACACCCCGACCGGGCGCCTGCGCCCACCCAATCCACCGTCGACGTTCTGGCCGAGCAACTCGCCGTGGTCGACGCCGCCGGCAATATCGTCGCGGTCAACGCCGCGTGGCGCGGCTTCGGCAGCGCGAACGGCGGCGACCCTGCGACCTCGACCGTCGGCACGAACTACCTCGCCGTCTGCGACCGCGCGGCCGGCCCCGAGGCGCCGTACGCGGCCAGGGCTGCGGCCTTGCTGCGCGACGTCATCAGCGGCAGGGCCGAGACGGCCGAAATGCAATATCCGTGCGACGCGCCGACCGAAAAACGTTGGTTCCGGCTCAAGATCACGCGCTCGCGCACGCCGGGACCGCCGCACGTCGTGGCCATGCACGAGCGCATCGTCGCCCCCGAGCTGGCCGAGCGCCAGCTGCACCTGCAGGAACACCTGCTGGAATCGGTCGAACAGGCCGTGATCGCGACCGACATGGCCGGCATGATCGTGTTCTGGAACCCGTACGCCGAGCGCCTGTACGGCTGGAGCGCCGCCGAAGTCATGGGCCGCAATATCATCGACATCACCCCGGCCGACTCGACCCTCGCGCAAGCCGGGCAGATCATGGCGCGCCTCAAGCGCGGCGAGAGCTGGTCCGGCGAGTTCGAAGTGCGCCACCGCAGCGGCAGGTTGGTACCGATCCGCGTGACCGACTCGCCGCTGCGCAACGAACGCAACGAGCTGATCGGCATCATCGGCATCTCGACCGACATCACCGAGCAACGCAAGATCGAAAAGGCGCTGCGCCTGTCCGACCTCGTCTACCAGGCCATCGGCGAGGCGATCATGGTCGTCGACATGGGCGGGCGCATCGTCGCGATCAATCCAGCCTTCACCAGAATGACCGGCTATTCCGAGGCGGAAATCATCGGGCAATCAGCCGACGTGCTCAAGGACGCCGACGCGGCCGCCCTGATCGGCGACCAGTCGCAACTGTTGGCGCGCACCGGACATTGGGCCGGCATCGTCTGGACGCTGCGCAAGAGCGGCGAGCGCTGCCAGGAGTGGCTGCGCGTCGACACCATTTACGACGAGCGCGGCCGCCCCAAGCTGCGCATTTGCATGTTCTCGCATGTCACCGACCAGAAGCGGGCCAAGGAGACGATCTGGCAGCAAGCCAACTTCGACGCACTCACCGGGCTGCCCAACCGCAGCATGTTCCGCGACCGGCTCGAGCACGAGATCCAAAAAGCCGAGCGCGCCGGCCAGCGGCTGGCGCTGATGTTCATCGACCTCGACCAATTCAAGGAGGTCAACGACACGCTCGGGCACGATATCGGCGACGTCTTGCTCAAGCAGGCGGCCGAACGGCTCGCGGCCTGCGTGCGCGGGGTCGACACGGTCGCGCGCATCGGCGGCGACGAATTCACGGTGATCCTCGGGGAGCTCGACGACAGCGCGACCGTCGAGCGGGTCGCGCGCGAGATCGTGCACACGCTGGCCCAGCCGTTCCATGTCGCGCAAAACACGCTGCATGTCTCGGCCAGCGTCGGCATCACGCTGTACCCGGAGGACGCGCGCGACGCCGACGTGCTGATCAAGAACGCCGACCAGGCGATGTACGCGGCAAAAAACCACGGGCGCGACCAGTTCCACTACTTCACCCAACGCATGCAGCAGGTCGCGCAGGTGCGCATGCGGATGATCAACGACCTGCGCGGCGCCCTCGCCAAGCAACAGTTCGAACTGCTGTACCAGCCGATCGTCGGGCTGGCCACCGGCGCGCTGCACAAGGCCGAGGCGCTGCTGCGCTGGCGCCACCCGGAGCGCGGCACGGTCAATCCGGCCGAGTTCATCCCCGTGGCCGAACAGACCGGCATGATCGGCGCGATCGGCGAATGGGCCTACCAGCACGCCACCGACCAGGCGCGCATTTGGCGCAAGACCATCGACCCGCAATTCCAGGTCAGCGTCAACATGTCGCCGATGCAGCTGCGCACGCGCGCGACCGGCGGAGGCGGGCAGGGCGGGCTCGGGCCGGTCGGCAAGGTGGTACAGGTGAATCGGGACGCGGCGGCGATCCTCGAAATCACCGAAGGCCTGTTGCTCGAGTCGAGCAACGCGGTGCTCGAACAGTTGCAGTTGCTGCGCGACGCCGGCGTGCAACTGGCGATCGACGATTTCGGCACCGGCTATTCGGCGCTGTCGTACCTGCGCAATTTCCATGTCGACTATCTCAAGATCGACCAGACCTTCGTGATGAAGCTGAGCGAGCATTCCGACGACCTGACCATGTGCGAGGCGATCATCGCGATGGCCCACAAACTGGGCATCAAGGTCATCGCCGAGGGGATCGAAAGCGAGGAGCAGCGCCGCCTGCTCGCGCGCGCCGGGTGCGATTACGGGCAGGGCTATCTGTTCGCCCGCCCGCTGACGGCCGAAGTGATGGGCGCGATGTTGGCGGGGGCCGCGCCGGCTCTGTGAGCGCTATTCATTTTTGCATGGCTTGCATGCCGATGATGCAAATATGCATACCCGGCCAGCGCTCCGCGCCGTTTCCGGCCGGCTCTGCTAAGCTAGGGGATTCATTCACCGCCCATCCGCTATCCCGACATGAAAATAATAAAAGCCGTCGCCTTGCTTGTCCTGCTGCAGCTTGCGCTGCCCGCGCTCGCCGGCGCGAAGACGATTCCCGTTTACGCCGCCAAGGTCGTCGCGAGCTATCCGCACGACAGCCAGGCGTTCACCCAGGGTTTGTTTTTCAAGGACGGCTTCATCTACGAAAGCACGGGCCTCAAAGGGCGCTCGTCGATCCGTAAAGTGGCGCTCGAATCGGGCCAGGTGCTGCAATCGACCGCCTTGCCCCCCGAGGTGTTCGGCGAGGGCATCAGCGATTGGTCCGATTCGATCATCGGCTTGACCTGGACCGAGCAGACCGGCTTTGTGTTCGACCTCAAGGGGTTCGCGCTGCGGCGGCGTTTTTCGTACCCCGGCGAGGGTTGGGGCCTGACCCGCAGCGACAAGGCGCTGATCATGAGCGACGGCACGGCGCAGCTGCGCTTTTTGCATCCGGCCACGATGCGCGAGATGCACCGCGTACGCGTGAGCGCCGACGGCCAGCCGGTCGACCAACTCAACGAACTCGAATGGGTCGAGGGCGAGGTGTACGCCAACATCTGGCAAACCGACCGCATCGCCCGCATCGACCCGAACACCGGCAAGGTGGTCGGGTGGATCGACCTGGCCGGCTTGTTGTCCGAGGGCGAGCGGCGCACGGGCCAGGTCGATGTGCTCAACGGGATCGCCTACGACGCCAAGCGCAAGCGCCTGTTCGTGACCGGCAAATTGTGGCCGAAGCTGTTCGAAATCAAGCTCGTCAAGCAGACCGCACATCAGAAGTAGTGCCGGCCGCACCGTCGCGCGTCACTAATCTAAAGCCGGTAAGCGGTTTTCACAATTGTGCGATAGGCGGCGCCGACGCAAAATGTGCTGGCAAGGCGTGCGCACCCGCAGCGCCAACCAAAGCCGGATTCCACCAATGTCAGAACAGATCGACACCGAACGCGTGCAGTCGCTGCGCGCGCGCGCCATCTCCCAGCCGCTGCTCTCGCACATGTACATCGCCGACCCGTCGGCCCATGTGTTCGAAGGGCGCATCTATATCTACCCGTCGCACGATATCGAGTCGGGCATCGACTTCAACGACAACGGCGACCATTTCGCGATGGAGGACTACCACGTGGTGTCGATGGCGCGCCCCGACGGCGAGGCGGTTGACCACGGGGTGGCGCTGCATGTGTCGCAGGTGCCGTGGGCGGCGCGCCAGATGTGGGCGCCGGATGCGGCCTGCAAGGACGGTAAATACTATCTGTATTTTCCGGCCAAGCGGACCGACGGGATCTTCCAGATCGGCGTGGCCGTCGGCGACCATCCGGCCGGTCCGTTCGTGCCGCAGCCGCAGCCGATCGCAGGAAGCTACTCGATCGATCCGGCCGTCTACGATGACGATGGCGAGTTTTACATGTACTTCGGCGGCATCTGGGGCGGCCAGCTACAGAACTATCGTGACAACGTCCACGATGCGGCGTTCGCGGAGCCGCTTGCCGGCGAGCCCGCGCTGCTGCCGAGGGTGGCGCGCCTGTCGGCCGGCATGACCGAGTTCGCCGAAGCGCCGCGCGCGGTGCGGATCGTCGACGAGCAGGGCGATGCGCTCCTCGCCGGCGACCACGAACGCCGGTATTTCGAGGCGCCATGGCTGCATAAACACCAGGGAAAATACTATTTTTCGTATTCGACCGGCGACACCCACTTGCTGTGTTACGCCATCGGCGACAGTCCGTATGGCCCGTTCACCTACCAGGGCCAAATCATGAGCCCGGTGATCGGCTGGACCACCCACCATGCGATCTGCGAATTCGAAGGCCGCACCTACCTGTTTTACCACGACAGCAGTTTGTCCGGCGGCGTGACGCACCTGCGCTCCGTCAAGGTCACCGAGCTCCACTACGATGCCGCTGGCAAGATCGTCACGATCTCGCCCTACGATCCGGCATAGGCGGCGGACCGGCCGGCCCTAGCCTGCGCTGCGCTTCGTCAAGCCAAGCCGGACGCGGTGCGCGGTTTGCGTTTGGGAGCCGCCTTGGCGCTTGCCTCGCGCACGTCCGGGTCCTTCGCCACCTTGCGTGGCGCCGACCGTTTCTTGACTGGAATCGCCTCCACCGCGGCCGCGCCGGCCAGTTCGCGCTCATGCGCGGCGTGGATCACGAGCGCCGCCTCCAGCAGCTCCTGGTGCGCGGCCACCATGCAGGCGGCGAACTGCTGCACGTCGGGCATGGCGCGGCGACAGGCGATCATGCCGAAATCGAGGGCTCCGTTATAGCTTTGCACGGTCACGTTCAGGGCTATGCCGTGGGTCACGATCGAGACCGGGAAGTTGGTCGTCATGCGCGCGCCGGCCAGGTAGAGCGGCATGCGCGCACCCGGCACGTTCGAGATGACCACGTTGGCAACCGGCGGCAGGCGGTCGGCCAGGCGCGAACGCCCGTACATCGCCACCAGCCCGCTCATCAACCAGGGCACGCCGAGGCTCGGAAAGTCGGTCGGCATGATCGACTTCACGTTCGAGACGGTCTTTTTCATCTTGGACGAGGCCTTGACGATGGCGCGCATGCGCTTGTGCGGGTCGGCTTCGTCGCTGGCGAGCTGCATCAGCATCATGCTGACCTGGTTGTTCATCTCGGTGTTGCCTTCGGCGCGCAGGCTGACCGGTACCGCCGCGACCAGCGTGCGCTCGGGCAGGGCGTCGTGCTGTTCGAGATAGCGCCGCAATGCGCCGCTGACGATCGCCATCACGGCGTCGTTGAGCGTGCCGCCGAAGGCCTTGCCGACGGCGAGCGCCTCTTTGAGGCTGATTTTGGCGGTGGCGAACACGCGTTGGTTCGTGATGCTCGCATTGAGCGGGGTCTTGGGCGCGAACGACAGCGAGGGCAGGCCGAGGCGACGCTTGCCGTCGTCGCCTTTGCTCGGCGTGATGACGCCGGCGACCACTTTGAGGCCGGTCGGCACGCCGCGCACGAGCCGCGTACATTGGATGAAGGTGTCGCGCATGGCCGCCTTGAGCATCTCGCCGACCGGCGGCTGGTAGGGCGCTTTGGCATGTTGCGGTGGCGGCGAGACCTCGCGCGGCACCGGCGTCAGGTCGAGCAGCGCGTTGGCGAGCACGATCGCGCCTTGTCCGTCGAGCGCGGCGTGGTGGATCTTGGTGTAAAAGCCGATCTGGCCCGAGGCGAGACCGTCGAACACATAGAATTCCCACAGCGGACGGCTGCGGTCGAGCAGGCTCGAATGCAGGCGCCCGACATAGGCCTCGATCTGGGCCTGGCTGCCGGGCTTGGGCAGCGTGATCTGGCGGATATGGTAGTCGAGGTCCACATCGTCATCGTCGACCCAGACCGGGTTGGCGATATCGAAGGGCATCAGGGCCAGCTTTTTGGTGAACACCGTGGCCAGGTGCATGCGGTCGGCCACATGGCGCTTGACGGCGTCGATGTAATCGCCTTCCGGCGCCTCGGGCAGATCGAGCAGGTGCAGGGCGCCGACATGCATCGGCATCTCCGGCGTCTCGAGGTGAAGGAAGGTTGCATCGAGGCCGCTGAGGTGTTTCATGCTGATCCTTTAAAAGACGCTAAAAAAATGAACATTGCCCGAAGCCGATAAAAATGGCCGGTATCGCCGCATTGTAAATTAGGCCGCAAGGAGGGCGTAGAAATTTATACAAGGGGCGGCGCTGCGCATATCCGATCAGCGCGCGGACACCGCGCAAATCGCCGACGCCAGCACGATGCACGCAATCGCACCCCACTGCACCGCGCTCAGGTGCTCCCCCAAAATTAGCAAGCCGGCGACGGCGCCGACTGCCGGCGCGCTGCTGCTGAACATCCCGTAAAGGCCTTGCGGCAGGCCGCGCAAGGCCAGCATCTCGAGCGAATACGGAATCGCGCTCGATAGCACGGCGATCGCCACGCCGGTGGCAACGAGCGCTGGCGTCAATTGCGCCGCGTCCACGCTCAACGCACCCAAGGGCACGATAAACACGGATGCCACGACCATCCCCCATGCCACCGCCTGGCCGCCGCGCAAGGACGAGGCGCGCTTGCCGAACACGATATACAGGGCCCAGCATGCGGCGGCCCCAAACGCGCATGCGACGCCGATTGGATCGAGATTTATGGCGCCGGCATGCAAAGGCAGTAACAGCCAGAGCCCGAAAACGGCCAAGGCGCACGCGCCGATGTCGCGCGGGCGGCGCGAGGCGAGCAGCGCCAATAGCAACGGGCCGGTGACCTCGATCGCGACCGCGATCCCGATGGGAATGCGGCTGAACGCGTGATAGATGAGCAGGTTCATCACGCCGATGACGGTTCCGTAGACCAGCAGATTGACGGCGTCTCGCCGCGTGAGCGGCGAGCGCCAGGGCCGGAATATCGCCAATAACAACAAGGCCGATATCCCCACGCGAAAAGCGGTAACGCCTTCCACGCCAATAACCGGAAACAGGTTCTTGCCTACCGCGGCGCCGATATTGAGCGAGATTTGGCTGCCAAGCATTGCTAGCGACGCCAGCAGCATGCCATCGCGGCCGGTTGTCGCCGCGTCACCCACGTCGGATTGCATCGTGCCTTAGGAGCCGATGTTGGCCGCGGGGCGGGGCAGCAAATGAATGTGCTTTTGCCGGCCGCTGATGTAGCGGAAGCCCGATTCGTCGAAATAGCCGTCTTCCTCGAGCATGATGCGGATGTTTTTCTTCCATTCGGGCACAGCCGACTCCGAATTGAGTTCGATCGAATAGGCGGTTTTGAAGTGCAGAGGGAAGTCGCCGCTGCCGGGGACGCCGCCCTGCATGTCCCACATGCCGATGGTCGGGCCGGCCGCATGGCCGTGCGAACCGAGCGGGTGCGTGTAGATGGTCGCGGCGATGCCTTCGGCCCTGGCCTGCGCGAGCGCGCCGGCGAGCATCTGGTTGCCGGTGCGGCCCTGTTGGAATTGGCCGGTCAGGATATCCTGAAGGCGGTTGCTCTTCGCAAAAGCCGCTTTCAGCGACGCGGGAACATCTTTTTCGCCAGGCCTGAGCACATACGCATGCTGTTGCACGTCCGTGTTCAGGCGCAGGTAGCTGATGCCGATATCGACGTGCAGCAGGTCGCCCGGCACGATCACATTGCTTTTGGGGCGAGCGGAAAAACTCTTGAGCTGGTCGAATGGCTGTGTATCGTTGCGCTGGATCGAGACGGTTGGATGGAACCAGGTGTCGTAGCCGCTGTCCCGGATTTTTTGGCGGAACCACCATTCGACGTCGTCGGTTGTCGTCACGCCGGGCGTGATGACCTGCTCCGAAAAGCCGGTGTCGATAATCTTGTGGGTGGCGTCGACCAATTGCGGGTAGATCTGCATTTCGCGATCGGTGCGGGCCTCGA
Source organism: Pseudomonadota bacterium (assembly GCA_040384885.1). GTDB lineage: Bacteria > Pseudomonadota > Gammaproteobacteria > Burkholderiales > Burkholderiaceae_D > Telluria_A. The sequence goes on along the minus strand of JAZKIN010000039.1, from coordinate 17,448 downwards.
GCCACATGACGGCGAGTTTTTCGGCCGAGACCACTTTGCCTTTGTACTCGGCCGGCAGCATCCGCATGAATTCCGCATATTCGGTATGCACCATGCCGTCGGCGTGTGCGTAGTCGGCCGAGGTGTTGATGCCGATTTTTGCCGGTTTGCGCGTCCTGATCACATCCGCCAATGCATCCCATTGCTCGGGAAACTTCTTCATATCCCACGCGCCCTTGACCGCGGCGCCGACGTCATAGCGGGCGATCGCGAGCTTTTCGTATTTTTCCGTTTGCGGATTACGGTAGAACACCAATATCGTGCGCCGCCGCGCGTTGAGCCATTCGGCCGGCAGCATTGTTTTGAGGATCGGATCCTCATTGTATTCGCGCGACATGACAATCCACATGTCGATGCCGTTTGCTTTCATCAGCGATGGCAGTAGAACGTCGAGGCGTTCGGCCAATACTTCGTTGACGATGCGCGCTTGCTCGCGCACGGGAAGCGCCTGCGCCTGCACCGCGCTGGCGGTAAGAAGAAGTAGCGATATCAGCAGTTTTTTCATGCGTGGTCCCTTGTTTTTATTGAAGAGAGTCTAGCATTCGCTGGCCAGTAAAAGTTGGCCTTATAGTCTGCGGGGGGCGCAAAATAGCGTATTGTGCGTGGGCCGATTCGCGGTATTCACTTTTCGAGGTTGTGTATGAAGATCAGGGCGTATTTACTATCGATGCTGCTGCTGGTCTCGCCGCTTGCGCTGGCGCAGATCGAACATCGTGGCTTTAAAATCGACGACAGCCTGCTCGACAGCGAGCAAAAAAGCCAATTCGCGGGGCCGGTCGCAGCCTCGCTCATCGAGCAATTGAACATTGTCGAGGCGGCGCGCCTGCCACCCGAGGTGCTCGATTTTTTCAAGAAGACGAAGATCTATGTCGATCCCGGCGTGCGGGGCAACGTGGGTGTTTTTGTCGTGCGCGATGGGGTGGGGAGTGTCCGGCTGCCGCCGATTGTTTTTCAGGCCAATAAACCCGTTGTGCTGCACGAACTGCTGCACGCGTATCACTACGCCGTGCTCACCTTAAAAAACCGCGAGGTCGCAACTGCCTTCAACCTGGCCAGTGTCGAAGGCAGGTATCCGAACGCGTTCCAACGCGCGCATTTTCTGCAAAACGAGAAAGAGTACTTTGCGGTGACGGCGAGCATTTACCTGTTCGGAAAAATCCAGCAGCCACCGTTCAATTGCACGGTCCTGGCGAAGTCCGATCCCGCGTATATAGCGTTTCTCGAAAAAACCTTCGGCCGGCACGAATGCTATTGAGCGGTGAGCAAGGCGCGCCAGCGGTCCCGGTATTCTATCAATCCCGCTAAACATAGGGGATCGGCAGCGATAGTCGACGACTCCGGGGAACCTGCTCCGCGATGCAGCATCCACCCACCGCAGGTCGTCCCGCTCGCATCATCCGATACCAACACTTGCTGGCCCGGCCGCAATGCCGCCAGCAGCGGCGCGAAGTATGGGTTGCCGGTAAAGCTGCCTTCGACCGCGATCGCGCCGGTGGCCTTGAGCGCGTCAAGGCAGTAGTCGCTCATAAGGACGCAATACAAGGTCGCGAGCGCATACCATTCCTGATCCGAGGCCGGCGCAATACCAGTTAGCGCGCCCGTGCGTCCGCAAAATGGCCCGCCCGATTCAGAGAAGCAGGGCAGCGCAAGACTGCCGTCGTCGATCAACTTGGCAAGCTGCGCGACCGTGCACAGCTGCGGTTCCGCTCCAGCCAACACCGAAAATTCGCGCCCGCCCATAAAACGCATGCATGCGACCGGCTGGCCGAGGGCATTGGTATTGGCCAGCATGTCGGATTGCTCGTCAAGTGCGTCGAGCGCGGTGCCGAACGAGGCGGCGATCAGCCATGTGCCGCTCGACAAGACCGTGCCCACGTCGCCGCCGAGGTAGCGCAGCAGCGAAGCGTTGCTGTCATGAATGCCGCACAGGATCTTGCAGTCGGCGGGCAAGCCGGTCCGTTCCGCCAGTTCGGGCAACAAGGGCCCCAATACCGCACCGGCTGCCTTTACAGGAGGGAACAGCGCGGTCCACCCCATCTGGCCGACCAGGGACGAATACGCCTGCGCCTCGGGTTCCCATAAATCAGTATGGCAACCGAGCGAGGTCACTTCGCTCGCGGCCACGCCCGACAGCCGCCACGCCCAGTACTGCGGATACATCAGGATATGGCGCGTCCGCGCAAAGTCGTCCGGGAATTCGGCAGCCAGCCAGAACAGTTGGCGCCCGAGGTTCAGTCCGGCCGGCAAGTCCGGCGAGAAGGTTTGCGCAAATGGTGGCCGCACCGCGCCGTAGCGTTGACCCGACGACTCCGGCAGTTTGCTCTCGTAGTCGAGCACCGGCAGTACCAGCCCGTGTTCGTCGACCAGCGCGGCCGTTGCGCCGTGCGTGACGGGAACGATCGCGCCAACCCGGGCGATGCGCGCAAACGCCGCAAAGGTTCCGAGCATCCAGTCCCAGATGCGCTCGGTGTCGTGCTGCGGATAGGCGCCGGCGTTGATGATCGTATTCGGGCAGCGCTGTTCGGCCAACGTGGCGCCGTCGGCGTCGATCAGGGTCAGCTTGACGTTGGTTTTGCCGATGTCTAGCACCAGCGTGGCATCGCGCTCGCTCATTTTCCGGTCTTGCGCCCACGCAGCAGGCGGGGCAGGGCGATGGTCACGAGCAGCAGCACGCCGACGACGATCGTCATGATGATGCCGGGAATATTGGCCAGCGACAGGCCGTAGGTGACGATGCCCAAGGTCAGCACCGCGAGCAACACGCCGCCGATGGTGCCGGCGCCGCCCTCGATGCGCACGCCGCCGAGGATCACCATGGTGATGATTTCGAGTTCCCAGCCCATGGCGATGTTCGGGCGGGTGCTGCCGATGCGGCCGGTAAGCAGCCAGGCGGCCAGCCCGGCCATCGCGCCGGTCAGCATGAACAACATCAGTCGGTAGCGGTCTACCGAGATGCCGGAAAAGCGCGCCGCGACCGGATTGTTGCCGATTGCGAAAATACGGCGGCCCCAGCTCGTGGTGTGCAACAGCACCGCGAACAAGGCCGCGAACACGAGCAACACCACGAAGGCGCGCGGGATCAGGTCGAAGAAGTAGCCCTGGCCCCAGTCACTCATCAGTTCTGGGTAGCCGGTGTAGGCCTGGTCGCCGAGTGCGACGCTGGCAAGGCCGCGGAACAGCGAGACCGTGCCAATCGTCACCACGATCGAGGGCAGCGCGAAACGGGTCACGAGCACCCCGTTGAGGCTGCCGCACAGGATGCCGGTGAGCAGCGCCACGAGGATCAATGTTTCGGCTGGAAAGCCATGCGCGTGCGCCATGCCCATCGCCACCGAGGCCAGCGCCAGCGTGCCCGCGACCGAAATATCGATCTCGCGGCAAATGATCAGCAAGGCCATCGGCAGCGCGATCAACGCTTTTTCGCTGAAGCTGAAGGTGGAATCGGCGAGGTTGCGCAGGTCCAAAAAGTTGGGCAACAGGGCGCTGTTGGTGACGAACGCGATAATGAACAGCATCGCCAGCAGTGTTTCCCAGCGGCCCAGCAAGGCCTTGAGCTGGAAGGCCTGCCGGTCGAGGATGGTATAGCGCGACGTGCTCGCGGCGGGCAGGGCGGTGACGGTGTTCACGCGGCTTTCCTGTTGTCAGTTTGGTTGAGCATCTGCAGCGGCAGGATCTGGCGGCTGCCCTTCTTGTCGCCGCGGGCGTTGATCAGCACGGCGGTGAGGATCACGATGCCGGTCAAGGCGCTTTGCCAGAACGGCGAGACCTTCACGATCGGCAAGGCGTTGTTGATGACGGCCAGGAACAGCGCGCCGAGCACGGCGCCCGACACCGTGCCGACCCCGCCGGCAATGCTGATGCCGCCGATCACGCACGCGGCGATCACGGTGAATTCGAAGCCGTAGGCGATTTCGGTGTAGGCCACGGCGTAGCGCGCCACCCACAGGTAACCGCACAGGCCGGCCATCGCGCCCGACAGGCCGTAGGTCCACAACAAGCGCCTGGCCGACGGGATGCCGATGGTGCCGGCCGAGCGCGGTTCGTTGCCAATCGCATACAGGTCGCGGCCGAAGCGGGTGTGGCGCGCGATGCACCAGGTCAACACGATCACGGCCGCGGCGATCCACACGAGGTGGGTCACGCCGAGCAGCTTGGACAGCGGAAAGGCCACGAAGTCGGGCGGCATCTGGTGCGACGACACCCAGGCGCCGCCCGAGAGCACGAACACGAGGCCGCGGTAGACGCTCATGGTGCCGAGCGTGACGACGATCGGCGGCAACTCGAGCATGCCGATGAGCCAGCCGTTGATGAGCCCGAGCACCAGGCCGATCGCGACCGCCGTGGCGATCACTAGCAACAGCGGCAATTGCGGATACTTGGAGGCGAGCAGGGCCGCCATCATGCCCGACAGCGCCAGGTTCGAGGCGACCGACAAGTCGATGCCGCGCGTGATGATGACGAACATTTGCGTCAGCGCGAGCATGACGAGCAGTGTCGAATCGGTCAGCAGGTTGCCCATGCTGGCCGTGGTCAGGAACACCGGCGCGCGCATTCCCACCAGCAGGATCAGCACGCCGATCAGGCCGGCCAGCAATACTTCGCGTTGTTTGAGCAGGTTCATGCGCATGCCTCGCTTGTCAGTTCACGGACGGCTTCGACGCCGTGGTCGCTGCCCGATGCGGCCGCGACCACGCCCTCCGGCGTCGCCTCCGCGCGCATAAAGATCTTCTTGATATGGCCTTGGTGCATCACAACGACGCGGTCGGCCATGCCCAGCACCTCGGGCAGTTCGGACGACACGAGGATCACGGACAGCCCCCTGCCGACCAGCTCGCTGATGAAGCGGTGCACGGCGGCCTTGGAGCCGATGTCGATGCCCTTGGTCGGTTCGTCGAGGATGATGACTTTCGGATTGGTCGCGAGCCACTTGCCCAGCACCACTTTTTGCTGGTTGCCGCCCGACAGTTCCGACACATGCTGGCCCAGGTGGTGGGCCTTGAGTTCGAGTTGCTCGCTGAAGTGGCGGGCGATCGCCGTTTCCTGGCCGCGCCGTCCGCGCAGGAAGAAGCCGATCTTGGACAGGATAGGCAGCGTGATGTTGTGTGCGATGGGCAGCGACAGATGCGCGCCCTGGTGCTGGCGGTCTTCGGGCACATAGGCAATGCCGTGCCGGATGGCATCGGCCGGGCAGGTGATCGATACTTGCTTGCCCGCCATGGTGATCTGGCCGAGCACGCCGGCCGAGAGGCCGAACAGCGCCTGCATGACCTCCGACCGTCCGGCACCGACGAGGCCGTAAAAGCCGAGGATTTCGCCCTTGCGCAGCGCAAAGCTTACTTGGTCGAACTCGGTCGGGTGGCACAGCGCCTTTACCTCGAGCACGGTCTCGCCGAGTTCGACGGCGAGCTTGGGAAATGTCTGGTGGATCTCGCGGCCGACCATCAGCGAGACCAGTTCCGGTTCGGTGATATCGGCCAGGGCGCCGTCGGCGACAAAATGGCCGTCGCGCAGCACCACATAGTGGTCCGCCACCGCGAAGATCTCGTCGAATTTGTGGGAGATAAACACCACCGCCGTCCCGGCCGCCTTCAGCTGGCCGATGATGCGGTACAACTCGTGGATTTCGCGCTGCGACAGCGAGGCGGTCGGCTCGTCCATGATGACCACGCGCGCATCCTGCGACAGGGCGCGCGCGATCTCCACAAAATGGCGCTGCGCCACGCTCAGGTCCTTGACCCGCGCGCGCACCGGCAGCGACACTTCGAGCCGGGCGAACAGTTTCTCGGCCTCGGCCTCGATGCGCGCCCAGTCTATGCGCGGCGGAAAGCCGCAGGTCGGCTGGCGGCCCACGTAGATGTTCTCGGCAACGGTCAGTTCGTCGAACATCACGGTTTCCTGGTGCACAGCGGTGATGCCGGCCTGCATCGCCTGCTGCGCGCTGTTGAAGACTACTTCTTTCCCATCGAGCAAAATGGCGCCCGCATCGGGCCGGTAGATCCCAGTCAATGTCTTGACCAGGGTCGACTTGCCGGCGCCGTTTTCGCCGATCAGCGCCATCACTTCGCCGGCGCGCACGGTCAGTCCGACGTCGTTGAGCGCGATCACGCCGGCGAAACGTTTGCAGATGCCGGTCAGTTGCAGCACCGGCGGCGGGGTTGTCGCATTCACCGTCATGGCCTAGAAAATTTTGGAGAACTTGTCGACGTTCTCCTTGTTATAGGTGAACGGCGGCGCGAGCGCGGCTTCGCCTTCAGCGTCGATCTTGATCGTGCCCATGCGTCCCACGGGCAGCTCGCCGCCGGCCTTGGCGTTCGGATTCGCCTTGAGGAATTGATGGGCGGCGTAGGTGACCGCGTAGCCGAGGTCGATCGGATTCCAGATCGCAAACTCCTTGACCGCGCCCGACTTCACGTGGCCGGCCATCTCGGACGGCAAACCGAGCCCCGTCACATACACCTTGCCGACCATGTTCTCGTCGACCACGGCCTTGGCGGCGGCGTTGATGCCCACGGTGCTAGGCGAAATGATCACTTTGAGCTTCGGGTTGCTGCGCAGCAGGCCTACGGCTTCGCGGTAGCTTTTGTCGGACTGGTCGTCGCCGTACACGGTCGCGACCAGCTTGAGCTTAGCGAACTCGGGCTTGGCGAGCACTTTTTTCATCACGCCGATCCAGATGTTCTGGTTGGTCGCCTGCGCCGAGGCCGACAGGATCGCGATTTCACCCTCGCCGCCGCTGGCGTTGGCCGCCATTTCGATCTGCTTCTGTCCGATCAGCTCGGCGTTCGACGGGTTCAGTTGCATGAGCCGGCCTTCCTTGGCCAGGCCGCTGTCGAAGGACAGCACCTTGATGCCGCGCTGCATCGCCTTCTTGGCGATCGGCACGATCGCGTTCGGGTCGTTGGCCGAAATCACGATCGCGTCGACCTTTTGACTGATCAAGGAATTGATTATTTCGATTTGTCCCTCGGCGCTCGGGGTGGTCGGCCCGGTGTAGATGATCTCGACATTGCCGAGCTCTTTTGCCGCCTCCTTGGCGCCCTCGTGCGCGGCGTCGAAGAAGCCGTTGCCAAGGTTCTTGACGACCATCGCGATGCGGATGGTTTGACCCGGCGCTTTGGGTTCGCCCGCGGCTTGCGGCGCCGTATTGGCGTCCGTCTTCTTGTCGCTGCAGCCGGCCATGCCAAGGGCCAGCATCGCGGCGAGCGCGGTGCCGATCAGTTTATCGAGCTTCAATGGGATGTCTCCGAGAGGAAGAGGGCGTTCGAACTTTGGTCGAACGCCTGGTTGAAAGAGTTGTCGCCGCTCTGCTTGAGCAGTACGTCCGGCGCAACGGTGATTACTTTGACGCCCGATTGCTCAAGCAGTTGGACCGCCGATTCCGACGCGTAGGTGTCGGTGATGACGGTCGAAACACGGTTCAGCCCGCACAGGATCAGGCCGGCCTTCTTGGCGAACTTGGAGCTGTCGGCCAGCACGATCAATTCTTCGGCCTGGCCGATCAGGCGCTTCTCGGCCTGGATCAGCAGCGGGTCCGCCTCCATCAAGCCCAGCAACGACAGGCCGTACACGCTCATGAACATCTTGGCCGCGTAGTGGTGCTGGGTGATGTCGTTTTCGAACGGGCTCAGGATCACGTTCTGCTCGCGGTACACGGTGCCGCCCGGCAGGATGATCTCGTTCTCGCTCGACACCAGCAGGCGCTCGGCCATGAGGAAGGAGTTGGTCAGGATCTTGAGGTGCTTGTCGACCAGGAACTCGGCCATCATGAAGGTGGTCGTGCCGCCGTTGATGATGATCGTTTCGCCGTCGACGCACAGGCTGCTGGCGTAGCGGGCGATGGCCCGTTTGCGCTCGGCAAAGCTCTGGATGTTGTTCTGGAAAGTTTCGCTCGACAAGGCGAAATTGCGCTTCTTTTGTTCGAGGTTGGCCGCGCCGCCGCGGGTCCTGGTGAGCAGATTGCGCGCGGCGAGCCAGCTGATGTCGCGGCGTACGGTGGCGGGGGAAGCGCTGAGCCATTCGACCAGTTGCGGGACGGTCGCCGATTCGTGCTCGGCGAGCAGCTTCAGCAAACGTTTACGGCGTTTGTGATTAACCATTTTTTTGTCTCCAGTGGTGCCGTCTATGCGGCATTTACCGGTAGTCGTTTCATGATGGAACGCTCCGATGATAAACAGACTAATCACTTCGACCGGGTCAGTCAATCACAAAGCAATCAATAAAGTGATTATTTCGAATTTGTGCAAAAGGCCCACACCTCCCGCAATCAAAGAGATGATTATTAGCGGCTTAATCACGATCTTGATCGGTGAGCGATTGACACGCCATGCCGGCTGAATTCTACTGATCGCACTTGCCCGGCTTTCGCTTTTGCGTTGTTCATTCACCCTAGGCGCCTGCGGCAGTACCGAATTCACTTATATAAAAATCATGGAGACTGTATGACCGCGGCTAATCAAACCGGCAGCAAACAATCAATTACCTCGTTATGGGACGACGGCCTCGCCGCGACCATGGGCGAGCCGCAGCTGCTGTTGTACCGCTCGAACCTGCTCGGTTCGGACCTGCGTATCACCAATTTTGGCGGCGGCAACACCTCGGCCAAAATCGCGATGACCGATCCGCTCAGCGGCGAGCAGGCCGAAGTCCTGTGGGTCAAGGGCTCGGGGGGCGACCTCGGCAGTATCAAGCTCGACGGGTTTTCGACCCTGTACATGGACAAGCTCAACGCACTCAAGGCGCGCTACCGCGGTCTCGAGCTCGAGGACGAGATGGTCGCCTACCTGCCGCACTGCACCTTCGACCTGAACCCGCGCGCGGCCAGCATCGACACCCCATTGCACGCCTACATCGCGCGCCGCCACGTCGACCACATGCACCCCGATTCGGTGATCGCGATCGCCGCCTGCAAAAACAGCGAGGCGTTGACCGCCAAGATCTTCGAGGGCGAACTGGGCTGGCTGCCATGGCAGCGTCCAGGTTACGACCTCGGCCTCAAGCTCGAGGCGCTGTCCAAAGCGCAACCTGAACTCAAGGGCATCATCCTCGAGGGCCACGGCCTGTTCACCTGGGGCGACACGGCCAAGTCGTGCTACGAAACCACGCTGGCGATCATCCAGCGCGCCGAAAGCTGGCTCGATGCCAACAGCAAGCAGCCGTCCTTCGGCGGCGCGGCCGTGGCCGCCTTGCCGGCAGCAGAGCGCGCGGCGTTCGCGACCCGCCTGATGCCCCTGTTGCGCGGAAAAATCAGCAAGGACGAGTACAAACTGGGCCACTTCGACGACAGCGACGCGGTGCTCGAATTCGTCTGCAGCAAGGACCTCGGCCCTCTGGCCGCGCTCGGCACCTCGTGCCCGGACCACTTCCTGCGCACCAAAATCCGTCCCTTCCTGATCGACTTCGATCCGGCCGCGCCCGATTTCGACCGCCTCGTGGCGGGCCTCGACGATGCGCTGGCCGCCTATCGCGCCGACTACACCGCCTACCACGCGCGTTGCAAGCGCGACAACAGCCCGGCGGTGCGCGACGCCAATCCGATCATCTACCTGATTCCCGGCGTCGGCATGCTCTCGTTCGCCAAGGACAAGGCCACCGCGCGCATCGCCGGCGAGTTCTATGTCAATGCGATCAACGTGATGCGCGGCGCCAACGGGGTCGACACCTATGTCGGCCTGCCCGAGCAGGAAGCGTTCGACATCGAATACTGGCTGCTCGAAGAAGCCAAGCTGCAGCGCATGCCAAAGCCTAAAAGCCTGGCCGGGCGCATCGCGCTGGTGACCGGCGGCGCCGGCGGCATCGGCCAGGCTGTGGCACGCCAGATGCTGCAGGAGGGCGCGTGCGTCATGCTCACCGATATCAACCCGGAAGCGCTGGCCGAGGCCCACGCTAACCTGGCCAAGGTGGCCGGCAAGGACAGTGTCGCCACGGTGCAGGCCAACATCACGAGCGAGAGCGACGTCGAGGGCATTCTTGCGGCCACCGCGCTGCGCTTCGGCGGGGTCGACCTGCTGGTGTCGAACGCGGGCATCGCCTCGTCGGCGCCGCTCGAAGAGACCACGCTCGAAATCTGGGAGCGCAACCAGGCGATCCTGTCGACCGGTTATTTCCTGGTCAGCCGCGCCTCGTTCCGCATGATGAAGCAGCAGGCCCTGGGCGGCAGCATGGTGTTCGTGGCCAGTAAAAACGGCTTGGTCGCCTCGGCCGGCGCCTCTGCCTACTGCACCGCCAAGGCGGCCGAAATCCATCTGGCGCGCTGCATCGCGCTCGAAGGTGCGCCCTTGGGCATTCGCGTCAACGTCGTCAACCCCGACGCCGTCATCCGCGGTTCGAGCATCTGGAACGGCAAGTGGAAAGAAGAGCGCGCCGCCTCCAACAAGATCGAGGCCGACGACGTCGAGGACTTCTACCGCAAGCGCAGCATGCTCAAACTGAGCGTGCTGCCCGAAGATATCGCCGAAGCCGTGTATTTCCTATCGAGCAGCAAGGCCGGCAAGAGTACGGGTAACATCCTCAACGTCGATGCGGGCAACGCCGCAGCGTTCACGCGTTAAGAGTAGCAAACACAGCCGGCGCAAGACCGGCTTGTCTATTATTAGAACCAGAATCAGGAGACACGCATGACTACATTGATCACCAGCGGCCAGCTCGAGCAACACAACGCCGGCGCGCGCGCCAATATCGACGCCGATTACGCGGCCTTGGGCGGCATGCTCGCGCGCCGCGGCCAGGACATCGAACAGCTGACGGCACTGGCGCAGACCTTCGCGGTTGCGCTCCCGAGCTGGGGCGTGGGTACCGGCGGCACGCGCTTTGCGCGCTTCCCGGGGCTGGGCGAGCCGCGCAACGTGTTTGAAAAACTCGAAGACTGCGCCGTGATCCACCAGCTCACGCGTGCCACCCCGACCGTGTCGCTGCACTTCCCTTGGGATAAACCGAGCGACGTCAACGAGCTGCGCGAGGTCGCAGCCGGCCACGGCCTCGGTTTCGACACCGTCAATTCAAACACCTTCCAGGACCAGGCCGGCCAGGCCCACAGCTACAAGCACGGCAGCCTGACGGCGCTCAGTGCCGAGGCGCGCGCGCAGGCGGTCGAGCACAATATCGAATGCATCGAGTTGGGCCGCGCGCTCGGCTCGAAGGGCCTGACCGTGTGGGTCGGCGACGGCGCCAACTTCCCGGGCCAGCAAAACCTGCGCGGCGCGCTCGAACGCTACCTCGACAGCATGCGCGGCGTCTACGCGGCGCTGCCCGACGATTGGCTCGTGTACATCGAGCACAAGCTGTTCGAGCCGGCGTTTTACGCGACCACGATCGCCGACTGGGGCACCAGCTTCGCCTGCGCCACCGAGCTCGGGCCCAAGGCCAAGTGCCTGGTCGACCTCGGCCACCACGCGCCGAACACCAACATCGAGATGATCGTCGCGCGCCTCGCCCAATTTGGTAAGCTGGGCGGCTTCCATTTCAACGACAGTAAATACGGCGACGACGACCTCGATTCGGGCAGCATCAACCCGTTCCAGCTGTTCCTGATCTTTAACGAGCTCGCCGATGCGAGCGCGCGCGACGGCAGCTTCAAGCCTTCGTACATGCTCGACCAGTCGCACAACGTGACGGACCCGATCGAAAGCCTGATGAACAGCGCGGTCGAAGTGCAGCGCGCCTTTGTGCAATCGGCATTGGTCGACCGCGCCGCGCTGGCCCAATACCAGCAAGACAACGACGTGCTGCAGTCGGCGCAGGCGCTCAAGCACGCGTTCCGCACCGACGTCAGCCCGATCCTGGCGATGGCGCGCTTGCGTTCGGGCGCGGCGCTTGATCCGGTCGGGTGCTACCGCGCCAGCGGCTACCGCGCGCAGAAAGCCGAACTGCGTCCGGCCAAGCCCGGCGCAAGCAGCAGCGGCATCGTCTGAGTCGACGCGGAGAAATCATGATGAACACTATGCGCCCCAAGCGCAGGACGGTTGTCGTCCAAATCGTCGGGGCGCTAGCTGCCCTGACATGCGCGAGTGCCTGCGCCAGCGCCTCGACAACCGTCGCGCAAGTGGCCGCCAGGCTAAGCGCGCCGCCCGACGACGCGCGCGCCATGGTGCGCTGGTGGTGGTTCGGCCCCTCGGTCACCAAGCCCGAACTCGAACGCGAAATGCTGGCGATGAAAGCCGGCGGCTTCGGCGGCTTTGAAATCCAGCCGGTGTACCCGATGGAGCTCGACGACCCCGCGCGCGGGATCCGCAACGTCCCCTACATGTCGCCCGAGTTCCTCGACGCGGTCAGCTTCGTCAATCAGAAAGCCCACGCCAACAAGCTTCGGATCGACATGACCCTGGCCAGCGGCTGGCCCTACGGCGGCCCGCACGTGCCCGTGACCGAGGCCGCCGGCCGCCTGCGCATCGTCGCCAGCGACCTGCCAGCCGGCGCCACCAGCTATATCGCACCATCGGTCATGAGCGGCGAAAAACTGCTCGCCACCTTCGCCGCCGAAGGCAGCGCCACCAAATACGACGCCACCCTCCTGAAGCTGCTGGGCGCCGGCATCAAGCCCGCCGCGAGCAACCGCGTGGTCGTCAGCTACATCGCCAGCCGCACCGGCCAGCAGGTCAAGCGCCCGGCGCTGGGCGCCGAAGGCTTCGTGCTCGACCACCTGAGCCGAAGCGCGGTCGAACACCACCTCGACAAGGTCGCCGCGCCGCTGCTCAAAGCCTTCGGCGACAGGCCGCCATACGCGGTGTTCTCCGACAGCCTCGAAGCCTACGGCACCGACTGGACCGACGACTTCATCGCCGAATTCAAGCGCCGCCGCGGTTACGACATCACCCCGCACCTGCCGGCGATCGTCAGCGGGCAGGGCGCCGACGCGCCGGCGTTGCGGCGCGACTGGGGACTGACCCAGACCGAACTGGTCAACGAACGCTACCTGACCCCGATCGACAACTGGGCCAGGGCGCACGGCACCCGCTTCCGCTCGCAGACCTATGGCGAACCGGCGGTGTCGATGTCGAGCAACCGTCTGGTCGAGCTGCCCGAGGGCGAAGGCCCGCAGTTTCGCACCTTCTCGTTCACCCGCCTGGCCACCTCGGCGGGCCACCTGTACGGTCGCCCGGTGATATCGGCCGAAACCTGGACCTGGCTGCATTCGCCCGCGTTCAGCGCGACGCCGCTCGACATGAAGGCAGAAGCCGACCGCATGCTGCTGCAAGGCGTGAACCAGTTCGTCGGGCACGGCTGGCCATACACGCCGCCGGGTTCCGCCCGGCCGGGCTATGCCTTCTATGCGGCCGCCGTGTTCAACGACCACAATCCGTGGTGGAGCGTCATGCCCGACGTGAACAACTACCTGCAGCGCATGAGCTACCTGATGCGCCAGGGCGCGCCCGCCAACGACGTCGCGGTGTTCCTGCCCAACGACGACGTGTACGCCGCCTTCGTGCCAGGCAAGGCCTCGCTCTCGGCCGAAATGCACAAGCATGTGACGCCCGAACTGACCGAGCAGATCCTCGACGCCGGCCACAACCTCGATTACGTCGATGCCGAATCGGTCGCCGCCCTCGGCGTTTCGCATCCGGTGCTGGTGCTGCCGCACGTGGAGCGGCTGGCCCCGGCGGTGATCGCCAAGCTGGCCGCCTATGTGCGTGGCGGCGGCAAACTGATCGCCGTTGGCAGCAAGCCCTCGCTCGCGCCCGGGTTTGTCGATGCCAAGCGCGTCTCGCAAGATGTCGCTGTGGCCTCGCAAGCGCTGTTTGCGCTCGGACCGAACGTCCAGTTTGTGGCCACCGACGCCGAACTTGGCGCCGCGCTGGCCAAGGCGATCGCGCCCGACCTGCACCTGTCGTCAAATGCGAGCGATATCGGCTTTGTGCACCGCAAGCTGGCCGACGGCGACATCTACTTCATCGCCAACACCAGCAACCGCGAGGTCAAGGCGGTCGCCACGTTCCGCGCGCCGCGCCGGCATGCGGCGTGGTGGAATCCGGACAGCGGACAGGTGACAAGCGCCGAAGCGGCGCCGCAATTGACGCTGGCGCCGTACGAATCGCGCGTGCTGGTCTTGACCGATTCGCCGCAGGCCGACGCGGTCCCCGCGCCCAAACTGGCCGCCGCCGGCGTGCTCGCCGACTTGAGCCGCGACTGGCAGATCCGCTTCCCGGGCCAGGCGCAAGCGCCGATGCCGGAGCTGCGCTCGTGGACCGACGACGCCGCGACCCGCTATTTCTCGGGCGAGGCGGTCTATACCAAAGAGGTCGAGCTCAACGCCGCCCAGCTCAAAGGCGCGCGCATCACGCTCGACTTCGGCCTCGGTACGCCGCTGGCGACCACGCCCAAAGTACCGGCCGGCATGCGCGCCATGCTCGACAGCCCGGTACGCGAGGCCGCGGTGGTGACGGTCAACGGCAAGCGCGCAGGGGCCGTATGGCACCCGCCCTACGTGATCGACGTGACGCCGCTGCTGCGCGCAGGGCGCAACCTGGTTGAAGTCCGCGTGGCCAACGTCGCACTTAACGGGCGGGCAGGGCGCGCCGAGCCAGACTACCGACTACTGTCGGCGCGTTACGGCCAGCGTTTCATCCCGCAAGACACCGCCTTGGTGCAGCCGCAGCCTTCTGGCATGCTGGGTCCCGTGCGTTTGATGGAACAGAAAATCCAATGAAAACGGCGATCATGCGCACGCTGGCCGGGGCGCTGCTTCTGCTGATGATCGCCTCGGCCAGCGCCAAGGCCACCTTCAATGTCGGCAAGTACGGCGCCAAAGGCGACGGCACCACGCTCAACACGGCCGCCATCCAGCGCGCCATCGACGCCGCCGCCCAAAAAGGCGGCACGGTGGTGTTTCCGGCCGGGACCTTCCGCACCGGGTCGATTTTTGTGAAGAGCGGCGTCACGCTGCACGTCGACAAGGGCGTCACCCTGCTCGGGTCGCAAAACATCGCCGACTACCCGGTCATGCAGACCCGCATCGCCGGCATCGAGATGCGCTGGCCCGCAGCGCTGGTCAACATCTACGAGCAAAAAGACGCCGCGATCACCGGCGCCGGCACCATCGACGGCGACGGCAAGGTGTTCTGGGACAGCTACTGGACGCTGCGCAAAGCCTACGAGCCGCGCGGCCTGCGTTGGGCCTCGGACTACGACGCCCAACGTCCGCGCCTGATCCAGGTCTACAAATCGTCGAAGGTGAAGGTCGGTGGCGGCCTGCTGCTGCGCCGCTCCGGCTTCTGGACGCTGCATATCTGTTTTTCGGAGCAGGTCACGGTCGACGGCGTCATCATCCGTAACAACGAGGGCGGGCTTGGACCTTCCACCGACGGCATCGACATCGACTCGTCACGCAAGGTCCTGGTGCAAAACGCCGACATCGACGTCAACGACGACGCCCTGTGCCTGAAGGCCGGGCGCGATTCGGACGGACTGCGCGTGGGGCGCCCGACCGAAGACGTGATCATCCGCGATTCGATCGTGCGCTCGGCCGCCGCCGGCCTGACCTTCGGCAGCGAGACCTCGGGTGGCTTCCGCAATATCGAAGCCTATAACATCACGGTGGTGGGCAATGTGCCGGTCGGGATTTTGTTCAAGTCGGCGCACACGCGCGGCGGCTTTGGCGAAAACCTGCGCATCCACGACTTCAAGATGACCGGCATCCCGGTGGTCCTGCGCATCACGATGAACTGGAATCCGAGCTACAGCTACGCCAAGATCCCGGACGACGTCAAGGACGTGCCGCCGGTGTGGAAGGTGCTGGCCACGCCGGTGCCAAAATTGCAGGGCATGTCACGCTTCCACGATGTGAAGATCTGGAACATCGAAGCCACCGGCGCCACGACGGCCTTCGAAGTCGATGGCTACAAGGCGGCGCCGCTTGAGCGATTTTCGCTCGACAATATCGAGATCGAAGCCAAAAAGGGCGGTCATATTTACGATGCCAAGGACTGGACATTCACCAACGTGAAGCTCAAAGTCGGCACACCGGTGGCGCTCGAAAACACGACCGGCGTGGCCGGGCTGCCGGCCGATTCGGTGGTCGTCAAGGCCGCCGCGCCGAAGGAAGACCCGTCGAAAAAGAGTTTCGAAGAACAGGACAAGAGCTGACATGAATACGCCCCGTAATGCGGCGCTGTTCGCGGCACTGGCGCTGAGCGCCGGGCTGCTGCAAGCGCAAAACTATCCGTTGCCGACGCCGGCGATGCAGGCCATCATCGACAAGGACACCAGCCGCCACTTCGGCGACGCCCCGCTCGACGCGGGCCCGTTGGCGACCGACCTGTCGGCGGCGCTCGAACCGGCCGCGATCGACAAGGCGCTGCGCAAGGTCGCGGACTGGCAGTTGGCGCGATCCCAACCGCACTGGGACCGCATCTGGACCTCGAGCGTGATGTACTCGGGCTTTATGGCCGCTTCCGAGGCGACCGGCGACCCCAAGTACCGCAAGGCGATGCTCGAGATGAGCAGGCATTTCGACTTCCAGCTGCGCGACCGCCTGCCCAACGCCGACGACCAGAGCATCGGCCAGACCTACCTCGAGCTCTACTTCAAGGACAAGCGGCCCTCGTTCATCGGCAAAACCAAACTTGAACTCGACGACCTGGTCGGCCTCAAGACGGTGGCGCCGGGCGACCCGCGCCTGCCCTGGTGGTGGTGCGACGCCTTGTTCATGGCGCCGCCGGTGTGGGCCAAGATGTACAAGGCGACGGGCGAGCGCAAATACATCGACTATGTGCACGCGCAGTGGAAGCTGACATCGGACCTCTTGTACGACAAGACCGAGCATCTGTATGCGCGCGACGCCAGTTATATCAACAAGCGCGAGCCGAACGGCAAGAAGATGTTCTGGTCGCGCGGCGAAGGCTGGGTCATGGGCGGCATCGCGCGCACGCTCGACCTGATCCCGGCGGACGACAAGCAGCGGCCTTTCTACATCCAGCAGTTGCGCGAGATGTCGGCGCGCGTGGCCGGCCTGCAGGGGCCGCACGGGCTGTGGCATGCAGGCATGCTCGACCCGGAGACGTATCCGCTGCCGGAGGTGTCGGGTTCGGCCTTGTTTGTGTACGCGATGGCGTATGGCGTCAATCGCGGCCATCTCGACGCCGCGGTGTACCGGCCCGTGATCGCGCGCGCCTGGGCGGGCATCCTCAAGCACGTGTATGCGGACGGGCGGCTGGGCGGCATCCAGCAGACCGGCGCCGAGCCGGCGTTTTACCTGCCGACGTCGAGCTATAACTACGGCGTGGGTGGGTTCATGTTGGCTGCGGCGGAGCTCAAGGCGATGGCGGCGAAGCCAAAATGATCATGGCAGAAATCGTACAGTAAAAGACCTTCAGAAAAGACTTAAACCAACATCGTCCTCGCGGATGCGGGGACCCATAGAACTTTAGCTCATAGCAACCGTTCTATGGGTCCCCGCCTCCGCGAGGACGATGTTGGTTT
>JAZKIN010000038.1:0-20221 GCA_040384885.1 Pseudomonadota bacterium | reverse complement strand
TGTAGGTGCGGATGCGCTCGCTGCGGTCGCCCGAGCCGATCAGGCTTTTGCGCGTGGCGGCCTCGGCCGATTGCTGGGCCCGCAGTTGCACGTCTTTGATGCGCGCAGCCAACACTTTGAGCGCCGAGGCCTTGTTTTTGTGCTGGCTGCGGTCGTCCTGGCACTCGACCACGATGCCGGTCGGCAGGTGGGTGATCCGCACCGCCGAGTCGGTCTTGTTGATGTGCTGGCCGCCCGCGCCCGAGGCGCGGTAGGTGTCGATGCGCAGCTCGGCCGGGTTGATGTTGACGTCCTCGACCTCGTCGGCCTCGGGCATCACGGCCACGGTGCAGGCCGAGGTGTGGATCCGGCCCTGGGTCTCGGTGGCCGGCACGCGCTGGACCCGGTGCCCGCCCGACTCGAACTTGAGCTTGGAGTAGGCGCCGTTGCCGACCAGGCGCACGATGACCTCGCGGTAGCCGCCGAGGTCGGAGGCCGACTCCGACACCATCTCGACCTGCCAGCGGTTGCGCTCGGCGAAACGGGTGTACATGCGCAGCAGGTCGCCCGCGAACAGGGCCGACTCGTCGCCGCCGGTGCCGGCGCGGATCTCGAGGAAGATGTTGCGCTCGTCGTTGACGTCCTTGGGCAGCAGCATTTTTTGCAGGTCGAGCTCGAGCTGGGCCATGCGCGCGCGCGCGCCCTCGATCTCCTCCTGCGCGAAGTCCTTCATCTCGGGTTCGGCCAGCATCTCCTGGGCCTGCGCGAGGTCGCCGCCGGCGAGCTCGAACTGGCGGTAGAGCGCGACCAGCGGGCCGATCTCGGCGTGCTCGCGCGTCATCTTGCGGTAGTTGTCCATGTTCGAGGTCGCGCCTTCGGTCATGAGCAGTTCGTCGAGTTCGACGAGGCGGTTGGCCAGTTGGTCGAGCTTGGACAGCATCGATGGTTTCATAGGGGTTCTCGGTCGGATCGGTTTCGGGTGCGGCGCGGCGCCGGGGCGGCCGCGCGGGGGCTTGGAGTGGCGCGCGCGGCGCCGGGGACGTGCGGGGCGCTAACGGCGGCCGCGGAACAGCTGCGGCAGCAGGGTCGCGAGGCGGGCGCGCTCGTCGCCCTGGGCCCGGTGCAGCGCCTGCTGCGGGCCGTGCAGGAACTTGGCGGTCAGGCCTTTGGACAGCGCCTCGAGCACGGCCTCGACGTCGTCGCCGCGGGCGAGCATCTTGCGCGCGCGTTCGAGTTCGAGCAGGCGCATCGCCTCGCTGTTCTCCTGCATGTCCTGGATCACGGGCACCACGGCGCGGTCGTCGATCCAATGCATGAACGACTGCACGCGCGTCTCGATGATGGCCTCGGCCTGGGCCACCGCGGCCTGGCGGCTCTCGAGGCCGGTCTGGACCACCTGGCCGAGGTCGTCGACGGTGTACAAAAAAACGTCGTCGAGGCGGCCGACCTCGGGCTCGATGTCGCGCGGCACGGCCAGGTCGACCATGAACATCGGCTTGTGGCGCCGGGTTTTTATCGCGCGTTCGACCAGGCCGAGGCCGATCAGCGGCAGCGAGGACGCGGTGCACGAGACCACGATGTCGAACTGGGCCAGCTGCTCGGGCAGTTGCGCGAGCTTGATCGCGCGCCCGTCGAAGCGCAGCGCGAGCGCCTCGCCGCGTTCCATGGTGCGGTTGGCGATCGTGATCGATTTGGGCTTGTGCGCGGCGAAGTGGGTGGCGCACAGCTCGATCATTTCGCCGGCGCCGATGAACAGCACGTTCTGGTCGGCGATCTTGTCGAAGATGCGCTGCGACAGGCGCACCGCGGCGGCCGCCATCGAGACGCTGTGGGCGCCGATCTCGGTGGTGCTGCGCACCTCCTTGGCCACCGAAAAGCTGCGCTGGAACAGCTGGTGCAGGTAGGTGCCCAGGCCGCCGGCCTGGTCGGCCATGCGCATCGCGTCCTTCATTTGCCCGAGGATCTGCGGCTCGCCCAGCACCATCGAGTCGAGCCCGGAGGCGACCCGGAACGCGTGGCGCACGGCGTCGTCGTGCGGCAGCAGGTACAGGTGGGGGCGCAGCTCGGGGTAGGACAGGCGGTGGTAGTCGGCGAGGAAGTGGGCGCCGGCGTCGAGCGGGTCGGGCACTTCGGAGGCGGCGTACATTTCGGTGCGGTTGCAGGTCGAGAGGATCGCCGCCTCGTCGTTGCCGCGGGTGTCGGCGGCGCGCGCGTCGATGCGCGCGAACCAGCCGCGCGCGGCCAGCACCGCCTCGCCGAGCTGGTCGGGCGCGAGCGCGAGCCGCTCGCGCAGCGAGACCGGTGCGGTGGTGTGGTTGAGGCCGACGGCGAGCAGTTGCATTTTGTGTGTTGTGGGCGTGACAAGCGCGCTGGGCGAATGCCGCCATTATAACGCGTCAGGCACGGGCCGCTCCGGGGGAGGGGGCGGCCGTTGCCTGTTTGGCCACGTTGAGCGCGGCGGCCGGGCGTTTAAAAATCCGGACCCGCCCAGGCCTCAATACTTGACGGGATAATCCTTCGGGAACTTGCTGCCCGAGAAGGCCTTCTTCTGTGTCCAGTCCTGCGCCGGCGCGCTCCAGTACGAATCGGTCTCCGGCAGGCCGAGCGCCAAAAAGCCCGCCGACGTGATGTACATGCTGCCGCTGTTGGAGTACCAATCGCCCAGTTCGGGCTGGTGGCCGGCAAAGCCGATGGTCAGGTAATCGTCCTTGGTGAAATTGCCCGGCGCGCTCCAGACGGCCTTGTGCACGGCATGCATGGCCGCGCGCACCTGCCCCTCGGGCAGGCTGGCCGGCAATTGCTTGCGCCATGCGAGCAGGCCGAGCGGCTGGAACGCGGCCGTGCGGTAGGTCAGCGAGCGGCCCACGGGCGGAAAGGTGCCTTCGGGCGAGACGAAGCGTTCGAGGTGCTCGCCGAAGCGCTGCATGCGCTTGAGCGCCTGGGCCAGCAGCTCGGCCGGCTTGGCGCCCCAGAACGGGGCTTTGAACTTGACCAGCACTTCGAGTATTTCGAGCAGCATCGGATACATGACGAAGGAGCTGTAGTAATCGAAGTGGAACGTTTCGCCATCCTTGATCCAGCCGTCGCCGATATACCATTCGTTGACTTTGCGGATCGCCAGGTTGATCCGCATCGGATCGCTTTCCTCGCCGACCGACAGCAGCCAGGCCTCGTTCATGGCCGCGAACAGCAGCCAGTTGGTGTACGGCGGATTGACCGTGCGCAGGCCCTTGACCTCGGCGACGATGCGCTGCCTGGTGGTGGCGTCGAGCGGATCCCACAGCGCCTGCGGCGCGCGCATCAAGGCGTTGGTGAAGTAGGCCGAGTCGACCAGCGCCTGGCCCTCTCCCTTCCACAGCAGGTAGTCCGGGCTTTTCGGATCGACCGCGTTGGCATAGCTTTGCAGGGCCATTTGGCGCAGGCGCTCGCGGTTGCGGCCTTCGGCGGTGCCGGTCTGCGGCAGGCCGAGCCAGGGGGCCATGCCCGCGATCAGGCGCCCGAAACATTCGAGATAGGCGACGCGGGGGTCGCGCCCGTCCCAGCTCGGGCTCAGTTCCGGCGCGAACTTCTTCTGCAGCTCGCCCCTGGACATATTCGACAGCACCGGTTCGGCCATTTTTTGCAACAGGGCGGCCATATAGGCCCGGTCGCCGCCGCCGGCATTGGCGGCGAGTGCGCCTTGGCCCGCGCCGAGCAGTCCGGCGGCGGCCGGGCCCGCGGCCAGCGCGCGCATGAAGTTACGTCTTTCCAATTGGTCTCCTTGGCTGCGGGTGGGAGCGGAGGGTGGTCCGCTTGCAGGGCGCCGCTGGCTGGCGCCGCGGTGCCGGGCGTGCAGCGGCGAAAGGTCACGTTACCATCGTCAAATTTCTTGCACAACGCAAATCCGGGTCGCCGGCGATTCACTCACCAGGGTGATCGATACGGGCAGTGCGAGAGGGTGGGGACAGGCACGGTCTGCCTCCGCCCGGCGCGGTGCGTAACCGCGAAGGCCGGAGTGGTTTTATGCGCCGAGCTTTTCGAGGCGGTAGCCGTAGCTGTACACGGGCACCAGGCGGTAGCCGTTGTCGGGGCGTAGTTGCAGTTTGTTGCGCACGCGCGATACGTGGGTGTCCATCGTGCGCGAGGGTACCGCCGTCTCGCGGATCCACACCGCTTCGTGGATGTAGGCGCGCGACAAGGGCCGGCCGATGTTGCGGAAGAACAGCAGCGCGAGGTAGAACTCCTTGTGCGTCACTTCGATGACCGCGCCGTTCATCAGCAAACGCCCGGGCCGCGTCTCGAACACGTATTGTCCGAACGTCAGTTGTTCGGCGCCCGCCTGCGAGGGGTAGGCGCGCCGCAGCAGCGCTTGCACGCGCGCAACGAGTTCGCCGCGCCGCAGGGGCTTGATCAGGTAGTCGTTGGCGCCGGCGCCGATCCCGGCCACGATGTCGTCCTCACCGGAACTTCCGGTTAAAAAAATCATCGGCGTGGTGGCGGGCAATTTTTCTTTGGCGCGGCGGACGAATTCGACGCCCGTCAGGTCGGTGACCTGCCAGTCGAGGATCAGCAGGTCGTAGCTTTCTTTGCGTAAATGCGCGAGCAGTTCGCGCCCGCTGTCGAAGCTGTGGCATAGGTGGCCGGCAGCCGTCAGCACCTGACAGATCAGTTCGGCTTCGCTGCGGTCGTGATCCAGTACTGCGATTCTCATGTTCGGCGTTTCTTGTACGCTTTTCGCGTTTTTCTGTAGGATTGAACCTACGCTTGCAGATGAATAGTTACTTTGAATATAACAGACATTTACAAAAAAGCGAGCGTCGCGCGATACTTATTTACAATGAGCAACACTATGGTCGTGGGGAACGGGCAACGAATGTGTTACACGGTACACTTCTTAAACCTGCATATCAATCGACTTTACAAGTGTCATTAGAAATATTGCTAAAAATAAATAGGAAATTCCCATGAGAAAGTCTGTCAGCGTTGATTGGACCTTGATTCCGGGCAATGGCAAGGACATCGAGCAATTGCGTGAACATTGCCGTCGCCTCGTCCGGCGCCGCGCCTTCATCGCCGCGAGCGTGTCGGCGGTGCCGATCCCGGGCGTCGACGTGGTGTCCGACCTGTCGCTGTTCACGATGCTCATCAACGACGTCAACAAGGCCTTCGGCCTGACCCAGGAGCAGGTCGAAAACCTGCAACCGAAATTCCGCCTGATCGCCTACCAGGGCGCGGTCGGGATGGGCGGGATGATGGTCGGGCGGCTCATCACGCGCGAAGTCGTGATGCAGCTGTTCAAGCGCGCGGGCCTGAAAATGTTTGCCAAGTCGGCTGCGCGGGTGGTGCCGATCGCCGGCCAGATCGCCTCGGCGGCGATCGGTTTCACGGTGTTCCGCAAGCTCGGCTACGAACACGTCGACGCCTGCGCGGTCGTCGCGCGCGAACTCATGGCGGCGCGGCCTTAACCGGCACGCCCTTAGAAGCGGCACCGTCACGAGCAAGCCCTCAACGGTGGTGCCGCTTAGTGGTCCGGCAATACCACGTTCACGTCGAGCACTTCGAGGTTGCCCTGGCGGTCGAGCGAAATCTTGATGTCGTCGGCGTTGACCTTGGTGTACTTCGAGATCACCTCGATCAGTTCCTTGTGCAGGGCCGGCAAAAAGTCCGGGCCGCTGCGTCCGGTGCGCTCGCGTGCAATGATGATCTGCAGGCGCTCCTTGGCGGCCGAGGCGCTTTTCGCCTTGGGCGGGAACAAAAATGAGAGCAGGGCCATATCACTTTCCCCCGAAGATACGCTGTAGCAGGCCCGGCTTTTCGTAGGTCGTGAAGCGCAGTGGCCGCTCTTCGCCCAGGAAACGGGCAATCACGTCCTCGTACGCCTCGGCCACGTCGGTGCCCTTGAAATGAATCGCCGGATTGCCCTGGTTCGATGCGTGCAGCACCGACTCGGACTCGGGAATGATGCCGATCAGGGGGATGCGCAGGATCTCCTGCACGTCCTGGTAGGACAGCATTTCGTCGGCCTCGACCCGCTTCGGCGAGTAGCGGGTGATCAAGAGGTGCTCCTTGACCGGCTCGGCGCCGGTCTGGGCGCGGCGCGACTTGGCCTGGATGATGCCGAGGATGCGGTCGGAATCGCGCACCGACGACACTTCCGGATTGGTCACGATGATCGCCTCGTCGGCGAAGGTCAGCGCCATCAGCGCGCCGTGCTCGATGCCGGCGGGCGAATCGCAGATGATGAACTCGAAACCCATGTTGATCAGGTCGTTGAGCACGCGCTCGACGCCTTCTTCGGACAGCGCATCCTTGTCGCGCGTTTGCGAGGCCGGCAGGATGAACAGGTTGTCGCAGTGCTTGTCCTTGATCAGCGCCTGGTTCAGCGTCGCTTCGTTGTTGATCACGTTGATCAGGTCGTACACCACGCGCCGTTCGCAACCCATGATCAGGTCGAGGTTGCGCAGGCCGACGTCGAAGTCGAGCACCGCGGTCTTGTGCCCGCGCATCGCCAGGCCGGAGGAGAAACTGGCACTGGAGGTCGTTTTTCCGACGCCGCCCTTGCCGGACGTTACAACAATAATTCGAGCCACAAAAGGTCCTTTGGATTTGGTAATGGGGTCAGGCGCGGGTTGCCGGGCTTATCGATTGTATATCGATCCGGTCCCCGACCAGGCGAATCTGGGCCGGCTTGCGCGCCATCTCGGCGGGAAAGCCTTCGTCGAAGGTGCGGTACACGCCGGCGATCGAGACCAGTTCGGGCTCCATCGAGAGCGCGAAAATGCGGGCGTTGGCATTGCCCGAGGCGCCAGCGAGCGCGCGCCCGTGCAGCGCCGCGTAGACGTGGATGCTGCCGTCGGCGATGAGTTCGGCGCCGTTGTTGACCACGGCGGCGACGATCAGGTCGCAGCCGCGCGCATAGATGCGCTGGCCGGCGCGCACCGGGGTGTCGATGATCATGGTGCCGGGCGTGACCACGGCGGTGGCCGGCACCACGGCCGCTTCGACCGGGGCCGGCGCGGCGAGCGCGACCGGGGCCGGGGTCGCCGCGACCTGGAAGTCGGGCAGCGGACGGGCGTTGCCGCCGCCGTCGTCGAGCGACAGGCCGCGCGCGCGGATGGCGTCGGCCATGACGGGCGCCGCGCCGCGCACGGCGACCGCGTTCAGGCTATATTTTTTGAGCAGCTCGACCAGTTGCGCCCAGTCGATCTCGGGATTGTCGGCGGCCAGCGCGCTGACGTCGATGACGGCGAATTCGTCATCGAAAAAATCGGGGCTGCCCCCGGTCATCTGGGTGAGCGCGGCGTCGATGGCGCTCAGGTCGACCGAGCGCAGGATGGCCGACACGGCGACGACGGTGGAAATCTTGATTTCGATGGGCTGCGAAGACGGGCTTTTTGACATTGGTAGTGGGTGAAGTGTGCGGGGTGCTTCGGTCGTTCTTGATGGCAACGTCTGCCAATTAAGTGCAGGCTGGTGCATTCTACTTTGAAAATTGCACTAAGGGGAGTGTTTGGTCGGTGTGCCAAGTCGGGGTTTTAAGGCGGAGGCCGGGGTCGATCTTGTTAAAATCGTAAAAGGCGTTTCCACGGGTGTTTTTTGCATGGCGAAAAGACATTTTTGGCACCCCGGCACCGGGCCAACAAGCTCAGCCTGGCGCGCTGGCGCCCGCGCTGTAGTGACCGGCGAGCTCCGCGATATCGGGCGCCACGAGCACCGGATCGACACACTGCGCCAGATTGTCGGCGACGAACTGAACGAGCTGCATGGCCGCGTG
Organism: Pseudomonadota bacterium; assembly: GCA_040384885.1. Lineage (GTDB taxonomy): Bacteria > Pseudomonadota > Gammaproteobacteria > Burkholderiales > Burkholderiaceae_D > Telluria_A. The sequence goes on along the minus strand of JAZKIN010000038.1, from coordinate 12,489 downwards.
CGGCAAGCGCCGGTCCCTGCGGCTTACCAAATACCAATTGCTCTCGAGGGGAAAGCCTTCTACGGGGAGGATTTTTACCGCGTCGCGCCCCTCCTGCAGGGTATGGGCCGAGATCAAGGCAAGGCCCAGCCCCGACGCGGTGCTGAGCCTGATCGCCTCGTTGCTTTCGATTTGCATGGTGTCGCTCAATTCCACGCCGTGGCCGGTGAGCCATGCCTCGAACATCATCCTGGTGGCCGAACCTGGCTCCCGGATCAGGAAGCGCTCATCCCTGATCTCCGAAAAAGCGAGGCTGGCGCGGCGCGCGGCCCAATGGTCGAGCGGAGCGATGATCTGCAATGGATTCTTGAGGATCCGGTTGGCCTGGACTGTAACCCCGGTCGGCGGATGGCTGAACACATACAGGTCGTCCTCCTGGCGCGCGAAGCGGTCCATGATGTGCGCGCGGTTTCCGATGCTCAGGGTGACGGTGATTTTGGGGAACTGCCGGTAGAACGGGCCCAGGATGCGGGGCAACACATATTTGGCGGTCGTGACGATGCCAATGTTGATGTGGCCCGCGCTGCCCCCGCGCAGCCGCCCCAGGAACAGCTCGAAGTCGTCGAAGCGGCCGAGCACGTCGCTGGCCGCGAGCTGCAGCTCGCTGCCGACATCGGTCAAGACCATTTCGCCATCGTGGTAATGGAACAAGGGTTCGCCCACGGCATCGCGCAGCTTTTTGAGTTGCATCGAAACCGTGGGCTGGGTCAGGTGCAACATGCGCGCGCTCGCCGAAATGTTCCTGGTGCGCGCGACGTGGACGAATACCTGGAGCAGGCGAAAACTGAGCTGACGGACATCCATAGATGATTATCTATATATAAGTGGCTGATTATTCATTGGCGAATATACCCAGAATTGCCGACAATCGCCACCTCTTCTTTGTTCGAACAGTTGTTCGCCTCCTCATGCCGGATATCGTCAGCGCTTTTTTTGCCTTGGGCCTCCTTGCCGGAGTGTTGAAATCGGATTTGAAGGTGCCGGACGCGGTCTATCAAACGCTGTCCATCCTGTTGATGCTCGTGCTCGGCCTCAAAGGCGGACTCACCTTGCACGGCAAGTTCGAGCCCGCCATGTTGTCGACCCTGTTGCCGGTGATGGCACTCGGAATCGTTATACCCCTGCTGTGTTTTCCGATCCTGCGGCGCGTGGTCGGCTTGCCGCTCGACGACGCGGCCAGCATCGCCGCGCATTACGGCTCGGTGAGCGCGGGCACCTTCGCCGTCGTCCTGAGCCTGGCCGAAAAGGCCGGGTTGCCGCTGGGCCCCGAGACGACCTTGTACCTCGTCGTGCTCGAGTTGCCGGCGATCGTACTGATGCTGTGCTTGCACCGCAGGCTCAGCGGCACCACCGCAACGCACGGCATCCTGCGCGAGGCCTTGACGAGCCGCAGCGTGCTGCTGCTCGTCGGCGGCGTGTTGATCGGCTATCTCTACGGGCCGGTCGGGCTCGGGCCCTTGCAGCCGGTATTGCTCGATGGCTTCAAGACCATGCTCGCCGTGTTCATGTTAGAGATGGGCTTGTGCACCGCGCGCGCTTGCGTGCCGGTGCCGTGGCACCAGTGGCGCCTGATCATGTTTGCGGCATTGATGCCGTTTGCGCTCGCGTGGGTGGGCATCGGGACCGCGGTCGCGCTTTCGCTGCCACAAGGCAGTGCGCTGGTGCTTGCCGGTCTGACCGCGAGCGCATCGTACATCGCGGCGCCGGCCGCGATCCGCGCATCGATCCCGAACGCCAACATCGGCCTGGCCATGCTCGCCGCGCTCGGCATCACGTTCCCGATAAACGTTTTGGTCGGCTTGCCGATGTACCAGGCTTGGATTCAGTTTTTTTACTAGGAGACTAAACAAAACGAAGCAAGCAGAAGCGATCTCGCGCAGGTTAAGACCTGCATCAAAGAACTAAACCAACATCGTCCTCGCGCATGCGGGGACCCATAGAACAGTTGCTTTGAGCCGCTGTTCTATGGGTCCCCGCCTCCGCGAGGACGATGTTGGTTTGATTTTTTAGAGGTTTTAGGCTGCGTGATTTCTGGCCCTTCAAACCCTAGCGGCCAGAATTAGTTCACTACCGTCACGCGAACAATTTGTCTTTGGCCGTCCTGCTGATCGCGACAGTAGCCGGGTGGCTAAGGCGGCGCTCCGTGGTGATCGCATACACCTGTTCAACCAGCGAGTCGACACGCCCCAGTTGCACAACCCCATATTGCGTGCACACCTGCGCCGCAATGACGGTGGGCGCGAAGAACACTCCCGCGCCTGATTGCCCGAACGCCTTCATCATGGCGCTGTCGTCAAACTCGCCAACAATGCGCGGGTGCAGCTCCATTTTTTCAAGCCAATGCAACACGCGCTGGTGGATCGCGAAGTCTTCGCCGGGCAGCAGTATCGGCGCGCCGTTCAGGCAGGCCGGGAATGGCGCCTTCAGGCCGGCCGCCAGTTCCGCCGTCGCAAACACGGTCATCCCGCTTTCACCCAATAAATGGTTGTAGCCACGTACGCTCAGGTGGCTCGGCATCGGCCGGTCGGCGATGATCAGGTCGAGCCGGTGGACGGCAAGGTCGGCCACGAGGCTCGCCAACCTGCCCTCGCGGCAAATCAGCCTGACCGGCTCGGCCAATCTGAGCGCGGGCTCGACCAGCCGGCAGGCGATCAACTTCGAGACCGAGTCGGAACATCCGACGCGGTACGCGATGGCGGTCGTGAGTGTTTTGTCAGCCACGACGTCTAACAAGGCATCGCTCGTATTAAAAATTTCTTCCGCGTAGCTCAGGACCCGGTGCCCCATGTCGGTCAGCTCAAGGTTGCGGCCCACCTTGCGGAAAAGTTCAACCCCGAGCGATTCGGCGAACTCCGTCAGTTGTCCGGAAATCGATTGTGGCGCGAGATGCAGCAGCACGGCCGCCTTGGCGATGCTGCCGGTTTTTGCCACCGTCCAAAAGTAGCGCAGGTGTTTGAAATTTAGCGAGGCCATGGTGTCCTGATAGATCGATTATTTCGATGTAATGTCGCATTACATTCGAGTTGTGCGATGGTTTTCCGGCCCCTATTATGCTCTCACCAACCTACAAGGAGAAGCACCATGCAAGTCATGATTCAAGCAAACGGATTTGTATTGACCGAAGCGCTGCGGGCCTACACCGAGCAGCGGCTGGCAATGACGCTGGGCTGGGCCGGAGAGCACGTGCGCAAGGTCGCGGTATCGCTATCCGACATCAACGGCCCGCGCGGCGGTATCGACAAGCGCTGCAAGATTCAGGCGAAATTGGGCGCGGGAACGGAGGTGATCATCGAGGACACCGAAGCCGACATGTACGTGGCGATCGACCGCGCCGCCGAACGCGCGGACCGCGCATTGGTGCGCCGCGTCGAGCGCAAGCGCGACTTCAGCCACACCCGACTGGCCGCCAAGGCGCCCGCGTCGGAGGGCGGGTCCGCCGAGCCGGAATTTTTAGAGAACGACTACCGCTGAGCGTGCGTAGTGTTTGCTTCAAGGAGAATTGAATGAACGGTTTAGAAAGTATTGCAAGTGGCCCCATGTGGGCCGCCTTTATCGCCTTTGTGCTCGTCATGCTGGCGCTCGACTTGTTCGTGTTTGGCGGTAACAAGGCACACAAGGTCAGCGTGAAGGAGGCCGGCCTCTGGTCCCTGGTATGGGTCAGCCTCGCGCTGATTTTTAACGGCGGCTTGTGGTGGTACCTCAACGGCACGCAGGGCGAGGCGATCGCCGACCAGAAGGCTTTGGAGTTTTTCTCGGGCTACCTGATCGAGAAGGCGCTTTCGGTCGATAACGTGTTCGTGTTCCTGTTGATCTTCACGGCCTTCCAGGTGCCGCAACAGTACCAACGCCGCGTGCTGATCTACGGTGTTCTCGGCGCCATTGTCATGCGCGCGGTGATGATCATGGCCGGTGCATGGGTCGTCAGTGAGTTCAGCTGGGTACTTTATCTGTTCGGCGCCTTTTTGCTGATCACTGGTTTGCGCATGCTCGTGGCGGTGGACCAGGAACCCGATGTGGCGAACAATCCGGTGCTTAAGTTTGCGCGCCGCCACCTGCGGGTCGCCGAGGGAGACCATGGTGAACGCTTCTTCATCCGGAAAGACGGGATCCGTTATGTGACCCCCTTGTTCCTGGTGCTGATCCTGATCGAAGTGACCGACCTTGTGTTCGCGGTCGATTCGATCCCGGCGATTTTCGCGATCACGACCGATCCGTTTATCGTGTTCACGTCGAACCTGTTTGCGATCCTTGGCCTGCGGGCGCTGTATTTCCTGCTGGTTGACGTCGCGGATCGCTTCCATCTGCTTAAGTATGGCCTCGCCATGGTGTTGACGTTCATTGGCGCGAAAATGCTGATCATGCCGTGGTATCACGTGCCGGTGCAAGCGTCCCTGGCGGTGGTGGCGGTGTTGATCGTGGCAAGCTGTGTGGCAAGCTTGTTTATCACAGCCAAAGACAAGAAGTAAAAGTAGGAGGTCCGGCGCGCTCGCACCGGACCTTTTTTATGCGCGTGGCAAGCGCGGATTTAAGCCGCGAACGCCACGACCGCAGCCACCACCGCGCCGTCTTTGAGTATCGCCCGGTGTCCCAGGCCTTCGGTCGCCAGCAAGCTTGCCCCCGGAACCGCGCTCGCATAAGCCTCGCCGTCGCTGAAGGGATTGATCGTGTCCTTGCGGTCGTGCACAACCATTGTCGGAATCGCCAAACGCGCACCCAAAAACAGCGGTTCGAAATGCTGCATCAGCACGCCCTCGCGCGCTTCGATGCGCGCTTGCATGCCGGCGCGCAGGCGCTCGCTCAATCCGAACACCTGCGCGAACATCCGCGTGTAGCCTGTGGGCGACGCGGCCGGCGCCACGAGCACCAGCCGTCGTACCGGCAAGTTGCGGGCGGCGGCGAATGCGGCGGCGGTGGCGCCCAGCGAATGCGCGACCAGCACCTTCACCGGCTCGCCTTGCGCGTCGAGGCGCGCGACCACGTAATCGATGGCGCGCACAAATTGCGGCAGGTTGCTTTGCAGGCCCGCGCTGCGTCCGTGCGCCGGCATCTCCATGATCACGGGACGCAGGCCGGCCTCGGCCAGCGCCGACGCCATCGCCTTGAACTGCCCCGCGTGCCCGCCCCAGCCGTGGGCCAGCAGCACGACGGGCCCCTCGCCATCGTGCACGTGCATCGTCACGCTCGCATTCTCGAACGGCAATTGCCGGACCTGCCATCCGTGGTTCCGGGACTTGCCGCGCACCAGCCATTTGGGCGGCAGCGGCGTCAGGAAGAGGCGGCAGGCGGCGCGCATCGCCAGCGCCGGCCACAGGCGTTGGAGCAGGGCGAGCACGACGCGCAGCATGCCGACGCCGGGAACCGTACGGTAGAAGGCGGTGGTGGCGTCGAGTGGGGTGCGGATCATCGCATCCACCTAGAAAAAGATGACGTCGTCGTTGGCGGATGGGATCGCGCGCAGGGTGTTACGCGCGATCCGGAAGATCAGGCAGGCGGCGCCAACGGCGCCCATCAGGAATATCGTCAACATGGCATTCTCCGCATTCAAATGAAAGTGGGATCATTATCGGGAGCTGGGCGCGGCAAAGCCATTGGCGGAAACGACAAATTTATGATCTAATCGGACAAATGCCCATTCCAGCCAAAACCATCCGCATCGGTATCCTGATCTATCCCGACTGCCATCCAAGCGCGGCGGTCGCGATCGTCGACGTGTTTAATATCGCCAACGCGCTCGTGAAGTTCCGGCCCGCGAGCGAACACCTGCGCTTCGAGACGCAATGGCTCAGCAGCGCCGGCGGCATGGTGAGCTGCGAGGGCGGCGTGATTTTTCCAACCGAAGCGGTGCAGGCCGGCATGCACGACGTGCTGCTCGTGCCCGGGATCGTGCACGAGGAAACACGGGACTTGCCGATGGTGCTGGGCCGGCTCGGCCCCGAATGCGCGGCCTTGCAACGCTTTACGCAGGGCGGCGGCCTGGTCGCATCGAATTGTTCGGGCACCTTCCTGTTGGCCGAGGCCGGATTGCTGCACGGGCGGCGCGCGACGACCAGCTGGTGGTTGAGCAAGCTGTTCCAGAAGCGCTATCCCGACGTGCTCATCGACACCGAAGCGCTCGTGATCCTCGACGGTCCGATATTGTCGTCGGGCGCCGTCACCGCCTACATCGACCTCGGGCTGTGGATGGTCGGGCATTTTGGCAGCGAATCGTTGCGCCAGATGTCGGCCAAGATCCTCGCCGCGGACAGCAACCGGACCAGCCAGATGCCGTATATTTCAGCCGCGATGGTGCAGGGCGACGGCCACGCCGTCGTCGAGCGGGCCCGGCGCTGGCTGAACCAGCATATGGACCAGGAATGGGACATGGGGCAACTCGCCGAGTACTGCAACACGAGCCCGCGCACATTGCTGCGGCGTTTCCAGAAAGCCGTGGGGCTGAGCCCCGTGCAATACACCCAGCAATTGCGGGTCGAGCGCGCCAAGGGCTTGCTCGAATCGACCATGCTCTCGCTCGAGGACATCACCGAACGCTGCGGTTACGCCAATGTGTCGACCTTCAGCACGGTGTTCAAGCGCTGGGCGCAAGTGACGCCGCGCGAATATCGCGGCAGGTTCGGCATGCGCGCCTGAGTCTTGTTACGACCCAAGCGGCGGCGCCGTGCTTACTGCGCGGCCCGGACCTGCTCGCCGCCTTTGATGACCACCTGGACCCGCTCCAACAGGCGCACATCGGCGGTCGGGTCGCCGCTTACCGCGATCATGTCGCCGAAGCGACCGACTTCGATCACGCCGACATCTTTGCTGGCCAGCGCCTGCGCCGCGTTGACGGTGGCGGACTGGATCGCCTGCAGCGGGCTCATGCCGTAGCGCACCATCACGGCGAACTGCTTGGCGTTCTCGCCGTGGGGATAGATGCCCGCGTCGGTGCCGTAGACCATCTTCACGCCGGCCGCATGGGCGCGGCGGAAATTCTCGCGTTGCAGGTCGCCGATCTCGCGGTCCTTGCGCAGGTTGTCTTCAAGCACGCCGTTCTTCTTGCCCTCGGCCTGCGTGTAGTCGGTGTTGTAGATGTCCATCGACAGCCACGCGCCATGTTTTTTCGCGAGCGCGATGCCTTCGTCGTCGATCAGGCTGGCGTGCTCGATGGTGTCGATGCCGGCCCGGATCGCATCCTTGATGCCCGCCGCGCCGTGCGCGTGGGCGGCGACCTGAAGGCCCCACTGGTGCGCCTCGTCGGCGATCGCCTTCATCTCGGGCAAACTCATTTGTTGCTGGCCGGGCTCGGTGTTTTTCGAGAACACGCCGCCGGTCGCGCAAATCTTGATGACCTGGGCGCCGTACTTGCGCAACTCGCGCACCTGCTTGCGGCCTTCCTCGGGGCTGTCGGCGTTGTATTGGCTCGACTGCTTCATGGACGGCGGGAAGAAGGTGGAATCGCAATGGCCGCCGGTGGCGCCGAAGGAATGCGCCGCCGTGACCACGCGCGGGCCACGCACCTTGCGATGGTCGATGGCCTGGCGCAGGCCGACGTCGTTCCATGCGTCGCTGCCGACGTTGCGCACGGTGGTGAAGCCGGCGTCGAGCGTGCGGCCCGCGTGCGGCACCGTCAAAACGGACCAGAAGCGGTCGCCGAATTCGAGGCCGGTGTAGCCGCCGTAGCTCGGGTCGCTGTCGAGGTGCACGTGCATGTCGATCAGGCCCGGCAGCAGCGTCATGCCGGGCAGGGCGATGCGTTTGGTCGACGCTTCGACCGCGTACGGGGCGTCGTTCCCTTGCTTGACGCCGATGATGCGGCCGTCGCGGATCAGCACTTGCGGGTTGAGCAGCATTTTTCCGGTGCGCACGTCGAGCATCTTGGCGGCGGTGACCAGCACCTCTTCGGCTTGCGCGGCGGCGCAGCACAGTGACAGGCCGAGCGCGGCACTCGTGAGGGCAAAACGCAGGCGGGTTGTATTGACAGGCACGGTGATGGCTCCAGTGGCAAGGCGATCGGAAATGGATGCCGGGAATATTACACCAGACCAACTACCAAACGCTAAAGCACTTTCACGTTTTAAATCATTCTTCATTCTTCATTTTTGAATACTCGCGCGCTTAACGATTCAAAAACGCATAACACTTACAGTCAAAGTCGAAGTGCAAAACACGGAGTATGCGACCAGAGCAGAAGGTGACGAGCCCAGCCATTCATATATTTCTAAAAGAAAATATCGAGCGGTGTGGAGGCGTGTTATTTTCGGCGTTTCGGCTACAACGCCCGTTCTTGCCCGATTTCGCAAGACAGGCACCGATATACGACCGAGACTCTACGCTTCCCAAGCTAATCTCGACGATTTGCGCACGAACGCATACGACTCACTCACGACAACACGCGATGTTTCCGAGGCGTACCGATCAGCGCAGCTGTGCCCGGTCGTTTTTTTTCACGAAAGACACGGCGTAAAAAATCGGAGGGTAACCGTAGCGATTCGGCCCGAAATCGTACGGACCCGGATGGGGATCGTTCGCTCTCGCACACAAAGCGGGCGAAAGGGGGCAGGAACGGTCGATTTCGTCCGCAACCGGGCTACCACGGCTTTTGAGACGACCCTCCACCTCCCCGGCGTCGCTGACGAGCTCGGTATATCCATTTTGACATTGCTGCTGCGGAATTGGTGATTGGCCGAATAAGAAATGGTGCCCTACCATTGGCCGACCATTCCTGTCCCGCGAGAACATAAAAATGAAGAGACTATTTGCCGCGCTGAGCCTCGCCGCCAGCGTACCCTTGTGCATTGCCAACTCCGCCACCTCCGCTACGCCCGCCACCCGCGCCACCCCAGTAAAACTGACCGTCGACATCAAGCAGGTCAAGGGTCCGATGACACCCATCTGGGCCTGGTTCGGCTACGACGAACCGAACTACACCACGGCGCCGAACGGCAAGAAGCTGCTCAGCGACATCGCGGCCCTGAGCCCCGTCCCCGTCTACGTGCGCGCCCACAACCTGATGACTTCGGGCGACGGCAGCCACGCCCTCAAGTGGGGTTCGACCGGCATGTACACGGAGGACAAGGACGGCAAGCCGGTCTACAACTGGACCATCGTCGACCAGATTTTCGATACCTACATCGAACGAAAGATGAAGCCGCTCGCGCAGATCGGATTCATGCCGGAAGCCCTGTCGCAGCGGCCCCAGCCCTATCAGCACAAATGGCAGCCCGGCGTGCGCTACGAAGAGATCATGACGGGCTGGGCCACACCTCCCAAGGACTACGACAAATGGGCCGAACTGATCTACCAGTGGGTCAAGCATTGCGTTGCCCGTTATGGGCAGCAAGAAGTGGAAAGCTGGTACTGGGAGGTTTGGAACGAGCCGGACGGCCACTACCTGATCGCCCCCGACGTCAAGCGCGAATACTTCAAGATGTACGATTACGCGGCCGATGCGGTCAAGCGGGCCCTGCCAACCGCGCGCATGGGCGGCCCGCACACGGCCGGCGCCGGGCGCTTCATGGACGACTTCCTCAAGCATGTGCTGACCGAGCCGAACTACGCCACCGGCAAGATCGGCGCGCCGCTCGACTTCGTGGCCTTCCACGCCAAGGGCTCGCCCAAAGTCGTCAACGGTGTCGTGCGCATGGGCATGGACATGCACTTCAAGCGCCTCGACGACGGCTTTGCGATCGTCGAAAAATATCCGCAGCTCAAGGGAATGCCGGTCATCATCGGCGAGTCCGACCCGGAGGGCTGCGCCGCCTGCGGCATGGCGACCAACCCCGAAAATGCCTACCGCAACGGCACTTTGTATTCCAGCTATACTGCCGCATCGATCGCGCGCGAATACGACTTGGCCGAGAAGCGCGGCGTGAACCTGATCGGCGCGGTCAACTGGTCGTTTGAATTCGAGGACCAGCCCTGGTACGCGGGCTTTCGCGACCTGGCCACGAATGGCGTGAACAAGCCGGTACTGAATGTGTTTCGCATGTTCGGCATGATGCGCGGCGAGCGTGTGGCGGTGGGCGGCGACCAGGCCTACGACGCGGCGAGCATCAAGGCGGGCGGCGTGCGCGGCGAACGCACCGACATCAACGCGCTGGCCACGCGCGACAAGCGCAGCGTGGCGGTGATGGTGTGGAACTACCATGACGACGACCTCATCGACGCCGGCTCGCCGGTGTCGCTGAAAATCGCCGGCATTCCCGCCAGCAGCGTCACCATGCGCCATTATCGGATCGACGGCGACAACAGTAATTCGTATTCGGCCTGGAAGCGGATGGGCTCGCCGGCCAGCCCAAGCCCGGCGCAAGTGCGTGCTCTTCAGCGCGCCAGCGAACTGGCCCAGTTGGGCGCGGCGAAAAAATTGAAGGTTCGCGATGGCAACGCGATAGTGACTATGCAGCTGCCGCGTCAGGCGGTTTCCCTGGTAACCCTGACTTACTAACTATGCGAATAATGAAAAGATCACTTGTAGTGTTATCCCTTGCCGTTGGCGCTTTCGCGCCGGTGGCGCAAGCGGCTGACGGCGCCGCGCTGTTCCAGCAAAACTGTGCGGCCTGCCATGGCGCCAAGCGCGAAGGGGGCGTCGGCCCGAACCTGGCCGACGCGACCTGGCTCAAGGTCAGGCCGAACAAGGCGGCGGTGGCCAAGTTCATCGCCGCCGGTTCGCCGACGGCCGGTATGCCGGCATTTAAGGGAACGCTCGCCCCCGCGGCGATCGCATCGATTTCGGATTATCTATTCAAGCCGGTCGGCGCGGTTGCCGCCGCCGCTCCTGCCGCACCTGTCACGCCGGTCGCCGACGGCGCCGACAGCAAGTATCCCGAACTGGCCAACTTCACGCTGCCGCGCGGATTTAGCATCTCCGTCTTCGCCGACCAGGTGCAGGCCGCGCGCAGCATCGTCGTTTCGCCGTCGGGCATCGTGTATGTGGGTTCCGGCAAGGCGGGCAAGGTGTATGCCCTCGTCAGCAGCAAACGCGACAACGTGATCGACAAGGTGGTTACGGTTGCTGAAGGGCTCGATCAGCCGATCGGCGTGACACTGTTGAACGGCGCGTTGTATGTCGGAGAAGTTACGCGCGTGATCCGCTTCGACGACATCGACGCCACCTACGACAAGCAACCGAAGCTCAATGTCGTCAAGGTCTCGCTGCCCACCGATAAGTGGCACGGCGCGAAGGTCATCAAGGCCGGGCCCGATGGCAAGCTGTATATTCCCGTCGGCGCGCCGTGCAATGTATGCAACAAGGAAAACGAGCCGCACTCGAAGATCCACCGCATGAATCCCGACGGTTCCGGCCTCGAGGAATTTGCGCGCGGTGTGCGCAACACCGTGGGCTTCGACTTCCACCCGACAACCAAGCAATTGTGGTTTACCGATAACGGGCGCGACATGCTGGGTGACAACGTTCCTTCGGACAAGCTGCATGTCGCGCCGAAGGCCGGCTTGCACTTCGGCTTCCCGTATTGCGCAGGCGGCGTGCTGCCGGACCCGGAATTTGCGGCCGGACGCAAATGCTCGGAGTTTGAGGAGCCGGTCGCCAAACTCGGCCCGCACGTCGCATCGCTGGGCCTGGCGTTTAACACTGGCAGCCAGTTCCCGGCGCAGTACAAGCACCAACTGTTCGTGGCCGAGCACGGCTCGTGGAACCGCAGCCAGAAGAGCGGCTACCGGGTGGCCCTGGTCACGCTGCACGAGAACAAGATGGTCAGCGATACAGTGTTTATCGATGGTTTTATTCAGAATGGCGTCGTGATCGGCCGACCGGTCGATATAGGCTTTTTGGCCGATGGGTCGATGCTGGTCTCGGATGATTTCAAGGGACGCATTTACCGGGTGACTTACAAAGAGCCGCCCGCGGTAAAGAAGTAAACGCGCGGCGTGCCGCCTGTACAATCGGCGGCATTAGGCCAGACACCGGGAGGAAGTCATGGAGATGAAACGCATCAATGCAGGCAAGCTGCGCGCGATTGGATACGATGCGCGCGAGCGTGTGCTGCGGGTCGAGTTTGACGATGGCACCGCGATCGATTACCAGGGCGTCGGCACGGAAGTGTGGCGCAAGTTGTCGACCTCGGGGTCCGCGTGGAGCTACTACCGCGACAACATAGAGGAGGAGTTTTCGGGCAAGCGGGGTGTTGCGCGCAAGCCGGAGAGGCCAGCCGGGCTTGATGCGCTGTTCGGCGCGCCTGAGGATGATGGCAAGCCGTAGACGCTGACTTTGGGGCATGTTTATTCAATTTTGAATAGATGCAGGCTTAGCTATGCAGAAACGAAGACCAGGTCGACCAGAGGCGTCACCGCGATCGCGAAGGCGATACCTTATATAGACCCAAACCAACATCGTCCTCACGTAGGAGGCTGCCGCAGAACTTAAAATGAGCCGCTTGATTTGGCAGAAATCGCGACATCACTAGTTCTAATACCTCAAACCAACATCGTCCTCGCGCATGCGGGGACCCATAGAACAGC
>JAZKIN010000037.1:13799-26155 GCA_040384885.1 Pseudomonadota bacterium | reverse complement strand
AAGCAATGCAAGGATTGGGGCAGCGAGCATCGGTTCAACTCCGACAGGCTGCTAGCCGGGCCCGTCGATTTGCCAGCTACGGGTTTTCCATTGGATTCGTTCGACGCGCGTCTGGAAAACACGCTTTAGCACTTCTCTATCACGTATAGACACATTTTTGTTCCTATTAGTGATACTATTCCGTGTATATGAATCCCAAGAATCTCTAAATGGACAAACGCTTCAATCCGCTGACCCCGAATGAAGAGTTGCAGGCGCGACGCGCGTTGGCCGAAGATCTGGCGGCCGATCCGGGCATGCCGATTCCTGCTGTGATCCGCAAGATCCGCGCGAGCTTGCGTCTCACGCTTGCGGAGTACGCCAAGTTATGCGGAGTGTCGGCGCGAACGCTGCAGGATGTCGAACGCGAAGAGTCAAGCCCAACGCTGGCCACTGCCGAAAAGCTGCTGCGGCCTATGGGAATGACGCCAGGCGCAGCGTCTAAGCCTCGCCAGCGCTGATGCATGGCAAGCGCATCGCGGCACCAACGCCAACATCGCCAACATCGCCGACAGGCAGGGGTATCGTAGGCCGTCGTTGGCGCCCTTAGGGTAAAATTACCAATCGAGCATGGCTAAGGAAAATTGCATGGATTTGTCAAAACTGTCAGCTTTTGAGTTGCTTGCCTTGGAAGCAAAAGTCTCCGAACTGATCGAAAAGCGCCAGAAGAAAGATCGGGAGGCTGCGATCGAGCGGATATATGCCGTAGCCCACCGATTGGGATTGCCCCTGCAGGCCATTCTAGACGGTGGGTCTCCGCCCCCATCGAGATCCCGGCGAAAGGGACCGCAGTATCAAGACCCAAAGAATCCGGCGAACCAATGGAGCGGGAACGGTCCGAGGCCGGCGTGGCTCAAAGCCGCGTTAGCCGCTGGGGTCGCCCTGGAAATGCTCCGAATTTAGGAATGCCTGCGACGTGCCGTATGGATTAACTGCAGAGACGCCCCGCCCGACCGCCACCAGCGCAATCATTTGATCGCCCAGGCGCGCGGCGATAGCCCGCGTCGGTTTTCGATTGTTTAAGCCGGTCGGCGACCTGTTTCGGCATCGCATGCCTGGCCTCGCAGGATTGAAGAGGCCATGGTTCCGCGCATGCGCCCCTGGTTTGCACCACGGCCACGAGCCGTTCGTGCCCGCACTGCCACGGTCCGCTACCTGCCTTGCCCTCCAACGCCTTGCTCACGAAATTGATCACGGTAAACCGTCAAAATCACAGTCCGGGTTGGTGAATTTCATAATTGCTAATTATTAGCATTGCCAGCAAAGTCAGGAACGTGCTTGACTCCTGCATCGACAAAAGATGCGACTTTGGTTCTACAATTAAAAGAGGAGCAAGTTCACCAGGAGACGCGAACAATGTTAATTCCAAAAACGCATAGGATCGCGTTGCTTTTCAATGCAAACAAGATCTTCGACCGCGAGGTCATCGCCGGCGTCGCCGCCTACCTGTCGAGCACGCGCAGTTCCTGGGACCTGTTCCTCGAGGAGGACTTCCGCTTGCGCCTGCCGGGAATCGAAGACTGGCAGGGCGACGGCGTGATCGCCGACTTCGACGATCCGGCCGTGGCCGCGGCGCTGGCGCGCACCTCGATCCCCGTGGTCGCGGTCGGCGGCTCCTACGAAAACGAGGAATCCTATCCCTCCGGCATTCCCTACGTCGCCACCGACAACTTCAAGCTCATCAAACTGGCCTACGAGCACCTGATCGAGTCGGGCCTGCGCAATTTCGCCTGTTTCAGCCTGCCCGAGGCGCAGGAGAACCGCTGGGCCCAGGAACGCGAGAACGCGTTCCGCAGCCTGATGCGGCGCGACCGCATGGAGCCGGAGATCTACCGCGGCCTCAGCACCAGCGCGCCGTCGTGGGACGAGGCGCTGCAGCAGCAGATCAAGTGGCTGCACAGCCTGCCCAAGCCGGTCGGGATCATCGCCGTCACCGACGCCCGCGCCCGGCAACTGATGCAGGCCTGCATGATCGCGGGGATCGAAGTGCCCGAGCAGGTGGCCCTGATCGGCATCGACAACGACCCCCTGGCGCGCATGCTCACCCGCATCCCCTTGAGTTCGGTGATCCAGGGCGCGCAGGAGATGGGGCGCGCCGCGGCCCATTTGCTCGACCGCATGCTGCACGGCGCCCGCCTGTCCGACACGCGCATCTTGGTGCCGCCGGCCGGCATCAACGTGCTCGCCTCGAGCAAGCACGAACCACCCAAACACCCACACGTGATGCGCGCGCGGCACTTCATCCGCCAGTACGCCTGCCAGGGCATCAAAACCGACCAGGTCGCCGACTACGTGGGCATTTCGCGCTCCTCGCTCGAATCGTACTTCCGGCAGGAACTCGAATGCAGCGTTCACGACGAAATCCTGCGTTTCCGCCTCGACGCCGCGACCTCCTTGCTCGGCCGCGGCGACTGCAACCTCGGCGACGTTGCGCTCAGCTGCGGTTTCACGTCGAGCCAGTACATGCATTCGGTCTTCAAGCGCGAGTTCGGCTGCACCCCGCGCGCCTACCAGGAACGCGTGTTGCGGGGCCTTCCGGAACCCGATCCGGCCACCCACATTCAAGAAGTCCACCCCCTTTCCAATGACGACTAAGATTTCCCCCTCCGACGAGCGCCTGATCACGCTGCGCAATGGCAGCGACATGTGCCTGACCATCAGCGAACGCGGCGCCACCCTGGTGTCGTGGCTGGCGCCCGACCGCTACGGCAAGCTCGCCGACGTCCTGCTCGGCTACCCCGATGCGCCGGGCTACGCCAACGACAGCCACTATTTCGGCGCGGTCATCGGGCGCTGGGCCAACCGCATCGCGGGCGGGCGCTTCATGCTCGACGGCCAGCCGATGCAGGCGGCGGTCAACGACCGCGGCAACCACCTGCATGGCGGCCAGGAGGGATTCCACCGCGCGCGCTGGCAGGCGACCACGTCCGGGCAGGGCGTGTCGCTGCGGCTGTCGTCGCCGCAGGGGCAGGGGGGCTTTCCGGGCAACGTCAATGTCGAGGTCCACTACCGGCTCGACGACGAAGGCCGCCTGACCATCGAGTACGAGGCGGTCTCGGATGCGCCGACCCCGATCAACCTGACCGCGCATCCGTACTTCAACCTGAACGGGGGCAGCGCCGGCGTGGGCGACCATATGCTGCAGATCGACGCCGACTTCTACCTCGAGGTCGACGAGGGCGGCATTCCGGTCGATATCGCCTCGGTGGCCGGCACCCCCTTCGATTTCCGCCAACCGGCCGCGATCGGGCCGCGCCTCGGCTGGCCCGACCCCCAGATCGCGATGGCGGGCGGCTTCGACCATTGCTACTGCATCGGCTCGCCCACGCCCGGGCGCGCGGGCCCGCTGCGCGAAGTGGCGCGGGTCTACGATCCGGGCTCGGGCCGCACCCTGCAGGTGTCGACCACCGAGCACGGGCTCCAGTTCTACAGCGGGAACAAGCTCGGCGGCGTGCAGGGGCGGGCGGACCGTCCCTACGCGAGCTACGACGGCTTCTGCCTCGAGGCGCAGGCCTATCCCGACCAGATCAACGGCGAGCACGCCGCCGCCGTCATCCTGCGTCCGGGCGAAGTGTACCGGCAGACGACCCACTACCGGCTCTCGCTGCAGGCCTGATAGAACCGAACGTAAATCAATACCGCCATTGGTGGTTTTCGTACTTGCGGCTGCGCAGTACAAAAGGCAACATCTATCCTGTGATGCACCGGCGTCGCGTGCGCCCGGCGCGCTCTTTAAACGCAGCTGAAAAGTGATAGATGAACCCAATCTCCAACACCATTTTGCCCGCTGACGCAGCCGAAGCCCTGCTGGTCGGCCGTGTCTGGCGCCCCGGTTCCGCGGGCGGCCCCGCGCTCGTCGTGGTGCGCGCGGGCGTCGTGGTCGACATCAGCTCCCATGCTGCGACCGTGTCCGACCTGTTCGAGCGCGCCGACCTGCTCGAGCTGGCGCGGCACGCCCCGGGCGAGGCGCTCGGCGCCGTGTCCGAATTGCTGCAAGGCGCCGCCGGCGGCCTCCATTTGCTGGCCCCGTGCGACCTGCAGGCGATCAAGGCATGCGGCGTCACGTTCGCCGTCAGCCTGCTCGAACGCGTCATCGAGGAGCAAGCCAAGGGCGACGCCAGCCGGGCCGGCGCGCTGCGCGCGGCGATGCAGGAGTGCATCGGCACCGACCTGTCGGCCATCGTGCCCGGCTCGGACGCGGCCGAAAAACTGAAGCAGGACCTGCTCGCGCGCGGCATGTGGTCGCCCTACATGGAAGTGGGGATCGGGCCCGACGCCGAGGTGTTTTCCAAGTCGCAGCCGATGTCGGCGCTGGGCCACGGCGCCGACGTCGGCCTGCACCCGGATTCGAAATGGAACAACCCCGAGCCCGAGATCGTCCTCGCCGTCAACAGCCGCGGCGAAGCGCTCGGCGCCACCCTCGGCAACGACGTCAACCTGCGCGACATCGAGGGGCGCAGCGCCCTGTTGCTCGGCAAGGCCAAGGACAACAACGGCTCGTGCGCGATCGGGCCGTTCATCCGCCTGTTCGACCAGAATTTTTCGATCGACACCATCCGCAACGCCGAAGTGAGCATGCTGATCGAAGGCGCGGACGACGGCTTCCGCCTCGAGGGCAGCAGCCGCATGCGCGAGATCAGCCGCGACCCGCTCGCGCTGGTGGCGCAGGTGTGCGGTGCGCACCACCAGTATCCGGACGGGTTCATGCTGTTCCTCGGGACGATGTTCTCGCCGATCAAGGACCGCGATGCCGCCGGCGCCGGTTTCACGCACCACTTGGGCGACCGCGTCAGCATCGC
Source organism: Pseudomonadota bacterium (assembly GCA_040384885.1). GTDB lineage: Bacteria > Pseudomonadota > Gammaproteobacteria > Burkholderiales > Burkholderiaceae_D > Telluria_A. The sequence goes on along the minus strand of JAZKIN010000037.1, from coordinate 21,317 downwards.
CACGCCTTCGCTCGGCATGCTGGTCAACCATGTCCAGCGCAGCGACAAGATCGCGCCCTGGACCTTCGGCGTGCGCGCGCTGTATGCCAACCTGGCCCGCCGCGGCCTGCTTGGAGCGGTGTCATGAATCAGGACAAAACGAAAAAAATGAAGGCCTATGCGACCTATCCCGACCTCGCCGACAAATGCGTGGTCATCACCGGCGGCGGCACCGGCATCGGCGCCGAGATAGTGCTCGCGTTCGCGCGGCAGGGCGCGCGCGTGTACTTCATCGATATCGACCACGCGGCCTCGACTGCGCTCGAGCGCTCGCTGGCGCAGTGCGCGCACCCCCCCGTTTTCGTCGCCTGCGACCTGGTCGACCTCGACGCCGTCGGCGCCGCCTTCGCGGCCATCGCGGGGCGCGCCGGTGCGGTCGACATACTGGTCAACAACGCCGCCAACGACGACCGCCACACGGTCGGCGACGTCACCCCCGCCTACTGGGACGCGGGCGTCGCGGTCAACCTGCGCCACCAGTTCTTTTGCGCGCAGGCGGTGGCCAAGGGCATGCAGGCCAAGGGCGAGGGCGTGATCCTGAACCTGGGCTCGATCTCGTGGCACCTGGCCTTGCCCAACTTGAGCCTGTACATGACCGCCAAGGCGGCCATCGAGGGACTGACCCGCGGCCTGGCGCGCGACCTCGGCGCGCACGGGATCCGGGTCAACTGCATCATTCCGGGCGCCGTGCTCACGCCGCGCCAGGAGCAGCTGTGGACCTCGGGCGAGGAGGAAGCGAAGATCCTGGCCGCGCAGTGCCTGCACCAGCGGATCGAGGTGCAGGACGTGGCGGCGCTGGCCTTGTTCCTGGCCTCCGACAACGCCTCGCGCTGCACCGGGCGCGATTATTTCGTCGACGCCGGATGGTACGGCGCATGATCGCGTCGGCGGTAACGTGCCTGTGGCACGCCGGCGCCGAGCTCGGGGAGGGGCCCTTGTGGCACGGGCCGAGCCGCTCGGTCTACTTCGTCGACATCCGCGGCCGCAGGGTGCACCGCTGCGCCGTCGACGGCACCCAGCGCCGCTCCTGGGACGCCCCCGGCGCGCCCGGCTTCATCGTGCCGGCCGACGCGGGCGGCTTCGTCTGCGGCCTCGAGGACGGGCTGTACCGGTTTTGCGAACGCGCCGAAGAATTCACCCTGCTGCGCAGCGTCGAGGCCGAGGTGGGCGGGAACCGCCTCAACGACGGCTACGTGGACCGCCAGGGCAGCCTGTGGTTCGGCTCGATGGACAATGGCGAGACGGCCGCCAGCGGCTCCTTGTACCGGATCGACCGCGGCGGCGCGCTGTGCACCGTCGACAGCGGCTACATCATCACCAACGGTCCGGCCATGAGCCCGGGCGGTGATACCCTGTACCACACCGACACGCTGGCCAAAACGGTGTACGCCTTCGATGTCAAGCCAGACGGCTCGGTCGGCGCGCGCCGGCACTTTGCCACGATCGACGGCGCCGGCCACCCCGACGGCATGGCGGTCGACGCCGAAGGCTGCGTCTGGATCGCGCTGTTCGGCGGCGCGCGCATCGAGCGCTATTCGGCGGCCGGCGCCCTGATCGGCAGCGTCCCGTTTCCGGTCTCGAACGTCACCAAGCTCGCCTTCGGCGGCGACGACCTGCGCACCGTGTTCGTGACCACCGCCTGGAAGGGCCTGACCCGGCAGCAGCGCGCGCACGAACCGCTGGCCGGCGCGCTGTTCACCTTCAAGTCGGCCGTTCCAGGGCTGGCGCAGAACGACTTTTCGATACGGGACTTCGCATGACGAGCAAACGCTTCCGGTCCCAGGACTGGTTTGACAATCCCGACCACATCGACATGACCGCGCTCTACCTCGAGCGCTTCATGAACTACGGCATCACCGCCGGGGAACTGCGCTCGGGGCGCCCGATCATCGGCATCGCCCAGAGCGGCAGCGACATCAGCCCGTGCAACCGGATCCACCTCGAGCTGGCCAAGCGCGTGCGCGACGGCATCCGCGACGCCGGCGGCATCGCGATGGAGTTCCCGCTGCATCCGATCTTTGAAAACTGCCGCCGTCCGACCGCCGCGATCGACCGCAACCTGGCCTATCTCGGCCTGGTCGAGATTTTGCACGGCTACCCGATCGACGCAGTGGTGCTCACCACCGGCTGCGACAAGACCACGCCGGCCCAGATCATGGCCGCCTCCACGGTCGACATCCCGGCCATCGTGCTGTCGGGCGGGCCGATGCTCGACGGCTGGTTCGAGGGCGAGCTGGCCGGCTCCGGCACCGCGATCTGGCACGGCCGGCGCAAGCTGGCCGCGGGCGAGATCGACGACGAGAAATTCCTGCAGATCGCGGCCGCCTCGGCGCCCTCGGCCGGCCATTGCAACACCATGGGCACGGCATCGACCATGAACGCGCTGGCCGAGGCGCTCGGCATGTCGCTGACCGGCTGCTCGGCCATTCCGGCGCCGTACCGCGAACGCGGCCAGATGGCCTACGAGACGGGGCGCCGCATCGTCGAGATGGCGCGCCTCGACCTGCGCCCCTCGAGCATCCTGACACGCGACGCTTTTCTGGACGCGATCGTGGTCAACGCGGCCATCGGCGGCTCCACCAACGCCCAGCCGCACATCATGGCGATGGCGCGCCACGCCGGCGTCGAGATCGAATCGGGCGACTGGATGGCCTACGGCCACGACGTGCCGCTGCTGCTCAACATGCAGCCGGCCGGCAAATACCTGGGCGAGCGCTTCCACCGGGCCGGCGGCGTGCCGGCCATCATGTGGGAGCTGCTGCAGGCAGGCAAATTGCGCGCGGACCGCCCCACGGTCGGCGGCGCCACCATGGCAGAGAACTTGCAGGGACGCGAAAGCGCCGACCGCGAAATGATCCGCCCTTACGAAGCGCCCTTGCGCACCCAGGCCGGTTTCACTGTCCTGAAGGGCAACCTGTTTGACTTCGCGATCATGAAAACCAGCGTCATCTCGCCGCAATTTCGCGCCCGGTATCTGAGCGAGCCAGGGAAGGAGAACATATTCGAGTCGCGCGCGGTGGTGTTCGACGGCTCGGGCGACTACCACGCCCGCATCAACGACCCCGCGCTCGACATCGACGAAGGCTGCATGCTGGTCATCCGCGGGGCCGGGCCGATCGGCTGGCCCGGTTCGGCCGAGGTGGTCAACATGCAGCCGCCCGACGCCCTGATCCGGCGCGGCATCCTCAACCTGCCCACCCTGGGCGACGGCCGCCAGTCGGGCACCTCGGACAGCCCGTCGATTTTGAACGCGTCGCCCGAAAGCGCGGCCGGCGGCGGCCTGGCCTACCTGCGCAGCGGCGACATCATCCGGGTCGACCTGAACGCCGGCACCTGCAACATGCTGGTGCCGGACCAGGTGCTGGCCGCGCGCAAACTCGAACCATTGCCGCCGGTGCCGGCGAGCCAGACCCCGTGGCAGCAGCTGTACCGCGCCACCGTCGGCCAGCTCGAGAGCGGTGCCTGCATGGAGCTCGCATTGCCTTACAGGGGGGTCGGACACGACTTGCCGCGTCACAATCATTAACAATCGCAATAGCGCTGCGCAACAAACTTATGGCAAGATGGGGCATTCGGTCCATTTGTAGTGAAATTACATAAAAATCTGGAGACATGATGAAAAAAATTCTGAGCACAGCCGTCGTTACGGCCCTGATGATGTTGGGCAGCGGCCAGGCAATGGCCGACGCCAAGAACCCGAAGATCGGCTTTTCGATCGACGACCTGCGGGTCGAACGCTGGGCCCGCGACCGCGACTACTTCATCGCGGCGGCCGGACAACTCGGCGCCAAGGTGTTCGTGCAGTCGGCCGACGCCAGCGAGCAAAAGCAGATCGCCCAGATCGAGAACCTGATTTCGCGCGGGGTCGACGTGCTCGTCATCGTGCCGTACAACGCCACGGTCCTCAACAACGCCATCCGCGAAGCCAAAAAAGCCAACATCAAGGTCGTCTCCTACGACCGGCTGGCGCTGAACGCCGATATCGACGCCTACATCTCGTTCGACAACAAGGCGGTCGGCGAGATGCAGGCGCGCGGCGTGGTCGCGCTCAAACCGAAGGGCAGCTACTACCTGCTCGGCGGCGCGCCGACCGACAACAACGCCAAGATGCTGCGCGAAGGCCAGATGGTGGTGCTGCAGCCGCTGATCGACAAGGGCGACATCAAGGTCGTCGGCAAGCAGTGGGTCAAGGACTGGAGCCCGTCCGAGGCGATGGCCATCGTCGAAAACGCGCTGACCGCCAACGGCAACAAGATCGACGCGATCGTGGCCTCGAACGACGCTACCGCCGGCGGCGCGATCCAGGCGCTGGCCTCGCAAAAAATGAGCGGCAAGGTGCCGGTGTCGGGCCAGGACGCCGACCTGGCCGCGGTCAAACGCGTGATCGCCGGCTCGCAGGCGATGACGGTGTACAAGCCGCTCAAGCTGCTCGCCGGCGAGGCCGCCAAACTCGCGGTGCAACTGGTGCGCAACGAGAAGCCCGCCTACAACGCGCAGTACGACAATGGCTTCAAGAAGGTCAACACGCTGCTGCTCAAACCGACCGCGCTGACCAACGCCAATGTCGGCATCCTGATTACCGACGGCTTTTACACCAAGGCCCAGATCACGGCCAAATAGCAGGTGCCGCACGGCTTGGCGGGACCGGCACGCCCGGTCCCGTGCGAACCCGCGCCCTTTGTTCCCCTGTCTATTTACGAGAACCAGCATGTCCGAATATCTGCTTGAAATGAAGGGCATCGTCAAACAGTTCGACGGTGTCCGCGCACTGAACGGGATCGACATCAAGATCCGTCCCGGCGAGTGCGTCGGCCTGTGCGGCGAGAACGGCGCCGGCAAATCGACGCTCATGAAAGTGCTGTCGGCGGTCTACCCGCACGGGACATGGGACGGCGAAATCGTGTTCGACGGCCGGCCGCTGCGGGCCCAGTCGATCCGCGAAACCGAGGCCGCCGGCATCGTCATCATCCACCAGGAGCTGATGCTCGTGCCCGAGCTGTCGGTCACCGAGAACCTGTTTCTCGGTAACGAGATCACCTTGCCGGGTGGGCGCATGAACTACCCGGCCATGAACCGGCGCGCCGAACAGCTGCTGGCCGAACTCAAGCTCACCGATGTGAATGTGGTGCTGCCCGTGATGAACTACGGCGGCGGCCACCAGCAACTGATCGAGATCGCCAAGGCGCTCAACAAGAATGCGCGCCTGTTGATCCTCGACGAGCCGTCGGCGTCGCTGACCGCGTCCGAGATCGCCGTGCTGCTCGATATCATCCGCGGCCTGAAAGCCAAAGGCGTCGCCTGCGTCTACATATCGCACAAATTGGAGGAGGTGGCGGCCATTTGCGACACCATCGCGGTCATCCGCGATGGCCAGCACATCGCCACCACGCCGATGGCGCAGCTCGACGTGGGCCGCATCATCGCCCAGATGGTCGGACGCGAAATGAACCAGCTCTACCCCAAGCAGGAGCGTGCGCTCGGCGACGTCATTTTCGAAGCGCGCAACGTCAATTGCTACGATGTCGACAAGCCCGAACGCAAGCGCGTCGACGGCGTCTCGTTCTCGCTGCGCAAGGGCGAGATCCTGGGCATCGCCGGCCTGGTCGGCGCCGGGCGCACCGAACTGGTGTCGGCGCTGTTCGGCGCCTATCCCGGGCGCGCCGAGTGCGAAGTGTACCTGCATGGCAAGCGCGTCGACACGCGCACCCCGCTCAAAGCGATCCGGGCCGGCTTCGCGCTGGTGCCCGAGGACCGCAAGCAGCACGGCATCGTGCGCGACCTCGACGTCGGGCAGAACATCACGCTGAGCGTGCTGGGAAGCTTTTCGCGCATGACGCGCATCGACGGCGAGGCCGAACTGGGCGCGGTGCACCGCCAGATCGAGATGCTGGGGCTCAAAACGGCGAGCCCGTTCCTGCCGATCACGAGCCTGTCGGGCGGCAACCAGCAAAAGGCGGTGCTGTCGAAAATGCTGCTGACAAACCCCGAAGTGCTGATCCTCGACGAGCCCACGCGCGGGGTCGACGTCGGCGCCAAGTACGAGATTTACAAGCTGATGTTCGAGCTGGCCGCCCAGGGCATGTCGATCATCATGGTGTCGTCGGAGCTGGCCGAGGTGCTCGGCATTTCCGACCGCGTGCTGGTGATGGGCGAGGGCAGGCTGCGCGGCGACTTCGCCAACCGCGACCTGACGCAGGAAATGGTGCTGGCGGCCGCGATCGACCACGGCGCCGCGGTCCACTGACTAATTTACAGATCAAGCAAAAATGAATCCTATCAAAATCAAACAGCTTTTCACGCAATACAAGATCCTCGCGCTGCTCGCGGCGATCGCGCTGATCTGGGCCTTTTTCAGCTGGCAGACCGAAGGCGGCTTCACTTCGGCGCGCAACCTGTCGAATTTGATGCGCCAGATGGCGATCACCGGCATCCTCGCCTGCGGCATGGTGTTCGTGATCATCGCCGGCGAGATCGACCTGTCGGTCGGCTCCTTGCTCGGTTTGCTCGGCGGGGCGGCCGCCGTGCTCGATGTCAGCCACAACCTGCCGCTGCCCGTCATCGTCGCGCTGGTGCTCGCGTGCGGCCTGCTGCTTGGCATGTTCAACGGTTACCTGGTCGCCTACGCGGGCATCCCGTCGTTCATCGTGGGGCTGGGAGGCATGCTGGCCTACCGCGGCGTGGTGCTCGGCATCACCGACGGCAGCACCGTGGCGCCGGTCTCGCCGGACATGGTCTACCTGGGGCAGGGTTACCTGTCGCACGAGCTGGGCGTGGGCCTGGGCGTGGTGCTGTTCGCGCTCGCGGTGCTGCTGACCTGGCGCCAGCGCGTCAACCTGGCGCTGCACCAGCTGCCGGTCGCGCCGCTGTGGCGCGATGCCGCCAAGCTGGCGGCGATCGGCGTGGTGCTGTTCGCCTTTGTGCGCACGCTCAACGGTTACGAGGGCATCCCGCTGCCGGTGCTGATGCTGCTGGTGCTGCTGGGCGTGTTCAGCTATATCGCGAACCAGACCGTGTTCGGCCGGCGCATTTATGCGGTCGGCAGCAACATGGAGGCGACCCGCCTGTCGGGTGTCGACGTGCGCGCCGTCAAGTTGTGGATTTTCGGCCTCATGGGCTTGATGTGCGCGCTCGCGGGCCTGATCAACACCGCGCGCCTGGCGGCCGGTTCGCCGTCGGCGGGCACGGCCGCCGAGCTCGACGTGATCGCTGCCTGCTTCATCGGAGGCACCTCGATGCGGGGCGGTTCGGGCACGGTGTACGGCGCGCTGATCGGCGCCTTGGTCATGGCCAGCCTCGACAACGGCATGTCGATGCTCGACGTCGACAGCTATTGGCAGATGATCGTCAAGGGCCTGATCCTGACGCTGGCGGTGTGGGTGGACGTGGTGACGCGCTCGGGCCGGCGCTAACCGAAGAGCCGCCACCATGCAACTTAACCAGCGACATTTCTAACCGGGGTCAGACCCGGGTCTGACCCCG
>JAZKIN010000037.1:0-13699 GCA_040384885.1 Pseudomonadota bacterium | reverse complement strand
ACCGGGGTCAGACCCGGGTCTGACCCCGATTTTTGGAGTTAGACGGGCAGTCCCGGCACCGGATCGGCGGCCACGGCGGCGGCGATGTAGTCGGTGTGGTCGGGCATCGCTTTCACCGTGCCTGCGATCGCTTCGCGAAGACGCTGGAAGTGGACGCGTAGCAGTGCCAGGTCAAGGTGGTCGGCGAACGGGTCGTGCGTCTTCGGGATCACCCCCAGGCCCAGCAGAATGGAGATGTGCGACGGCTCGTTGAAGCCTTCCTTGTCGATAATCGCAACCTGCCCAGATTCGCGGAATAGCTCGATCTGGTGCTGCAGCGAGTCCGGAATCGGCATGTCGGCACAGTAGCGCCAGAACTCCGAATCGGTGCGATTGTTCAGCTTGTAATGCATGATGATGAAGTCGCGCGTCGATTCATACCGGGTCGCGGCGCGCCGGTTGTACTCGTCAACCAGCGCCGGACTGCAATCGGTATCGGGAAATCCTTCGATGAGGAACCCAATCATGTTTTCGATCAGGCTGATGCTGGTTGATTCGAGCGGTTCGATAAAGCCGGCGGACAAGCCGATGGCGATGCAATTTTTGACCCACGACTTGCGCCGGCGGCCCGTCGTGAAACGCAACTGGCGCGGCTCGGCCAGCGCGCGCCCATCGAGCCCTTCGAGCAGCACGCGCGCGGCCTCGTCGTCGCTGGTGAAACCGTCGCAGTAGACGTGGCCGTTGCCGGTGCGGTGTTGCAGCGGAATGCGCCACAGCCAGCCTGCGCTTTTGGCGCTCGAGGTCGTGTACGGGGTGATTTTAGGCACCTTGGCGCACGGCACCGCCAGCGCGCTGTTGCATGGTAGTTGGGCCGACCAGTCGTCGTAGCCGGCCTTGAGCGCGCCCTCGATCAGCAGCCCGCGAAAACCCGAGCAGTCGATGAACAGGTCGCCGTCGATGCGGCGGCCGTCGCTGAGCTTGACCGCGGCAATGAAGCCGTTGTCGGGCCGCAGCTCCACCTCGGTAATCAACGCCTCGATGCGGGTGACGCCGCGCTGTATCGAATAGTCGCGCAGATACGCCGCATACAGCCCCGCGTCAAACTGGAACCCGTACGAAAACGCATTGCTGGCCGACGGCGGGCCGCCGACCGGCGGCACAAACCGCGAATTGCGCGCCATGACGGTCGACACCGACCAATGCTCGTAAGAAGGCATGCTCGGGTCCGCTTTTTTCAGGCGCAGCCAATGCATGTGGGGCGAGCGGTTCTCGATCCGCGGCCCGAAGTCGCCAAAGCCGTGGAAGAACCGATTGCCGATGTGGCCCCAGTCCTTGAATTCGATGCCGAGCTTGAAGGTGGCCTGGGTTTTTTTGATGAAATCGGCGCCATCGAGGCCGAGGAAGTTGTTATACATGCGGATCGTCGGCAGAGTCGCCTCTCCCACGCCGATAGTGCCAATCTCGGGCGACTCGATCAGTACGATCTCGCAACGCTTTTCGAGTTTCATCGCCAGTGGCGCGGCAGCCATCCAGCCGGCGGTGCCGCCGCCGACGATGACAATCTTGCTGATGGGTTTTGCGGACATCCCGACGCTCTCCATGTGTGGTTTACAGCCATGCTGCTGTTGTTGGCGACCCCGCCTCCCGGCCACCTATCGGAAGCCTTCACAAGGTTGGCATCGGCGTCATCTGGCTGCCTGGCTTGATGCGCCATCGCCAACACAGGGGATGCCGTGGGTGTTCAAAACGGCCAAGTTTAGCCCGATGATGCTAATCGACCGGCACGGCGCCGCAAAGCCAAATAGCATGGCGCGCGGAAAATCATAACGGATTATCGCGGTTTTCTCTATTCGAATGTCCAGGGATTCAAAGGGCCCCTGGCGCGCGATTTAAAGGCCCAGCCCGTTTCCGCCGCGTACCAGAGCATCGATCGACTGCTGGTCATGGACGGTGTTGGTCTGACGGTTGAACAGCGCGAACCCATTGTTGCCCATCACGCCATTATCCCAGTAGAAGGGCATCATGCCCTTGGCCACCGCTTGCCGGCTTGCATAGTTGTGGAAATAGGCGCGCGAGTTCAGGTGCAGTTGCAGGTCGGCGCCCGACAAGGCGGAGGAGCGGCGCATCGCCCCGAACTCGCCGATCACGACCGGGATGCCTTTGTCGACGAACTTCAGCTTCATTTTGGCGTAGAGCGCATCAAGGTCGGCCTCCTCGCCCGACGTCGCGTTGCGCGCGGCGTCGGTGACCGAGTGGTAGCCCGCTCCCCAGTAATAGAACTGGCGGCCCCAGGACTGGTCGGCGTCCATCAGGGTGAACTGGTACGGCGTGTAGTAGTGCACTTCGGCCATCATCCGGCGCGCGACCGTGTCGCTTGGCATCGTGTTCATGAGGCTATTGGTAAGGTCGATGTCGGTCAGCGGGCCTTGGACCACCAGCGTCCGGTAGGCGTTCCTGCCGCCCGTCGAGCGCACGGCGTCGACGAAGCTCTGGTGGTAGGACAGCAGGATCGCCATCTTGGGTGCGTCGCCGGCCGGCGGTTCGTTGGCGCTGGCGAATATCAGGTGCTCGTCGAAGTCGCGCAAGGTGGTGGCGATCTGCTCCCAATAGGCCTTCTGTTTCGCGTTCACATCCGCTTGCGCGCCGGTGCTGATGTTGTTGTCGAGCCAGCCGCCGTCCCAGTGGATGTTGACGATGACGTACAGACCTTGGTCGACGCAGTGCTGGACCACCTGCTTCACGCGGGCGAGCCAGGCCTCGCTGATCTTGGCGGTGCCCTGGTCGGCATACTGGTCCCACGCCGTTGGCAAACGCACCGCCGTGAAGCCGCTTTTTTTGATCAGCGCGATCTGTTGCAGCGTGATCGCGGGATTGCCCCAAGCGGTTTCGCCGCCGCTCGCCTCGAGCGTGTTGCCGATGTTATAGCCTGCCTTGATCAGGGTGGCCAGTGCGACAGCGTCCTTGCCCATGCCGTCCATCTGCGCCGGCAGCGGCTTGGTGTTGTAGCTGGGGTACTTGGTCGGTTTCACGGCCGCCGGAGCGTCCGGCGCGGCGGGGACCGGCGACGGCGTGGCCGGCGCACTTGCGCCGCCGCCACCGCAGCCCGCCAGGGCCAGTGAGAGCGCGAGCGCGCCGAGGATCCTGTTTGTTCTCATGGAATGTCTCCGTTTTATAGTTTTGACGATCAACGGCACTTGCGCGGGTTTGCGGATGGAGGCCCCTGCCTTGTGCCTGCAATTGAAGCTGGCCGCGGCGCCCGTGCCTGAGGTGGTGGAGCGGGCGGCCGGCACATCGATGACGCGCTCATGGTGGTCAATGTGCGCTCGATTGTGGCCTTGCGCCGCATTCGCGCGCTAGTGCGAAAACCACCGGCACGGGCAATGATTTGTAGCGGAGCCGCTTGCAGGTCCAAACTTAAATATAGATGTGAATGAAATAAGCGGATTGCCGCTTTTCGACCAGGGGAAAGCACAAGCCGTCCAGCCTTCCGGACACTGCCGCGTTGCCTGAAATGTGAACTGTTAAATTGCCCAATATCGTTTCCGGGTTTGGTCATTTTCGCAGTTGCGGCGGCCCTGCCCAGCCAGCAGAATCGTCTGTACAACGTGGCGCCTTGCCGCGAACTAAAATAACAAGCGAGACAAATCAATGACCTGCAAGCGCGGACGAATTCTTTCGTCAACGGGCCTTGGCGCCCTGATGGCATCCATCCTCCTCAGCGCCGCCGCGACGGCGGGCGCGGCCCCGGGCGATTTGACGCTGCATACGAAACGCCCGCTGCCGGCGGTACGGGTGGCCGTCGCCGATCACGAAAGCGAGCAAGTCCTGAGCGGACAGTCCGCCACCGCCGGCAAACCCGGCGCACCGGGCGGCACGGCCACGGTGCGGCGCGAATCCGATCATTCCCTGACCCTGCAATGGACGCAGGCGTGGTACGCCGGCCTGCGCCTCGAGACGCTCAAGCCGGTCGATTTGCGTCCCTTCGTGGCCGCGGGCGTGCTGGCGCTCGACTTGAAAGTGGGCGAGATCGCAAACGGCGGCCTGAACCTGAAGATCAGGTGCGGCAAGGATTGCGAGCGCAAGGTTCCCTTCGTATTGCCGGCGCGCGCCTTGAGCGGCAAGGGTTGGCAGCACCTCGCGTTTTCGATGAGCTGCTTCGTGCGCGAGGGCGACGATTTCAGCGCGATAAGCCAGCCTTTTGAACTCGAGGCCAGTGGCACCGGCGTGGCCTCGCTCGCCAACGTCCGGATCAAGAGGCGGGGCAAGGCGAATGCCAGCTGCCCCGATTACAAGACCGTGTCGGTCGAGCCCGACATGCTCAACGAAGCCTGGTCGATTGCCTGGTGGCTGCCGCGCCACCTCGAAAAGCTGCAAGAGGTCAAACGCAATCCCGGCGCCGAACTGGTCTTCATCGGCGACTCGATCACCCAGGGCTGGGAAAAAGAAGGCGCGGCGGTCTGGGACCGCAATTACAAGAAATACAAGGCGCTGGCGCTCGGCTTTGGCGGCGACCGCACCGAGAATGTATTGTGGCGTCTGCAACATGGCGAGGTCGACGGCATCGCGCCGAAAGTGGCGGTGCTCATGTTCGGCACCAACAATACCGGCCACCGCCAGGAAAACCCGGTGACGGTCGCCGCCGGCGTCAAGCGCAACATCGACGAGCTGCGCCAGCGCCTGCCCAGCACCAAAATCCTGCTGCTGGCGATCTTCCCGCGCGACGCAAAAGCCGACGGCCCGGCGCGCCGCATCAACGACAACATCAACCTGCTCTTGTCCGGCCTGGCCGACCAGAAGCACGTGTTCTACCTGGATATCAACAAGGATTTCCTGGACGCCGACGGCGCGCTGTCGAAGGAGATCATGCCCGACTATCTGCACCCGAACGAGAAGGGCTATGAGATCTGGGCAAAGGCGATGGAGCCGCAGTTGCTCAAGTTGATGCAGTAAGGGTTTCTTTTCATGGCGGATAGCAGCACCAAAACGGCGGCCGGGATATGAAGTTATTGCGCATGTGGCGCGCGCTGGCGGTTGCGGCAATATGCGCGCCTAACCCTGCGTGTGCGGCCCCGGTACCCTATACGTGGGACAGCGTGGCGATCGGCGGCGGGGGCTTTGTGTCGGCCATCATTGCCCACAAATCGCAAACCGATGTCGTGTACGTGCGCACCGATGTCGGCGGCGCCTATCGTTGGAACCCGGCCACGCGGAAGTGGGTGTCCTTGCTCGACTGGGTGTCGGAAGACGAGGTCGGACTGCTCGGCGTCGAATCCCTGGCCATCGATCCGAAGAACGCGGCCATCGTGTATATGTTGGCCGGCATCAGCTATTTCAATGGCGGCAAATCGGCCATCCTGCGTTCCGGGGACTACGGCAGGACCTTCAGCGTCACCGACGTGACTGCCCAGTTCAAGGCGCACGGCAATGGCATGGGGCGCCAGAACGGCGAGAAGCTGGCCGTCGATCCCGCTTCTGGAAACGTGGTGTATGTCGGCACGCGCTGGAACGGCCTGTTCAAAAGCAGCGATTCCGGCGCGCGCTGGACGCGCATGAATGGATTGAACGTCACGACCACGCCGAACAACGCCGGCATCAGCTTCGTCATGCCGGATCCGGCCAGCGTTGCCGAAGGCCTGGCCCAGCGCATGTTTGTTGGCGTGTCGCGCTTCGGGGCCTCGGGGCCGAGCTTCTATCGCAGTGACGACGCCGGCACTACCTTTACCGCCGTCGCCGGCGCACCAACCGCGTTGATGCCGCAGCGCGCCGCGTTCGACCTCAAGGGCAATCTGTACCTCACCTACGCCAACGGCGCAGGTCCGCATGGCCACTCGGCGGTGCCCGAACCGATGGACAGGGGCCAGATCTGGAAATACAAGGTCGACAGCGGCGCCTGGACCGATGTCACGCCGGCCGGCTTTACGCAGGCTTTGAGCGGCATCAGCGTCGATCCGACCAACCCGAACCGGTTGGTCGCCTCGAGCGTCAACAGCTATATGAAGCAAGGCAATGCATGGGGCGACCGCATCTTCACGTCCACCGACGGCGGCGCCAGCTGGACCGATGTGATCGCGCGTGGCTTTGCGAAAAATACCGGCGGCGTTTCGTGGATCGCCGACCACGCGATTCATTGGGCCGGCTCGGTCGAATTCGACCAGGCCGATCCGCGCCAGGTCATGGTCACTTCGGGCAACGGCATCTTCAAGACCCCCAACATCGACGCGCCCACCGCCACTTGGAACTTCAATGTCGAAGGGCTCGAAGAGACCGTGCCGCTCAATATCGCGAGCCTGAGCGGCGGCGCGCTGGTGTCGGCCATCGGCGACTACGACGGCTTCCGCCACACCAGCGCGTCGGCCTACGCGCCGATCCACGCGCCCGCCATGGGCACCACCACCGGCCTGGCCGTGGCGGCGGCGAACCAGTCGCACATGGCGCGCGCGGGTAAGGCGATGTACACCACGCGCGACGCCGGCGCCACCTGGCGCGAGGCGGCTGTGATGCATGGCACCAAGGGCCAGCTTGCCTTGTCGGCCGATGGCGCAAGCTTGCTGCACAACCCCGAAAACTCCGCGCACACCTATCGCTCCGTCGATTCCGGCGCCAGCTGGACGATTGTCAAAGGGCTGGGCGCGAAGAATATCCGCCCGCTTGCCGATCCGGTCAACGCGAGAAAATTCTACGTCTACAACAATGGCGCGATCGAGGCCAGCACCGACGCCGGCGTATCGTTCTCGACCATAAGCACGGTCGCCAGCGGCGGTTCGAACCTGTTGCGCGCGGCGCCGGGCAGGGAAGGGGACATCTGGGTCGCCTTGCGTGGCGCCGGCCTGGTGCGCTCGACCGACTCCGGAGCCTCGTTCACCAGGCTTGCCAGTGTCGCCAGCGCAGGCGCGGTCGGCTTCGGCAAGGCCGCCGACGGTGCCACCTATCCAACAGTGTTCATTTGGGGAACCGTGGGCGGGGTGCGCGGAGTGCACCGCTCGACCGACAGCGGCGCAAGCTGGGTCCGGGTCAATGATGCGGCGCACCAGTATGGCGGTCCCGCAAACGGCCAGTTTGTCAGCGGCGACATGAACACCTTCGGCGTGGTTTACATGAGCACCGCCGGGCGCGGCATCGCCTACGGCCGGCCGCGCTGACGAAAGGCCGCCGGCGGCGGCAAAGTGCGCGTCGGTGCCAAGCCGGCGCCACCGCCGCGCAATCGGGGCGGCGCAGGCCGCGTGCCCGCCAAACAACGATAGGAAGTGCAGGAAAACCACAATCATTTCGCGGCAAAACGATCCGGTTCACCCCCTGTCGGGCGCCGCTTTTTTGTTTTTGCCGGGCGTGCCGAAAAATCGATGTGCTCCCTTTAATAACAATCGCGCGTTGGTGATTTTCGCAATTGCCGCAACGATCCTTAGAAAGCAAAATGAATACATAGAGTGATCGGACGCATGCATCCCCAGCCTGTGTTAGATCGCCGCAAAAAATATAGTCGAGACCACATCAATTTATATAAAGGCGCGCCGCACGACGCGTCGACGATATTAAAACCCAGGCAGTAAATTCAAGCACGCTGTGTTGGTGCAGCAGCGACATAAAAACAGACGTATATCCGTTGGAACAGAGGAGACTAGATTGAACCAATTTAATAAAACCGCGATCGCTTTGGCCGTAGCCCAAATCGCTTTCATTTCGGGCAACGCGGCGCTGGCGCAAACGGCGCCGGCGCCCGCTGAAAAAGCGATCGACGGAACCGCCGTCGTGGTCGTGACCGGACAGCGCGCGGCCTTGCAGTCGGCCCAGAAGATCAAACAGAATTCCGACGAAATCGTCGATTCGATCGTGGCCGACGACATCGGCAAATTGCCGGACCGTTCGGTCACCGAAGTGCTGCAGCGCATCGTCGGCGTGACCATGGACCGCACCATGTCGAAAGCCGATCCCGAGCACTTCTCGGTCGAAGGCTCCGGCGTGTCGATCCGCGGCCTGACCTGGGTGCGTTCGGAATTGAACGGGCGCGACTCGTACTCGGCCAATGGCGGCCGCTCGCTCAACTTCGAAGACGTGCCGCCGGAGCTGATGGCCGGCGTCGACGTCTACAAGAATCCGTCCGCCGAACAGGTCGAGGGCGCCATCGGCGGCCTGGTCAACCTGCGCACCGCCATGCCTTTCGATAACAAGGGCTTCAAGGGCGCCATCTCGGTCGACACGCTGCACTCGCCGATGAAGGGCGGCTCCTCGCCTTCGGCCTCGCTGCTGCTCTCGAACCGCTGGAAAACCGGTCTCGGCGAGTTCGGCGCGCTGGTCGACATCGCCTATTCCGAAAGCGCGAGCCGCACCGACGCCTTCCAGGTCGAGCCTTACTATCCACGCACCGACATCGTCAACGGCAAAACCGTCTGGGTGCCGAAGGGCGCCCAGTGGCGTACCCTCGAATTCGACCGCACGCGCGAAGGCGCATACGGCGCCCTCCAATGGAAGCGCGACGACCTGAGCTCCTCGATCACCTTCTTCAAATCGAAATACCAGATGCAGTGGGACGAGCGCGCGATTTTCTCGCAGGCGAGCCCGTACAGCATCTCCGTCGGCGCCGGCGCGACCTATGACGAGATGGGCAACCTGCTGACCGGCACCATGAGCGACCCTGCCAACGGCGGCATCAACTTCGGCGCCGACACGCGCACGGCCAATCGCAAATCCGAGACCACCGACATCGCATGGAACGTGCGATGGAAGGCAACGCCGAGTCTGACCTTCACCTCGGACCTCCAGCGCATCAAGGCGAAAACCAACAGCTTCGATTCGACTGTTGCCACTGGCATCCAGATGCCGAAGCAGGTCGTCGACCTGCGCGGCCGGCCAACGCTGACGTTCGACGCGGCCGACAAGGCGCACCTGGCGAACCCGGCCAATTACTACTGGGCCTTCACCATGGAGCACAAGGACGCCAGTGAAGTCGAGGGCCTCGCATGGAAGGGCGATGTCAAGTACGATTTCGACCACAAGGTCTTGCGCGACATCCGCTTCGGCGCACGCTTGACCGAGCGCGATTCGACCAACGTCAACACCGTTCCCGGCTACAATTGGTCGCCGATCACCCAAACCTGGCAGCGCGGATGGGATATCAAGGATCTCGCCTACCTGAACGATCCGCGTTTTTCGGGCAACAATTACCTGCACACCTTCGACAAATTCTACAATGGGAAAGTCGCCGTGCCACAGTTGGTCTTCCCGACGCTGAACACGGCCACCGGCTATCCGAGCAGCTATGCCGCCCTCCACAAGTACCACGATATCCTGTGTGCCGAGCAGGCGGCGGCCCAGGGTTGGAGCTCCGGCTGCGCGACCTGGAATCCGGCCAGCTTCGGCACCGATCCGGCGGGCACCAATGTGCAGAGCGAGAAGACCGGCGCCTTCTACACCCAGCTGCGTTTCGGTTTCGACGAGCTGCCATTCCCGATCGACGGCAACATCGGCCTGCGCTATGTGAAGACCGATATGCAGGCCAACGGCTATACCGTCTTCACGCCGAAGCAGGCAGTGGTCCCGCCGGGCGCGGTGGTGGTGGGCGCTCCCATTCCGAACATCCCGGCGTTCGCCAAGGAACAGGACTACAAGCAGAGCTATAACAACGTCCTGCCGAGCCTGAACCTGCGCATGAAGGCCAGCGACAAGCTGCAGTTCCGCTTCGGCTTCGCTTCGGCGATGTCGCGCCCGGACTTCTCGCAGCTGCAGGGCTACACCACGCTCGAGCAGGACGCCGACACGACCACCAGCGCGGACAACAAGACCGTGACGGTACGCAGCGTGACGCTCAAGGGTACCGCCAGCGGCAATCCCTACCTCAAGCCGATCACCTCGAAGCAGGTCGACCTGACCGCCGAATGGTATTTCTCGCCGGTCGGTTCGGTGACGGTGGCAGTGTTCAATAAGCAGCTCAAAGACATCATCATCAACCAGACTTACAGCTACGCGCTGCCGGACGTTGGCGGGGCCATGCACAACTTCGTCGTGACCGGGCCGGTGAACGGCGCCAACGGCAAAGCGCGCGGCATCGAACTGGCCTACCAGACGTATTTCGACAAGCTCCCGGGTTGGATGTCGGGCTTCGGCGTCCAGGGTAACTTCACCTTCGTCGACAGCGAGACCCGCCTGCACTCGCCGGTGTACGCGAAATACTGCAGTGGCGCCGGCGGCGCGGCCAACCTGAACCTGAACCTGAACGGTTGCGATACCAACGGACAAACCTTCGGCAACCTGCCGCTGGCCGGCCTGTCGCGCCGCGCGTTCAACCTGGCCCTGATGTACGACAAGGGCCCTTTCTCGGCGCGCCTGGCCTACAACTGGCGTTCGAAGAGTCTGCAGGCGGTCAATGCCAACGGCACCAATGGCGGCGACGGCACCGATACCAATCCGGCCAGCCCGACCTTCGGCGCGAAAAACGTCGCTTGGGGCTTGCCAACCTGGACCGACGATTTTGGCCAGTTGGACGCATCGATCGGCTACAAGATCAGCCCCAACGTCGACGTGATGCTCGATGCGCAAAACATCACCAACTCGGAATACCGCCAGTTGATGGACCAGAACTCCGGCACCCGGGGCCGCGCCTGGTTCGTGTACGGTGCCCGTTACAGCGCCAAACTGCGTTACACATTCTGATGTGGGTTCACCCTTGCTGCCGTTCCCGGCGGCAGGGGTTTTTTTTCCAGCTTCAATAACGGATGCCACGTGAAGAAAATTGTCAATCGGCTGCTGGCCAGCCTGTTCCTCATTCCCCTCGCCGCCGGGGCGGCCCTGCCCGCCGCGATTCCGCACATGCTGCACCAGGACGGGCGCAGCGCCCTGATCGTCGACGGCGCGCCCTTCGTCATGCTGGCCGCGCAGGCGCATAACTCCAGCAACTACCCGCGCGCGCTCGACAAGGTGTGGCCCGCGGTCAGGGACATGCACGCCAACACCCTCGAGATTCCGGTCGCGTGGGAGCAGATCGAGCCGGTCGAAGGAAAATTCGACTTCAGCTACCTCGACACCCTGGTCGCGCAGGCGCGCCAGAACAAGGTGCGCCTGGTGCTGCTGTGGTTCGCGACCTGGAAAAACACGGGTCCGCAATACACGCCCGAATGGGTCAAATTTAATAACAAGCGCTTCCCGCGCATGCTCGACAAGGATGGCAAGGTGGTGTATTGCCTGTCGCCGTTCGGGGAAGAGACGCTCAAGGCCGACAAGAAGGCCTTTGTCGCGCTGATGGGGCATATCAAGAAGATCGACGAGGCGCGGCAAACCGTGATCATGGTCCAGGTCCAGAACGAAGTGGGCACCTACGGCGTGGCGCGCGATTTCGGCGCCCGCGCCCAGGCCGCGTTTGCGCAGGACGTGCCGCAGGCGGTCGCCGCGCGCAAGAAGTCGCCGCAGCCGCTGGCGGCCAAAGGCAGCTGGAGCGCGGTCTACGGCGACTATGCCGACGAATACTTCCATGCGTGGGCGATTGCGAGCTACATCGAGGAGATCGCCAAGGCCGGGCGCGCCGTCTACAATCTGCCCATGTTCGTCAACAACGCCTTGCGCGATCCGCTGCCGCCCATGGCGCCGTGGAAGGGCAATTTCGCCAGCGGCGGGCCGACCTTCGACGTGATCGACATCTACAAGGCGGCCGCGCCGCATATCGACGTCGCCGGACCCGATGTCTACGACCCGTCGTCGGCCAAGTTCAAGGCCACGATGGACAATTTCCATCGGCCCGACAATGCCCTGTTCGTCCCCGAGATCAGCAACGCGCCCGAGTACGTTCGCTATACCTACGATGTGCTCGGCCGCGGCGCGATCGGCTTCGCGCCGTTCGGCATCGACTATGCCGACTACAGCAATTTCCCGCTGGGCTCGAAGCTGAGCGACAAGACGATGGTCGAGCCGTTCGCGAAGGTGTACGCTGCCTTCGTGCCGATGCAGCGCCAGTGGGCCAAGTGGGCGTTCGAGGGCCGCACGCACGGCGTGGCCGAGGGCGACGAGCGCGGCGTGCAGACGGTGGCGCTCAAGAACTGGACGGCGACGGTGTCGTTCCGCGACTGGCGTTTCGGCGAAAAGGAATGGGCCGGCAACGCCAAGGAGTTTCCGCCAAATACAGAGAAGCCCAACGGCGGGGTGGCGCTGGCCCAGATCGGCGACAATGAATTCATCATCGTGGGGCAGCATGCGCGCGTGCGCCTGGGCGGCGCGGGGAGCAACGGCGGCAAGCCGTCGATGTTCGCGCGCGTCGAAGAAGGGCAGTTCGACGCTGCCGGAAAATGGATAATGGAGCGCAACTGGAATGGAGACCAGACCGATTACGGCCTGAACCTGCCGGCCACGCCGACCGTCCTCAAAGTCACCATGGGCACCTACTAAGTGCCCCTAACGAACAGGAACAACACATGCAAATCAAATTGACAGCGGGTGCGCTCGCATGCCTGGCCCTGATGGCGCAAGCCCATGCACTGGCCGGCAGCTTCGAACAAAACGCCAGCGGCGTGGTCGTCAGGCCGGACCGGGGCGCGGGCGAAGTGCGCCTCGCGCTCATGAACGACAACATCATCCACGTGGTGAAGGTGGACAAATCCGGCAACAGCCTGACCCCGTCGCTGATGACGGTGGCCAAACCCTGCGCCGCCTGCACCTTCACGGTCAGCCGGCGCGGCGACGCGGTCACGCTCAAGGCCGCAAAGATTTCGGCCAGCGTGTCGCTCAAGACCGGCGAGCTGCGCTTTTTCAACGCCAAGGGCAAGGCCATCCTGGTCCAGGCTTCCGAAAGCATGGCTCCGATCCAGGTCGGCGGCAAGCCCTTCCTGGCCATCAAGCAGGGCTTCAACCACGGCACCAAGGACGCTTTCTACGGCCTCGGGCAGCACCAGAACGGCCAGATGAACCTCAATGGCGAAGACGTCCTGCTGGCGCAGCACAATATGGTCGTGGCCGTGCCCTTCGTCATCTCGGACAAGAACTACGGGGTCCTGTGGGACAACAACGCGATCTCGCGCTTCGGCGACGCCAAGCCGTACGGCCCGATGGGGCGCGACCTGAAACTGGTCGACGAGGCGGGCAAGCCGGGCGGACTGACCGCGCGCTATTACGTGGGCGGCAAGCTGGTACTGACGCGCCACGAAACCGATATCGCCTACCAGTACCTCAAGGACCTCGACGAGAACTGGCCGAAGGAGCTGGGCCCGATCAAGAACCTCAAGGACGTCAAGGTCGTATGGGACGCGACCATCAGCTCCGACAAGCCGGGCGTGCACAAGATGCAGCTCTACGCGTCCGACTATGCCACCCTGAGCCTGGACGGCAAGCAGGTCCTCGACGTCTGGCGCCAGGGCTGGAACCCGTGGTATCACAATTTCGAGCTCGCCTTCGCGGCGGGCAAACCGGTCAAGCTGCACCTCGAATGGAAGCCTGCGGGCGGCATGATCGCGATGACCCACAACGACCCCTTGCCGGCCGCCGAGCGCCATTCGCTCACGTTCTCGTCCGAGATCGCGCAGAGCATCAACTACCACGTGATCAGCGGCGACAGCATGGACAATGTGATCGCCGGCTACCGCCACCTGACGGGCGCGGCACCGATGATGCCAAAGTGGTCCTACGGCTATTGGCAGTCGCGCCAGCGCTACGAGACCCAGGCCCAGCTCCTCGACGTGGTGAAGGAACACCGCAAGCGCGGCTGGCCGCTCGATAACATCGTGCAGGACTGGTTCTACTGGCCCGA
>JAZKIN010000036.1:0-17690 GCA_040384885.1 Pseudomonadota bacterium | reverse complement strand
CCGCTGTTCTATGGGTCCCCGCATGCGCGAGGACGATGTTGGTTTGAGGTATTAGGAGCTTGTGATGTCGCGATTTCTGCCGAATCAAGCGGCTCATTTTAGTTTTGCGTCACCCTAAAAGGCGGGGACCCATACTGCGCATGTCTGACAACGCACCTCGAACCTCTCGCCTTGAATTAGACAAAGCTGTCCTACCCCCCAATCCCGGCATCTTGCGCCACGGCCACAAACCCGGCTATCCTGTACCACCGTGCAAGGGAGCATCCCGTTTTCCGCATCGGCTATCATTAAGGCATCGGGCAACCCGGGATAAAGCGCGACCATGGCCAAGATTCACACGCACTATGACAACCTGAAAGTGGCGCGCATGGCGCCGCAGGAAGTCATCCGCGCGGCCTACAAGGCGCTGAGCCAAAAATACCATCCCGACAAAAACCCCGGCGACGAAAAATCGGCCCGCATCATGGCCATCGTCAACAGCGCCTACGGCATCCTGTCCGACCCCGAGCGGCGCAAGGAGCACGACGAATGGATCGCGGCCGAGGAATGGGAAATCGCCTGGCTCGAAAGCACGCGCGCCGAAGAGAGCCGCGAAAAGCCGCGTGCCGAAGCGCCCGTCACCCATTCCTGGGACCCGCCGCCCGGGCCGCCGCCGCCCTACCGCGCAACGCGCGACCCGGCCTGGTGGTTCGGCATAGGCATCGCGCTGTCGGCCGGGCTGGCCGGCGGCATATTGATCATGAACGAGCCGAACGTGCTGCCGCGGGCGCTCGCCTCGGCGCTGGGGGCGCACGAGCCGGGCGGCGAGCCGGCGCCCGCATTGCCGCTGCCGCTGGCGATTCCCGCGCCCGCCGCGGCGCCGGTACCAAGTCCCGCGCCGGCGGCCGCCGACGACTGGGCCACCGGCGCGCGCGGGCCGAGCCGGGTCAGGGCGCTCGGCGTGACCCAGCTGGTGGTGCCGCCGCGCGTGCCCAACTGCGACACCGAACTGCACACCCTGGTCGCCCCAAACGGCGAACCCTGGCCCGAAAATTCAGGCTACGTGACCGGCTACCCGCTGTCGAACCAGGGCGCCGAGATGGAGGTGCGGGTCGACAACTCGGGCAATTCCTCGCCCGTGTTCGTCAAACTCTACGACCTCGACCGGCGCTCGAATGTGCGCCATGTGTATGTGCAAGCCGGCGAGACGCTGACGGTCGACAAGCTCAGCGCCGGCAAATACGAAGTGCGCTACCAGAATATCGAGATCGGCGGCAGCGCCGAGCAATGCGCCGCCAGCCGTGCGCCCACGGCGGTGGTGCAGGCTGACGACATCGAGCGAACCACGGAACCTGGCGGCGCCCCCAATTAGATCGGGGGCATCGCGGCTGGCGCCCGGCGTGATGGCCTGCTCCTTGCCGTCGATGCGAACTGATCATTGCGCCCACTATCTGCGGCCGCCTCCGACCCAAGCTGCCTTGGCCGAAACCGCCTTTGCTAGCTATCCAGACGCCGGTCTGTAGGCTAACCGACAGCCACACGCCCGACAACACGGCATAGTGCGTTTTAGGAAGCCGACCTTGGTTTCCCCAATCTTTAAAGCCGGGACGTGATGATTTTACTTGTGGACGATGACCATGCCATGACCGACATTTGCGCGATGCTGCTGATGGCGCATGGCTATGATGTCGTGGTCGCTAACAGCGCTTCCGATGCGCTAAGCATCATTTCGTCCCACCGCGTCGAGCTGTTGATATCGGACTGCGCCATGCCTAGGAAAAGCGGCCTGGAGTTGATCCACGAATTGCGCGCCGGAGAAAAGACGCGCGCGATCCCCATTTTGCTGATGAGCGGAACCGAGGAGGGCAACGTCACCGGTTCGAGAAATTACGACGGTTTCCTGACAAAGCCCTTTCCCGCGCAAGAGCTGCTTGCGCATGTGCGGCGCTTGCTGCCGCCAGGACCGCCAGACCCAGGCGCGAAGCCGGAGGATTGACGCCGCCGTTGCGCCGACCGCGCCATCGCATCGCGCTCGCCCGAGGCCGCTACCAGGCGATATACATCGGAAATAAGTTCCAGTTTGCTTAGTTGTCGGCTTACATGCGAACGACTTTTTCTCCTACAAGTTGAGAGTATCTCTGATTCTATGATGAATCCCTCGCTGCTGACCCTGATTCTGGGCGGCACGAACGTTAAATCTCAAGCAGCAATTCAAGGAGAGACATCATGGCTTCAAATCAAGACAAGCAAGGCAAAAACCAGTCCGCCGACGCTAACCGCAATTCGGGCAACGCCAATACGTCGAAGGATTCGAGCAGCAAATCCGGCAGCAGCGGCGCGAGCCAACAGAACGACGACACCAGCAACCGCGGTTTCGCATCGATGGATCCGGACAAGCAGCGTGAAATCGCCGCCGAAGGCGGTCGCGCCGCGCACGCCTCGGGCAATGCGCACGAATTCACCTCCGAAGAGGCACGCAAAGCCGGCGCCATGAGCCATCAGGGCGGTGGCAACAAGCAAAGCGATGCCGAAGACGGCGGCTCGCGTTCGAAGTCCGGCGCCAACCAGGGCGGCAAAGGCTCTGGCTCCGACGACTCTAAAGCGTCGGCAAAATCCGATTCCGGGACGGGATCGCAATCGGGTTCGCGCTCGAAATAATTGATTCTCGGGCGCGCAGAGGCGCGCCCACTTCGTTCAGATAAGGAGCTGATATGGCCACTCCCAACACCCCGGTAAATGCTGCGCAGGGCGCAGCCGTTTCCAAGCACGACATCGATGCGATCGAGCTGCTCACCCAGGACCACAAGAACGTCAAGGAACTGTTTGAACAGTACGAAGCGCTGAGCGACCGTTCGCTTGCCAGCAAAAGGAAGATCGCGCTAAAGATCTGCCTCGAGCTGACCAAGCACGCCACCGCCGAGGAAGAAATTTTCTATTCGGCCGTGCGCGCCGCGACCGACAGCGACGATTTGATTGACGAAGCGACCGTCGAACATGCGGCGGCCAAGGACCTCATTGCCCAGATTATCGGCATGGCGCCCGGCGAGGATTTGTACGACGCGAAGGTCAAGGTTTTGTCGGAACAGATCGAGCATCACGTCAAGGAGGAGGAAGACGAGATGTTCCCCAAGGCGCGCAAAGCCAAACTCGATTTGCGCGCGCTCGGTGCCGAAATCGAGGCCAGGAAGGCCGAAATCTCGCTGCCCGACCCCGGCAATTCAGTGATTAACTAAAGCGCCATATGCCGACATGTGGGGGCGGATCGCATCCGCCCAAAAGCGATCGCCAAAGGCCTCTTTAATCAGGGCTTCTTGGCGATCTGGCGCGGGCCTTATTGCGCGGCAGCGCTCTTTGTCGCGAACGGGTAAGCGTCGACGCAGGCGGGGTAATTGAACGCGGCTTTTACAGGAAGAACTGTAAGATCGCGGTTGCCTTTCGATGCGGTTGTCGCGGACGCGGGCTCAACCCGGGGTCCAACCACTATGTCGCACGTTCGTCTTTCAAGCTTCATCCAACAGAATCTGGAACCAATCCTTAAAGCGTGGGAGGACTTTGCGCGGACCATCGAGCCGCCCGCGCTGACCATGGACGATGTCGAATTACGCGATCACGCAAGGCAGATGCTTCAAGTGATTGCCGAAGATTTGGCGCTGCCGCAAACCGACCATGAGCGCGAGCAAAAATCGAAGGGCCTGGCCGCGCCCGAGCGCGAAGACACCGCCGCGGAGTCGCACGCCGAAGCGCGCTTGTTGTCCGGGTATACGGTGGTGCAACTGGTGTCCGAATACCGGGCCTTGCGCTCGAGCGTACTCACGCTCTGGGCTGCCCGGCCCGAGCAGGTAAGCATCACGGATCTGGCCGACGTCACCCGGTTTAACGAGGCGGTGGACCAGTCGCTGGCCGAATCGGTCGCCCGCTACGAGCAAATGGTCAAACAGAGCCAAAACATGTTCTTGGCCATTCTTGGGCACGACTTGCGCAACCCGCTGGGCACCGTCTCGACGGCGACCAGCTTCTTAATGCAGGCCGTCGATATCCCGGCAAAATACGTCCTCGTTGCGACCAAAATGTTCAACAGCACGCAGCGCATGAGCCGCCTGATTAATGATCTCATCGACTTCACAAGAACCCATCTGGGTCCCGGCATTCCGGTCAAGCTTCGCGAAGCCAATCTGTCGCGCGTGTGCAGGGATGTGGTCGATGAAATGCGGACCTTTCATCCAGAACAATTAATAGAGCTGGTGATGCCGCCCCGGCTCGACGCCATGTTCGACGAGAGCCGGATCGCACAGGTACTGTCGAACCTGATCGGCAATGCCGTCCAGTATGGCGACACCGGCAAGCAAGTCGTCGTCACTTTGCGCGAAGAAGGGCCGGCTGCGGTCATCACGGTCAACAACCGCGGCCAGACAATCGCCGCAAATGAAATGGCGGCCATCTTCGACCCCTTCGTTCGCATCGCCAGCAATCCTGGCCAGGGGGTGATCGAACGAACGAGCCTTGGGATCGGGCTGTTCATCGCGCGCCAAATCGCGCATTCACACCACGGGGACCTGCAGGTCGTCTCGACGGACCATGACGGGACCACCTTCACCTTGACCATGCCGCACTTGCCCGGTCCGGCTACCGAGTAAGGAACACACGGGGCGCGCCGACTCAAAGGCGCGCACCGCGCTCTTGCGTCGCATCCCGATTCGGGCGTTTATTGGATGGTGGCCGGCGCACCGACCGCCAGCGCGCGCGGAGCGCCGATCAACTGGCGAACCTCGCGCAGCAGGGTCTCCGCCAAGAACGGCTTTTTCAAAAAGCTAGCATAGCCATGCCCTGACGCGGCAAGGTGCTGCGGCAAGCCGCTCATCAGCAAGATGGGATAGGGCAGTTTGGGGGCGACCCGATGCAGGTAGTCGCATAGCTGTAAATCCGGGAAGCCCGGCATGCGGCAGTCCGAGAGCAATAGACGCGGGCGACTCCCCGTCAGGAAATCCATCGCATGTTTGGAACCGGTTGCCACCTCGGCCCGATACCCGTACAGGCGCAGCAGCATGGCGCAAATTTCTGCCAGGTCGGCATTGTCGTCTACTATCAAAATCATCGGTCGCTCCTAAACTTCCAGGGTCTGTCACCGAAGATCGTCACAGGATCGGCAAATGGGCAAAGAGTTTGTCCGGTGGCTAGTTTCGCTTCCTATAGGAAAGTAATCTGTCTGGTACCGAACGTTCATGGTGCCAATACGCACCGGCACACCGTTATTGCCAATCCAAGCCGACAAGCCCATACCGCCAGGTCGGCGAACGGGCTCCCGTGCCAAACATAGAGCAAACGCAAACAGTTGCGCTCGAAACTCGTCAAAACTTCAGATCGGCATGTCCTAAAGTAATTTTTCTTTAGAACGAATTGAATTGTGACAACTTTCGAAAAGGTACTGCGAAGCCATGAGATCCGACCTGATCGAGCAAATTACGGCGACGCTCGCGCAATTTTCGAGCGCGACCAGGTTGTACGAGTTGACCGTCGGAGTTCGCGTCGCCGATCTCGGATCCGGCGGTTTACTGGTTGAGGCATTCGCCGCTGACGACGCGGTGCAAGGTGTTGGCGGGCGCGATGTGATCGTCGTCTCGACCAGCGCCCATATCAAACTCGCAGCTTTGCTGGGCCAGCCGGCCACCCTCGAAGTGAGCCTGGCCGATGGCAGCCGCACCAGTTTCTGCGGCGATATCAGCGAGGCGGCGATGCTCGGCAGCGAGGGCGGATTGGCGCGCTACCGGCTGCGCCTGTCGCCATGGATGTGGCGATTGAGCCAGGCGCGCAACAGCCGCGTGTGGCAAGACAAATCGATCATCGAGATTGTCGATTCCGTATTCGAGGCTTACCTCCCGCTGGCGCGCTGGCGCTGGAGCGACGAGGCCGGCCCTTTCATGGCCGACGCACTGCCGCGTAGCTATTGCTGCCAATACCGCGAGAGCGATCTCGATTTCGTCCGGAGGCTGCTCACCGAAGAGGGCCTTGCATGGCGCTTCGAGCAGGCCGAAGACGGGCCCCTGATGGTGCTGTTTTCCGATAGCAGCCAACTCACCGCGGTCCCCGAGGATCTCAGCAGCGCAGCCGATGGCGGGATCCGTTTCCACGCGGTGCGCGCGGGTGAAAAGCAGGACACGGTGCAGGCGCTGCAGGAGCGCCGCACACTGTGCGCATCGCTTACCACCTTGCTTAGTTACGATTACAAGGCGAAGCAGTCGGTGGCGGCCAGTTCGCCGTCGCTGCTAGCGCGAAACAGCAAGCTGCCGCCTTTGGAAAACTACGACGTGCCGGGCCAATACGCATTCGCCACGCCGGAGCAGGCGCGGCGCTATGCCGATCTGCAGATGCAGGGCCTCGAGGCGCGCAGCCATCGTTGGTGTGGTCGTTCCACGTTGCGTACCTTACGGGCTGGCACCCGGCTCACCATCACCGGCGTGCCCTTGCAGCGATTGGGCGTCGCGCCCGCGTTTACGGTGCTGCGTGTGATCAGCGTTGGCGTCAACAACCTGCCTTCGCCGGCCCAGCAAGCGCTTGCCGAGTTGTTCGGACCGCTTCCGGAACTGCTGCACGGGGCGCTGCGAGGCGAGCAGCGGCAGGATTTCGACCTGGTGATCACCCAGGCCCGCGACACCGGCTATGCCAATGGCTTCGACGCCGTTCTGGCCAATGTCACGTGGCGCCCCGAGCTCGAAGGCAGCGACGCGCGCACCCATGCAAAGCCGACCGCACTGGGTTCGCAAAGCGCGATCGTGGTCGGCGTCGACGGCGGCGACCGCCCGAGCGGCGCCGACGAGATCTATTGCGACCGGCTCGGCCGCGTGCGCATCCGCTTCCATTGGCAGGGCAGCGGCGAGGCGGCGTGCTGGGTGCGGGTGGCGCAGCGTTCGGCCGGCAGGGGAATGGGCAGCCAGTTCCTGCCGCGCATCGGGTAGGAGGTGCTGGTCCAGTTTATCGAAAACGATATCGACCGTCCGATCATCGTCGGCGCGCTGTATAACGGACAGGGGGAAGGAGGCATCGCGCCAACGCCGGGCGGACAGGCCGTCGCCGGCAAAGTGACAGAAAAATTCGAGCCCGCCAACGACCATATGCGTTCGGGGCAGGGGAATATCGCAGGGGGCAACAGCCCGCTGTGGCACGGCGCCTCGGCCGATAGCGCCGGCCATCGAAACGGCGCGGCGCAGTGGGGCGTGCGCAGCAAGGAGTTTGGTGCGACGGGTTACAACCAGCTTCTGTTTGACGACACCGACGCGCAGGGGCGTGTTCAGCTTAAAAGCAGCCATGCCGCGAGTGAGTTAAATCTTGGGCATTTGATTCATAGCGCCGACAACTACCGTGGCAGTTTCCGCGGCAGTGGCGCCGAATTGCGCACGGACGACTATGGCGCCGTGAGGGCGGGCGGAGGGCTGCTCGTGTCGAGCTATAAGATCGACCATAACTACGGCGCGCGCGACCCCGCGGGGGACAACGCACCGGGCATCGCGCTGCTCAAACAGGCGGTAAAGCTGGGCGAAACCTTTAGCGCAGCGGCCAGAACGCACGAGACGGTCGAATTTGCCGCGCACACCGGCGTGGGAAAAGCTGATTCGAGCACACTTGACGAAATGGCCGCGCCACTCAAGGCGATGCTCACGGCCGTTTCGGGAATGGTGGGCACGGACAGTCTGAGCGTGGCAAAGGCGGACGCGGACGACAACAACGTCAGCCCGGGCGACGACCGCGTGCCGCATTCGACAGATGCGATCATCGCCATCGCCGCGAAGGGCGGGTTGGGCGTCTGCGCCGGAAAGAGTCTGCAATTGGCCAACGGCGAAACGGTGACCTTGATGAGCGGGCAGGACAGTCAGTTTGTCGCTGGGGGCCAGATGCGCGTTCACAGCGGGCAGGCCATCGGCATGCTCGGGGGCGTGGTAGAGGCAGGCCCGGACAACGTCGGCCTTCAATTGATTGCAGCCAAAGGTGTGATCGAAGTCCAGGCTCAAAGCGACGTGCTCAAGGTGCAGGCGCGGGACGAAATAAATGTGGCGAGCGCAAACGCCCATATCGATTGGGCCGCGGCTAAGCGCATTAGCCTGTCGACGGCGGGCGGCGCGAACATCACGATTGAGGGCGGGAACATCACGGTGCAGTGTCCTGGGAAGATCACCATTCACGCGGGCAAGAAGAGTTTTGTGGGACCGACGGCGCTCAACTACCCGTTACCGAAGTTGCCAAAATCCTCGTTCAAGCCAAAGCAACTGCAGTTCGATCTGATGTTAACCACGCTGCCGGGCCCGGATGCAACGCCGCTTGGCCAATACAAATGGCAGATCGTACGCATGGGGGCTGCGGCGCGCGACCGCGTCATCGTCGAGGGCCGCACCGACGACATGGGTAAGTTGACGATGACAACGGCACAGGAATTACGTCTGTCGGTTGCGGTCGCCAGGTGGCCCAACGACCTGCAATTGCTGGCGCCAGGCATAGAACGGCCGCTCAACATTTATGACGAGCAGTCCGATTGGTCAAACGGCCAGAAAACGCTACACGCGCTGGCGGCACTCGATTTCTCAAGCGAACCAGGCACGCACATCGCCACGCCGGAAAGCAAAAAAGAGCGCGAACGTGCCGGTGAAGCGACGGGTGTGAATAGCACGTTCAATTTTTTCAAAAAACTTCAGTGAGAGCCATATGACGAGGCCATTTACACCTATCAAAATGCTCGGCACCGGCGAGGTACGGATAGTAAAGGGACAGATCGCCGCGCAAGCTGATGCGCATAGTCAGGATCTCGGGGAATCGGAACCGTTTGCGCCTTTACGGCAGAACAACGAGGTCACGTGTTTCACGACGGGCCAACAATATTTCAAGGAATTGAGTAAGAAGCTAAAAGCGGCAAAAAAAAGCATCTTCATAGCAGGCTGGCAGATAAATTGGGATGTGGCGTTGACGCCGGAAGTAGATAGTGAGCGCTTGATCGATATCCTGCACGACCGTATCCAAAGTTCTGAATCGTTCCGGATATTTGTAATGCCGTGGATGTCCCCCAAAGTCGGTGTCAACACGAACGACTTGGATACCATGCTCGCGATTTTCCAGCTCAATGCCGGACGCAAGACCATGCAAGCGATGTGCTGTCCCACTGGTCCGCAGAGCGACTACGTTGGCACGGAGGGCGCCGCTTTTAGCCACCATCAAAAGATCATTGTTATTGACAATGAGTGGGCATATGTCGGGGGGATCGACTTGGCTTATGGACGCTATGACGACAACAAGTTTTCCCTTAACGCTGGCGCATTCCGGCATTTAAATGAACGCTACAATCCAGGCGTGACCGGGTCGGAACCTATCACTCCGCGTGATGGTGACTGTCTGTCGACTATGGATTTGCTGCTCACTACACTGACTGCGGGCAGCTGGAATGTCGGCGGAAACAGCGAACCGGGTGCCCTTTCAAAATTTATCGAATCGTTGACTCCAAACGCAGATGCATTGGCGCTCGACGCGCTCGAATTCGTCAACCTTGCCGCGAAGGCTGGGCTTGACGCCGCGAACGCTGTCAACGCGCGTGTCCATTCCACGGCCAGCACCGGCGCTGACGTCGCGGTCGCGGCTGCCAAGGCGCTAAGCACTCAATGTGCGGCGCTGCAAGTGCCCGACTTGTATGGCATGGCCAAGAGTCAGAGTGTCGGCGAGAACCCAACTTGGCGCATACCTGAAGCCTTGCGAGAGCGCGAAACGGCCGCGCGCAAGGACTTAAATGCAGGTATTGAACACATGGCTAATCTGGCCGCGTTCATGGCACCGCTCAAGCGCTTACGGGTGCAGACGACCCCACAATCTTCGCTACCAGCTTCATTGGAGGAAGCTGAGCGGCAGTCACGCAAGGGTATAAATGTCATGATCAATAGCGCCGCGGCAGTCGGGGGCGCGGCGCAGCAAGTTGCCGGAAAAGGGCGTGATGTTTGCGTAGAGATCGGTCCCGTAGTCGAGCACGGCGTCGCGCAAACCAAGGCGGCAGTAAAAGAGGGGGTGCGCCAAACCCGGACAGTTGTGCGGAACGCGGAAGTCGCGCTAGACGCAGGCATAAACACGTTTCAACAGCTTATTGCCGAGCAGATCAATAAAGCGCGTGCCGCAATAAACAAAGAGTTACTGGCCCTAATCGCCTTGGGTAGCGATAAGGCCGCTTTTGCCATTGGAAAACTGAGCCAGGACCGAGTACAAGCGGTACTCAGCTTGCTTATGCGGATGGCGAAAATGATATATGTCGCGCAACTTGCGATTAATTGGGAAAAGGCTGGCATTCATCCGTTGTTGTTAAAGAAGGGCACCAAATCGGCGGTAGCCGGCGGCGTTAAGTTGGGCAAAACCCAGCCGCGTCAGCCGTGGCAGGACGTCCATGTCGAAATCAAGGGGCCCTCGGTTGATGATGTGTCGCGGAATTTTATTGAACGCTGGAACGCTGCGCAAATGAGCTATGCGTCGGACGCCACTCTTACAGACATGGGCGGCTTGCTTGGGGCGGTTTTCGGGGTGGCTGGTGTAGCCGCAGGTGCTGCTGCTGGCGGAGCCGTTGGCAGCGCCTTCGGGGCGCGCATCAGGGCGGCTTTGCTCATTCCAGCCCACCTTGTTCCATTGCCGCGGCCGCCGCAAACCAATGCCGCCCCAAAGGGTGTGGCTGTGCGCATATTGCGCAGCGCGCCTTTAAAAATGTGTGTACAGGAAGCGCGTGCCCGTGGTGACAAGCGGATGCCCATGCAAGCACAAAGTGAGATTCACACGCAGATGGTGCATTTGATTAGAAACGCGACGGATTTTATTTATATCGAAAACCAGTTTTTTCAAACCGAATTTGGCAAACCGAGTATTGAGGTGTTTTCCAATGAAGGTAAAAGGATGACTTCAGGCCCAATGAAATACATGATTGAGCAGATCGGAAACAGGCTTACGGCTGAAGTGACAAGTGCCGGTTTTGCACCCGGAAAATCCCTCCTGCCCGTGAATGAAATTGGCACTGTACTCGGAGAGCGGATTGCGCAATCCGTCCGTAACGGCAACCCTTTTCATGTTTACATTCTTCTGCCTGTACATCCAGAAGGTAAGCTCGACGACATTGCAGTAGTGGGACAGATACATTGGACAATGCAAAGCTTGGTGTTTGCCGACCATAGCCTCATCAATCGTGTACGTCGTGCCATCGCAGCTAAGAAAATCTGCAACACAAGGCTTATTTCTGGAGATGCATGGGAGCAAGCTTTAATGGTCGCCGGAACTCGGGTTGGCGGTAAAGCACCATACGAGAATGTGCACGAAATGGAATGGAGCAAGTATCTTACCTTGCTAAATCTACGTACTTGCGAAGAGGTCGACAAAGTGGTTCGAACAGAGCAGATTTATATTCATAGCAAGCTGCTAATAGTCGATGACAGACATGTCATTTTAGGCAGCGCCAATATTAATGATCGTAGCCAAAGCGGCAAACGCGACACGGAGCTGGCGGTTTTGCTGTTTGATAGCGAGAAGGTGTCAAAGCCAATTGGCGAATACACGAGAACGGTAAATGCAGTTGCTCGCAAACTGCGAGTCGATCTCTGGACCAAACACTTTGCAATGGCGAACGGCGCCAATGATATTGTCCAAGCTGCCAGTGAAATGAAGGATTTCATTGAAAGGCCGGCAGCGGCGGCAACGATTAGCGCAATTCAAAGACTCGCGAGTAGCAATTCAGAAATTTATCAAGATGCGTTTCCTCACATTCCTTGGAGTCACACGAACAAAACAACTAAGGAAGAAAATGGGGCGTCAATTTGGCCAGTTTGTCCTATCGGAATTAATGCTAAGAAAGCTGGAGAATCGCGCCACCTGATGCCGTTCCATGAAATTTTTTGGAGTCATACAAATAGTGGAATAAGAGCACCTGAGGGAATTAAAGGGTTTTTCACTAAGTTGCCGATGAATTGGACGATTGGTGAGAATAACCACCCAGGAAACATGAGCGTTATGGCCTTAACCTATAAGGAAAAAATGGAAGAGCCAAGTCCGATAGGAAAAACTGACCTAGCGTGAAGATATTTTCCATTGTGTACGTCAACAGTCAAATCATAGAAATGTATAGTCAAATTATGAGGCCACGTATGTATGTCGGAAATTACTTGGTGTTAGTGCTGCCTTTTTTTCTTATCTCTTGCAGTCGAGCGAACGAGGTGCATGAGTTTAAGAAAGATACTTACGTAAAGCAATTAGGATGGGAAACAGTTTGTTTGGGGCGTTTCTTAATTGACCTACCTGGACCAGCGCACATGAGCGGAACAAAGGAAAAATATCAAGGAGCTCACGGTGTTGGTGTTGAAGGTTTTGGCGCGAAAGGGATTGGTTGGAGTGGAGTAACTATTGATGAAACCGTTCCCACGACACGTTTGGGTTATGAATCAATTCGCGATGGTGCTGGTGCGAGAGTTGCAGATCGCGAGAGATATATTGCGGGATTCAAAGAGTTAGAGGAAATTATAAATTTTAAGTACAAGGAAACACTGAAAGGAACGCCAAAACAAATAGCCGCTGCGAAAGAAAGACTGGCAGAAAGTAAGATGGACATGGCTTTGAGCCATTATGGAATGAAAGTATCTGGCAAGGCCAAACTCGGGGATGAGAACGCATTTGCGTACCGCCGAGGGGACGATTATAGCCTCGGATATTTGGATCCTGTCGATTCGAGAGTTCGTTTGTTCGAAGGAAAAATTACAGTGCTCAAGTTAGAGAGTCCTGAAGCGGCAGGCGTCGAATTTCGGCGTTTCAAAAAAATATACAAGCGAAGAGCGCCAACTGAAATTCCAAGAACACCCGGCTTTTGCACCAATTTTGGTTTTGTCGACGAGACGGCGGGACCCGAGCCTGATACCACGATAGAGGTTCCTTTCCGGAGCCTGAAGTATCCAAACTTAATCTTTAATCTGACGATTGTCCCAGCTGACGCGAACGGAGAGGCAAATATTCAAGAACTACCGAGGATGGGCGCTGAAAAAGCGCAATTGCATTTGATCGGTATAAAGGATCGCTACGGACCCGTCGCCGAAAATATATTAGGAACACCAGGACGCAGCTATGGACATGTGTACGGACCCAACTGCTCCTCCACTAGTTGCCGCCCTGCGGACCAAGAGTACGAAATTGAGGCCGAAACCTTCGGTGTGTTGGGAAGTCTGGAGCAGCCGCATGTGATTTTGCACATGACCGCAGCGACGTCGGATGACTACAAACTTAGGTTGCCCGCGCAGCCCAATGAGCCTTCGTACAATCAACCCAGCAGGCCGGGTTTGAGCGGCAAGGTGCCGCCACCGTTCAAAGAAGGCAAGGAGATTTTCGAGCAGGTGCTCCGTTCCATTCGACTGCGCCCGGGGGCGATTGCCGCCCCCAGTGCCGATCGTGCGGCTCAAAGCGCTGCACCCGCGCCAAAAAACTAGCGCGGGTGGCGGTCACATGCGGATGAAAAAACCGTCAGCGCGGTCCGATCCGACCGGCAGGCACGAATAAAGCCCCGCGCCACATCCAGCGCCGCAACCCTGGTCAGGTCGCCAGATTCTCAATCAGCCCCATCTCACCCGACGACATCAGCTTGTCGATATCAACCAAAATGAGCATCCGCTCGTCGATGGTCCCAAGTCCGACCAGATAATCCGAGTTGAACGCGGTGCCCATCTCCGGCGCGGCCTTGACCTGGTCCGGCATCAGCGTGGTCACGTCCGAGACCGAGTCGACCACCATGCCCATTACGCGCCCGCTGATATTAAGGATGATGACCACCGTGAACTGGTCGTACACCGGCGTGCCAAGCTTGAACTTAATGCGCATGTCGATGACGGGGATGATGATCCCGCGCAGGTTGATCACGCCCTTGATGAACTCGGGCGCGTTGGCGATGCGCGTGACCGCCTCGTAGCCGCGGATCTCCTGCACCTTCAGGATGTCGATCCCGTATTCTTCCGAGCCGAGCGTGAAGGCGAGAAATTCGCTGCCGGCGACTTCCTTGCCGGATGCGTGGGCCGAGCCCGAGGACGAGTGTGCTTGCATGGTGTTTTCCTAGTCAGAAATGGCAGCGCGGCCTGCTCCAATCTTGTGCGGGGACAATGCCATATATTGGCACAGAGTAACAGAGTCGCGCTCGGATTACGAGCGCGCACATGTAGGCAAGTGTAAAAATGACTTTGCTTTAACACTAGACTTGGGCCGCGCATTGTTTAATAATTTGTAGTGAATAATTAGTGAGAATCAAGGGGTGATGGCAATATGACCAGAATTCCGCAGCGCCCGCCGCCGCCAGCTTGCTTGGCGGCGCGGGCTTCGGCTTTTCTGGCACTCAAGGCAATTTTGCCAACGATGTAAGACTCCCCTCTAGGAGCACGTATGACCGAAGCGATCCCGGACGACGACAACTGGCTGATGGAAGAGGACGCGCCCACCGCCGGCGCCGGCGCGGCCGGCATCGACCAGCGGCTTTGGCGGGTGCTGATCGTCGACGACGATCCGGACGTGCACGCCGTCACCCGGCTCGCGCTGCGCAACGTGAGCTTCAAGGGCCGCGAGCTCGAACTGTTCTCAGCCTTCACCGGCGCGCAGGGTTTCGAGATCCTGCGCGACACCGCCGACATCGCCCTGGTGCTGCTCGACGTCGTCATGGAGACCGACGACGCCGGCCTGATCCTGGCGCGCCGCATCCGCGAAGAACTCAACAACCAGATCGTGCGCGTGGTGCTGCGCACCGGGCAGCCGGGCCAGGCGCCCGAGCAGCGCGTGATCATCGAATACGATATCAACGACTACAAGGCCAAAACCGAGCTGACCACGCAGAAGCTGTTCACCACGGTGATCTCGGCCCTGCGCGCCTACGAGAGCCTGATGATGCTCGAGCGCAGCCGCATCGGACTCGGCAAGATCCTGGCCGGCGCGACCAATCTGTACCACGTCCATTCGCTGCGCGAGTTCGCCTCGGGGGTGCTCAACCAGGTCAGCGCGATCCTCGACGTCGGCGCCGACGGCGTGCTGTGCGTGATGGCGGCCAACGCCGGCTCGCCGACCGTGGTGGCGGCCACCGGCACCTATGCGGCGCTGGCCGAAGACGGCGTGCTGCCGCCCGCCCATCCGCTGCTGCCGGCCATCAGCAAGGCCTTCCGCGAGAAGCACAGCCAGTTCGAGCATCCCGAAAACGTCCTGTTCATCCACACCCACGGCGACCAGGAGCTGTGCATCTCGGTCACGCCGCCGTGGCCGCTGGCGGCTATCCAGCGCGACCTGCTCGAGGTGTTTTGCCAGCGTATCGCGGCCGCCTTCGACAACCTGCACATGTTCGGCCAACTGCGCAAGGCGCAGGAGGCGACCGTGGTGGCGCTGGCCGACCTGGCCGAATTCCGCGACAACGGCACCGGCGGCCACGTGCGCCGCGTGCAGGACCTGTGCTCACGCATCGCGCAGCGCATGAAGGAGCGCGGCTCGTCGGACATCGAACTGACGCCGCAACTGCTCGAGATGATCGGCCTGGCCAGTATCTTGCACGACGTCGGCAAGGTCTCGACGCCCGACCAGGTGCTGCTCAAGCCGGCCGCGCACACGCTCGAAGAGCAGCGCGTGATGCAGACCCACGCGGCGATCGGGCGCGCCATCCTCGAACGCGCCTCGCGCATGGTCGACGGCGTCAGCTACCTGAGCTACGGCGCCCAGATCGCGGGCGGCCACCACGAGCACTACGACGGCGGCGGCTACCCGGACGGCCTGGCCGGACGCGCCATCCCGCTGGCGGCGCGCATCGTCGCCGTGGTCGACGTGTTCGACGCGCTGCTGCACCGCCGCCCGTACAAGGAGCCGTGGCCGTTCGCCGACGTGATCGCCTACATCCGCGAGCGCAGCGGCGCCCAGTTCGATCCCGACGTGGTGCACGCCCTGCTCGACGTGATCGAGAGCGATCCGCCGTCGTCGTTCGGGGCCGAACACTAAACCCGAAACCATGGACGCCGACGCTTCGGGCCAGCCCGCAGGCCCGCGCAAGGTGCGCGAGGCGCTGATGCGCAAGGTGTGCGGCGGGGCCGACATGTTCGCCCTCGGCGGCTCCGTCGCGCGCGTGGTCCAACTGTCCTCGTCGGACGACCAGGGCCCCGACATCCTGGCCTACTACGTGCTGTCGGACGTGGCGCTGACCCAGCGCATCCTGCGCCTGTCGAACACGGCCTGCTTCCACAACCTGTCGGCGACCTCGGTGACGACGGTCTCGCGCGCCATTTCGCTGCTCGGCTTCGACAACGTCAAGTCGACGGCGCTCGGCATGCTGCTCGTCGATACCCTTTCGAGCGCGAGCCACGCGACCAGTGTGCGGCTCGAACTTGAGGCCTCGCTATGCGCGAGCCTGGTGGCGCGCGAAGTGGCGCGCCTGAATCCGCAGCGCGGCGCCGAGGAGGCGGCCATCGCGGCGCTGTTCGCCAACCTCGGGCCGCTGCTGTTGGCGACGCACGAGCACGAGCGCTACCGCGAGATCGCGGCGCTCGCCGCCGGCGGCCAGCACAGCCTGGCCCAGGCCTCGCAGACGATCCTCGGCTGCAGCTACGAGGCGCTGGCCGAGGCGGTGCTGACCGAGTGGCAGATCCCCGAGGTCATCGTGCGCGCGCTGGCGCCGCCGCAGCCCGGTCAGAAGGCGCTGCAGGGGCGCGCCGAATGGATGCGCCAGAGCGTACTGTTCGCCGCCGACGCGGCACGCGCGATGGCGCGCAGCAGCGCGCCGGGGCCCTGCGCCGAGGCCGAGGCGCTGCTGGCCCGCTACGGCAAAGCGCTCGGGATCGACGCCGAGCAGCTCGGGCAAGTGTTCGCCAAGGTCGGCGGGGAGATGGCGAACCTGTTGCAGAGTATGGGCATGCAGCCGCTGTCCAAGGAAGAGGCGGAGGAGGCGGGCGGCGTCGGGCGGCTCGAGGCAGAGGCGGAGGAGGCGGGAGGCTTCGACCTGCCCAGCGAGCTGATGCTGGCGACCATGGACGCGGGCGGCGGCGCGGCCGAGGCGTGCCATCCGAGCGGCAAGCCGCTGAACGCGCGCGCGCTGTTGCTGGCGGGGGTGCAGGAGGTGACGCAGATGCGCGCGTCGGGGCAGGCCAAGGTCAACGAACTGATTTTGGCCACGCTCGAGACGCTGTACCGCAGCATGGGGTTCCGCTTCGCGACGGTGTGCCTGAAGGACGTGCGCAACGAGCAGTTCCGCGCGCGCGTGGCGCTCGGCGACGACCATGCGCGGCGCAAGGCCGGTTTCGCGTTCCCGATCACGCCCTCGCGCGACCTGTTCCACCTGGCAATGCAAAACGACGCGGACCTGATGATTTCGGACGCGCTCACGCCCAAGATCGCCGACCTGCTGCCCGACTGGCACCGCGCGCTGCTGCCGGACGCGCGCAGCTTCATCGTGCTGCCGCTGGTGCTGGGCAAAGTGCAGCTGGGCCTGTTCTACGCGGACCGCATCCACGCCGCGCCCGAGGGCGTGCCGCCCGACGAAAGCGCGCTCATCAAAGCGCTCAAGGCGCAGGTGCTCGTCGCGTTGATGCCGTAGCGGCGCGTCATCATCACCTTATTCATACGCGAAGCCAGTGAAAGACGTGCCAGAAATCGCGAAGCTCACACCTTTAAAAAACCTAAACCAACATCGTCCTCGCGAAGGCGGGGACCCATAGAAGTGCGCCCAGCATGGG